>NZ_JAULSQ010000008.1:0-302162 GCF_032452295.1 Paenibacillus sp. ClWae2A
GTTCGATTCCCGTCTTCCGCTCCAATATTTGCGCCCTTAGCTCAGCTGGATAGAGCGTTTGACTACGAATCAAAAGGCCGGGAGTTCGAATCTCTCAGGGCGCGCCATTATAACTTGAAACTTGCCGGCGTGGCGGAATGGCAGACGCGCTCGACTCAAAATCGAGTGGGAAACCGTGGAGGTTCGAGTCCTCTCGCCGGTATATATAACGGGATGTAGCTCAGCTTGGTAGAGCACCTGGTTTGGGACCAGGGGGTCGCATGTTCAAATCGTGTCATCCCGATCTCTAAAACACTATCTTTAATTAGATAGTGTTTTTTTTATATTTATCTATATAAGATTCTATAAATACAGGTTCCGGTATTCGCTATGACAAGTTCTCTAACCTAACACATGTGGGTTCCTTCTTCAGATGACAAGTTAGTTGTGCATAAAGCCTTGTTCTTTAGGTCACAATAGGTTTAAAAAGTGATAGAAGGGGTTCATGTGAACACGTTTAACTTCAGAAAACAATTCAAGAGACGCTGGAGACGGTGGAAACGAACAGTATGGATGACGGCGGCTTTGCTTGCAGTTACGATATTGGCTTACAGCGGGTTGTCCATCTCATCGGCGATTGAGCGTTTGCTGACAACTAATTTTAGTGAGGCAACCAGTGTGATGGGCCCTGTTACGCAGGAAACAAGATCAGAACAGGAGATTCAGGCGTTAGTGGAGCAACTTGATTCTGATCCGGATCATTTAACGAGTGTGGTTCTGGAAACACAGTACATCTGCGGAGTGGAGACAGAGCAGTTAGGCAAGATGGCTAGACCGCAGTTGAAGATGTTACTGGCTCAACATCCGGAATGGGATGCTACCGTTGGAACATCAGATGAGTTGCATTTGAAGCAACGTGTGGATGACCTTTCACCGCTTTGTAAACAGCAGGCTTATATCAGCATAGATGCTGTAGGGAACCTTAATTTGTACGAGGGTAAGCCTGCAGAAGAGAAGGTTATTCGTACGTTCTTTCAATTGGATGTTGGGACGTTGGAGAGTTCTTTGCCTGAAGGGGTGCTGGAGCAACTGCAGCAGGGTATTCGGATTCAGGACAAGGATGAATATGATAGCGTGATCTCTACGTTCAGTGACTATGCCGTGGATGAAGATCATCATTTAATCCGCAATGGCGGGTAATCCAAACGTCCTCACCTACAGTATTAAGATTGTGAAGTACTGAAAAGATGGTGGCAATAGCAATAACATTGGTGGTTTACGTAACCAAGCGATAGAATCTAAAATACGTGGAATGTGATGAAGGACATCGAAGAGATGTCCTTTTTGTCGTTTGAACTGAAATACATGAAAATACGTATAAACATGTAAAAAATTCACGAATAAAGGCGAGTAATCAGTTAGACAAAGTTTTTCCTGCCGCAGGGTCTATCTTTTGTTATAATGAAATGAACGATACATATGTTCGCTTTTGTGAGGGAGAGATGGTTTTGCGTTTTTTGGGAATTGACCCGGGGATTGCGATTGTTGGTTTTGGTTTTGTGGATAAAATCGGCAGTAAGGTGGTACCCGTACAATATGGATGTATTCAGACGGAAGCTCATACCCCTGAAGAGGAACGGTTGCTTCACGTATATGAAGGTATGGTGCAATTGATTGATAAATACAAACCGGACGCAGTAGCGTTGGAGAAACTTTTTTTCAATCGGAACGTTACAACAGCGATGTCTGTCAGTCAGGCTAGAGGAGTCATGGTACTCGCTGCCGCACAGAAGGGTTTGCCTATTGCAGAGTATACCCCAATGCAGATCAAGCAGGCCGTCGTGGGGTACGGTAAGGCGGAGAAGAAGCAAGTACAGGAGATGGTCAAAATGTTCTTGCGTCTTCAAGTCGTTCCTAAACCGGATGACGTAGCGGATGCATTGGCTGTAGCCGTGTGCCACGCACACTCTTATACATTAAATTCCAAGTTGAATGAGGTATTGCGAAAATGATTGATTTTCTAAGAGGACAGTTCATTCATGTAGAGAATGATTATATTGTGCTGGATGTTCATGGTGTGGGATATCGCGTATTCTGTCCAAATCCATTTGCGTTTGCGAAGCAAGAAGGCGAAATTACGGTGTACACTCACCATCATGTACGTGAGGATGCAATGTTGCTGTTTGGATTTGTGACACGGGATGAGCAGCGTTTGTTCCGTAAATTGATTGAAGTATCTGGTATCGGTCCAAAAGTAGCTCTGGGCATACTCGCTGGAGGTACACCAGAACATGTGGTTACGGCGATTTACCAGGAGAACCTTACGTTCTTGACCAAATTGCCAGGCATCGGCAAGAAGACTGCACAACGCATGATTCTGGATCTCAAGGATAAGCTGGATAGTTTTGGCGTAGCAGCATATGCAACAGGTTTGTTTGCTCCTCCATCGGAAGAGTCGGGAAGTGGTTCAGCCTGGGATGAGGCACGTGAAGGTCTCAAGGCACTTGGGTATACTGACAGTGAGCTTGATAAAGTATGGCTCAAATTGAAAAAGGATGTTACTACAGCGGATTCTGTTGATGTGTTGATGAAAAAAGCGCTGCAAATGCTGTTTACGGGATAATACAATTTGCATATTATAATATAGCTGTAGCCTGCAAAAAAAGGTAGGGATGAACATGGATGATCGGATTATTTCCGCGAACCTGATGATGGAGGACCAAAATGTTGAGTTGAGTCTTCGTCCCCGGTATCTGAATGAATATATCGGACAGAATCAGGTGAAGGAAAATTTAAAGATATATATTGAAGCTGCTAAATTTCGTAATGAGGCACTGGATCACGTTTTGTTATATGGACCACCTGGACTGGGTAAAACAACACTTGCCAATATTATTGCCAACGAATTGGGCGTTAATTTACGAACGACGTCAGGCCCGGCCATTGAACGCCCGGGTGATCTTGCAGCATTGTTAACCAATCTGCAGGAAGGCGATGTCCTGTTTATTGATGAGATTCATCGTTTGCATCGTACCGTTGAAGAAGTCATGTACCCTGCTATGGAAGATTCGGCATTGGATATTATGATTGGTAAAGGTCCAAGTGCACGTTCTGTTCGGCTGGATCTGCCGCCATTCACTCTGATTGGTGCTACAACGCGTGCTGGCTTGCTGTCTGCTCCACTTCGAGACCGATTTGGTGTTATCAGTCGCTTGGAATTCTATACGGTTGACGAGCTGGCTTATATCGTCTCACGCTCTACCGAAATTTTGGGTGTGGAAATTGTGGGAGATGCAGCAGAAGAGATTGCATTGCGCTCACGTGGGACACCGAGGATCGCGAACCGTTTGTTAAAACGAGTACGCGACTTTGCACAGGTGCGTGGTGATGGGATTATAACGCAGACACTGGCGGAAGAAGCGTTGCAACGTCTCCAGATTGATCCGCGTGGCCTGGATGAGATTGATCACAAGATGCTCAAATCGATGATCAACAGTTTCAGGGGAGGTCCGGTAGGGTTGGATACCATTGCTGCTACGATTGGTGAAGAAAGTCAGACGATCGAGGATGTTTATGAACCGTATCTGCTTCAGATTGGTATGATTCAGCGTACACCAAGGGGCAGGATCGTAACAGATCTCGCCTATCATCATTTGGGTCTTCCTGTTCCACCAAGAGATGGGAAATAATCGAACCTGTTGAACATGCCATTTGAACGTTCACCATAAACATTGAAATAATCACGGGTTAACCCGATATAAAGTGAAAGAAATGCATGGAGAGGAGTCTGATTGTGGGAAAAGCAATACGAACGAAGAAGTGGAGTCGTCGATTGAAGGTACTGGCGGCAGCTCTTTTGACAGTGGGTTGTCTGCAAGTGTCTGCATACGCAGCAGGAAATGATGGACAGACGATCCGGATTGCCATGTTTGCGAATCTGGGCAGTACGTATAAATCAACTACACCACTCATTACGCTTGAGTCGGCCGGACAATGGAGCATCCAATCAGAGAGTGGCGCAAATGTAAGCCTTCCGGCAGGGCAGGTCCGTTTCAGTGCAGATGGATTTCGAGTAAAGGTGTTGGAAACAGCGGATTTCAAGGCAGCATCGGCAGCAGCAAAATTGTTGCAGGCAACCGCAGATAAACCGTTGCTGTTCACAACGTCTGTGAATGGAAATGCCATTTACCAGCTCTACACAGGCAACTATGCAACGGAGGCACTGGCAGGACAAGCTGTTACACGAGTACAAAAGGTAGCAGCAGCTCAATTGGCTGGTCAAAAGCCAGCTGTAACGGGAAGTAAACGCCTGTCTGCTGGAACCTATGGTTCGATTCAGGAAGCAGAGGCAGCACAAGCCAACCTTTTATCAGCAGGAGTTAGTAGTGTCTATCCAGTCCTTCAACTGAGTGGAGGAAGCCAAGCATATGCGGTATGGGTGGGTGAAGCTTCAACAGATGCGGAATTATCTGTATTGAAGAACAGTGTGGAAGCCAAAGCTCCGGGGGTAAACCTTACGCCTGTCAACAATAGTGCAGGGCTCATCATCCGCCAAGATGCAGGATTAAGTACGGATGCACTCAAAACAGCTCCGCATTACACCATTGCAGGTACTGAATCCAAAGCATTGGTACAAGGGAATGGCAATGGGATCAAAGTAGTGGAACGTTCCCAGCGAACGTATCGTGGAGATATGGAAATTAGCATCGTAAGTGGTGATCTTGCGTTGGTAAACGTCGTTCCATTGGAGCAATACCTGTACTCTGTCGTAGGGGCAGAGGTGTATTCCTCCTGGCCTGCTGAGGCTCTGAAAGTTCAAGCCGTAGCCGCTCGATCCTATGCGCTTCAACAGGGTGATCGTTTCAAAATTGCCAATGTCGTGGATACAACTCTCAGCCAAGCCTATAACGGGATTGGTTCGGAGAACGATAAAGTAACCAGCGCAGTGGATGCAACTGCGGGAGAAGTGGTCAAGAGCGGTGGTAAAATCATCGAAGCTGTGTTCTCCTCCAATGCGGGCGGCCAGACGGCTCATCCTTCTGAGGTATGGAATGGTGGAGCAGGTGTTTTCACTAATGTAGTTAGCTCGGGGGATACATCAGCCCAGGCAGGATTACATACGTGGTACCATGTGCTGCTCAGTTCAGGCGTTAGCGGGTACATTCGTGAGGATAACATCAAAGAATTAACGACCAAGACCAATGCGGGACTGGCAAAAGTGACGGTAACGGCTCAGAATACCAATGTACGTCCCATTCCGTTAATTCAATCCACTGTTGAACCTGTAGCCAAAATGAATCCAGGCAACGAAGCTGTTGTGCTGGCAAAAGTGGCTCAATCCAACGACTATGCTTGGGTGAGAGGGCCTTTCACGTCTGCCCAGTTGGTTAAATCCCTTCAGGGTAAAACGACAGCGTCTGTTCCTGCTTCAATCTCAACCTTGGAAGTAACCAAGCGTGGACCTTCCGGAAGAGCACTTGAAGTCACTGCCAATGGACAGGCTATGACGGTGAAATATGCCGATACATACCGCTCTGCGCTCGGTGGATTACCGAGCACTTTATTTGATATTGCAGGGACCGGAAGTTATACTGTATTAGGCGCTGACGGCAAAACAGCCAGTAAAACCGGCTCAAATGGTGCCTCTGTATTGTCTTCTTCTGGCGCAGGAACATCATCCGGTAATGCACTTGTAGTTATGAGTGGTGATGGTCAAGCGAGAGCGGTGACGCAGGGTCAGACCTACATGTTCATCGGTCAGGGTAATGGCCACGGATTGGGCTTGTCCCAATGGGGAGCCAAAGGCATGGCAGATGAAGGGTATGATTACCAGGCAATATTGAAACACTATTATCAAAATGCGACTATTGTTAAGGAATGAAACTAAATGAATGTGAACTTATATGATTTTGAATTACCAGAGCAATTGATAGCACAGACGCCATTGCTTGATCGCACGGCATCCCGTTTGCTTACCTTGAACAAAGATAGTGGTGAGATTAATCATCAAACGTTTCCCGATATTATTGATTTTCTGAATCCCGGCGATACATTGATTCTGAATGACACACGTGTTCTACCAGCCCGTCTATTCGGTACAAAAGAAGATACCGGAGCAAAAGCGGAAGTGTTATTGCTCAAAAATGTGGAAGGCGACAAGTGGGAAGCACTGGTTAAGCCGGGTAAAAAGCTGAAAGCCGGTTCAGTCATCGTATTTGGTGATGAACTGAAGGCAATCATTGAAGAAGAGGGCGAGATGGGGGCACGTACACTCACGTTTACGTATGATGGAATCTTCCAAGAGATTCTGGATCGTCTTGGTGAGATGCCGTTGCCACCTTATATCAAAGAGACTTTGGATGACCGCGAACGGTATCAGACCGTGTATGCCAAGCATGAGGGATCGGCGGCTGCACCCACAGCGGGACTTCATTTTACGGATGAATTGTTGGATCAGATTCGTGCCAAGGGCGTTAATGTTGCCTTCATTACGCTGCATGTAGGACTGGGAACGTTCAGACCGATGTCGGTAGACGTTGTTGAAGATCATGTCATGCATGAGGAGTATTACTCTTTGTCACAAGAAACGGCAGATCTGATTAACCAGACCAAAGAGAATGGACACCGTGTTTTTGCGGTTGGGACAACGAGCTGCCGGACTTTGGAAACGGTGGGGAGTAAATTCGAGAATGGATTACTGCAAGCGAGCAGCGGATGGACCAGCATTTTCATCTATCCGGGCTATTCCTTTAAAGTAATCGATGGGATGCTTACGAATTTTCATCTCCCGAAATCCACGTTGGTTATGTTGGTTAGTGCACTAGCAGGCAGGGAACATATTATGCAGGCATATGAGGAAGCCATCCAAGAGCAATACCGGTTCTTCAGCTTCGGCGATGCCATGTTGATATATTAGTATAACGGTATAACGATTAACTTTTAGAGGATGATTAAAACCAATGGCAGCAATTACGTATGAACATATCAAAACTTGCAAACAATCCGGTGCACGTCTGGGACGTGTACATACACCTCACGGTATTATTGAGACACCAACCTTTATGCCTGTAGGTACACAGGCGACTGTAAAAACAATGAGCCCTGAAGAGTTGAAAGAAATGGATGCTCAGATTATTTTGAGTAATACGTATCATCTGTTTCTGAGACCAGGACATGAAATCATTCGTGAAGCTGGCGGATTACACAAGTTCATGAACTGGGATCGTCCAATCCTGACGGACAGCGGCGGATTCCAAGTGTTTTCTCTCAGCGAGATGCGCAAAATTACTGAAGAAGGCGTTAACTTCCGTTCCCACCTGAATGGAGACAAGAAGTTCCTTTCTCCTGAAGTGGCGATGGAAATCCAGAATGCACTTGGCTCCGATATTATGATGGCGTTTGACGAATGCCCACCGTATCCGGCTGAATATGAATATGTCAAAAAATCACTCGAAAGAACGAGCCGCTGGGCAGAACGTTGTCTCGAAAGTCACGCTCGTCCGCATGACCAAGGTTTGTTTGCCATCGTACAGGGAGGCATGCATGAAGATCTTCGCCGTCAGAGCGCCGCAGATTTGACTTCCATGGATTTCCCGGGGTATGCTATTGGTGGACTGAGTGTTGGAGAACCGAAACATTTGATGTATGGTGTATTGGATTATACGTTACCTTTGTTGCCGTCCAATAAACCACGTTATTTGATGGGGGTAGGTTCGCCCGATGCGTTGATTGAGGGATCTATTCGTGGAGTGGACATGTTCGATTGTGTTCTGCCTACTCGGATTGCCCGTAACGGAACAACGATGACCAGTCAAGGACGTCTGGTAGTTCGCAATGCCAAGTTTGCAACTGATTTTGGACCATTAGATCCTGAATGTGATTGCTACACTTGCCGCAACTATTCCAGAGCTTATCTGCGTCATTTGATCAAAGCAGATGAAACATTTGGCCTGCGTTTGACAACGATCCATAATCTTCATTTCTTGCAGAATTTGATGCGTAATGTACGTAAAGCCATTATGGAAGATCGTTTGCTTGATTTCCGGGATGAATTTTTCGATCAATATGGTCTTCATGACAATGACAAAGGTTTCTGATTGAGGTTCTAAGGAAACCGGCGTAACAAGCAATATCTGTATGTATAGTCGATAAGGGGGAGTTTGAATGTTTCAGGGAATGACTCTAGCAGGAGCGCAAGGCGGTGGAATCGTATCTTTGATTGTACCTTTGGTACTCATGGTTGCAATTTTCTACTTCTTGATGATTCGTCCACAGAACAAAAAGCAAAAGCAACGGAATTCGATGCTGAGCCAATTGAAAAAAGGCGATAAAATTGTAACGATTGGTGGCCTTCACGGTACGATCGCTGAGATTACGGACGATGTGGTTGTATTGCGTGTAAACGATGTAACTAAGCTTACGTTTGACCGTAATGCAATCAGCACGGCTGTAGCTCGTGATACGGCTGTTGAATAGTTACTGTAACATAGAATAATGAGGATACGTTTGTGGCGTATTCCCTAGCAGAGAACCGGATCTCCCTGGAGACCCGGTTCTCTTTTTTGTTTTATAAAAGAAGGTCGATGTTCTTTACCAGTCAGCTAGGAGCGATGCGTATTAACGCCGAACATGCCACCGAGAGCTGAAATGAAGAAAGCGCTAAGCAGTTGTAAACTATCTTTCCAATTAATCGAAGCATCCAGCGCGAGAAATCCGATCAATAGAACAAGGAGTCCATATACAATTCCGGTAATCCCTCCGTAGTACCATCCTTTTTCACCAGAGCGTTTGCCTGCGACAAAACCACCGACCAATAACGATAAGCCATGAACAACATAGGTATACAACGAGAGGTCCTGTTCCCGCATTCCGCTCATCCAGAGAAAAAAGGAGAGAATTAATGCCCCGATAAACATCCATACAAAAGCCTGACAGAGGCCTGACAGAATCGGATTGGACACTCGAAACGAAACCAAGCGGCGGATCAATTGCATGAAGCAACCCCCTTGTACAAGTTATAAGTTAATACAGTGTATGGTCAAGCCTTCGGACTTATGAACTGTTTTCCATTAAATGAACGGATTATTTCTGCATGAGCCTGTAAGGTTCAGGTCAAAATAGGGATTGCACTACCCAGCTAACTGTTAAAAACTCAGTTTCGAAGGAGGACCCCTGTTGTGAACTTCCCAGATGTCGGATCACATATCTTTCGAACCATTCTCATGTACTTTCTGGTGTACTGTGCAATGAGGGTTATGGGTAAACGTGAGATAGGTAAGCTATCCATGTTTGATCTTGTTGTGTCCATCATGCTTGCTGAAATGGCTGCTTTTGTCATTGAAGATATTGATAAACCGCTCTCTCACGGGATTGCACCCATGCTTACCTTGATCATTGTACAGATCGGAATGGCCTTTATTGGTCTTAAAAGTCGGCGTCTTCGTCTAATGATTGATGGCAAACCTACTGTTTTGATCTCCAAAGGTGTTCTTCTCCGAGATGAGATGCGAAAGCAACGATATAATCTGGATGATCTATTACAACAACTCCGTGAACAGAATATAGACAGTATCGGTGAGGTTGATTTCGCCATTTTGGAGACCACAGGTAAGCTGACCGTTTTTCCAAAGGATGAGAATGCTTCCAACGACAGCAATTCTTCTGGCTCTGATTCAGAAGGGGCTTCTTCCAGTAAATCCAAAACAGGAAAAAATCAGATTGACGGATTTCCAAATATCAAATATGAAGGTCTGCCACTCCCCTTAATTATGGACGGAAAGGTCCAAGATCAGAATCTGGAGATCATCCAGAAAACGAGATTTTGGCTGAAAAATCAAATTCAACATAACGGAATTCTGGATTTCAAAGATGTATTTATATGCTCTATTGACCACAATGGGAAGATATATGTCAGCCCAAAAGATGATAAAAAATAAAAATCATTTGCCTGACCGACGCTTGAACCATGAACCTATCAAAGGAGCACGGGATAAATCATGAAAATCAATCATTTTGGTCCAGCCCATGACGATAAAATACACGATAAGCCCGACCAAAGGAGCGAGGAGCATCCGGAACCAGAAGGGCAATATCATCGCAGTCTCTTCGTATATGAGTAGGGTCGCTGCTCCCATGATAAACATTCCTGCACCCGTCTTGACCCAATCCATCATTTTGAAGCGGAACTGTAACAAACTGCGTACGCTTTGGGCATGTAACAGGGTAACTACAGTAGAATTCACACAGATGGCGATGACTGCACCAAAGATGCCATATTCAGGCCGGGAAGCAAGCGTTAAAATTAACGTGATTTTGATAACAGCACCGATAAACGTATTTAGCAATGCTTTACCTGGACGGTCAAGAGCTTGTAATGCAGCTTGAAGAGGGGCTTGAATATAAATGAACAAAGCAAAAGGAGCCATTAGCTTCAGCATGCTTCCAATCGATGCATCATTATACAGAACAAGACACATCGGTTCGGCAAGCACATACATAAACACAGAAAACGGAGCACCTGTCACAAGTGCCAAACGTAATGCCTGATGCATTCTTTTGTGAATCAGTGCGCGATCTCCCTGAGCAGAAGCTTCAGACAGTGAAGGCACAAGTGATGTCGCGAGCGATGAGGTTAGTGCTCCCGGTAGCAGCAGTAGAGGAATAATCATACCTTGTAATGCACCATATTGTGCTGTAGCAAGTCCTTTGGATATGCCCGCCAGAGCCAGACTTTGGGCAGTAACGATGGTTTCGGCGAGATAGGACAAGGAGCCAACCAATCGGCCTGCTGTAACAGGAATCGAGATTGCAAGCAAACGCCGGATTAATCCGGGCTGTGGAGTACCATTTTCTTTAAGAACTGAAGGTATTGGGTTTAAAGGTTTGGCTGAAGGCGTGGTTGTGAGATTAGACATGTTCTGTTGCATAGCGAGCGGTAACTCTTTCTTTTGCTTGTTATACTTCCACAAGAGTACAAGCATACCGCCAAATTCTCCAACGAGCGCGCCCAGCATGGCACCAGCAGCAGCTTGGGCAATACCGTGGGGGAGGAGAAGCCAGGCAAACCAAATGACACAGACGATACGAATGATGGTTTCAACAATGGATGAAATCGCAGTAGGCATCATGTTTTGCTTACCTTGGAAATACCCTCTGTAGACAGCAGATACGGCGATAATGGCAATCATGGGGCTCATACTAACGAACGTATGGTACACCCGCTCATCTGTGAGCACGTACTTGGTAACCCAGGGTGCAAATAGGATGCACAAAAACATGAATACAACACCCAGGGTCAACGTAAAGCTTAAGCTTACTTGCAGGATTCGCTGGGGGGAATAACGATTGGCACCGGTATCAGCTTCGGCTACGAGCTTGGCTACGGCGAGCGGAATACCACCCGTAATTAATGTCACCAGTACGATAAAAAAGGGATAGCTCAATTGGTAGATGCCAACACCTTCTGCACCGATGACTCGTGGCAGCGCAATGCGCGGGATGAAACCAAGTATTCGATTAATTATGCCTGCCGCGAGCAGGATCATGGCCCCCTGGATAAATGTCTGTTTCTTCAAGACTACCCCTCTTTCCCGGTTGAAAGTACAGGCTATCAACATAAACGGGACAAAGCCGTTGTTCTTCATCCTATGCCAGTCCTTTATCTTCTCATGACAACTTGGACACGATTAACAAAAAGAACCATAATCAGCAAGAAGGAATATGATCAGGCGAAGTCGAATCATGTAATATTGATGCCGCATAAAGGCTTGGATGTACGAAGGGAGGCTCCCCGTTGGAAGAAATGAATGATGTGGAGTTGGAACAGTCAATAGAGATGCTCTGCCGTAGCAAAGCGGAGGAATTAAGGCTTGTCGGTTACGAATATGTCACCAGCAAAGATGTCTGGAATTGCGTCAGTCATAAATATGAAAAACAGGGCATTCCACCGCTTCACCAGCTGGTGAACGACATTTTGTCACTGAAAGCAACAAGCTTTATGAACTTTATGACCGTGTCTGCATACCGGGGGTCCTCTTTCTAGACGAAAGGGATCTTTTTTGTTGAAAATTGACTGCTTTTTACGGCATCGCTATAATAGGAATATTGAGAACGAAAGGGGATCTAGGAACGGCATGAAAAGAATTATCAGTTTCATTCTGGTCGTGCTTGTCACCACAGGGGTAATGGTGGGAACAAGCCCGGAACTGCTCAAAAATATACGCTTGGGCCTTGATTTAAAGGGAGGCTACGAGATCTTATATGAAGCAGAGCCGCTCGAAGCAGGTCAACAAGTCACCAAAGCATCTTTGGTGCAAACGGCCAAAAGCCTTGAAAGCCGCGCCAATGCGCTCGGAACAAGTGAACCGGAGGTAACCACTGAAGGAAGCAACCGGATTCGATTGAAGTTGGCAGGGGTTACGGATGAGGCTGAAGTTAGAGCCAAAATGAAAGAACCGGCTGTTTTGACCTTCCGTAGTAAAGCTGATAATGACAAGGAAGGCGAGTACACCAAAATCGAACTTCGCGGAAATGAATTTGTTGAGAATGCAGCCAAAGTTGTGTTCACTCAATTGAATGAGCCGATGATTGACATTCAAGTGAAAGACAAAGCCAAATTTTCCGAGATTACCAAACGTTTGATTGGACAACCTCTCGCTATTTATTTGGACGATGAGCTGCTCTCTGCTCCAACCGTTAGACAACAGTTGACAGATGGTTCCGCTCAGATTTCGGGTGCCTACACACGTGATGAAGCAAACCAGCTTCGTGACACCATTAACCTGGGTGCATTGCCACTGAAACTTACAGAGAAGTATTCACAAAGTGTTGGTGCAACACTTGGTAAGCTTTCTCTGGATCAGACGATTAAAGCGGGATTGATTGGTTCCGTTATTATTCTAGTGTTCATGATTGGGCTTTATCGCATTCCTGGTATTATTGCGAGTTTTGCCTTGATCACACATACGTGGCTGGTACTTGCGATTTTCTATTTAGGAGAATTCGTGCTTACCCTTCCAGGTATTGCGGCGTTTATCCTGGGTATAGGGATGGCGGTGGATGCCAATATCATCACGTACGAACGGATTAAAGAAGAGATGCGCAGTGGTAAGTCGATATTGTCTTCAGTTAAAGCGGGTGGTAAACATTCCTTCCGTACGATCATTGACTCCAACATCACAACCATTATTGCTGCGGCTGTTATGTTCTTCTTGGGAACAGGTGCGGTTAAAGGGTTTGCACTCGTGCTGATTTTTGACATCGTCACCAGTATTATCACGAATATTTTCTTCTCCCGCTTCCTGTTGACCCTGCTTGTACGGGGTAACGTGTTGAAGAAGCCTAAGTACTTCGGAGTGAAGGAGAGTGAAATTCGTGCGCTTTAATTGGAATTTTGATTACGTTAAAGGTAGTAAGATTGCCTATATCTTCTCGATTATTCTGACGATTACGGGGATCATCAGCATTCTGGCTTTGGGTTTGAATTACGCGGTTGATTTCCGTGCTGGATCGAATGTGGATATCTCGGTATCCAAAGCAATCACAGCGGAGCAGATTAAACCTATCGTTAAGGACATCGGTGTTGATGAGGGTGATGTTACCATTACACCGGGGGCTGACCGTGTAAATGTTCGTTTCTCCAATGAATTGGATGAGACCCAAGAGAGCAAATTTAAACAGGAATTTACCAAACTGGATGCATCGGCTTCCTATGAAGTAAATACTGTTGATCCAGAGATGGCCAAAGAATTGGAGCGCAACGCGATCTACGCGGTACTCATTGCAAGTATCGGGATCATGATCTATGTTGCGATCCGATTCGAGTGGCGCTTTGGTTTGGCTGCGGTTATCGCGCTCTTCCATGACGCATTTGTTGTAATAAGTGTGTTCTCCATCTTCCGTTTGGAAGTGGATCTGACCTTTATTACTGCAGTATTGACCATTGTCGGGTTCTCTATCAACGATACGATCGTTATCTTTGACCGGATTCGTGAGAATCTGCGTTTTGCCAAAAAGACAACCAAAGCCGACCTACGTGAGGTAGTCAATCGCAGTTTGGCTCAAACGATGACACGTTCCCTGAATACAACATTCACCGTGTTTGCAGCTTCAATCTGTTTGTTCATATTTGGTGGAGAATCCATTCGCATGTTCTCGCTTGCGATGGTTATCGGAACACTGTTCGGCGCATATTCTTCAATCTATATCGCCGCTCCACTATGGCTGATGCTCAAAGGTAAACAAGTGGAAAAGCCAAAAACAGTAGCTAAAGAATCTAACTAAACATCTTATTGTGAGCCGCGTCTGCCAGGCGCGGTTTTGCAACTTTATGTACAGAATTAAGGGGGAATATTCATGACCAGAGAACATATCCCATCTGCTCAGGCTGCCACATGGAGTGGTATTGCTGGTAATATGGGACTTGCGGTGATCAAAGCGGGAGTAGGTTATATGGCAAACAGCAAATCATTGCTCGCTGACGGCTTGTATTCTGCTTCTGAAGCTAGTTCTGCCCTGGCTGGTCTCTTTCCCTCCAAGTCTGTACGCGATAAGAGCAAGGCTCGCAGGGAACGGTTTAAAGAACATTCACGTGTTGCTAGACCCGGAATCTCAGTATTGTTATCTGTGCTGATCCTCATGGGTGGATTACAGCTTGCTATCTCCGCATTGGGTAGTCTCTCCGGAAGTGAACCGGAAGCACCCGGCAAGTCGGTACTTTTGGTGGCTGTTGCAGCTCTGGCTGTAAAAGAAGCGATTTTTCAATTTCAGTACAGATATTTCCGTAAACGAAACCAGTCTCAGGCGCTGGCCTATGCACAGCAACATCGCCGTGCACTCTATTGCTCCCTCACCGTGTTAATCGGTATTATAGGATCAATGGCTGGGGAAGAGACGGGTTTGAGCATGCTGCTTTACCTGGACCCCACGGCAGCGTTGATTGCTTCCTGTTTTGTGCTTCACAAGGGTTACCGAATGATTGTGGACACAGTTTATGGTTCACTCGTTCAGGAACTGGAGCAGGAAGAAGCGTCAGATTTCAAAGAGACCGTACAGCGGGTATATGGCATCATTACCATTGAGCATTTGGTTGCACGTGAACAGGAACATGACGTTACGATTGAGCTGGTCATTAGTGTCAATCCGAGGATCTCTATACTGGAAGCACAGGAGATTGCTAATCGGGCCAAGACACTACTGCTCACCCGTTTCAGTCATGTGAAAGAAGTACAGATCCAAGCGATACCTTATGATCCAGGCTATCCTTATAAATCCAATCATGAACTGCCCGATCACGAAGCGACATTAATTCAGTAGTGAAGCGCGGGTCCAGTAGATCAGGAAAGGAGCGTTATCATTGCTTTATTCGCAATACCGGTGGAATACACCGAATATCGATTTGGAGGCGGCTGCGGGACTCTCGCAGGCGCTTTCCGTTTCCCCCCTTGTTGGACGTTTGCTTGTGAGTCGAGGAGTGCACAATGAGAAGGAGGCAGAACGTTTTTTGCATCCTGACCTGAATCAGATGCATGATCCCTATCTGTTACTCGGCATGAATGAAGCTGTGCCACGAATCAAGCTGGCATTGGAGCGGGAAGAACATATTTTGATTTACGGGGATTATGACGCCGATGGCGTATCCAGCACATCGCTCATGATACATTTGATGCGTCATCTTGGGGCTTCGTACGATATATATATCCCTCATCGCTCGAATGAAGGGTATGGATTGCACAACCATGCGTTGGATTGGGCGCATCAACAAGGCGTTTCATTGATAATTACCGTGGACACCGGAATCAGTGCTGTTGAACAGATTGCCTATGCGGCAACGCTGGGCATCGAAGTCATTGTGACAGACCACCATGAGCCGCCTGAAATTTTGCCAGAAGCCTTTACTCTGATTAACCCTAAACTTCCGGGATGTCCGTATCCTTTTAAAGGTTTGGCTGGAGCGGGAGTAGCCTTGAAGCTCGCTCAGGCATTAATCGGGGAAGTGCCCGGTGAATGGATGGAGATTGCAGCCATCGGCACCGTTGCCGATCTGATGCCTTTGGAAGGGGAGAACCGGGTTATCGTCAGTTATGGAATAGAATCGATGCGTGGTTCACGTCTTCCTGGTGTAAGTGCATTGCTGGAAATCAGTGGTGTGGATCAGAGTCAGGTGACTTCAATTAATATTGCCTTTGCCATGGCACCTCGTATTAATGCCAGTGGACGTTTGGATCATGCCGGGAGAGCGGTATCCCTTCTCACCACCGAGAATCTGGATGAAGCTCATACGCTTGCCGGCCAGCTTGATCTATTGAATCGAGAGCGGCAGCAAGTCGTGGAGGGCATATTACAAGAAGCAACTGCACAGCTGGAACAAAAGATACAGCTTCGTTCAGGATCCGTTCCAGATGTAATCGTATTGGCTGGTGAGGGCTGGAACGTCGGAGTGGTTGGTATTGTGGCTTCCAAATTGCTGGAGCGTTATTACCGACCTACACTTATCCTTGGGATCGATCCAGAGAGCGGTATTTGCAAGGGCTCTGCGCGCTCCATTGAGGGCTTGGATATCTATGAGGCGCTCACAGTTAATAAACACACTATGGATCATTACGGGGGGCATCCTGCAGCAGCAGGTATGACCTTGCATCGGGATCAGCTGGAAGAACTTGAGGCTGGCTTGAATGAGTTTGCCGCATCTGTGTTGACTGAAGAGGATTTTGTACCTCAGCGTCTTGCGGATGATGAATGCAGAATCAGTGATGTTCCGCTGAAAGTGATCCAGGAGATCGACAGATTGCAGCCTTTCGGGATGAGCAATCCTTCGCCGCGGTTTGTATTGAGGAGTGTGACTGTGAAGGAAACCAGAACAATGGGACGGGAGAAACGCCATCTGAAACTGGTTCTGGAACAGGATGGTCAGCAACTGGAAACCGTCGCTTTTGGCAAGGGAGCGTTAGCAGAGTTTCTTCTCCCAGGTTCCGTTATTGATGTGATGGGAGAACTGTCCATCAATGAATGGAATGGGATGAGAAAACCTCAACTGATGCTTCAGGACATTCATGTTCCTCAGGTCCAAGTGTTTGATCTGCGTGGTAATGCCGAGCCATTGAATGCAATGAAGCATTTCTTGAGCTCACTTGAGGTGCATCTGCGATATAAATCAGGTTCTGTTGGTGCTATTGTTCGGAAAGAAACAGATGTTTCCGAGGGAAATTCATTGTATGAACCTTGCCTTTGGGTATATGATAGAAAGGTCGGGTTATTTCCGTGTAATGCTGCTGCAGAGCATTATGGACAGGAACAAGTCCGGACGTTATTTGTGTTTGATACGCCGGAAACCCCGGAACAACTTGATGCCATGCTGGCTTTGTTCAGTGGGGCTGAGAATATCATCCTTCTGCACGGATCAGGCAACCGCCGAGATCGCCTTCAGATGCCTTCCAGAGAACTCTTTAAGCGTATTTATATGCAGGTGTTGAAATGGAAAGCTGAACCCGTGGAGGAACAAGAGATTACTCCTGTGCTCAGTCGTCAGTGTGGTTGTTCGCCGCGCATGATTACGATGATGTTGGATGTATTCGAAGAGTTATCCTTCATTACCCGTGATAACGGCAAAATTGCGTTTGTGGATAACCCGCCTAAGCGTGAACTAACCGCTTCACGTCACTATCAGGCGCTCGAAAACATGGCCGAGATAGAACAGGTGATGCTGGATGCAGCCACACCGCAACTGACACAATGGATGATATCCCGGATGAAGGGCGTATCTTAGATGGAAGTTTGTGTATTTATTTTAGGAGGAGATTATTTTGGATTTTAAAGATTATATTCGTGTCATTCCTGACTTTCCACAACCGGGAATCAGCTTTAAGGACATTACAACATTGTTGAAAGATGGAGAAATGTACCGCAATGCGATCAATGAACTGAAAGTGATGGTTTCTGATCTCAAAATTGACGTCATTGCTGGACCTGAAGCACGTGGTTTCGTTGTGGGCGCCCCTCTGGCATATGCTCTTGGTGTCGGTTTTGCTCCGATTCGCAAAAGTGGAAAACTGCCTGGAGAGACGATTGAAGTTGGTTATGATCTCGAGTATGGCAAGGATACACTCGCGATGCACACAGATGCGATTGAAAAAGGTCAAAATGTCCTGATCGCAGATGATCTGCTCGCAACGGGTGGAACGATTGCAACTTCCATCAATTTGATTGAACAATTGGGTGGGAAAGTTGTCGGTGCTGCCTTCCTGATCGAGCTGTCTGATCTGAATGGTCGTGCTAAATTGCCTGAAATCGATGTATTCACATTGATGAACTATTAAGCTGAAATCTCCACATGTACCGCTGTGATGAAACATGAATTGCTTTTTCCGTTTCCCGGGAAATAATATACAGCATTAATGATTATCAAAAAGCCTGTTCTTCCAACCGTAAAGGTTTGGGAGAACAGGCTTTTTGATGTGTATACGATGGAAATTAATCAGGCGTTTTTTCAGTGATAGGCTGTTTTTGCGAATCGTCATTCAACCAACCCAGTACTTCAAACATTTTGAACAACAAGCTCATCAGGATTCCGACGATGGTTGCCAGTGCCATCCCTTTTAGATGAACGCCGTAGAAAGTAACTTCTGTACCACTTAGTCCGATGACCAGTACAAGTGTAGTAAGCAGCAGATTGGTCGGTTTGGCAAAATCAACTTTCTGTTCAACCAGAATACGCAGACCGGATGCTGCAATAACCCCGAACAGAAGCAGGGATACCCCACCCATAACAGGCACAGGAATGTTGGCTACAAGTGCCGAGAATGTTCCTGAGAAGGAGAGTACGATTGCAATAACCGCTGCACCACCAATGACATATGTGGAGTAGACACGAGTCAGTGCCATAACACCGATATTCTCACCATAGGTTGTATTGGGAGTAGATCCTACAAACCCGGACAGAATGGTGGAGACCCCGTTACCAAGCAGGGAACGATGAAGGCCAGGGTCTTTCGAGAGATCTTTGCCCACAATGCTGCTCGTTACAAGCAAATGTCCAATATGTTCTACAATAACCACGAGCGCTACAGGTAAAATGGTGAAAATAACGGACCAGTCAAATGTAGGTGTTGTTACGGTAGGTAGTGAGATGAAATCTGCGTTGCCAATAGCCTGTTTATCAACCAGACCCATAGAATAGCCAAGGATATAACCGACTACAATCCCGATGAGAATATGAATGATTTTGGGGAATCCACGGAACGTTACGGCCCCAATGACAGTGATTCCGAGCGTGGCCATGGATAAAATAATGGGTTTGGCCTGAGGTGCCCAGTTGGGGTTAGCAATAGGATCAGAATTAATCAATCCGGCCATTTGCGCTGCAACGGGTACAAGCTCCAGACCGATCAGAGCAACGATGGCGCCCATTACCGCTGGTGGGAAGACTACGTTAATCCATCCGGTACCCGCAAATTTAATAATGAGGGCCACGAGACAGAAAACAAGTCCTGTTATGATAAAAGCTCCAAGTGCCATGGAGTAACCATTCTCTGGATGTTGTTTTAATACCATTGTGACAGGAGCAATAAAGGCAAAACTGGACCCAAGGTATGCGGGGATCTTTCCTTTACACATCAGTATGTACAACAATGTTCCAATTCCGTTCATCAGCAGGATCATACTTGGATCTACACCGAACAGATTCGGTACAAGCACCGTACTGCCAAACATGGCGAACAAATGCTGAAGGCTAAGCAGTGAACCTGAGCCAAGTGGCATCTTTTGATTAACCTGAATTTCGCGTTGCAATGAATTTCATCTCCTTTTCCGAAACACAAACTTTCAATAGATTACAGAGTTTCTCTTAATTAAGCAATAACATTTTTGACGTAGCAGAGCGATGGGATTTATATTTTCATGAATTTTCCTTCTATTTCAGCAAATAACGGCAATAATACATAAGAAATAAGAAATACATTCAATCCCCTGTGCGTCATAGGGAAATGGGTTAGAAGTAATACAGATCACGAATATAAAAATTGGATAAGCGCTCTTATTCGTCAGCAGTTGACGGGAAACGGGTGAAGCGTCATAATTATAGGAAATTACTTTTACGGGGAACCTGTGTTGCAGCATTGTCACGGGTTCCATTTGGTATAGAAAGGACACGGAACAGATCAGAATGGGCATAGAGCAATTACTCGAGAAGGCCGGGGCATATATCAAAGAACCCGATCTGGTGCGCATACGAGAAGCTTATGAATTTGCTGATCAGGCTCACCATGGACAGACGCGAAAATCGGGAGAACCGTATATTCTGCATCCGCTTGCGGTTGCCGACATTGTTGTGAATATGCAGATGGACACCATCTCCATAATAGCAGCGCTTCTTCATGATGTAGTAGAGGATACTACGGTCTCACTTGAAGAGATCCGCAATCATTTCGGCAATACGTGTGCCATGCTTGTTGACGGCTTGACGAAACTGGAACGTATTCAGTTTCGCTCCAAGGAAGAACAGCAGAACGAGAACTACCGCAAAATGTTCATCGCCATGGCGCAGGACATCCGTGTCATCGTGATTAAGTTGGCTGACCGTCTGCATAATATGCGGACACTCAAGTTTCAGTCGGAAGAAAGCCAACGTCGGATTTCATACGAAACGTTGGAGATTTTCTGTCCGATTGCAAACCGTTTGGGTATTTCTGCAATCAAATGGGAAATGGAGGACATCGCCCTCCGTTATTTGAATCCGCAGCAGTATTACCGAATTGCAAACCTGATGCACAAAAAACGTGCGGAACGTGAGCAATATATTGATACGGTTATGGATGGAATTACGAACAAGCTCGATGAGATGGGAATTCAGGCAGACCTTTCGGGCCGCCCGAAACATATCTATAGCGTGTTCAAGAAAATGACCACCAAAAACAAGCAGTTTAACGAAATTTATGATCTGCTTGCCATTCGTATTATTGTGGATAATATCAAGGATTGTTATGCTACCCTGGGAATTATACACACGTTATGGAAACCGATGCCTGGACGCTTTAAAGACTACATTGCGATGCCGAAGGCGAATATGTATCAATCGCTGCATACAACAGTAGTTGGTCCCAATGGCGAACCAACGGAAGTACAGATCCGGACATGGGATATGCACCGGACTGCTGAATTTGGTATTGCTGCCCACTGGGCCTATAAAGAAGGCGCTGCGAACGGAAATCATTTTGAAGATAAGATTACGTTTTTCCGTGAAATTCTTGAACTTCAAAATGAAGCACAGGATGCATCAGAATTCGTAGAGTCACTCAAAATGGATTTCTTCTCGGATCTGGTATTTGTATTTACGCCAAAAGGAGAAGTCATCGAATTGCCGATTGGCTCTGTTCCTTTGGATTTTGCTTATCGAATCCATACGGAGGTTGGTAATCGGACCATTGGTGCTAAAGTGAACGGTCGAATTGTTCCGCTCGATTACCACCTGAAGACAGGTGATATCATCGAAATTTTGACGTCCAAACATTCTTACGGACCGAGCCAGGACTGGATAAAAATTGCGAAATCATCTCATGCACGAGCGAAGATCAAGCAATGGTTCAAGAAGGAACGCCGTGAAGAAAACGTTGAAAAAGGTCGGGATAGCTGTGAGCGTGAACTGAAACGCATGGGGCTTGATCCTTCTGCGTGGATGACGGATGACAAGTTGATGGAAGCTGCCAAAAAATATGCGTTTAACGATATTGATGACATGCTTGCGGCTGTTGGATTCGGTGGGATTACTGCTGCACAGATTGTAACCAAAGCAACGGAAAAACTGCGTAAAGAGCAGGAAGAGTCCAGTTTGCTGGAATTAAATTCCGAGATGCGTGAGCTGAAACCTGCACCTGAGCGCAGAAATCGACCAACCAACGGTATTCGTGTCAAAGGCATTGATAATCTGCTTGTCCGATTCGCACGATGCTGTAATCCTGTACCTGGGGATGACATTATCGGATACGTTACACGCGGACGCGGCGTTTCCGTACACCGTAGTGACTGTCCGAATATCCCGACAAGTGCAGACGGAGAAGAAGCAGCACGTGTGATTGAGGTCGAGTGGGAAGAGAATATTGAAGCGAGTTACAGTGTGGATATTGAGATTACAGGCCATGATCGGAATGGCTTGCTCAACGAGGTACTTCAGGCTGTATCTGAAAGTAAAACCAATATATCTGCCGTTACAGGACGGACAGATAAAAATAAATTAGCATTGGTGCACGTCACAATTCTGATTCGTAATACGGATCATCTGCAATCCGTTGTAGAACGGATCAAACGTGTGAAAGATGTCTATTCGGTGCATCGGATTATGCAGTAAGGAGCCTGTAAGATGAGGGTGCTTGTACAACGCTGTAAAGAGGCTCAGGTGACCGTGGGAGACGAGCTGACAGGTAAGATCGAATCCGGATTAATGCTGCTCGTAGGCATTACCCATGAGGACACCGAGAAGGATGCCCAGTATCTGGCTGACAAAGTTAGTGGGTTACGGATATTTGAGGATGATCAGGAGAAGATGAATCTCAGCCTGCTTGATGTAGACGGTGCTGTATTGTCTGTTTCCCAGTTCACCCTGTACGGAGATTGTCGCAAAGGAAAGCGTCCAAGCTTTGCGGCTGCGGCCCGACCTGAAGCGGCAGAACTGTTATATGAAACGTTTAATCAACTATTACGGGATAAAGGTATTCAGGTTGAAACCGGTCGTTTCGGAGCGATGATGGATGTAACATTTACCAACTGGGGACCCGTGACTTTGATGCTTGAAAGTCCGGTTCGTCAGGAACCACGTGCATAATTTCATGGGGTTCAGGCCATAATGAGGGATAATTCGTTGATGACTATTTCATGATCAAAGGAGTATCCATCCAATTATGCGCCAATCTGCGAAAGAAACACGTACCCGTACAGAACCTTTGTTACTCCCTGGCAACCTGTATGAATCATTGCACCTTGCCCGTTCGGCTGCTGAGTATGTTGCAACGATCTGGGCACTTCAGGATTCGGACAAAGGGAAGCAAAGTCATCTTCCGCGATCTTGAATGTTTACACAGGGATATAAATATCCGATATTTGGATTATACAGATTCTGAAAAAGTCCTGATTCCTTACCGAATCAGGACTTTTTGTCGTGAGTTGATCTTTTTAAGTATTCGTTTGACGACTTCGTTACAAAATGAAATTACATCGAATTGTTATAAATTGCTCTGGTGAGGGTAATAACAAAACGAGGCACAACGAAGTGCCAATGTACTGCAAGACCCGATTTTATAAAGAAAGTTCGAACACGGAAAGGAGAACATACGTTATGAGTAAAGTTGCTTTTTTATTGGCGAATGACTTTGAAGATTCGGAGATGCAGGTTCCGTATGACGAAGTAAAAAAAGCTGGACATGAAGTGGAGATTATCGGATTAAAAGCCGGTGAGACTCTTAAAGGTAAGGGAGGAAAGGCCTCCTATACTACAGATAAGGCGATCTCCGATGCATCCGCTTCAGATTATGATGCAGTCGTGATTCCTGGTGGATCATCCCCTGAGAATTTGCGTAGTGATGCGCACATCCTGAAGTTTGTCACCGAGATCAACAGTGCGAAGAAACCAATTGCAGCGATCTGTCATGGTCCGCAGATTTTGGCTAGTGCCGGTCTGTTGAAAGGCCGTACGATTACATCCTACCCACCACTTAAGGATGACATGGTAAATGCAGGAGCAGAGTTCAAGGATCATGAGGCTGTTGTGGATGGAAACTATATTACATCCCGAACGCCTGAAGATGAGCCAGCGTTTGTACGTGAACTGCTAAAAGTTATATAATTTCAGCCAGTGCCACTGACATATATTGATGTATCTTAACTACGTTACATCGTGGGGTTACGAAACCTCACGTAGCATTTCATTCCGAAAAAGGAGGGTTTGACATGACAAAACATATTCAGGCGTATTTTCGAACCGAGGACGAGGCAGAGGGAGCAAGAACTTCACTTCAGACGTTCCGTACAGAGCATTTGGAAGTAGGTCAACTCGATAGTGCGATAGGTAGAGACACGCGTGTTATGGTGCCACTGGTGCCTTATAATACAGCAGGTGGGGTAGGTACCAACGGAGCAATGGGTGTAGGTGCAGCTCCTGGTGTTCCAGCCAGCGAAAATGTGATCCCTGTGGTAGCCAATGTGGACCGTGATGCAGAACGGGATACTCGTGACAGAGTGAATGAGGATGGAGACATGCTGAATGCTGCGGATGTGTCTTCGGCCGATTATGATGATCTGCATTATGTTCTGTCTGCCAAAGTAAGAGATGAGGACTATGAGGAGATTGTTCATAAGCTTCGTTCCAACCATGCCTATGTGGAAGAGTTGAATTAAAGTGTAGATACTTCTTGGTCCTTGCACTGCTCGACCACACAGTCGTGTGATGTGCAAGGGCTTTTTAATCAGGAGGATATTAAAAAACTAATTTATAAAGCGCTATCATTTTTGTAATATTACTGTAATATTAGATACATAAGCCTTTAACATAGTGGGCTTATAATAACACACATGACCCCCTTTTTTTATATATCCTTTGAGCCTGCACACCGTGTGCAGGCTATTTTTTTTGAGCTGAGAATGTGTATGTTTTGGGCAAAGCTTACCCCTTTATTCAATTTTTGCTAGAATAGAGAGATGGGTTTATATATTCTACAGCTTTCATAGTTGGGCTACATTGGACGGTAAATCTAGCTCCAGCGATTGGGGTCAGGCGAATCCAATCCTATGACAGAGAGTATGAGGAATTCATGGCCAGAGTGATCCGTCATATTCCAGATGAACATATACTCGCTGAGACGGCCCCGCCTTTTTTATATAAGTGCGAGGCAGCCGTTTCTGCTTGAGCGATGGAAATTGAAAGTTATATAGAATGCCTCGTTTGAGGAATGACACCTACAATGCTAAAGCAACAGAGTTCTCATGCGAATGGCTAGAGACAGATTTAAGGGGGAATTAGTTTTGAGTAAGGTTGGAAGAAATGATCTATGCCCATGCGGTAGTGGGAAAAAATATAAGAAATGTTGTCTGAACAAGGAGTCCTCTGCAGTAGAATCCATACTGGGGATAATATCAACGGAGCAACCGGTTCGGGAAGCCTCCATTCAGCCTGAGAGCAAACTGACCTTGACCAAGCTGAAAAAAATGGTGGCAAGCGATTTGAAATGGGAGCATCCGGCTCACGAACAGCTGGCACTGCAGACTATTGAGAACATGAGGAAACAATACGAGCCAGAGGTGATTTTGGAAGCTCTGGTGTTATGGAACGGCTACTCCCGTCAGACCCGCCCTACTGTGAAGAAGACAGGCTCGTTCTCTGCTGCAATTGAGTATTTGCTGTCCGAGGAATACGGCTTCAATGTCTCAAAGGCTGAGCTGGCTGATAAATATGAGGTAACGACAGGCACGATCTCCCGGAAGGTTAAGGAGATGAATAGTTACATCGAAGAATACGGCATGGGCGGTGAAACGGACGAGCTATTGATGCTGAACGGTCCAGGCACATCGAAAGACAAAGCACAGGCTCTGCTGTCTAAGGCGAGGGAAGCGAGCTCTTCCAAACGGAGAGTACATTTGGCGGAAACAGCGCTGGAGATGTATCCTGACAGTTCTGATGCGTATCTCATTTTGGCTGAGGAATCGGACAATGAGAATGATGCACGATCTTACCTCAAGGAAGGAATCGCTTCTGGCAAACGTGAACTGGGCGAACTGTTCTTTGAGAAGAACAAAGGGGACTTCTGGGGGCTTCATGAGACTCGTCCCTATATCCGGATATGCAAAAGCTATGCCGAATCCTGCTGGTTTGGCGGAGATACAAAAGAAGCGGCACACATCCTTGAGCATATGCTAGAGCTTAATACGGAAGACAATACCGGAGCACGTTACCTGCTCGCTGCTGTGTATTTGTACAGTAACCAATTGGATCAGGCAGAGCAATTGCTGGAGGAGTATGGAAGAGGTGACGCCGCAGCGGCCTTTGCCTATGACAAGATTATTCTGGAGTATAAGAAAAACGGAATCACCTCCCAGCTCAAAATGCTGTACCGTGTGGCCCGGGGTGTGAACAAACATGTGCCTGATTACCTGTTGGGTTTGAAACGGTTGCCGCATAACCTCCCTGACTTTGTCGGAATGGGCGACTCCGACGAAGCGATTGAATATGTCATTATGCATTCCCGTTTATGGGCGAGCGCGCCGGATCTGTTGAAGTGGATGCTGAAACAATAGAGGAATAAGAAGCGAATAGAAGTTGGAATTCATATGATGAATTCAGCTTCTATTATCCGTGATTTTTGTGGACGTCCCATCCCGTGCAGCGTGTGAGCAAAATTTTTTAGAGCTATCTTTTCGTGTTAGCCCTTGACTTTAGCACTGCGGTTCATTACAATCAGAAAAAGTAATGATGATAAAATAATACTATTTAAAAATATTACTGATTTGATGACGGGACCAAGTACTCCGTGCCCACATGACCAGAGAGGAATCCCAAGGCTGTAAGGATTCTCTTGATGAGCGGACGAATGACTTCCCCGAGAACAGACGGCGAACACAGCAGAGATGATCTGTTGACCAGTAGCCGGCCTGCGCAGGACGTGCGTTACACGTAGAGCGGAATATCTGCTTGATCAGAATGCCTTAGGCAAACCTGAATCACCAGAGATCACCTGAACGGCTAAAGTGTCAGGTTTCCGGAATGTGGGTGGTACCACGGGTGAATGTATATTACACAATCTCTCGTCCCTTGTTTGCTGTATACACAGCGACAGGGCGAGGGATTTTTTTGTTATATAAGTTGATTTAAAAGAACTACACGAAAACGGAGAGGGCAGAAAAAAACTGTAAAAGCGAAGCGTTCGCCTAAAAGCTTTCTGAAAGAAAGCTGCATCGGAAGCATATGCTATCACCGGATTTCCACATTTAGAATGAAAATTTTAAAAATCTGGGGATAACAGCGATTGTAAGGTTGTTCTGCCCGCGCAGTGATCACGTGTAGAATTTTTTAACTTTCACAGAGAAAATCAATGCTGGAGGGATCAAGATGGCTTTTCAAAAACCGACTGGAACGCAGGACTTACTGCCTGGAGTTGTCGAGAAATGGCAGTACGTAGAAGAAAAAGCACGAGATCTGTGTCGACGGTTTAATTACCGTGAGATTCGTACACCGATCTTCGAACAGACTTCTTTATTTGTACGCGGTGTGGGAGAGACTACCGATATCGTTGAGAAAGAAATGTATACCTTTGATGACAAAGGCAATCGCAGCATGACTCTTCGTCCAGAGGGAACAGCGGGTGTTGTCCGTGCGTATGTAGAGAATAAAATCTACGGCGAACCGGATGTGAGCAAGCTCTATTACATCGGTCCGATGTTCCGGTACGAGCGTCCGCAGGCAGGCCGTCAGCGTCAGTTCCACCAGTTTGGTGTAGAAGCCATCGGTGCGCTGGACCCGGCGATTGATGCCGAAGTAATTGCACTGGGCTACCAATTGTGCGTGGAACTCGGCTTGAAGGATGTCAAAGTGGAGATTAACTCCGTTGGTAACTCTACTAGCCGTGCAGAATACCGCGAGACGTTACTTGGGTTCCTCAGACCGATGAAAGACAGCCTGTGTAAGGATTGTCAGTCTCGCATGGAGCGTAATCCGCTGCGTGTACTCGACTGCAAAGTCGATCAGGACAAATTCGTTGGGGCACCGTCCATACTGGATAGCCTGGATGAAGAGTCTTTGAATCACTTTGCCAAGCTGCAGGCATACCTGGATGATTTCGGAGTGGATTATGCTGTGAACAATCGTCTGGTACGGGGCTTGGATTATTACACACTGACTGCTTTTGAATTAAAAGCTCAAGGTATTGGAGCAATAGATACGGTTGGCGGCGGTGGCCGATACAATGGTCTCGTTGGAGATATCGGCGGACCTGATCAGCCGGGTATCGGCTTCGGTATTGGTCTGGAGCGTATTCAACTGATTCTGGAGCACCAAAAAATTGAGGTTACTACACTGGCTCCACTGGATGTATACTTTGTTGCTCTGGGAGAGGCAGCTGATCGTGAAGTGAACCGTCTGTTGTTCAAACTTCGTCAGTCTGGACTGTCTGGGGAACGTGATTATCTGGGCCGCAAGATGAAAGCACAGATGAAATCAGCTGACCGTTTCAAATCCCGCTACACTGCCATCCTTGGTGATGACGAGCTGGAGCGTGGTGAGATCGCCCTCAAATCGATGGATACGGGTGAGCAACAAACCGTGAAGCTTGATGATCTGGTAGCGGCAATTCGCGAAGGTAAATAAGCACGAAGTGTTACATTAAATCTTAAACATTCAAGTAAAACAATTGATCCGGCAAAATTACTGAGGCTCATCGACGATTCCAATTAATCGGAAGTTGGCGAGCCAGAGGTAAGATGCCTTTTCGAATACATGGTCTACACGTAACCGGACTGTTGAAGAGCAGGTACTAACTGCCCATACAGAACGGAAATTCACATAATGAGGAGTTTGGTTATGAAAAGAAGTCATCATTGCGGCGCATTAACACCCGCACACATCGGTGAAACAGTAACATTGAACGGTTGGGTTCAGACCCGCCGTGACTTGGGAGGCGTACTCTTCATCGACCTGCGTGATCGCAGCGGGATTGTACAAGTTGTCTTTAACCCGGCTTATTCCGGTGAAGCTCTGCAAATCGCAGATCGCGTACGTAGCGAGTATGTTATCGCTGTAACGGGTAAAGTTGTTAAACGTGATGCAGAAACAGTTAACAAAAACCTGCCTACAGGCGAAATTGAAGTTCAAATCACAGAAATCGAAGTGCTGAACGCAGCCAAAACACCTCCATTCTTCATTGAAGATGGTGTCGAAGTTGATGAATCCCTTCGTTTGAAATATCGTTACCTGGACCTGCGTCGTCCGGAAATGTTCGAAACACTGAAACTACGTTCCAAAGCATCCAAAGTGTTCCGTGACTACCTGGATGGAGAAGAGTTCGTTGAAGTGGAAACACCAATCCTGACTAAGAGCTCCCCGGAAGGTGCGCGTGATTATCTCGTACCGAGCCGTGTGCATGAAGGTGAATTCTTCGCCTTGCCACAATCCCCACAAATCTACAAACAATTGCTGATGGTGGGTGGCGTTGAGCGTTATTATCAGATCGCTCGCTGTTTCCGGGATGAGGATCTGCGTGCAGACCGTCAACCAGAATTCACTCAAGTCGACATCGAAACTTCCTTCTTGCAACAGGATGACCTGCTGCCAATGATGGAAGAACTGATGGCCAAATTGCTGCGTGAAACGAAAGGTATTGAGCTGGAACTGCCTTTCCAACGGATTACGTATGCAGATGCAATGGGCAAATACGGTTCAGACAAACCAGATCTGCGCTTCGGTATGGAACTGGTTGAAATGAACGATATCGTAGCGAACAGTGGTGTGAAAGTATTTGCTTCTGTCATCGAAAAAGGTGGAGAAGTGAAAGTGCTGAACGCTAAAGGCTGTGGCACATGGAGCCGTAAAGAGATCGATGATCTCGGACCATTTGCTGCACGTTACGGTGCGAAAGGTCTGGCTTGGATTCAAGTAAAAGACGGCGAGTTCAAAGGGCCAATCGTGAAGTTCTTCACGCCTGAAGAAATCGAAGCTGTCAAAGAACGTACTGGTGCTGAAGATGGCGACTTGTTGCTCTTCTCCGCAGACACTAAAAAAGTAGTTGCTGACGTTCTGGGCGCATTGCGTCTGAAAATCGGCCGTCAACTCGGTCTGATTGATGACAGCAAATTCAAATTTGCTTGGGTTGTGGACTTCCCGCTCCTCGGATATGATGAAGATGCAAAACGTTATGTGGCAGAACACCATCCGTTCACTCGTCCAAAAGACGAAGATGTACATCTGTTTGACACAGATCCAGGTGCAATCCGTGCTCAAGCCTATGACCTTGTTCTCAATGGTTATGAAGTAGGTGGCGGTTCAATGCGTATCTACAAACGTGATGTTCAGGAGAAAATGTTTGCTGCCCTTGGACTCTCTACAGAAGTAGCGAATGAGAAATTCGGCTATCTGTTGGAAGCATTCGAATATGGAACTCCACCGCATGGTGGTATTGCCTTTGGTCTGGACCGTCTCGTCATGTTGCTGGCGGGCCGCACAAATCTGCGTGAAACGATTGCCTTCCCGAAAACGGCAAGTGCAACGGATCTGCTCATGAATGCACCTTCCGAAGTGGATGACTCGCAATTGGAACAACTTCATATCCGTGTAGCCCGTAAACCGGTAGCGGAAAAGAAATAAAGGAGGCATCGATTCTCAATGCTCCATCAATTTTCAAGAACAGAACTTGCGATCGGACCGGAAGGTCTGGACACGTTGAAGAATAGTACAGTCGCTGTGCTCGGTATTGGCGGCGTAGGTGGAATTGCTGTAGAAGCTCTTGCCCGTAGCGGCGTTGGGCGTATCATCCTGATTGATAAAGACGTAGTGGACATCACCAACATTAACCGCCAGATTCATGCCCTGACCACGACAGTGGGGCAGAAAAAAGCGGACCTGATGGTGGAACGTGTGAAACTGATCAATCCGGAATGTGATGCGATTGCCCTAAATATGTTTTACACAGAAGAGACGTATGAGGAATTGTTCAAATATGAACTGGACTATGTGCTGGATGCATCCGACACGATTATCTACAAAATCCATCTCATTAAAGAGTGCCTGAAACGTAAAATTCCGATGATCTCCAGCATGGGTGCGGCAAATAAAATGGATCCAACGAAATTCCAGGTTGCGGATATTTCGAAAACGACCATGGACCCGATTGCCCGTGTTGTGCGTACCACACTTCGTAAAGACGGCATTAAAAAAGGTGTGAAGGTGGTCTTCTCGACTGAAAAGCCGATGAAACCACGCGAGGACGTAACACAAAAAATTGTTCCCGAGAATGCTCCGGAAATTCGCAAGGCCAAACAGCCACCTGCGAGTAACTCATTTGTGCCTCCGGTAGCCGGACTGATTATGGTCAGTGTTGCGATTAAGGATTTGTTAGAAATTGCAGAGAACAAGCAGCAGTAACTTGCTGCCAACAGAACAGCGTGGATGCCGATAAGGCATCCACGCTTTTTTGTGTAGGTGATACGTCGAATGACGGAGAGATATGACTTCAATCATCTATGATAGCCGAACTGTATTCCTAGATAAATGTCAGAGTTACGTCATGTACTTCAAAGTCAAAACCGTGTATGATATTCACTGCTGCGCGAAATGATGATACATACATAAAGATTTGCGGCATATAGGTTCAACTTAACTTTTTACACGAGAACGGAGAGGACAGAAAAAAGCTGGAGAAGCGAAGCGTTCGCCTAAAAGCTTTCTGAAAGAAAGCTACATCGGAAGCATACGCTATCACCGGATTCGTACATTTAAAAAATTTAAACAAAAAATCTGGGGATAACAGCGATCGAAAGGTTATTCTGTCATCGGAGTGGCAAGTGTAAACATTCTTTAGTTGAATTTATAAATAGAGAGAGGGGAATAGAACGAAATGAAACACGGATGGATGACCAGACGTCTTGGCATGGAGCCAGGAGACCAGTGGAAGAAGGAAGTTGTGGCGGGAGCCATTTCCTATTTTGCCGTGGTCTATATCGTTATGGTCAATGCTACAATTCTTTCCGATGCCGGAATGCCCTTACAAGCAGCTATGGTTGGAACCCTGCTGACGTCCATTGCAGGCTGTTTGCTCATGGCATTTGGAGGAAAATCACCGATTATCGTAGTACCCGGAATGGGGATTAATGCATTTTTCACGTATACACTTGTACATTCCATGAAATTAAGCTGGCAAGAAGCGCTGGCCGTTGTAACCGTTACAGGTATACTGTTTGCCATTGTTGCGTTTACGTCACTATACAAAATGATCAGCGAAGCAATCCCGAAAAATCTGCAGCATGGCATTACGGTGGGAATTGGTTTGTTTCTGACATTTATCGGTCTACAAAAAAGTGGAATTGTTATCGCGCACCAGACCACATTTGTGGCGATTGGGCATTTCAATGATCCGAATGTCATTACAGCCTGCGTTACGCTGGTGCTTGCCTTGATTTTATTTATACGGAACGTACAGGGTGGACTTCTGATCAGTATTCTGGTCGGGACAGGTCTAGCCTATGTACTTGGAGCAGTGAGCCCAGGTGAATCCGTATCAGCGATGGATGCGCTGCGTCAATACGGTGGGTTGTTTGGCGAATTGTCTTTGATGAAGCTGGCTGATGTTGCCTTCTGGATCGCGGTATTTTTGCTACTGCTCATTGTGGTGTTCGAAAATATCGGATTAATTACGGCTCAGACACAGATGATTGGTCGTCCAGAGCGGTTCAAAGGTAGTCTGCGCGCACTATCTATTAGTACCGTGTTGGCAGGCATATTCGGAAGCAGTCCTCCAGTTGCTGCAGCAGAGACTACAGCTGGAATTGCGGCAGGTGGTCGCACAGGTTTAACTCCGCTCGTTACAGCCGTGTTATTCGGAGCTACTTTTTTCTTCATCCCGCTACTTGGTTACATTCCGGACAGTGCGATTGCTCCCATATTGATCATTATTGGTGGCCTGATGGTGCAAGGTGTGAAAGATATGGATTTTGGTGACTTCACAGAGGCATTCCCAGCATTTCTGATCATGGTCATGATTCCATTTACATATAGCATCGTGGACGGTATGGCATTTGGATTTATTGCCTATCCATTAGCGAAGCTGGCAGCAGGTCAAGGTAAACAGGTACCTGTGGTCATGTATGGCATTTCCATTCTCTTTTTAGCCAATTTTGTGTTACATGGTATCTTGTAAAGCTGTGTTATACAACAAAAGGCAACGTCATGTAAGTTCATACGTATGATCTCTGGTGAGCAGATGGAGAACGGGAGGAACGGGAATGGAAGAACAGCAACAAGTAGAACAGAATGAACCGAAGGTAGGAAAAAAGGGATTTAAGGATTTCGTCAAGCTTATCGCTTCCACGAACCCGCCAAAACTGATCCTGATTCTGGCCCTCATTTTGACCTTGATTCAGACAACAGCCGGACTGATTGTGCCACTGATGACCAAAGGTCTGATTGATGGACTTACCACTTCGGCACTGAACAAATCTGTTATTTTATTGTTGCTCGGTGCATTTGTGATTCAAGCGATTGCCTCGGGTATCAGCATTTATATGTTAAATTACGCCGGACAACGCGTGGTCGCAACGCTTCGTACCAAGCTGTGGAACAAGGTATTGTCACTGCGGATGCCGTATTTCGATCGCAATCGGACAGGCGATACGATGAGCCGGATTACGAATGATACAAGCCAGATCATGACGTTGATCGCGGATTATTTGGTTTCCTTTGTGTCCAACATCGGTGTGGTTGTGGGTGGAGTGGCATTACTATTTTACTTGGATTGGGTGATGTCGCTCATTATTCTGAGTCTGGTGCCACTTACGCTGTTGATTCTTCTGCCTGTGGGTAAAAAGATGTACAAGATCTCCAAGAAACAGCAGGATGAGATGGCAGGTCTTACATCCGTACTCAGTCAAGTTATTGGTGAGATCCGCTTGGTGAAGGCTTATGGAACGGAGAAACAGGAATCAGAAGCAGGGGATTCCCGGATTCGTAAAATGTTTGCTTTTGGCTTACAGGAAGCGCGTATTCTTGCTCTGATCGGTCCCTTGTTTACATTTGTCATGACTGCCGTGTTGGTCGTTATTCTGGGTGTAGGGGGAATGCGTGTAGCGTCTGGCATGCTGTCACCGGGTGAACTGGTCGCGTTCATATTGCTGTTGTTCCAGGTCATTATGCCAATGGGGCAATTCACGACGTTATACTCCCGTTTACAGAAGGTCGTAGGTGCAACGGAGCGCATACAAGCTATTCTTGCTGATGAAGAAGAGCCACATGACAGCATCAAGGTAGCGCCAAAAGGAAATGAGACGATTGCATTCCATAATGTACACTTTTCCTATGTCACAGGTGAGGAAGTGCTGCACGGAATCAATCTGACGGTTCCCACGCGCAAGGTGACTGCCATTGTCGGTCCAAGCGGTAGCGGAAAATCAACACTGTTTTCTTTGATGGAGCAGTTCTATATGCCCGATTCAGGCTATATTTCGTATGGGGGACAAGCGATAACGGATTATTCCTTATCCTCCTGGCGTAGCAAGATCGGGTATGTATCTCAGGAAAGTCCGCTTATGGCGGGTACGATCAAAGACAACATCACGTACGGATTGGATCGTGAGGCCACGATGGATGAGATCCGGCGAGCTGCTGAGATGGCCTATTCTGCCGACTTCATCGACAAGCTGCCACAGGGTTATGACACGGAAGTGGGCGAGAGAGGAATCAAGTTATCTGGGGGACAACGCCAACGGATTGCTATTGCTCGTGCCTTACTGCGCAGTCCGGATATTCTCATGTTGGATGAAGCGACATCCAGTCTGGACAGTACCTCGGAGTATGAAGTACAACAGGCTTTGTCCAACCTGATGGAAGGCAGAACCACGATCGTGATCGCGCACCGATTGTCCACAGTAGTGGACTCCGATCAGATTGTTGTATTGGAACATGGGCATGTTACCGGAACAGGAACTCATACGGAATTAATTAGCAATCATCCGGTATACCGTGAATTAGCGCAGAAACAATTTGTGGCACAGGAAGGAAATGCAGCTACAGTAGAAAACGAAGAGTAATTCTCATTAATGCAGGGTCTCCGTTATACCCATGAGGTATTTCAACGGAGATCCTTTTTCTTTTTCTTAAATTCCTCATATTGACAGTAAGACCAACATACTCTATATTATAGATACCGACCGTTGGTATGTATAAGGAGGAGCTTATGGCCAGAAATAAATACCCTGAGCAGACACTGGACCTGATTCTGGCAGTCTCAACTCAAATGTTTACCGAAAAGGGATATGAAAAGACCAGTATTCAAGACATTATAGATGAATTAGGTATGTCCAAAGGTGCAATATATCATCATTTCAAATCCAAGGAGGATATCCTTAGTGCAGTGATGGAGAGAGAGCTTGGGCGGGCAGAAGACATGTTTATGGAACTCATCCAGAACACGCATGCTCCGAATGCCAGACAGAAGCTCATCAGTATTTTGGAAAATATTATCGTTGATCCTGGAATCCAGTCCAACTCAATTGATCAGGTTCTAAGCACTCAGATCAAGAATCCACAGTTTGTACTTGGTGGAATCAGGAAGGGTGTTCTGAAGGATGCCCGAATTATTGCCAACATTATGGAACAGGGCAAGGAGGATGGGTCCATTTCAGTCGAATATCCGCTGGAGTGCGCTGAAATCTTCATGCTGCTCGTTAATATCTGGATTAACCCTCTTCTTTTTGGGCGGGATCAGGCACAGACGTTGGAAAGACTTCGATTTTTACAGCATATGATGAGACTTCTGGGCGCGGATATTGTAAGTGAACAGCTTATTCAACGTATTATCAATCGGCATGCCAGCACGGGAGGATATGCGGAGGCGGAATAAACTACACCTGATTGTTTGAAATGGAGAGGGAAAAGATGTTGAAAAGTAGTGAGCTTGCCATATGCAAGAGCCTAGACATTGATCAATCGATTCATGATATACAGCTAAATTGGTTGTCAGGAGATATCAGGGTTCTTCCGAGTGTGGATGCACTGATTCACGTCATGCAGTATGCGGATGCGTGCTTTTCCAAGCGAAGGCTGATGCAAGTTAACATACGAGGGGATACCTTAAGCATTGTGGACGGGAGAAAAAGGAGAGGTCTCGTTGGAATAAATGTCGGTAGAACAGCATTGGAGATTCATCTACCTGCTCGGGTTTTTAATCGTGTTTTGCTAAACTCCACAGGAGGACAACTCCTGTTGAATCGGCTTCTGGCCACTCGCTGTCAATGCAAGATCACCTCAGGTAGTGTAGTTCTATCAGGAAGGATGGAGGAGCTTGAACTGAGCGCAGTGGCATCCGTAGTGAAAGTACAACACCTTAGTGCAGATAAGCTCAATCTTCAATCCATTTCAGCCAAGATCGACATTTCGGGGGAGTTTCGTCACTTGCAAATGATCACAACAGGCAGAGGAATACATATGGATTGTTTCAAGATGCCAGAGAGATTGCATTCCGTATCAACAGGGGCAAAGACAGTGGTTTCCATTCCAGATAACGAAGGTTTCCAAATTATACTTAAAGAAAGATCAGGAGCCTTTAAAAGTGAATTTGATTTGACTCCTCTTCATGAGGACCGCAACTATCTAATACACAAAAGTGGAAAAAGTGAATTCCAAGTGGATATTCGAGGAGGAGCTTTTCATCTGAAATCTAGGAAATGAGAGACTGTTCGTGTGTAGTGAAAACAAAGGGGACAGATATAATGGCTGGTTGGATCGTAGGGATTAGTTTTTCCACCGTCGTACTGCTAATTGGGATTTACGGCGCATTGAACAGCAGGCGCAGGCAGTCCAGAAACAAGTGGGCCTGGTGGTTTATTCTGTTCGGTTGTTGTGCGCTTGTCAGTGCCATCATTAATTATCAATTCAGATGAGCTTCATGCTTTGCAAAAGTAAGCCTACAAAAAGGATGTGGCTTTCAATTGCCCTATGTGATATAGTAAGTATCCTTTTGTATTGCCAGATCTAGGCGATGCAGAGCAAAACATATTCTTAGGAGGTAACTGAAACATGTCAGACAGCTTTCAAAGTGCCTATCAAGAAGAAGAGTACAGGTTAGAGCGAACGATGGAGGAAGTGGACAGTCAGTTGAAACGACTGCAAAATATTCCGGTGTATACCGGCCACGACTTCACAGAACAAGTGCTGGAAGCTGGACGCGAAGAGCGCCGCACCGCCTTGTCCAAGAGCGCGCAGCAACCCTATTTCGGACGCTTGGATTTCGAAGAACAGGGCAGTGGTGCACGGAAACCGCTGTATATTGGCAAAATCGGCGTAGACCGCGAAGAGGTGGGAGAGCATCCGCTCGTCATCGATTGGCGTGCTCCTGTCGCCAGCCTGTTTTACTCATTTACAGGAGGCGAAGCCTCCGCTACGTATGAAGCCCCGGAAGGGCTTATTGAAGGTCTGGTGTACCTGAAACGAAACGTTGTCATTCGGCAGCGGATATTGGAACGTGTGGCGGATACATATAACCGTGACAGCGACCAGCCAGCGGTATCTGATGAATTCCTCGTTTATCGTCTGGGAGAGAACAAGGATAACAAACTGCGTGACATCGTATCTACGATTCAGGCGGAGCAGGATCTGATCATTCGTGCGGCGAGAAACACCGCATTAATCATTCAGGGTGTAGCTGGATCCGGGAAAACAACGGTTGCCCTGCATCGGCTTGCCTTTTTGCTATATCAGTATAAGGAGCAGGTATCTGCGGAGAAAATGGTTATTTTTGCACCCAACCATATGTTCCTGGACTACATCTCGGATGTGCTTCCGGAACTTGGAGTAGGGGACATCCAACAGCGGACATTCCCGGATTGGGCGATGAACCTGCTGGGGCTGGAAATGCCTTTGGCGAATACGTCGGATACATTGAACACCTGGTTCGAAACACCAGATGCGCGGCCTGAATTGAATGATGATGTACCTGGACGTTACAAAGGATCAATCCGTTTCATGGAGCTTATTCGAGAGTGGCTGTCGGGCATGGAAGCGGATTCCGTACCGGATATGGACTTCAGTCCATGGGATGGTAAGGTGCTCAGCAAGACGGAGATCGAGAACTGGTTCGGTGAGGAATACAAACATTATCCGCTGGCCAAACGCAAAGAACGGGTCATGGCGCGGGTTCACCGCTGGATTGAGATGGAACTTAAGAAACCGATGCCAGAAGCTGTGCGCAAAGAACGCAAGAAAAAAGCGTCTACTCGTGAGAAGGCCTATGCCAAAAAATGGCCTCAATACGAGCCGCTTACGTTATACAAACAGCTGTTCAAAGCTGCAAAGGGTGGTTCTGTGCCAGCCTCGCTCAGCGGGCTTATTCCAAAACTAGTCATGAAACAAACGGCAGCAGATCTGAAGCAGGATATCGTCCGTGAAGAGGATTTGCCTGCATTGGTATACATTCATACATTGGTCCATGATATTGAGGGTTCGGAGCGGTTTGATCATGTCGTGATTGATGAAGCGCAGGACTTTTCACCTTTCCATGTGGCGTTATTGGATCGTTTTGTCAAAGGGCATTCCTTCACCATACTGGGTGACTTGTCTCAAGGCATTCATGAGTACCGTGGTGTTCATGCGTGGGAAGAGATGAGTTCTCTATTTCCTGAGGAACAGAATGCATACTTTGCATTGACTCGAAGTTATCGTTCAACGATGGAAATTATCGACTATGCTAACACGATTCTGGAACGTGGCGTCAAGAGTGGGATTACGGCGATTCCTGTTTTCCGTAGTGGTGATCCGGTTCGGACGTTGGCTTATGGAGGCGAAGGGCGGACGGCGAGTCTGGAGCAGGCTTTGAAGGTGTTAACGGTCAAAGACTACCGAACCGTCTCCATCCTGACCCGTACACTGCATGAAGCAGAGGAACTTCATCGTGAACTACAGGCTGCAGGCTGGGATCTGAACCTGATCGATGGTGGCAAAAAGCAGTACACGGGTGGACACTCCGTTTTGCCTGTCTATCTGTCCAAAGGGTTGGAGTTTGATGCTGTTATTGTGGCAGACGTAGACCCGAAGCATTATCTGCCGAATGCGGGTGATGCAAAGCTGTTGTACGTTGGTTGTACACGGGCCTTGCACGAATTGTGGTTGTTCCACGACGGTGTACTGCCGATCTATGCGGCTGCAACACATAATCCCGATGGCGAGTCCGTAACCATTCAGGGTTGGCCAGAGCTTGGTTAGATAGAGTTTACTTATACAACAAAGGCATGGCGTTCATGGGAAAGTCCCATAAGCGCATGCCTTTTTTTTGCTTTTGTGCGAGAATTGCTTAATCTTCGGACGAAGAACGCGGGGAGTTCAAGTTTATGTTAAGCTATTTCTCATTCTGGATGAGCGACGATTCACCAGGAATATGCCAACACCAATGAATAAACCGCCTGCCAATGCAAACCACTGAACGTGTTCTCCTAGTAAAATCCAACTCGATAATACACCAAAGAACGGTGCCAGAAACAGATACGAACTGGTTTGGGCTGGGTCACTATTCTGCAGCAGATAAAACCAGAGTGAGAACTGAATGATGGAGCAAACAAGCGTTAACCAGAGCAGCACCATAACCGAGGTGGTATTCACTATAAAGTGAGGATGTTCAGTCCATACGCTCAGTAGAAGTAGCGCAGCACCTCCCGCGAGCATCTGATAGGCTGTTAAGACAAAAGTATCGTAGCCATCGCCCCAGCGTTTGATAAGCAAGGTGGACATGGCAAAGGAGACCGCACCACCAAATCCAATCCAGGTTCCAGGGCTAAAACTCATCTGCCATCCAAAGGTTAACATGATCCCCATGAAACCGAGCACAACACCGATCCACTGACTGAAACGGTAGGTCACTCTATACAAGAGAGCGCTGAGGATAATGACCAGCAACGGATTGGTAAACGTAATAATGGCGGATTCACCGGATGTAATCCAGTTCATGCTGTAGTAGGCGCAGCCCATCACTCCTGCGGATTGGAACAGGCCAATGAGGATTATTTTCAACCAAGACTGCCACTCGGTAGGTAAAGGACGTTTACGTAGGAACCAGGCCATCAATCCACCAGCCAGTACATAACGTATACCCATGAGCAGGAAAGGTGGGGCATATAACATGCCGATCTTGCCAACTGGAAAAGAAGTACCCATGATTAGCGTTGTCAAAATGATTAATAGTGTATATTTCAATGGTTTGATGATCCAGGTATCTTTATCATGACTGGAGCTCATAACGTCTGTCCGCTATCTACAGTAATGAGCTGCCCGGTCATGGATTGCTGTTCAAGCGCAGCACAGATCATGTGTGCGATGTCTTCAGGTGAGGCAATATGCTGTAATAACAATTCTCCGCCGAGACGGTGCATTCGCTCCTCGTTTCCAGCCCACCACCTTGTAGCAACTGCGCCAGGGACGATAGCATTCACCCGAATGTGGGGTGAGAGTGCGTGCGCAAGTGATAAGGTCAGACCATGAACTGCCGCTTTGGAGACGGCGTAAGGGAGGGAGGAGCCCGAACCCGTACTACCTGCGATACTGCCCAGATTTACGATAGAACCACCGCTAGCCTGTCTCATGCCTTCCGTCACGGCACGAGCGCAATGAAACATGCCTTTCACATTCACATCTACCAGCTCATTCCAGACGTCATCTGTAACAGACTCCAGATCGTGCATGGGGATATGATGCGTGATTCCGGCGTTATTTACAAGTGCAGTGATCGGGCCATAGGTTTCAGTTACTGTAGTGACCATCCGCCGGACCTCAAGATCATTGGCAACATTAGCTTGAACGGCGAATGCATGGCCTCCCGTATCCAAAATGTGTTGAACAGTCTCTCTTGCTGCATCTTGTGAGCGGGAATAGTTGACAGCGACCAATGCTCCGCGTTCAGCGAGCATCTCACTTACAGCACGGCCTATACCTGTTCCACCACCTGTGATCAGAGCAACTCTATTTTTCCAGTATGTCATGCTGAACACTCCTTATCATCATCCAGTCAGATGACTGGTTTGGGATCTACATGAATTGTAGTCCGGTTTACACATGAAGTATAATGATTGGTAATGAAGTGGATATCATTTTGAATGATGTCAGAGTGGGGGGACCATGGAGAGCGGGGATCTTAGAATATTTCAGTGTGTTGCACAGGAAGGAAATCTGACCAAAGCAGCTTCTAAACTGGGGTATGTTCAATCCAACGTAACGGCACGAATTCGGCATCTGGAAGCAGAAGTGGGTACAACGCTGTTCATTCGTCATAACCGAGGCATGACGTTATCTCCAGCCGGAGAGATGCTGCTGACCTATGCAGATAAAATTATTGGTTTGCTGAATGATGCTTCCAAGGCGCTTCGGGCGACGAGCACACCATCGGGTCCAATGCGAATAGGGTCTACCCAAACCGCGGCGGCCGTGCGACTACCTGAACTTTTCGTCAGATATTATAAACAGTATCCAGATGTCTCCTTGTCACTGGTTACTGGCAATTCGCAGATGCTTATTGATCAAGTGATTGGGTATGAATTGGAAGGGGCATTTATAGGCTGTCCCTGTGATCATCCCGACATCGTTTCTATTCCCGTATTTGATGAGGAACTATTTGTTGTCTATTCTGGTATGGGTCCTACGGATGAAGATCTTAAGAGTAAACCCATTCTTGTCTACAGCATGGGGTGTTCCTATCGTCAGATTTTGGAGGAATGGTTAGAGGTGGGTGGTGTTACCCGCCCAGTAATTATGGAATTTGGAACCCTTGAAGCGATTATTAGTGGGGTTACGTCCGGCATGGGAATTTCCTTATTACCAGAGATTGTGATTAGGCATCAGATCAAAAATGGATTACTGCGCACGCATACACTCCCCGTAGGTATGAATCGCATGATGACTCATTTTATTACTCGCAAGGATGCCTTTGTCAGCAGTGCACTACATGCATTTATGGCTATGTTACCGCGAGAGTATGATATGATAGAGAGTGGAAAACCATCAGAGGTGTAATTGTAATCAAGGCAAGGCAATCCGTTAAGGAAGTGATGAGCAATGGATTTATTTTCGTTTCAACAGGACTCAAAACCGCAAGCTAGATTGCTCGCGGACCGCATGCGGCCAGAGCATCTGGATGAATATATTGGACAGGAACATATTATTGGACCAGGGAAATTACTCCGGCGCGCCATCGAGGCCGATCAGATTTCGTCCATCTTGTTATACGGTCCTCCGGGATGTGGCAAGACAACCTTGGCACATATTATTTCCCAGCAAACGCAAGGACAGTTCGTACGTCTGAATGCAGTGGAAGCTTCCGTCAAGGATGTGCGTGAAGTCATCGAACAGGCGCAAACGAACAAACAGCTGTATGGAACAAAAACCATTCTGTTTCTCGATGAGGTACACCGGTTTAACAGTTCACGTCAGGACGCGCTATTGCCAGCGGTAGAGAAGGGCACGATTATTTTTATCGGCGCGACAACAGAGAATCCCTTTCATTATGTCAATGGAGCCTTGATGAGTCGATCCACCCTGTTCCAGCTGGAATCACTGAACAAGGAGCATTCGCTTATTGCGATGCGCAGAGCATTGAGTGATGCGGACAAAGGTCTGGGGTTCATGGAACTGCATGCGGACGACGAGGCGCTTGAGCATATTGCCACGATGGCCAACGGAGATATTCGGCGTGCGCTTAATGCGCTTGAACTGGCTGCGTTGACCACGCCACCGGAGAAAGATGGGTCCATTCATATTACGCTTGGTGTGGCAGAAGAGTCTATTCGGCGACCGATTGTTAAGGCGGATGAATCCACACAGTATGATGTGCTGTCTGCATTTCACAAGAGTATTCGGGGTTCCAGTGATGCGGCGTTGTTCTGGTTTTTATACGCGGTGGAGAAGCTCGGCATGGACCCGATGACCTTCATTCGGCGTCTGATTGCAGCGAGCAGTGAAGATATTGGACTTGCGAACCCGCAAGCCATGACTCAGGCAATTGGAGCACTTGATGCGTACCGGAATAACGGCTGGCCCGAAGCCAAGCTGAACATCGCACAAGCGATTCTGTTTGCGGTCGAAAGTCCAAAATCCAATGCGGTGTACACCGCCATTTCCAAAGCCATGAACGCGATTGATGAGGTGAAATCGGCAGAAGTTCCGCTTCACTTGCGAGATACGCATTACTCGGGTGCCGCGAAGCTTGGACATGAGGGCTATCAATATCCGCACAATTATCCGGGGCATTATGTGAAGCAGGAATATTTGCCAAAGCAGCTCTCACGTAGAGTATTCTATGAGGCAACGGAGCAAGGCAACGAATCGAAGATCAGGCTGAACCAACAGCGGCGCAGGGAATTGTAAGAACAGACAGATCATTCGGGAGATGCACACAACATGAAAGAGCTTTTGTATATAGGGGCGGGTGGATTTCTCGGTACATTAACCCGATATGCCATACAGTTAGCGATACCAACTGTCAATGGGGGGTTCCCTTGGGCAGTGTTGTTAATCAATGCGATGGGCAGCCTTTTTTTGGGTTGGTTCTTTACCATAGCCGTTCCAGGCAAAATAACACCACAACTTCGACTCGCGATTGGCACAGGTTTTACTGGCGCATTTACGACATTCTCCACGTTTACACTGGATATTGTTCGTTTATCCGAATGGGGCGAATGGGTCCATGCCGCTATTTATATGATCGTAAGTCTGTTGGCAGGATTAATGCTATGTGCGCTGGGTATGAGCCTTGGACACCGTATGTTGGGAGCACCAAGACAAGAGGGTGATGCCTCATGATCCTATGGATTAGTTTTGCAGGTGTGCTGGGTGCGGTACTGCGTTACAGTCTGGGAAAATGGGTCTCTGGCTTGTTGGGAACGGCTTTTCCATGGGGAACATGGATCATCAACGTCAGTGGTTCACTGTTGCTTGGGTTGTTATACGGGTGGCATCAATCTGCAATGATTTCAGATAGTATCTGGGTGATCTGGGGAACCGGGTTCTGCGGTGCGTACACCACATTCTCCACCTTTGGCTATGAAACCTTAGGACTTATGGGTCGACAACGATACACAAGCGCGGCGCTCTACGTTATCAGTTCAGTTGTAGTTGGGGTGTTGGCCGCCTGGGCAGGAGTCTGGTTGACTGCATAACAAACTATTTTTATATTTTTTGCAAAAATAAGCAGGAAAAAAGCCATCCTTCATGGTATACATGAAAGACGGCTTTTTTAATAGGGATACACGGTATTGTGTATAATCCTCATTTTAATGGACAAGCTCTATTATTGCATTGCGGGTACAGGTACTTTTTGCACCTGATCGATCGTCCCCCCACCCAGGCAGACTTCTCCGTCGTAGAAAACAACGGCTTGTCCTGGCGTAATGGCTTTTTGCTGCTGGTCAAATTGTACACCCACGCTTCCGTCTTCTTGCCAGGTCAATGTTACACCTTGATCCGGTTGACGATAGCGAAACTTGGCAGTACAACGGCATGGCACATTAGGGATGTGCTCTACACCAGCAATCCAGTTTACACCCGTTGCGGTAAGACCAGTGGAGTACAGGCTTGCATGGGCATCGCCCTGAACAACAAGCAGTTGATTTTTGTCCAGATTCTTGTCTGCAACGAACCAGGGTTCACCATTGCCGGAACCACCAATGCCAAGACCTTGGCGCTGTCCAAGTGTGTAGTACATCAGACCGTCATGGCGGCCTTTAACTTCACCGGTCGCGATATCGACCATGTCTCCACCTTTGGCAGGCAGATAGTTACTCAGGAATTCTTTGAAATTACGCTCACCGATGAAGCAGACACCTGTACTGTCTTTTTTCTTGGCGGTATACAAGCCAGCCGCTTCTGCGATTTTGCGTACTTCCGGTTTGGGCAGATGACCAATTGGGAACATGGCTTTGGACAACTGGTTCTGATTGAGTGCGTTAAGGAAATAGGTCTGATCCTTATTGTTGTCCACACCACGCAGCAGCTTGAATGTGCCATCTTCTTCAATCAGACGAGCATAGTGTCCTGTAGCTACATAATCTGCGCCGAGATCCAGAGCTTTGTTCAGGAATTCACCAAATTTGATCTCACGATTACACATGACATCCGGATTTGGCGTACGACCCGACTTATATTCATCAAGGAAATAGGTAAATACTTTATCAAAATATTCTTTCTCGAAGTTGACAGTGTAGTAAGGAATGCCGATCTGTTCGCATACGCGGCGTACGTCCTCTGAATCTTCTTCAGCGGTACAGTGGCCGAACTCGTCGGTGTCATCCCAGTTTTTCATGAAAATGCCGATGACATCGTAACCTTGCTCTTTCAGCAGCAGCGCGGTAACGGAAGAATCGACACCTCCGGACATGCCAACGACGACCCGTGTATTTTCAATTGTTTTGGACATCGTTATCACCATTTCTATATATAAATGTGTTTCGTTTCTTATTCTAGCATAACCGGACTCAAGATACGATACACCCGGCCAATTTTGGATAGTGTCCACCACAGGCGCACATTTTGGAATATCGTCAATCTTTCTTTTCCATAAAGCATGCAGATATGTTAACATTAGCTGAGGGTTATGATCGGAATACGGAGAATTAGAAGGTTAAAGATTAGTTCTATGAATCTCTGCTGTGGACAGATCGTGGAACAGACGGTCATGGACCACAGGGTAAAATATAAAGTTTCCAATCGTTTCTGAAAATTGAAAGAGGTGACTCCTTTGAAAATATCGACAAAAGGCCGTTACGGCCTCACAATCATGATGGAGCTGGCTGCCAGAACAGGCGAAGGTCCTACATCACTTAAAAGCATTGCCGAGCGCAACCAGCTCTCGGAGCATTACCTGGAGCAACTGATTGCTCCACTGCGTAATGCAGGACTGGTGAAGAGCATTAGAGGTGCTTACGGCGGTTATATCCTTGCAGGTGATCCTGCAACCGTGACTGCAGGCGATGTAATCCGTGTACTGGAAGGGCCAATCTCTCCAGTAGACTTCACGGAGGAAGATGATCCGGCGAAGCGTGATCTATGGTTGCGTATTCGTGACGGCATTGCGGAAGTGTTGGATTCCACAACACTGAAAGACCTGATTACATTCCAGGATCAGGACAAAAAAGATAGCTACATGTTTTATATTTAAAGACTAATTCGCATCACAGAAGACACACTAAAGCCCCCAACTTGGGGGCTTTAGACATGCCATTAGAGGTAGTTCAAAAAAACTCCAATATTGATCTTCTCGGTACTGAAAACCAGACTTTTTGAACAAGCACCGAATGGGTATTTTGTTCTTCAATTTCTACAGATCGCTCCAGGGGAGCAGGGGCTATGTAATCAGCCGCGGATTTACATGTTGGTCAAGTGTGAACTTAACTGAATATCTTGTGAATCAGCGACTTTTTAAGGTTTCTATATCAGCTTCCATGCGTAACTGACGGCGATTCAAAATATCAATGCTGTGCTGATGTGTATTCAATTCGGTAGTTAATTTGCGTTCAGAGGCGGAGTGGGAAGCGTCAAGACGTTTCGTAACGGTTAGTGTTTCCAGAACAGCTTGTTGAAGAAGCGGAATGTTTTTAGTTTGTTCCTCGATGGTGTCCAATCTGCCATCTACCTTATCGAGCCTGTCGTCAATAGCATTAAGTGTGCGATCAACAGTGTCGAGTCTGCTCTCTACGGCACCGAGCCTCTCTTCCATAACATCGAGTCGGTTGTCTATTTTTCCAAGATGTCCATCAATGCTGTCGAACCGTTTGTCCATTTGTTGGAGCTGATTCAGAATCTGACCGAGAATGGGATCACTCATGTCTCTCTCTCCTTTTTGAAATGGATATAGAACATTATACACGAAGATGCGACAATAGAGCATCCGTTTCAATTTCCAATTTTGACAGTTTGCCATGAGGTAGAAATTTAACATATATAACGGGGTGAAGATAAATGAAACGAATTTATTTGGATCACGCCGCATCGACACCTATGCATCCACAAGTCGCAGAAGCGATGATGAACGTCATGACAGGACAATTTGGCAATGCATCAAGTATCCATGCCTTTGGGCGTGAGGCCAAACGGACTGTCAGCGGAGCAAGGGATGTCATTGCGGCGTCTTTGGGCTGTTTCCCTGACGAATTGGTATTCACCGGAGGCGGCACGGAGAGCGACAATCTGGCCATTTTCGGAGCAGTGTCAACAAGGCAGGATAAGGGGAAACATGTCATTACGACGGCAATTGAGCACCATGCTGTTTTGCATACGTGTCAGGAATTGGAGCGTCAAGGTTATGAAGTAACCTATCTATCTGTTGATCGTTATGGACGAGTAAATCTGGATGAGTTGCGAGAGGCTATTCGTCCAGATACGGTGCTGATTACCATGATGTATGCCAACAACGAAGTGGGCACGATTCAGCCTATTCGCGAGGTGGGTGAGCTTGCCCGTCAGCATAATATTCTGTTCCATACCGATGCAGTTCAGGCTCTGGGCAGCCAGAATATTTCCTGTAAGGAACTGCCTGTGGACCTGATCAGCTTCTCTGCGCATAAAATCAACGGTCCTCAGGGCGTGGGTGCACTCTATGTGCGGCGAGGAATTGTGCTGGAAGCAAGAGCTCACGGTGGGTTGCAAGAGCGTCAGCGTCGCGCTGGTACGGAAAATATCGCAGGTATTACCGGATTTGCAGAGGCCCTCAAGATTGCATCAGCACAGACGGAGGAGCATCGTCAGCATGATTTGGAATTGCGCAAACTTTTGTTGGAACAGCTTGAAATTCATGTGGGAACGGAGCACTTTCACGTGAATGGACACCCGGACCATACGCTGCCAAACATCCTGAATATCAGCTTTCCGGAAGTGTCCACAGAGACAATGTTAATGAATCTGGATATGGAAGGGATTGCTGTTGCAAGCGGTTCTGCCTGCACTTCCGGTTCACTTGAAGTCTCTCATGTGCTCAAAGCGATGAAATTGCCTGAAACATTTTTACACTCTGCGATTCGATTTAGCTGGGGATTGGGTAATACTACGGAAGAAATCATGATAACCGCCGAAAAAATTGGAACCATTCTTGGACGACTGCGTAATAGACCCTAAGGGGAACTTTACTCATGGAACAGAAGGAGGGAAGAAGTTCCATTTCATCGGTTGGATAGAAGCGGTTTTGATGATCGGCGTCTGATTGCCACTCATCAACTTTGGGCATACCTAGCAATAGCGCCGCGCCTATTTAATGATAAGAAGATGAGGGGGACCCAGCGATGAAGCTTCAGGAAATGATCGGACTTGCCGTTTTTGATGTTGAGGACGGGAAGCAGGTCGGTAAAATCCAGGATTTCATTGTGAATGATGATTGGGAGATCGAAGGCATTGAGCTTGAGAACAAAGGTCTGTTTACCAATCATGTCAAAATCGTGCAGTGGCAAGATATCGTTGCCTACGGCGAAGATGCCGTCATGATCCGTAATCAACAGGCTGTCCGCAAGACGGGAGCCGACGACATAAAATACACGTACCTCCTCGGTCGGTCTAAATTGAAGGAGATGTCCGTGCTCACCGAAGAAGGTTTGCTGCTTGGGCGTGTCTCCGATGTTTATTTTGACCAAGAGTTGGGAAATACAATAATAGGGATTGAAATTACGGACGGTTTTGTGTCCGATCTGATCGAGGGCCGCAAATGGCTGCCATGTACAAGCGATATGTCCATCGGGGAAAGTGCCATTATGGTGCCGTCTCTGAGTGAACAACGCTTGGAAAATGCCATTCATTCTGTTAATGGATAGGTGAATGAATATGAAATGTCCAAACTGTAGTTCCAAAGATATCGGGAAAATTGGTTCCCACCAGTTTTATTGCTGGGGATGCTTTATCGAATTAACGGTGAACGGTGAGAAAATGTCTGTATATCAGGTGGAAGAAGACGGTACGCTGAGCTCCCTGGATGATCTGTTTTTCGGGGACGAGTTGCCACAAGACTTCCCTCATCTTCACGCTTCTTCTTAATAAGCAGAATAACTTCCTCTATATGCGGTTTCATGACAATGTCTGTCATGGGAGGCTGTCGTTAATTGTTGGCAGATGTATATAGATGCGGTTACATATTAGTTCGGCTGGTGTATGTATGATTATATGCTACCTTGTACTGCAAAATGCGCTTCCTTCTCTGATGAAGGAGGCGTTTTTTGGGTTTGAGAAAAAATGTTCGGATTGCTCCTTTCCACTTCTGCGCTGTGTTAATAAATATTACCTTTCCTACATATACTGACTCTCAGAGCCAGTCCAAAAGGAGAGATGCAAAGTGGAGCAATTAACCAAAAACAAGCTGTTCCGTTACGCGATCTGGCTGCTGCTCGGATTGATTATTTTATATTTTATCTGGCTGCTGCGGCCTTTACTGCTTCACATATATGCGTTCCTGAAAACAGTGCTGGCACCCTTTATCGTAGCCCTTATCATATCCTATGTACTTAATCCGATTGTCAGCATGTTGGGAGGGCGCAAGGTGCCGCGTACGATTGCGGTACTGCTCATATATGCCTTTTTCCTGACCTGCATCGGTGTCATTCTGATGAATGTCATTCCGGTATTGATTGAACAGCTGGAGGAACTCAACGAGCATATGCCGGAACTGTCCATGCGTGCACAGAGCCTGATGAACAATATGGATCACAAATTAATGCCGCCAAGTGTGCGAACAGGCATGAACAGCTGGTTCTTTCAGATGGAGGATCGACTAACTCAAGGGATTACTGTGCTAATGGACAATATCGGGGCGACCATCAATGTGTTATTCAATGTGTTTATCGTGCCTTTCTTGATCTTCTACATGTTAAAAGATTTTGAAGTGTTCGAACGCACCATTGTGGCGTATCTTCCGCGTTCACGTCGTAAAGCGATTGTCTCGGTGATGAAAGAGATCGATACTGCACTGGGGAACTACATTCGGGGCCAGTTTATTGTCTGTGTCATTGTCGGTATCTTTGCCTATATTGGTTATATTGTCATTGATATGCCGTATGCCCTGCTGCTTGCAAGCATTGTAGCTGTGTTTAACATTGTGCCCTACTTGGGGCCGTTCCTTGGAGCTGCTCCTGCTGTGGTCATGGCATCAACTGTATCGTTTAAAATGGTGCTGCTTGTTGTCATTGTGAACACACTGTGCCAGGTGTTGGAGAGTAACGTTATTTCTCCTCAGGTGGTGGGACGTACGTTGCATCTGCATCCACTGTCGATTATATTTGCACTGCTCGTCGGAGGTGAATTGGCAGGCATTGTAGGTTTAATTCTGGCAGTACCTGTTTTTGCCGTGCTGAAGGTGATTGTGCAACACTTTTTTGCCTATTACATCAAACGAAGGACCGACTAAATAACAGGGTTAAAACATCAACGAGCCCGCGTTGACACCCGCTTGTGCTACCGATATAATGAGTGTGTATGTTTAGAACATGAAATCGATGATGAAATAAAGTACGCCGAGGGTTCCTTTCCTCAGAGAATAGACTTCTTCGGATCAGGGTGAGCCTGAACTGATGGCTGGAAGAGTCTTGAAAGATGAAGCGGCAGAAAGCTAATTTCGGAGTGCAGGACAACCCTGCCGGGAGCGACCGTTATTTCGCATGAACGAGGAGATTGTTTGTTTGTCCGGGCAGCAAGGGATGAACAGCAATAACCAGGGTGGTACCGCGATAACATCGTCCCTGATTATTCAGGGGCGTTTTTTGTGTTTATTTTTACAAAAACAATGTTGACCAACCGGAGCGAATACGCAACGGACTATTATAATTTAATGGGGGCATCCAGTATGAAAGCCAGTGAAATCCGGTCCAAATGGATAGAATTTTTTGCAAGTAAAGGTCACAAAATCGAGCCGAGCGCATCGCTCGTGCCTCACAACGATCCTTCCCTTCTGTGGATCAATGCGGGTATGGCACCACTCAAGCCTTATTTTGACGGACGTGAGAAACCGGAGAACCCGCGTCTTGCGAACTCCCAAAAATGTATCCGTACCAATGATATCGAGAATGTCGGCAAAACGCGTCGTCACCATACGTTCTTCGAAATGCTCGGCAACTTCTCTATTGGAGATTACTTCAAGGAAGAGACCGTAACATGGGCGTGGGAGTTCCTGACCAGCAAGGAGTGGATCGGTTTCGATCCAGAGCGACTGTCCGTAACGGTATATCCGGAAGATGAAGAAGCATTCAAACTGTGGAACGAAAAAGTGGGACTGCCTGCTGAGCGTATCATTAAATTGGATGAAAACTTCTGGGATATCGGCGAAGGCCCATGTGGTCCTTGTACCGAGATCTTCTATGACCGCGGCGAAGCTTACGGAAACGACATGAGTGATCCTGAAATGTATCCAGGTGGGGAAAACGAACGTTATCTGGAAGTATGGAATCTGGTATTCTCCCAGTTCAACCATAACAAGGACGGCAGCTATACACCGCTTCCTAACAAAAACATTGATACAGGTGCAGGTTTGGAGCGTTTTGCTTCCATTCTGCAAAATGTGGATTCCAACTTCGACACAGACTTGTTCCAACCGATGATTCAAAGAACAGCCGCTCTTGCGGGTGTGAAATATAACGACAGCGTAGAGATCGATGTTGCACTGAAAGTCATTGCCGATCATATTCGTACGGTTGCCTTTGCAGTAGGTGATGGCGTTCTGCCAAGTAATGAAGGACGTGGATATGTTATCCGTCGCTTGCTTCGTCGTGCAGTTCGTTATGGAAAAGTGCTTGGACTTGACCGTCCATTCCTGTATGAACTGACTACAACCGTTGGTGAAGTGATGGGAATGTACTATCCTGAGGTAGTAGACAAACAGGAGTTCATCGCCAAAGTAATCAAAACCGAGGAAGAGCGTTTCCATGAAACACTCACAGATGGTCTGGCTATTCTCGCTGATATCAGCGGCACAGCCAAATCCGAAGGACGCACAGTTATTAGCGGACCTGAAGCTTTCAAGCTGTATGATACGTACGGTTTCCCGTTTGACCTGACAGAAGATTATGCTGCAGAGCATGGTCTGACTGTGGATCGTGAAGGTTTTGATGCTTCCATGCAGAAACAACGTGAGCTTGGACGTGCTGGGCGTCAAGAGAACGAGAGCATGAAAGTCCAAGGTGGACCACTTGCTGACCTGGAGGTTAAAAGCGAGTTTGTTGGTTATACTGACCTGTTGACGGAAGCAAAAGTGGTAGCCATCGTAGCTGGTGAGGCCCTTGTTGAATCTGTAGGCGAAGGACAAACGTGTCAGGTTGTTCTGGACAAGACGCCGTTCTACGCGGAAAGTGGCGGTCAAGTGAGTGATCAGGGATTGCTGCGAGGTGCTAGTGTAACAGCAAAAGTACAAGGTTTGTTCAAAGCTCCACTCGGACAACATGTACATCTGGTGACTGTGGAGTCCGGTGAACTGCGTGTAGGTGATGTGATCAACGCCGAAGTAGATTCCGCGAAACGTGGCGACATTATCAAAAACCATACAGCAACCCACTTGCTGCACAAGGCACTCAAAGATGTGCTCGGCACACACGTAAACCAGGCGGGATCGCTCGTAGAGCCACAGCGTCTGCGGTTTGACTTCTCTCACTTCGGCAGCATCACACCGGAAGAGTTGACAGAGATTGAACGTCAGGTGAATGAACAGATCTGGAATCGTCTGAACGTGAACATCGAGCTGAAAGCTATCGATGAAGCCAAAGAAATGGGTGCGATGGCCCTGTTTGGCGAAAAATATGGAGATATTGTGCGTGTCGTTCAAGTTGGAGACTACAGTTTGGAACTTTGTGGCGGCTGTCACGTAAATAATACTTCAGAGATTGGAATCTTCAAACTGGTGAGCGAGAGCGGGATCGGCTCCGGCGTTCGTCGGATCGAAGCTGTAACTGGCCGTGGCGCATATCTGTATGTGGAAAGCCAGTTGGAACTGCTCAAACAATCAGCAGCACTGCTCAAAGCAAATGTGGCTGATGTACCTAAACGGATTGAAGGTCTGAACCAACAACTGAAAGAAGCAGCCAGAGAGACTGAATCCCTGCAAAGCAAGCTGAGTGCCATGGAAGCTGGTCAATTGACCGATCAAGTGGTACAAGCAGGAAATACACAATTGCTGGCAGCACGCGTAGATGCTCCGAACATGGATGCGCTGCGTACAGTGGCAGATGAGTTGAAAGTAAAATTGCCTAACGCGGTACTCGTATTGGGTGCTCCAGCGGACGGCAAAGTGAATTTTGTTGTAGCTGTACCTGCTGAACAAGTAAAACAAGGACTACACGCTGGTAAAATCGTCAAAGAAGTCGCAGCAGTATGCGGCGGCGGTGGCGGTGGACGTCCAGATATGGCGCAAGCCGGAGGCAAGGATGCGACCAAGCTGGATGAAGCGCTGAAACTGGCGGTTTCGCTGGTTAGCCAGTAAAGGACAAGCAAAAAACACAATTGCCTTATCCTTTGTTTACTTGTGGCAGTCAGAATATGTTATTATATAAACAGAAATCAATTCGGCAGGACATGGTCCCCATGTTCATGCAGGAGCGAGGTGTCATCAATGGACTCCATGGATAAGACGGTTAAATTTAATGTGAAAGGTGACGAACAGGAAGCATCATCCAAAGAGATTCTTCTCACGGTATATGATGCATTGGTCGATAAGGAGTATAATCCAATCAACCAGATTGTTGGGTATCTGATTTCCGGAGACCCGGCATACATTCCTCGTCACAACAACGCACGTAGTCTGGTCCGTAAAAAGGAGCGCGATGAGCTGATTGAAGAGCTTGTACGTTCCTATCTGGCCAATCACCGGTAATGTACGCCGCTTCCGCTGTGTTGCAGCTATGCAGGCAGCGGGAAATGAACCGACAGAAGACAGCCTGAAGCTTGAGAAGGCGATGTTGAATCGACCTGAGCAGGCCCCAGGATGGGAGAGCATGGATGAAAATATTAGGTTTGGACTATGGGGACCGAAGAATTGGAGTTGCCGCGAGTGACGCCTTCGGTTGGACTGCCCAGGGATTGGAAGTGCTAGAACGCCGCCGTGATGAAGGCGAGTTCGCTCGGATTGCCGAACTTGTGCGTGAGCATGAGATTAGTGAGATCGTAGTCGGACTTCCCAAAAACATGAACGGCACCGTAGGACCGCGCGGTGAGATATGCATTGCTTTTGCCGAACGCCTGCGGGATGAACTGAATTTACCTGTTCACCTTTGGGATGAACGGCTGACAACCATGGCAGCAGAACGTACGCTGATCGAAGCGGATGTCAGTCGGAAAAAACGCAAGCAGGTTGTGGACAAAATGGCCGCAAGCTTGATTTTGCAAAATTATTTGGATGCCAATAGTAGAAGGTGAGGGGGATCAACAATGGCTGAAGATCAACTGGGTATGGAAGAAGAAGCGGAAATTATTTACATTGCGGATGACGAGGGTAATGAAGAGGAATTCGAAGTCATCATGAAGTTTGAAGTAGACGGTTCGGAGGCCAAGTATATGATGGTTGCTCCGGTTGAACCTGAAGATGGCGAAACGGATGTATATGCATTCCGTTATGAAGAAGAGGGCGACGATATTAAACTTTTCGTCATCCAAGATGATGCCGAGTGGGATATCGTCGAGGAGACGTTTAATACATTTCTTGCTGAAGATGAAGAGGAAGCGAACTAAATGACGGAATATAGCCGCAAAGACCTGAAATGGACAGATTCACTGCGTCTGGCATTCGGTGCTCATGTTGAGCTCGAGGAAGAGAACGGTAAATCACAACCGTATGACTTGCTGGCTGAGTTCGAAGTGAACGGTCAGCAATATGCGGTGCTCCGCAGTTCGTTGCGACCTTATGACGAGGTTGAACTTCTGCGGGTATCACCTGGAAGTGAAGACCAGATCATGCCAGAGTTAGTTACGATCGACGATGATGATGAGTGGGAGAACATCTCGGAGTTGTATGATGAATGTACTCTCCCCATTGACGAAGATTAATCAGCTTCAAATTGAAAAAACCGGGAGGGCGGAGAAGTCCGCTCTTTTTGGTTGTGTAAAGGAGTTGTTTCTTTTTTGAAAGGGAAAGCAATAGTAGTCATACTGCTTATCATTGTAGTTCTTGCCGGAGGCGCAGGTGGATACGTATGGAGTATGATGCGTCCTGTGGAAGCTTCTACAGAACCGGTCGTATTCGAGATTAAGAGCGGATCGGGAACTTCGAAAATCGCGGATCAGCTTCAAGAAGAAGGGCTCATTCGAAGCGGGTTAACCTTTAAAGGGTATTTAAAATGGAAAAAACTAGGTTCTAATTTCATGGCGGGTACATATTCTATGAATCCTGGCGTGACATATGACGAGATTGTTAGCAAGCTGAGTAGTGGTGAAGTTGTACCGGAGGAAATGGTGAAATTTACGATTCCAGAGGGTTATACTGTTCTGCAAATGGCGGGTAAGCTTTCTTATGAGCATGTTGTAGATCGGGATGAATTCATCAAGCTGGCCAATGATCCTTCGGCCTTCGATGTAGATATCATCAAAGATATTCCAGTGGATGAAGAACTTCGCTACGTATTGGAAGGGTATCTGTTCCCGGAGACGTATGAACTGAAAAAGGGAAGTTCCACGCATGATGTGATGCAGCGGATGCTGGAAGAATTCCAGACCAAGATCAATTCCATTCCTGATTTGGAAGCCAAGCTGAAGGAAAAGAACCTTTCCCTGCATGAACTGCTGACGATTGCGTCACTTGTGGAGAAAGAAGTTGTGGTGGATGAGGAACGTGCTCTGGTTGCAGGTGTAATCTACAATCGGATCAATCAGGATATGAAGCTGGAGATTGATGCTACCGTGCAATATCTGCTCGATAGGCCAAAGGAACGATTGTTTTACAAAGATCTAAAGGTGCAAAGTCCGTATAATACGTATCTGAATAAAGGCTTGCCACCAGGTCCAATTGCCAGTCCAAGTCTTCCGTCCATTGAAGCAGCACTAAATCCGGAAGCTTCGGAGTATCTTTTCTATGTGACAAAAAAGGACGGCTCTTCTGGACATCTATTTGCCAAAACGTATAAGGAACACCAGCAAAATATAGCCAAAAGTAAGGCTGCGCAATAAGCGGAGGGGATTATATGAGTAAGAAACATGAACTGCTCGTTACAGCAGCGAATGTGAAAGAGGCAGAAGTGTTGCTCCAGGCAGGAGCAGATGCTTTGGTCATTGGAGATGATCGATTCGGCATGCGTCTCCCAGGTAGTTTTAGCGTGGAAGAGACAGCAGAGGTAGTTGCCATTGCAGCCAAACATCAGGCGCGTGTGTATGTATCCATGACTAATCTGATGTCCAACGAGCTGTTGAAAGAATTGCCTGAATATGTTCAAGCACTTGGCAGAATCGGTATTGATGGTGTGGAGTTTAATGATCCATCCGTGCTGGCTACCATGAAGGAATACGCGCCACATGTGAAGCTGCACTGGAATGCGGAGATGACTTCAACGAACTATGCGACGGCCAACTATTGGGGAACCAAGGGAGCGAGTCGCGTTGTACTTGCCCGTGAGTTGAATATGGACGAGTTGACGGAAATGGTTCCTTTTTTGAAGGTGGAAGCTCAGGTTCAGGTGCATGGTATGACGAACATTTATCATTCCAAGCGCAGTCTGGTGCAAAGTTATATGGCTCATCAAGGACGGCCGGTTGAGGGTCATCTGGGCAAAGAACGTGGATTGTTCCTGATTGAGGCTGAACGCCGGGATGAGAAATTCCCGATCTACGAGGATATTAACGGTACACACATTATGAGCTCAGAGGATATATGTATCCTAGAAGATCTTCATCTGTTGATGGAGGCGGGTGTGCACAGTTTCAAAATTGAAGGTATGTTAAAATCACTTACCTACAATGAAGCTGTTGTACGTGCATATCGGACAGCGATTGACAGTTATGTAGCCGATGCTGAAGCATATGCGTTCTCTGAAGAGTGGCTCGCTGAGGTGCGGAAGTTACAGGACCCTGAACGTGAATTGTCATTTGGATTTTTCTATAAAGAACAAGTGTATTAATAGATGAGGTGAACAGAATGGAAACAGTGGCGGTACAGCGGAAGTTCTCGGGTAAACGTAACCGTCTGGACAAACCGGAGTTGCTAGCTCCGGCGGGTAATCTGGAAAAACTGAAATTTGCAATCCATTACGGTGCAGATGCCGTATATATCGGTGGACAGGCCTATGGACTGCGTTCAAACGCGGATAACTTCAGCTTTGAAGAGATGCGTGAAGGTGTGGAGTTTGCCAAAAAGTATGGAGCCAAAGTGTTTGTAGCGACGAACATTTATGCACATAATGAGGATGTTGAGGGTATCGAAACATACCTGCAAAACCTCTATAATGCGGGAATCTCTGCGATCATCGTAGCTGATCCGGCTATTATTGAAGTAGCCCTTCGTGCTGTGCCAGGCCTTGAGGTACATCTGAGTACCCAACAATCCACACTCAACTGGCAAGCCGTGAAGTTCTGGAAAGATGAAGGACTCCCGCGAGTTGTTCTCGGACGTGAGACCAGCTTTGAAGAGATTGAAGAGATCAAGGCCAATGTGGATATTGAAATTGAAGCCTTTATTCACGGGGCAATGTGTTCCTCGTATTCCGGACGTTGTGTACTCTCCAATCACTTTACGGATCGGGATTCCAACCGGGGCGGCTGTTGCCAGTCCTGTCGCTGGAAGTATGATCTGTTCGAGGATGCGAGAGAAGATACGGTGTGGGTCAGCGAAGAGGACATGCAGATGAAGGCACCTGCGTCATTCAAACTAGGTGAGAACCAGCTTCCCCTGTTCCAGGAACAGGATAATTCATTCTCCATGGGATCTAAGGATCTGTGCATGATTGGCCATATTCCCGAGTTGATTGATGTGGGTGTGGACAGTTTCAAGATCGAAGGACGTATGAAATCGATCCACTACGTGGCAACTGTGGTTAACGTATACCGTCAAGCCATTGACGCCTATATGGCAGACCCGGAAAACTATGTTCTGAAACCTGAATGGGTTGAAGAAATGAACAAAGCGGCGAATCGCCCGCTGAATACCGGATTTTTCTATGATACACCAGACCATGAAGATCATATCTACGAACCGGAAGAAAAGGCTGTGCCTTTTGACTTCGCTGGATTGGTCATGGGGTATGATGCCGAAACAGGAATGGCAACCATTCAACAGCGAAATCACTTCAAACCAGGACAAGAAATCGAATTTTTCGGTCCGGGAGGTCACTTTTTCAAACAGCTGGTCGGTGAAATACAGGATGAAGAAGGCAATGTTCTTGATGCAGCCCGTCACCCGTTGCAACTGATTAAAATGAAGGTAGATCAACCTGTTTCTTACTTCGATATGATGAGAAAAAAGAAGTAGGCTCAAATACCTATAATGTGTCAATATTGTATTATGATTTAACAAAATAGTGTTATGAAATTTACTTGGGGACCTCCGTTTATCGGCAGATGGGGGTCTTTTTTTTATAGAAAAATAGGAATAAAGTTGTAAAATATTTCTGGGAAATGAAAGGGGAACGAAGAAAGCTGTCGAATACTACATATTTATAGGGGAGAGAAAGAAAAATCTAACAAGTAAATAACTGGCAGGTGAATGGGATTGGTTCAAAAGAAGCAGAAAGACAGTGGGGAGCAAGTGACAAAAGTCGAGCAGGTTAACCCTGAGAAGGTTCAGAAAGTGAAGAAAGAAAAAGTAGTCAAAAGCAAAACGACAGGTAATGGCAAAAGAATGTTCAAGATTGATCGTAGCAAGCTCAAGCTGGGCTGGCTCAAGACTGATTGGGTGAAGAAACAGTTGAAAAATCGTGATTGGAAAAACTTTGGGGGGGCTTCTTTCCAACAGATTAAAAAGGCAAATCCGGTTAAATCCGTAGGGGTTAAACTGTTCTTGATCTTTTTTGCAGGAATTATGATTTTTGTAGTGAGTTTAGGTCTATTATCCTATTCAAAAGCCAAGGGTACGATAGAGAAAAATGCCTCACGTGCCAATCAGGAGACCATTGATCAGACCAAACAAAAAATGGACATCATTTTGGAGAGATTTGTGGATACATCCACACAGATTTTCTTTGATCCGGAAATGCAGTCCTTGCTACAAAAAATGTCAGATAAGAATTTGACTGCGTATGATACATTTGTGAACTCAAGTTCAATCAACAAGCAACTGTCCAATGTTGCATTTACAAATAAATCTATGGAAGCGATTTATTTGGTGCCTACGGACGATACAAAGTCCATTATGGGTACGGGCAGCAACAGTTCATCCATGGGCAGTATTCGCCAGGAAGCATGGTACAGTGAGTTGATTGAGGCGGGCGGTTATCGCTGGCTTCCAACAGAGGTCAAAGAAGATGGCTCAACACCAACGTTCAAAATTGCACGTTCCATGAAAAACTTGCAGGGGACTACTCAGTCGTATGTTCTGGTTATTGAACTGAAACTGGAAGTTTTGGAGGAACAATTGAAATCGCTTGATCTGGGTCCAGGAGCTGTTCTTCAACTGATTGCTCCTGATAATAAAGTGGTTGCGTCCTCCATCTCGGATCGTACAGGACAAGATACAGAGCTTACATTTGTCAAAGAGTTAACCGAACCAGCAGGTAGCACGAATACGGAGTATACGGTAGATGGCAAATCTACGGAAATGCTGGCTGTATACAGTACGATGGATACATCCAATTGGAAATTGGTTGGTATGATACCTACCTCTGTTTTGGTTCAGGACGCAAAAGGCATTCTGACTCTGACCCTGTGGATGGCGCTGATTGATGCGGGGATTGCAGTATTGATCGGGATCTGGATGGTGCGTATGATCGCTCGTCCACTCGGCAAATTGAAAGACCTGATGCAGGAAGGTGCAAAAGGTAATCTTAAAGTTCGTACACCATATAGCTCCAAGGATGAAATTGGTCAGCTCTCGACCGCCTTTAATCTGATGATGGAGCAGATTACTAAGTTGGTTGAACAAACCAATCGTTCTGCGCAGGAAGTATTGGATACGGCCTCTGAGCTGAGCAGTGCATCCAAGAAAACGGCTGTATCTGCTTCGGAGATCGCCGTAGCTACAGAAGAGATCGCAGGCGGTGCAGGCAGTTTGGCAACCGAAGCGGAACGTGGCAATGAATTAACTGACAATATCTCTCGTCAGATGCAGAGTGTAATTGCTGCGAATGAACAGATGGGTGATTCTGCTCGTCATGTAGAGAAGTCCAGTCAGACAGGAACACAACATCTGAATCAGTTGATGACCAAAACCCAGAAGACAGAAGAAATGATTGGTGCACTGGTGAATAAGGTTGATTCGCTGAAAGAGAGCACGTCCTCTGTTCTGAAAGTGCTTGAAGTACTGCAAAACATAACGAAACAGACGAATATCCTTTCCCTGAATGCGACCATTGAAGCAGCACGTGCCGGTGCAGCCGGACGCGGATTCATGGTGGTGGCTGATGAGGTTCGTCAGCTTGCGGCTCAATCCAGACAATCCATTGAGATGGTTGGAGAGATCACTGACAAAATCATGACTGAAATGAATGAGACCGTGGATGCTTTGTCTGCAGCCTATCCGTTATTCAAGGAACAGATGGATGCGGTTAAAGACACCAACGTCATCTTCGCTTCCGTACAGGAACAGATGGGTGCATTTGTGGAACGTCTGGGCATGGTGACAGGTTCTATTGGAGATTTGAACAAATCTCAAGGTACGTTGTCTGAAGCCATGAGCAATGTCAGCGCTGTAGCTGAAGAATCTTCTGCAACGTCCCAAGAAGTAGCTTCCTTGAGCAGTGAACAGCAAAATATCAGTAACCAGCTGGTAAATCTGTCTGGCAAACTGGAGAATGTGTCCACTGAACTGAAAGAAACCTTGTCACGCTTTACCGTGTAACAAGCCAAGGTTGAAATGAGGAGAACCTGTCCCGCACATGGGACAGGTTTTCTTTTGGTTTACCGGATAATTCCAAGCCTTATCAGCAATAATATGTCAAAACGACAAAAGGTGAGATTGGGATGCATCTCCTTGCGAAACGGCGAATTTATATAACTTGTATTCTTCTAACTCTTGTCTTTGGATTGCTTATATTGCGATTGGGATGGGTCCAGATCGTTCAGGTGAATCAGACCATGCCTGGATTTCACCGAACGGTACGTGAAATGTCTGTATTGCAGCGTGAACGCGGGGTGATGCTTGACCCGGGCCGGGGGCAATTTACGGATTACAAGGGTGAAGCGTTGACTGGTAAGCTGCAATGGGGATTGGTTCTTTTTCCACAGGCAGGTCCATTAGAGAAATTACGCAAGCAAGGGGCATTAGAAGGCTCCGAGATGACACAGTTGGCAGCTATATTACATACCGACCTGGATCAATTGAAGAAAGAATGGAATCAGGAAAGTGTACCTCATTTCTGGACAGCGGGTGCACATCAGCCTGTTCATTTGACCGATGCTCAGGTGGAGCGCCTACGTAGTTTGCACCTGCAAGGAGCTGGCATCTATCCGATGATGACAAGGTATCTTCAGGGGCATACAGGAATGCAGTGGATGGGTTATCTGGCTGAACAGCCTGAATCCTCCAAAGGACTAACTGGGCATCAGGATGAAGTAAAACAGCCATTTGCCATGAAATCAGGGGCAGCTGGACTGGAGAGGACACTTGAACCCCTGTTAAGGGGAATTGGCCCTACACTTGTATCACGCATGGTCTCGGGTGGTGGAGAGATTATCCCTGATATTCAGCCGCACGTCATTGCACCGGCCAATAGCCATTATCCTTTGCGTGTAGAAACCACTGTGGATGCCGGATTGCAGCGTGGGTTGGAGCAACTGACAGAAGAATCAGGATTACAAGAAGGGGCCATTGTTGTGTTAGATACCGCTAACGCAGATGTTCGCGCCATGATCTCCCGTCCTTTCTATCAGCCACAACATGTGGACCCTAGAGAATCGGCCTGGGGGAATCGTGCAGTACAGGGAGCCGTACCGGGTTCCATTTTCAAAATTGTCACTGCGGCTGCTGCTTTGGAGTATCATGCGGTTTCTAACGGAGAAGAATTCCATTGTGGTGGTGAGTACGGAAGATATGGGCTGTCTTGCTGGAAGGAGCACGGGCATGGAGACCTAAATCTGGAGCAAGGATTCGCTGAGTCTTGCAACATCGTATTCGCGGAAACGGCGCGCAGGCTTAGTATGGAACAACTGGAGAACACGGCTGATCGTCTGGGACTCGCGCGTCCGATTGGCTGGGAGGGGAAGCAGATGGCAGGAATGCCTGTGTTACGACACTTTGATCATGAGGATCACGGGCGTGTGCGAACAGAGGCTGTTTCTTCTGCTGATGAAGGTGCGAAAATACAGACAGCAATCGGTCAGCGAGATGTCTTGGTTACACCTCTGCAAGCCGCTAATCTGATCGTGACCCTGTTGCATGATGGAGAGGTTAGTGCCCCACGTCTCGTTGAGCGCATCCGGTATGCGGATGGTGGCATCATGCTGGAGATGCCCTTGCATGATTCACCTTCAGCAGCAGGACAGATTGCTCCCGCAACAGCGCATAAACTGTTATCCTGGATGAATAAGGTAGTTCGTGAGGGAACAGGAAAATCCCTGCAGCGTGCACGGTGGCATGTTGCAGGGAAATCAGGTACAGCTCAGGTACAGAAACATGGAGAGAAGCGTAACAATCAATGGTTCATTGGTTATGGACCGGTAGAACAACCCCATTATGCTGTAGCTGTTCTTGTCCAAAATGTCTCTCCTGACAGCCATCATCAGGCGACAGCTCTCTTCAGGAAGGTGATGGACTATTTGGCTGGGTCTTCGTGATCCTTCGCAGGAACAGGCGTATGAATTATAGACTCGGCAGAACTCGCTGAGGCCTTGTTAACGGGTGGGTCCATGACCAATGGAGAGGATTCAAATTCATCTTTTGGCAGGTGAATCCACTTTTGCAGGTACCCTTGTTGTAACAGTTCTTTCAGAAGGATCAGAAGCACCGGAGATAACACTACACCAGCCAGGCCAAAGATCGAGAGGGAAATCAGCATAAACGAAAGCATCAAGTACGCCGAAGATACACCAATCGAATTACCCGATATTTTTGGTTCCAGCAATTGTCGTGTCAGCATTGTCACTGCCAGAATCACAATCAGGCCGATCGCCAGGCTACTATTGCCTATAATAAACAAGTAGATGATCCATGGAATAAATACAACAGGAACGCCAAGCAATGGTACCAGATCAAAAACCGCACAGACCGCTGCAATGGTAAAGGCGTTAGAGGTTCCCAAAATCAACAAACCTGCATAAATCAATACAAACGTAATGAGCATCATGATCATCTGTGCCTTCAGATACGAGCGGATCGTCTTGAACACGTGATTACGCATGAATTCAATAGCTAACTTTAATGTTTTAGGCGTTTTCGCACGAGCGAACTTGCGCCAGGATTCAATCTCGATACTGAGAAAAAATGCCAGAATAATCGCAATTCCGAAGTTCGTAATAAACGAAGAGAATGAACTGAGGAAACCTACGACGAATTGTGCTCCACTCGTTGCCCATTTGGACAGGAACCCGGTCAGTGTTGCAAAATAATCATCCGCTTTTTCCATAACTCCATCAGGGAGAGCGTCTGACTTGTCCTGAATGAATAGAACCAGATTGGTGAATTCACGCTGTATCATTTCAATGTATACGGGGAAATTATCTTGAAGATTGGAAATTTGTGAAATGATAATCAAACCTACACCAAAAAAGGCAGCGACAATCAATCCAAGAAACAATAAGACGGAGATGGCGGCTCCAAGTGTCTTGGGCACTCCTTTGCGATGTAAAAATTTGGCCAGCGGTTCAATCATCCAATACACAATGAATGATAGAAAGACTGGTGCAGCCACTTGGTATAATTGACTGAAACCGTACATGATCACATACACGGTTAATACGAGCAACGCGATGTCAAAGACAGTGCGCCCGTATTTTTTGTAAAGCGGTAGCATGGACATGGCTCCTTTTGACGGCAATAATTAGATTGTATTTATTGTACACGATAGCTATCTTTTTGGGAAAACAGGATTCAAGAAAAGTCTGAACTATGATAAAATTAAAGGCGGTTTATTTTAGATAGTGCATAGTGCACCGTAATTCAGCAGGAGAAGTGGGGAGCTTGCAACATGACAACGATACTTCAGAGTATTCTACTGTGGTTATTGTATCTTTCATCTTTTTACGCCTTTATTCCAAGTTTGATCAGCAGACTTTTCGGGTTTCGTGTATTCAGACGGGGAAGAAGTGATACACAATTTGCATTAACGTTTGACGATGGGCCAGATCCACACTATACGCCGAGACTGCTCGATCTGCTCCATCAGCATCAAGCAAAAGCAACATTTTTTGTCGTTGGAGAACATGCGGCGAGTCATCCTGAACTCATTCAGCGCATACATGACGAAGGCCATCTTATTGGCATTCATAATTATATTCACAAGACGAACTGGCTCATGCGGCCACGTACTGTTCGTGACCAGATTCAGCGAACAGGTCAGATTATTCATGAAGTAACCGGCGTGAAGACTTGTTATTATCGTCCACCGTGGGGGATTATGAATCTGTTTGATTTTTTCAGCAAGAAAGAACGAAAGATTGTACTGTGGTCTTCCATGTTTGAAGACTGGAGAAGCCGAGTAGGTGCCCAGAGATTGACCGAACGGATGCTGAAGGAGCTAAGAGGCGGAGAGGTCATGCTGCTGCATGATCGAGGAACGACCCTTGGTGCTGATGCACACGCGCCGGAGCAGATGCTTCAGGCGCTGGAAGTCGTATTACAGGAAGCTGAACGGCTAGGCTTGCAAAGCGTACGCGTTGATACGTTGATGGGAGGTGTTACCGTGAGCGAATCTCAGAACAAGAATCAACCACAGACAACGTTGAAGTTATGGAAACGACTCGTTGTGGCCTTGTGGCTGGGTTGGGAGAAGTTGTTCCACTGGGTATATCATCTGCGAACGGCTTCGCCAGAAGATCCAATGTTACACTTTCGATCCCGTGTATATCACGGAGCACGAATGGAGATGAGTGATGGTCATGTCATTCAAAACGGAGATCCGGTCATTGAACTGCATTTTGACAATCAGAAGTTGTTCGAACTTGGGGTGACTTCGCGTTCCAGTATGCATTTGGCTATTCGCATGATTCGGACGATGGAACAGCAATTGCCGGATTTGGCACGTATGGTGGCACTCGAACCTGAGTTACGCTCTGCCAAAGCCATATACGGTGTGAGTATGATTAACAGAGGTCCGGAAAAATTCGGATTTACCATACAAGAGTTGCCCCCTGGACCTTTCAGTGCTGCATCTAAAGTATACCTGAAACTGCTCTTAAGTGTGATTCATCCGGCAGGAACTAAACGTCTGAAACAGCGGACAGAACAATTGGTACCCAAGATGATTGCCATGCCGCTGGATCTACTTTTGGAACGTTACGGTCAACATACGACGCAGGTGGCAGCAACGGTAGAAGAATCCAGAGATGAATCGTTGTTAATTGAAAAAGAGTTACTTCCAGAGCAGAATTAAACGGACTGATCACACCAACCAGCAAAAGAAAAGGGTTGCCCTTCGCCAGATTTGGCAGAAGGGCAACCCTTTATTTATTAGATTGTTTCCGATAGTTCAAGTAAAGGAAAGCGTGAATTAGATACTCAGTACGCCACCGTTGCTTGCATTGGTAACCAGTTTGGAATAACGAGCCAGGTAACCGGTTTTTACTTTCGGTTCAAAACCTTTCCAGCCTGCGCGACGACGTTCAAACTCTTCGTCACTGATGTGCAATTCGATGATACGGTTGTTCAGATCCAGTTCGATGATGTCTCCTTCTTCAACAAAGGCGATTGGACCACCTTCAGCTGCCTCCGGAGAGATATGTCCGATACTGATTCCGCGGGATGCGCCAGAGAAGCGTCCATCGGTGATCAGACCAACTTTGGCACCGAGCCCCATACCTACGATCTGGGAAGTAGGAGCCAGCATCTCAGGCATACCTGGTCCGCCTTTTGGTCCTTCATAACGGATAACAACAACATGTCCTTCTTTTACTTTGCCGTTAGCAATGCCTTCGAGCGCTTGCTCCTGGGAGTCAAAGCAGATGGCAGGACCTTTGTGATATCCACCAACCGAAGCATCAACTGCACCAACTTTGATGATAGCGCCTTGTGGTGCAAGGTTACCAAACAATACAGCCAGGCCGCCTTTTTCGGAATGCGGGTTATCCAGATGGTGAATGACATTTGTATCCTGAATTTCTTTTCCTTCAACGTTCTCACGGATCGTTTTACCCGTAACTGTAATGCAGTCACCATGAATCGCGCCTGGTTTCTTGAGCAATTCGTTCAGCACTGCGCTTACGCCACCTGCATTGTGTACATCTTCGATGTGAAGATCGGAAGCAGGTGCAAGTTTAGCAAGATGCGGAACACGGTTGGCTACTTCATTGATACGTTCGATTGGATACTCAATGCCCGCTTCATGAGCCAGTGCCAGCGTGTGCAGTACTGTATTCGTAGATCCACCCATCGCCATATCCAGTGCAAACGCGTTATCGATCGCTTCTACAGTAACGATATCACGTGGTTTCAGATCCATTTTAATAAGTTCCATCAGTTGTTTAGCAGATTGTTTAACAAACTCACGACGCTCAGGAGCAACAGCCAGGATGGTTCCGTTGCCTGGCATAGCCAGTCCCATCGCTTCAGCCAGACAGTTCATGGAGTTTGCAGTAAACATACCGGAACATGATCCACATGTTGGACAGCCAAACTGTTCAAGTTCAAGCAAGCTTTTATCATCGATTTTACCTGCTTGATAAGCGCCTACGCCTTCAAATACAGAGGTCAAGGACAGAGCTTTACCATTGCTGTCACGACCCGCTTTCATCGGTCCACCACTGACAAACACGGTAGGGATATTACAGCGGAGTGCACCCATCATCATGCCGGGTGTAATTTTATCGCAGTTCGGGATACATACCATGCCGTCGAACCAGTGAGCAGATACAACGGTTTCCACGGAATCCGCGATAATGTCACGGCTTGGCAGCGAGTAACGCATACCAATGTGTCCCATGGCAATTCCGTCATCTACACCGATGGTGTTGAATTCGAATGGAACGCCACCGGCTTCACGAATAGCATCCTTTACAATTTTACCGAATTCCTGAAGGTGGACGTGGCCGGGCACGATATCGATGTATGAGTTACATACGGCAATAAACGGCTTGCCGAAATCCTCTTCTTTAACGCCCGCTGCGCGGAGCAAACTCCGGTGTGGTGCACGGTCAAAACCTTTTTTGATCATATCGGAACGCATCTTCTTGGCTGACATGGTGTATTTCCCCCCAAATATATAATATTGAGCAACATGAATGGAAAAGTAAATGGCAGTGCATCTGTCGTTTAATTTCATCCGTACTCTAAAAAAAGGACCGGCATGCCGGTAACGAGCTCCCCGTAGTTTGTGAAATTCTTTGCTGCTTTAAACCCGTGAACACCCGGTTTTTCTATTGAGTCTATCACAACCGTCGTCATATTTCTACAATCAATAGAAAGAAGCCTTAAACCATTTTCATGGAATTAGACTTCTTGATTTGCGGGAAAGCTATGATCATGTTTCGATGTGGCGAGCGGAATTCATCAGTTGCTTCCGCCTTTGCGTCCAATCTCACGATAGAATTCCTTATTATGGGTTTCGGAGGTTGCTTCGCCGCCCTTGCGACCAATTTGCTTGTAAAAGTCAGTGTCATGGGCATCTGAAGTCGCTTCTCCACCTTTTTTTCCAATCATCTGGTAGAAGCTTCGATCATGGTTCTTGGAAGTGGCTTTACCACCTAATCTACCGGCTTCCTCACGGCTCATCTTGCGTTCTGACGTCGGTTGACGTGCCATTACAAATCACTCCTTACAACAATAAGTTGTTTTTTGTAGCGCGTATCCCTAATTTACCACATCATTTCCAGCCTGAAACAACACACCCGGATAGAATCGATGGTGAAGAGATCCGTCAGAGCATTAAGCCGACCGTTTAAACAGCTCATGTCTATTGAAAGAAAAGCGGGATATATCTGGTTCAATTAAGGGTTTGAACGTGTGACGTACAGCCGGCAGAGCAAGTGTGACTGCAAAGAGTACGGCGATGACAAGTATGACTGGAATATACGCCGAGCTTCCCATATAACTGTAGACTCCAGACCAGATCGCGAGACGAACGAGAAAACCATGCAGCAGGAATACATAGAGTGTGCGTCGTCCAAGGTCTGTCAGTCTGGAGGTCAAGGAAGGTACCCAAGCCAAGAAAAGTGCTGCAGATGCGATCTCCAATAGGTAGACGCCAAGTCGGAAGATGCCGGCATACCATTCGTGGTGGCCCAGTTCGGCGTATGTCATGCTGCCAAGTAACCATCCCGATGAAATATTCAAACCGCCATACCCGATCCATACCAACAGTGCAGCGGAGAGGATGGCTGCGGTTTTTCGCCCCCAACCGGATAATAAACGAGAACGGATGCTTGCTCCATAGTCATAACCGATGACAAAGAATGGCAGGAACACAAACGTACGGCTGAAGCTGAGCCAGAATCCGTCGATAGGCAAATACCCGGCAATTACACCGAGCGCAATCGATCCAATCAGCCGATATATCGGTTGCCATGAAATCGTCAGACGAAGCAACAGTCGCCAGCAGAAATGACTGGCGAGGAACCATAACAGCAAGTAAGGTGCAAAGAAGGATAGCCGCATATGGGGTGTGTGGAACACGGTAAAGTCCATTAATGCGTATAAGGACTGAAACAGTACATATTGTAATGCAATCTGCTTCAGGACGTTTCGTCCAGAGGCTCCTTGAAGTGAGTGTGTCGCAAAATACCCGGTTACCCATACAAACAGTGGCATGTGAAACGTATATATCCACAGGAACAGAGCTTCCGCTCCTGCAAAGCGTGTGATGAGTGGTTCAAGTGCATTACCAGCAAGGACACAGACAATAAGCATAAAGCGCAGATTGTAAAAGAAAGATTCCTGATCATCCCGGATCTGAGTCTGATTTTTCATGGTGTAGCCCCCTTATAGACCCTGGTCGCAAGGTCATTTGCATCTGTAATAAGGGTAATATGGATGTACATTATTCATTGTGATTTAATTCACATTAGTAAGCGTTATCTTTTCTCAAAGCTGTGACAACAAAATGAACGCTCCGGGATTGACAACGGTTGCATAGAGGATGACAATAGTAACAGAAGATGAGGGAATGTAAATATAAGGAGGGAAGAAATCATGTCAACGAGTCCCTATCCAAGCCCGGAAATTATTACGTTTGGGGAGAGTATGGGTTTGCTGACTGCCAAGGATACAAGAGGGCTGGAATATGCAGCCACACTGGACAAGTCTTTCGGGGGTGCTGAGAGCAATCTGGCTATTGGCGTATCCCGCCTGGGGCATACCAGTGGTTGGTTTGGACGTTTGGGCAATGATCCGATCGGCAACATGATTCTGAAAGCCATTCGCGGTGAAGGCGTAGATGTATCCCGGGTAAGGTTGAGTGATCACGAGCCCACTGGTTTGATGATTCGTGAGAACGCTTCCGGGAAAGCCTCGGTGCATTATTATAGGAAGTTATCTGCTGCAAGTGCGATCACACCTGATGATCTGGATCCTGACTATATTGCCGGGGCGAAGATACTGCATGTTACGGGTATAACGGCAGCGATAAGCCCGTCCGGACTTGCTACAGTAGAGGCTGCCATACATATTGCCAAACAGGCAGGGGTGAAAGTAAGCTTTGATCCGAATCTGCGTCTCAAACTATGGTCTGCGGAAGAGGCCCGTCCAGTTTTACTGCGTTTAGCTGAACTGGCGGACTACTTTTTGCCGGGTCTGGACGAGATGAAACTTCTATATAACGAAGAAAATGATCAAAAAGTACTTGAGCGTTTATCTGCCATGAATGCTGTGTGCATCGTGAAGGGTGGCCCTGATTTGACCTACGTATTGGCGAATGGTACCCTAACGGAAGTTCCGTACTTTAAGGCAGATTATGTTCTGGATACGGTAGGAGCAGGAGATGGTTTCTGCGCGGGATTTTTATCGGGTTTATTAAAAGGATACTCCCCGCAGGAAGCAACCCGTCTCGGCAATTTGACCGGTTCCATGGTTATACAGGCTGTTGGCGATTGGGAGGCGCTCCCGACGTGGGGGCAGGTCGAGGCCAAGCTGAACAACGTTGCCCATGTTGAGCGCTAGTCGCTGCTGAAATCATATATGGCTCATCTTCGTTCTTATATGTAAGGCTTGTATACACAACCACCACATTGACAAGGGAGAGAATGAAATGAAGAAGCTTCAGCTGTTGCAAAAGATTACGGACAATGGGGTTGTGGCAGTTCTGCGTGCAGATTCTGCTGATCAAGTCATTGCCATGGCCGAGCAAGCGATTGCGGGTGGCATTAAAGTTATCGAGATTACGATGACAGTACCCAGTGCCCTCAAAGCCATTGAAAAATTAAGCCGTGTATACCATTGGAACACACAAGATCCAGAGAAATTCGCGATTATTGGTGCGGGAACGGTGCTTGAACCGCAAACGGCGAGAGCAGCTATCATGTCGGGTGCCGAGTTTGTCGTTGGACCTTCCCTGAATCCGGATACCGTTCAGATCTGCAACCTGTATCGAATTCCGATTCTGCCTGGTGTGATGACGATTGCTGATGTTCAACGCGCATTGGAACTCGGTGTGGACATCGTGAAGTTGTTCCCGGGTAATCTGTATGATCCTTCGATTATCAAAACGATGAAAGGGCCTATGCCACAGGCGAATTTTATGCCAACTGGCGGGGTATCCTTGTCTAATCTGGGGGATTGGATCAAGGGTGGAGCAGTGGCTGTTGGTATCGGCTCCGACTTGACATCGGAAGCTGTGAAGACGGGTGACCTGAGTCATGTCCGTCGCAAAGCGGAACAATATATGGATGCTTACCGCAAGGCCAAGGCTGAATAATATTTGTTCAATTCGGAGAAAGGGAGCCTGAATTAACGAAGGCTCCCAATTCTGTGAGCCGCGGCACCTGCGGAAGTGAAGAAAGGTGATTAACGTTGAGAAATCGGTATAATACAGGGCGCAAGAAGAGGGGCATCGGGAAATTCCTGCTCGTACTTCTGGCGCTCATTGTCATTGGATGTGGATTTGTTGCGTGGAAATTATTCACACCATACGGTCCACAGGAAACAGCTCAAACGGCCATGGAAACAGCCAATAAGGTGACCGTGAGCGAACAAGAGAACTGGATTGATTTTGTGCCAGATAAACCGACTGGGAAAAGTGTACTTTTCTACCCTGGTGGACTGGTAAAACCTGAAAGTTACGCACCACTTGCGCATGAGTTGGCCGCTGCGGGTCATCACACGATTATTGCCAAGATGCCAGTTAACCTGGCAGTGCTCAAGCCAAACTTGGCAGATGAGATTCTGGCCGCATATCCAGATGAACAATTTGTTATGGGTGGACACTCTCTCGGTGGGTCCATGGCTGCACGTTATGCAGCCGCACATCCTGATGCATTACAGGGCATCTTCTTTCTGGCATCCTACCCGGATGAAAAAGGAAGCGTAAAGTCACTTGGAATACCTGCTTTATCTATTCTGGGTACTAAAGATGAGGTCGTGAATGCCACGAAGTATCAGAGTGGACGGATGTATCTTCCGGAAGACACGGTATATTACACCATTGAAGGTGGAAATCACGCCCAGTTCGGTGATTATGGTCATCAAAAAGGGGATGGCGAGCCGGAAGTGAGTGGAGAAGAACAGCTGAATCAGACCGTCAAGACAGTTCTGGCTTGGTTAAGTACCATGAAGTAATTATTGCTAGACTTATCGACCGGAGGTGATACGGATGACCATGCTTCAAGTGAATGGAGCGCAGATCCCATGTAAAGGTATCCTGTTCGATAAAGATGGAACACTGCTGGAATTTCTCCAGCTATGGGGGCCGTGGGCAGAGACATTACTGGATCAGTTGCAATCACGTATGAATGAACTTGGAGCTTCATTTACGGTTGAACGGGAGCACGTTCTGGGCACTATCCATAATCCACAAGGACATATTGTTGGATATGATCCGCAAGGCCCGCTGGCTATTGCGACTGTGGATGAGTGCACGGGATTGCTTGCCGGGCAGTTATATGCAGCAGGCATGCCATGGAATGAAGCGATCACAACGATACGCAAATTTTCAAGTGTAGCCATGCGAGAGGTTAGGCAGAGGAAACTGGCTGAACCGATGCCAGGATTACTGGCTTTCTTGCAGAGTTGCAGGTCAGCGGACATACCTATGGCAGTTGTCACTTCAGACAGTACAGCTGCAGCAGAAACACATCTGGATTGGATGGGGATTCGTTCCTTTTTCACATCCATTGTGGGCTGTGATCGGGTGATCCAAGGTAAACCGGATAGAGAAGCTGCACTCTTGGCTTGCCGTGAATTACATATCAATCCTGCGGAGGCCGTTGTAATTGGAGACAGCAATGGAGATATGCAGATGGGGCGACACGCAGAGGTATCGTATACGCTGGGTTACTGTCCGCAGTTAGATCAAGGATCGCACCTGGTAGATGCCCATGCCATTATTCGTCATTATAATGAGATAAGCGTGATTATATAAGTCACTCTGGCCAGATTGAACTATATAAATTGAACTAAACATTTACAAGAAATGGAGAGGACAGAAATAACCTGAAGAAGTGGAACGTTCGCCTTTATTACCGGATTTATCCTTTATAAAGGGAATCAAAAAAATCTGGGAATAACAGCGATCGGAAGGTTGTTCTGTCATCGGAGTGGTCAGTGTAAATATTCTTTAGTTCAATTTATCTAGTAAATAAAAGGAGGAGAGAGGATGAACGCAACAGAACAACTGGCTGCCTGGATTCAGGAAAGCTCCCGTATTGTTTTTTTCGGAGGGGCCGGGACTTCAACGGAAAGCGGGATTCCCGACTTCCGCTCGGCTGCGGGTCTGTATCAGACGGAGCAGCATTCGCCTTATCCACCGGAAGAGTTGTTAAGCCGACATTTTTTTGATCAACATGCCGATATTTTTTATGATTTTTATCGTGGCAAAATGCTTCATCCAGATGCGGAACCGAATGGTTGCCATCGACTGTTAGCCCGTCTGGAGCAGGAGGGGAAACTTCAGGCAGTCATCACGCAAAATATTGATGGACTGCATCAGAAGGCAGGCAGCAGCAATGTTTTTGAGCTTCACGGCTCAGTTCATCGTAATGGCTGCATGGATTGCAAGAAGTTTTATACGCTGAATGAAATTATACAATCCCAACATACCGTACCTCGCTGTATCACATGCGGTGGTGTGATTAAACCGGATGTGGTGCTGTACGAAGAGGAGCTGGATCAGACGACATTATATCGATCCATTGATGCACTGTCATCTGCAGATCTGTTACTTGTGGGAGGCACGTCACTGACGGTATATCCAGCGGCCCAGTTAATTACGTATTTTCAGGGAAAACATACCGTTCTGCTCAACGCTACACCTACCGCCTATGACCGTAGAGCTGATTTGCTGATTACAGAGCCGATTGGTGAGGTAATGAATAATGTGGACCAGCTTCTTGGTTAACGTATGGACTGAATAACCGCATTCTCCGGCATAGACCGGACACAAGAAGCGGAACCTGGGGAAAGAAGGGATTCATAATGGTCTACGTAGCAAGCGATACTCGCTATGAAACGATGAAATATAACCGCGTTGGACGTTCAGGTTTGAAACTGCCAGCGATTTCACTGGGGCTGTGGCATAATTTTGGCGGTATCAATAACGCTGAGAATGGCCGTAATATGATTACTCGTTCATTTGATCTGGGTATTACACATTTTGACCTTGCCAACAATTATGGCCCACCAGCAGGTTCGGCAGAGCAGTTATTTGGACAGGTACTGGCCCAGGATCTGAAACCTTATCGGGATGAACTTGTGATCTCCACCAAAGCAGGATATTATATGTGGCCCGGGCCTTATGGCGAGTGGGGTTCACGCAAAAATCTGGTATCCAGTCTGAATCAGAGCTTGAAGCGTATGGGCCTGGATTATGTAGATATTTTCTATTCACATCGTTATGATCCCGAAACGCCTTTGGAAGAAACGATGATGGCACTGGATCATATTGTTCGCTCGGGCAAAGCCCTTTATGTAGGGATTTCCAACTATCCCGCAGAGCAGACAAGACAGGCTGCCGAAATTCTGAAAAGTCTGGGCACACCCCTGTTAATCCATCAACCGAAATACTCGCTGCTGGAGCGCTGGATTGAAGATGGTTTGCAGGACGTGCTGGATGAGTATGGAACAGGCAGTATTGCATTTTGTCCATTGGCACAGGGTGTGCTCACGAATAAATACTTGAATGGTATCCCGGAAGACTCACGTGCCAAAGGACCGTCAGTATTCCTGAATGAGAGCAACATCTCTCCAGAGACGCTCCGCAAAGTGCGTGCGCTGAACCAGATTGCAGCGGCCCGCGGTCAGAGTTTGGCCCAATTTGCACTCTCCTGGGTGCTGCGTAACGGCAGGGTAACTTCTGCACTGATTGGCGCAAGTCGTGCTTCCCAGATTGAAGAGAATGTGGCTGCGCTCAGTCAGCTGGATTTCTCTACAGAGGAATTGGAACGGATCGAATCCATTTTGCGTCCGGAGCCTGATGACAAATAAATAAAGTGCAAAAGGTGCATCTTAGCCATAATGGCGGAATGCACCTTTTTTGTCGTATGTGGTTCCGTCCGTTATGTTGCTCACCGTTTGTTTTGTTGAGTATTCTTCTGTAACCCCTGATTTCGTGGGCGGGACAGGATTTTCTCTCGATACAAGCTGGGCGCTTCACCGTGAAATCGTTTGAACTGTTTGGAGAAATACAGTGCGTCTGGCAGTCCCACCGATGCAGATACCTGTTCGATGGACAGATCAGGGCGTTCTCTCAGGAGTTGGCGCGACTTGTCGATCCGCAGTTTGAGCAGATAAGTGACTGGCGAAAGTCCGGTTTCCTGTTTGAAAATACGGGATAGATATGCACGGTTGTATCCAAGACTCGCAGACATTTGTTCAATGGAGACAGGATAGGCATACTGGGTGGACATATATTGAATCATCTGTTTCACCGTACGTCGAATGGAGGATTCACCTGGAATTAAGGTTTGGCCCTGCGAAAGGTGATTCTGTGCTTCGGCTAGAATCATATATAACGTACCCAGTGATGTGAAATGGGAGCTTTCTTTGCGCTCAGCAAAAGCATCCTGCATAACGGATAACCAATCGGAAATTCCACACGAGGGTCCGGCATGAAAAACGGATTTTTCCGGGCGGAATCCCGCCTCCTCGGTATGTTGGCTAGCCTGGCTGCCAGTGAAGGCGATCCAGCGGTATTGCCATGGGTTGCGGGCATGGGACTGGTAGCTTACCAGCTGCCCGGGGTGAATGAGGAAACAGTCACCTGCGGATAACTCGTAGGTGTGCAGTTCGGTACGGAACGTACCCGCCCCTTTTTCTACATAGTGCAACAGATAATAATCAAACAGTTTCGGTCCGACGGCGTGACCCGGAAGGGTCTGGCTTGCTCCGGCAAACAGGACATGCAGTGCGCCTTGTTCATAATAGACAGGGTTGGAGGCAACCGAATAACTGAGTGCTCCACTTTTACCGGAAGGTGATTCCTGGATTTTTTCGATAGTAGATGCAAGAGGGTCTTTCTTGATGTTGGATTGGTCTGCCATGGTCTGTTCCTTCTTTCCGGTATGCTCCGATCATTATACGCCTTAAGGTCACATTTATCCATATGAAACACACATGGTTGCATTACAAGCGGCACCGCTTTCTTATATAATAACATTAAGAAAACCACAACAACGAGGCGAGGTGCACCAGCAGTGAACGTAACTGAATTGAAACAAAAGTTTATTGAGAAGTACGGAGAGAGTGGAGCGGACATCCGTGTATTTCATGCCCCTGGGCGTGTGAATCTGATCGGTGAGCACATTGACTATAACGGTGGATACGTGCTTCCGGCAGCACTTGAATTCGGCACAACATTGATCATTCGTGAGCGTGAGGACAACAAGTTGCAATTGGCTTCCACGAACATGTCATATGAAGGGGTACTAGACACTTCCTCCATCGGTAAGGAGAAGACCGGAGAATGGACCGACTATCCTGTTGGTGTCATGGTTGAATTGCAGGGCAAAGGCGTGAATGTAACAAAAGGCTACGACTTCCTGTACCATGGGGAGATTCCGAACGGGGCAGGACTTTCATCGTCTGCATCTCTGGAGGTACTTACCGGATTCGCGATTCAGTCTTTGGAGGGTGTGTCGGATATTGATACGGTTCAACTGGCGCTTCTGTCCCAGAAAGCGGAAAATGAGTTCGTAGGCGTCAACTGTGGAATCATGGATCAGTTCGCTGTTGCAAACGGTGCGCAGGATCACGCGATCCTGCTGATGTGTGACACGCTGGAATACGAAAAGGTTCCTTTCCGTACAGGTTCCTACAAATTGGTCATCGGTAACACAAACAAACGCCGGGGTCTGGTGGATTCGGCTTACAATGAACGTCGCTCCCAATGCGAGCAGGCACTTGCCATCTTGAAGGAACAGCTGCCTGCACTGAATTACCTGGCTCAATTGACGCCAGAGCAGTTCGTAACACTACAGGATCAGATCAAGGATGAGAAAGTAAGACAGCGTGCACAACATGTTGTGGAAGAGAACGCGCGTGTGCTCGCATCGGTCGAAGCATTGCAGGGTAATGATCTGGAAACCTTCGGTAAGCTGATGAACGCTTCTCATGAATCGCTTCGTGACTTGTACGAAGTAAGCTGTGATGAGCTGGATGTTATGGTTGAAGAAGCTCAGCGGATTCCAGGCACGCTTGGTGCTCGGATGACTGGCGCAGGATTTGGCGGTTGTACCGTATCACTTGTGCATGAAGATGATGTCGAGCGTTTTGTAAGCGAAGTGGGCGCTGCATATGAAGCGCGTACCCGTCTCAAAGGTGATTTCTATGTATGCGGTGTAGGCGATGGTGTTAAAGAATTGAAGGAGGCGAAGTAAAATGGCAATTTTGGTGACAGGTGGAGCAGGATATATTGGTTCTCATACGGTAGCAGCATTGTTGGAACGTGGAGAAGAGGTCGTTGTACTGGATAACTTGCAGACAGGGCATCGTGAGGCGTTGCTCGGTGGTAAGTTGTATGAAGGGGATCTGCGTGACAAAGAAATTCTGGCGAAGCTGTTCGCTGAGAATTCAATCGATGCAGTCATTCACTTTGCTGCCAACTCGCTCGTAGGCGAAAGTATGAAAGACCCGGTTAAATATTATGACAACAACGTATTTGGTACACTCTGTCTGTTGGAAGCGATGAATGCAGCGAACGTACGCCGCATCGTCTTCTCCTCTACAGCAGCTACCTACGGTGAGCCTGAGAAAGTGCCAATCGAAGAAAGCGATCGTACAGAGCCAACCAACGTATACGGCGAAACCAAGCTGATGATGGAACGCATGATGTCATGGTTCGATAAAGTTCAGGATATCAAATACGTTTCCCTGCGTTACTTCAATGCAGCCGGTGCTCATGAGAGCGGCAAAATTGGTGAAGATCACCAACCAGAGAGTCATCTGATTCCACTGGTGCTGCAAACGGCTTTGAAACAACGTCCGCACATCGCAGTGTTTGGTGACGACTATGCAACAGAAGATGGAACATGTATCCGTGACTATATCCACGTGAGCGACTTGGCTGATGCACATCTGCGTGCAGTAGATTATCTTCGCAAAGGTGAGAACAGTAACGTGTTTAACCTGGGTAACGGCACAGGCTTCTCGGTAAAACAAGTGATCGAAACAGCTAAAAAAGTGACTGGCCTCGATATCCCGGTTGTACAGGAACCACGTCGTGCAGGTGACCCGGCTGTGCTGGTAGCTTCATCTGCCAAAGCGAGATCTGTCCTGGGTTGGAATCCAAAATGGACCAATCTGGAAGATGTTATTCAAAGCGCTTGGAGCTGGCACCAATCACGTCCTGACGGCTACGGAAAAAACTAGGAGGCGAACACCTTATGTCACAGACTCATATTGCAGCAGGTGCCACAGAGCGGACACCGGAGCAGCAGGAAGCACTGCATGCCATTGAACGTCTGGTTGCATTTGCCTTGCAGAAACAATTAATCGAGGAAGCGGATTGGGATTATAGCCGCAACCTCTTGCTGGAACAATTCGGATTCTCAGAGCCTTATGCCGGCGAGTTGGACGCGACTGTGCCCGATGGCCCACAGGCTATGCTGGATACGTTGATTGATTATGGATTTTCCATTGGACTCATTCCTGAAAATAGCGATACATTCCGTGATTTGCTGGATGCCAAAATCATGGGTCATTTGATGGCACGCCCATCCGAAGTGGTACGCGCATTCCGCCACACGGAGCAGACGGAAGGCATTGAGGCGGCCACATCTCAATTCTATGACTTGTCGATTAACTCCAACTACATCCGTATGGATCGGATCTCGAAGAACGTCTACTGGACACAGGACACGGCCTATGGAGACATGGAGATTACTATCAACCTGTCAAAACCGGAGAAAAGTCCAAAGGAAATTGCTATGGCGAAATTGCTTCCGCCACCGGTATATCCAAAATGCCAGCTTTGTCGTGAAAATGTAGGCTACGCTGGTCGGGTGAATCACCCGGCCCGCCAGAATCTGAGAGTCATTCCGTTGGAACTTAACAACGAGCCTTGGTTGTTCCAATACTCGCCGTATGTGTACTACAACGAGCACTGCATCATTTTCCATCATGATCATGTGCCGATGAAACTGACAAAGGATACGCTGCGCAGGCTGCTTGCCTTTGTTGGGGAGTACCCGCATTACTTTATCGGATCTAATGCAGATTTGCCGATCGTAGGTGGGTCGATTCTGACACATGACCATTTCCAGGGCGGACGTCATACATTCGCCATTCAAAATGCACAGCCAGAGGCGGTCTTCCGCCATGCGGATGCACCTGGACTTACATTGAGTCTTGTCAAATGGCCGATGTCCGTCATGCGTCTGGCCTCACACGATCCTGAAGAACTGCTAGAAGCTGGTAACGCTGTATATGAAGCGTGGAAGGTCTACAGTGATTCTGCTGTGGATATCGAAGCATTCAGTGAAGTGGACGGCGAACAGGTACCACACAATACGGTAACACCAATCGTTCGTCGCAGTGCAGATGGTGGTTATGAGATGGATCTTGTATTGCGTAACAATCGTACAAATGATGTGCATCCTGAAGGGATTTTCCATCCTCACCGTGAGATGCATCATCTGAAGAAAGAAAACATTGGTCTGATCGAAGTGATGGGGCTTGCCATCCTGCCAGGTCGTTTGAAAGAAGAACTGGACAGTATCGCGGATATCCTCGCTGGAGATGCCAAACTTGCTGAAGCCGCCAAAGCTTCTGATCATGTGTTGAACAAACACCTGAGCTGGGCGGAAGAATTGATTGAACGGTTTGGTCCTAACCTAGACAAAGAACAAGCCGTTGCCATTGTACAACAGGAAGTCGGCTTGAAATTTGCCGAGATTCTGGAACATGCAGGAGTCTACAAATATGATGATGCAGGACGTCAGGCTTTCCGTCGTTTTGTAAGCAGCATGGGATACACTGAATAGTAGTCAACAAACCAAAACACCCGCCCAATCATGAGCGGGTGTTGTTCTTGTTATTCTAGACATTTGTATGCATTGGAAAGAAATTTCAGGCAAGTTATAATGGAGTGAAGTCCTAGAGTACCACAATGAATTGAGGAAATGGGGTTAATAACTTGGAAAAGAAAGCATTGAATATTCCGTTGATTACAGATGCTGAGGAACTGCAAGGCATGGTGGGTGAACCGCATGAACATGTGCGTAACAAGGCAATTTCATTTGTGGATTCACATGTTCAGAACTTTCTATCCATGTCACCGTTATTTTTCCTCTCCACCTCCGATCGTGATGGAAAAAGTGATGTGTCACCTCGGGGTGATGGAGCGGGATTCGTAAAAGTGTATGATACATATCGGCTCGTCTATCCCGAACGCCCAGGAAATCGGCGCATAGATTCGTTGCTGAACATGTTGTCGAACCCTGGTATTGGTATGCTCTTTTTGATTCCGGGTATGAATGAAGTGCTGCGTATTAATGGTACAGCATCTATTACCAAGGATGAGGAATTCATCGCCAGTATGGGCTGGAGTGGTAAAACCATAGGTGCGGCTGTCATTGTAGATGTGGAAGAGTGTTTTATCCATTGTCCGCGGGCATTCAAACAGTCTGGATTATGGGCCTCAGAAACATGGGTCGATGCTGAGGATTTGCCTTCAACGAGCGAGATGTTTCGAGCCCATTTGGAGATTAACGGATTGTTATAAAGTGAGTGACTATCGATTTGTTTTTCTATAAACGGGGTACTATAATTGGAGTTGCACTAAAAATTCTAAACTCCATTGGAGGCGACAATAGATATGAGATCTTTCCAATTCTATAATCCAACCCGGCTGATTTTCGGCAAAGGACAACTGGAAGCATTGAAAACAGAAGTGCCGAAATACGGTAAACGGGTTCTGCTTGTATATGGTGGCGGCAGTATCAAACGCAGTGGTCTGTACGATCAAGTGATCGGTTTGCTTAAGGAAGCTGGAGCAGAAGTAACTGAACTGGCTGGTGTGGAACCTAACCCGCGTCTTTCTACGGTGCATAAAGGGGTAGACCTCTGTAAAACAAATAACATCGACCTGATCCTCGCTGTAGGTGGCGGTAGTGTACTGGACTGCTCCAAAGCCATTGCGGTAGGTGCCAAATATGATGGCGATATGTGGGATTTTGCTCAGCGCAAAGCCGTTGCACAGGACGCCCTTCCACTCGGTACCGTATTGACGATGGCAGCAACCGGTTCGGAGATGAACTCCGGTTCGGTTATTACAAATCAGGATACACAAGAAAAATTGGGCTGGGGTAGCGCATATTCATTCCCTGCTTTCTCCATTCTGGATCCGGTGAATACATACACTGTTCCACTGGACCAAACGGTGTACGGTATGGTGGATATGATGTCCCACGTATTGGAGCATTACTTCCATCTGGATGACAACACACCGGTTCAACTCGGTTTCTGTGAGACGATTCTGCGTACAGTCATGGAAGCAGCACCTCGTCTGGTTGAAGATCTGGAAAACTATGAATTGCGCGAAACGATTCTGTATTGCGGAACAATGGCACTGAATGGCGTGCTGAATATGGGTCTCGCAGGAGACTGGGCAACACATAATATTGAACACGCGGTATCCGCAGTGTATGATATTCCACATGGTGGCGGACTGGCGATCTTGTTCCCGCACTGGATGAAGCATAACCTGGATGTCAATGTGGACCGATTCAAACGTCTGGCAATTAATGTATTCGAAGTGAATCCTGAAGGCAAGTCGGACAGACAGATTGCCGAAGAAGGTATCGATGCGCTCAGCAAATTCTGGACATCCATTGGTGCCCCTAACCGTTTGGCTGATTACGATATCGATGATAGCCAGATCGACGTAATGGCTGATAAAGCCATGTTGTTTGGTCCATTCGGTAACTTCAAGAAACTGCAACGGGAAGATGTTGTATCCATCTACAAGGCTTCTCTATAATTCTATAATCACTGACAAGTCAATGGACACAACCTGATGTCCAATAACCGCAAGTCTCCTTCATGGGGGCTTGCGGTTTTTTCATGTATTCGGGCTGTACACGTGAATGATGGAGGAACATGAAGCAAGGAGAACAGAATGTCGTGATAATACCCATTATCGGATCCAGAATACATTTGAGGAAAGATTTTGAAACATTTTGATGTTAGCTACGTATTTATTTACATGTGGAGTGCTCAGTTAGGATGAATTTGCGGCAGAGGAGAGGAGGAACAGGGGATGGAGACAATTTATTGGGGGTGTCTGATCGGAGGAGCAATATTTGCGGTTGTCAGCCTTGTGCTGGGTGACTTGATTGACGGCTTGCTGGACGGAGCCTTCGAAATGCCAGGTCTTGATTTTTTCAAACCCGTTGTGCTAGCTGGTTCCATTACAACCTTCGGTGGGGCAGGCATTATGCTGACACGTTATAGTTCATTAAGTGCGATGTCGGGTCTAATATTATCCCTGCTTATAGGTATTGCTGCAGCCATGCTGGTATTCTTCGCATATATCAAACCGATGCGTAACAGCGATGTCTCGATTGCATTTTCAATGAAAGAGTTAGCTGGAAAAATTGGGGAAATCACCATTCCGGTGCCGGAAAAAGGTTTTGGCGAAGTGATGATCCGTTTTGCATCCGGTAGTACGATTCAAACGGCATCCAGTTTTGAACACCTCCCCATTGCGGCGGGAGCCCGTGTTGTTGTGGTGGATGTTGTAGATGGCGTACTGCGTGTGTCGGAATGGGATGAAAATGTACTTAAAGATTTATAAAGTATTCTTATCACCTAAGTAGTTTAAGCACTCATCATGAATGAATAAGGGGAGAGATGTGGAATGGATAATTTGAATTTGAATTGGGATGTATTGCTGATTCCTATAGTTGTAGTCGGTGTCATTCTAATTTTAGGTTTGGCTTTCTGGGCGAGATACAAAACGGTTGGACCGGATGAAGCGATGATCGTTACGGGATCATTCTTGGGTAGCAAAAATATTTCCGATGATGATTCTGGCCGAAAAATTAAGATTGTTCGTGGTGGCGGTGCATTTATCCTGCCGGTATTCCAGCAATCCGAGTTCATCTCCTTATTGTCCCACAAGCTGGATGTCTCCACACCTGAAGTGTACACGGAGCAAGGGGTTCCGGTTATTGCTGACGGCGTAGCGATTATCAAGGTTGGAGGTGCTGTAGAGGATGTTGCTACGGCAGCTGAGCAATTCATCGGTAAACCTGTAGAAGCGCTGAGAAGCGAAGCACAGGAAGTACTGGAGGGGCATTTGCGGGCCATCCTCGGTACAATGACGGTGGAAGAAGTATATCGGAACCGGGATCGGTTTGCGCAAGAGGTTCAAGGTGTAGCAGCTAGAGATCTGAAGAAAATGGGCCTTCAAATTGTTTCATTTACCATCAAGGATGTTCGTGACAAACAGGGTTACCTGGATGCTCTCGGTAAACCGAGAATTGCGGCAGTGAAGCGGGATGCCGAGATAGCTGAAGCGGAAGCGATGCGTGATGCACGTATTCAGAAGGCCAATGCGGAAGAGCAGGGTCAAAAAGCAGAGTTGCTGCGGGATACCAATATCGCTGAGGCAGCCAAAGAGAAAGAACTGAAAGTAGCCACGTTTAAGCGGGATCAGGATACAGCCAAAGCGGAAGCCGATCAGGCTTACCATATCCATGAAGCGCGAGCGAGACAGACCGTTGTGGAAGAAGAAATGAAGGTTGAACTCGTTCGTAAAGAACGTGAGATCGATCTCCAGGAAAAAGAAATCGTCGTACGTGAGAAGCAATATGATGCTGAAGTGAAGAAAAAGGCAGAAGCGGATCGTTATGCGGTGGAGCAGGCTGCCGAGGCCGATAAAGCCAAAAGAATGCGTGAAGCCGATGCTGTACAGTATTCGATCGAAACACATGCCAAAGCAACAGCTGAACAGAAGCGACTTGAAGGTCAGGCCATGGCGGATGCGGAACTTGCCAAAGGTACAGCGGATGCAGAAGTTATTCGTTTGCGTGGTCTTGCCGAAGCAGAAGCGAAGGAAAAACTGGCAGAGGCGTTCCAGAAGTTTGGCGAAGCGGCTGTACTCGATATCATTGTCAAAATGCTGCCTGAACTGGCTGGCAAAATTGCAGAGCCAATTGCATCGATTGATAAACTGACGGTGGTAGATACAGGTAAAGGTGAAGGTGCAGCGCGAGTGAGTAACTATGTTACTGAACTTATGGCGACCGCTCCAGAGATGCTCAAGAGTGTATCCGGCATCGATGTAGAGCAGCTGATTAAAGGCCTTACCAAGTCTAAAACACCTGCGCCAGTTGCCATTCAACAGAGCGAAGCTGTTACAACTCCTTCTATAATCGACAAGATTGTGGAAAGAGCTGGAGTTGACGAGTAAGAAGCACTTCGAATCTTGCATGGTTGCTCTATTGACCTTAAGGCGAATTTTTGTTACTTTTTAAGCGAGACGTCCGGCGCGGTTTGCCCGCTCCGGGTGTCTTTTCGTTCGTAACAGGGTGTGACTTAATCACACCTAAGATGGTGTGAAAAAAGAGGTGCAAACAATGAGCAGCTTGCATGTAGATAAAGCGCTAAATAATAATGTAATCATTGCACAGCATCCTGAACACGGGGAAGTCGTTGTTATTGGTAAAGGCATTGGCTTTAACCGAAAACCGAGTGATCACATTCCATTGATGGCTGTGGAGAAAATGTTCATTTTGACAAACCAGCAGGAGCAAGAGCAGTACAAACAGCTTCTTCCACAGGTGGATGAAGCACTGATCGAGATTATTAACGAAGTTATTACGTATATTGCAGAGCGTACGGACGTTCCTCTGAATGAACATATCCATATTGCATTAACCGATCACATTTCTTTCGCGTTAAAACGCAAGGAGCAGGGCATTATCATACAAAATCCATTTTTATATGAAACCCGCGAGATTTATCCTGAAGAATATCGAATGGGAGAATACGCTGTTCGTTTGATCAAAGAGAGAATGGGCGTAGATCTGGGGATGGACGAGATTGGTTTTGTTGCCCTCCATATCTATAGCGCAATGACCAATCAAAATATATCCCAGGTACGTGAACATTCACAATTGATCACTGATTTGGTGAACCTGGTGTCTGATCAACTCGATTATTCGTTTGAAACGGAATCGCTTGATTACTCTCGTTTGCTGACTCATCTTCGTTTCGCCCTTGAGCGTGTTCGCCGTGGAGACAAAGTGGAAGAGCTTCATAAGTTGGATTCCCTGCTTAAGTTGGAGTATCCCGAAATGTACTCGCTTGCATGGAAACTGACCAAAGTAATGGAGAAAAGACTGAAACTGCCGGTTTATCCTGCGGAGGTAGGTTATCTGACCATTCATCTGCAAAGGCTGAATCAACGGAAGGAAGAAGAGAATAAGTGAGATCATTCCAGTGATGGAATGAAGAATTTATTTTTTTGGTGTAAAGGCTTGCAATAGATTAGAACTGGTGCTACAATGGTTTCCGTAATCAAGCAACTGAATAAACATAAGCGACGTGTTACTGACTCGATCAGGCATGAGTTAATTAAAGTGTGATTGTTCTTTCCTTGTACAGGGTATGCTATACCCCAAGGTTGGCACAGTTTACTTTATTAATTCATGCCTTTTTTTGTGTTCCCTTGCTTGCATAACAACATACAACTTAGACGAAAGGGAGAAACGACGCGATGTTCAAAAAGCTTTTTGGTGTATTGCAAAGAGTAGGTAAAGCTCTCATGTTACCTGTAGCCATTCTACCTGCGGCAGGTTTGCTGCTCGGAATCGGTAACATGCTGGTTAATCCAGATTTCTTGCAATATGTAACGGCGCTCGACACCCCTTGGGTGAACTCGATCGCAACAATTATGATGAACGCAGGTCAGATCGTATTCGATAATCTGGCATTGCTGTTCGCCGTCGGTGTAGCCGTCGGATTGGCCGGTGGCGAAGGCGTTGCAGGTCTCGCAGCGATCATCGGTTATCTGGTCATGAACGTCACACTGGGCACCGCGGTAGGGGTTACTCCGGCAATGATCGGCGAAGTACCGGGTTATGCCAGCATCTTGGGTATCCCGACATTAAGTACAGGCGTGTTCGGAGGTATTATCATAGGTATTGCCGCCGCGCTTTGTTACAATCGATTTTTCAAAATCGAACTGCCGTCTTACCTCGGTTTCTTTGCAGGTAAACGTTTTGTTCCGATTATCACTTCGGTTGTATCCCTCTTAATCGGGTTGCTTCTGGTGATTATCTGGCCACCGATTCAAAATGGATTGAATGCTGTGTCTCACTTCATGGTAGATACAAGCCCGACATTGTCGGCATTCATCTTCGGAGTTGTAGAACGGTCATTAATTCCGTTTGGTCTTCACCACATTTTCTACTCCCCATTCTGGTTTGAGTTCGGTGAGTATGTGAACAAAGCTGGAGATGTCATCCGTGGTGACCAGCAAATCTTCTTCAATCAATTGCGTGACGGTGTGAACCTCACAGCGGGAACATTCCAAGTTGGTAAATTCCCGTTCATGATGTTTGGTTTGCCAGCGGCCGCACTTGCGATGTACCATGAAGCAAGACCAGAACACAAAAAGTATGTTGCAGGTATCATGGGTTCAGCTGCGCTGACCTCGTTCCTGACAGGGATCACAGAACCACTTGAATTCTCGTTCCTGTTTGTAGCACCAATCCTGTTTGCAGTACACTGTATCTTTGCGGGTTTGTCTTTCATGACCATGCAAATTCTGGGTGTAAAGATCGGTATGACCTTCTCCGGTGGGTTCATTGACTTCCTGATCTTCGGGATTATTCCGAACCGTACACCTTGGTGGGACGTGATTATTGTCGGATTGATTCTTGCGGTGATCTATTACTTCGGTTTCCGGTTTATCATTCGCAAATTCAATCTCAAAACACCTGGACGAGAGGATGCAACGCCTGAAACCGAATCTGGCGGAGGCTCTGGTTCAACGGATGATCTGCCCCATAACATTCTCGAAGCCTTTGGTGGCAAAGAGAATATCAAACATCTGGACGCTTGTATTACTCGTTTGCGGATTGAAGTTAATGAGAAATCCAATGTGAAAAAAGATCGTTTGAAACAATTGGGTGCATCTGGTGTACTTGAAGTGGGTAATAATGTTCAAGCCATCTTCGGAACACGTTCCGACACGATCAAATCTCAGATGCAGGATATTATTGCAGGACGAACACCAGCACCAACGCCAGCAGCTGCCAAACCAACTCCAGAAGAGGAGAAGGCACAAGGTGAGCAAGGCGAGCGCATCGTTGCTGAGGATATCGTCATGCCAGTCAATGGTGAATTGCTGGACATTACAAACGTACCTGATCCGGTATTTGCTGAGAAAATGACAGGTGATGGGTTCGCAATTTTGCCACATGATGGTACGATAACTTCTCCTGTGTATGGTAAAGTGTTTAATGTATTTCCAAGCAAACATGCCGTGGGCATTATGTCCGATGGTGGCAAGGAAGTGCTTGTTCATATAGGTGTTAATACGGTGAAGCTGAAGGGTCAAGGCTTTAACGTACTGGTACAGGAAGGTGATCTGGTATCAGCTGGTCAGCCGATTATGGAAGTGGATCTGGAGTATGTCAAAGCAAACGCTCCTTCGATCATTTCACCAGTTATTTTCACCAACCTGCCAGAGGGCTCCACGGTAACCCTGAAGAAGAGTGGAGTGCTGAAAGTTGGCGATCAGCCAATCATTGAGATAAAATAAGAAGTGTTACGACGATGGCAAGCAAGTGTAAATATATGCAATGCCTAAACCAAACTACTGAAAGTGAGATGATTGTAATGCAACAAACATTCAGAATTACAGACGAAGATGGTATCCACGCACGTCCGGCGACAGCCCTGGTTAATACAGCAAACAAATTCAAAGGTGCAGAATCCTTTGCAGAAGCTAACGGTAAAAAAGTAACTTTGAAATCCATCCTGGGTGTTCTTTCCCTCGGATTGGAACAAGGCGACACTATCAGCATCATCGTTGAAGGCGAAGGCGAAGCTGAAGCTCTTCAAGCTTTGACTGACGTTATGGTTAACGAAGGGTTGGGCGAAATTAATGCTTAATGTCTCCGGGATCGCGGCTTCGGCGGGTATTGCTATCGCCAAGGCGTTTATCTTGGAGCATCCTGACTACTCTGTAGAAAAACGCCAAATTAACGACGTTGACGCAGAGATCGCAAAACTCGACTCAGCTCTGGGTAAATCCCAGGCTGAGCTCGAGGCGATCAAAGAGCGCACTTTACAAGAGCTTGGCGAGAAAAAAGCTGAAATTTTTGCTTCGCATTTGCTCATTCTGAATGACCCGGAACTGATTGATCCGGTTAAAGCTAGAATTGCAGATGACATGATCAATGCAGAATTTGCTTTGAACGAAACGGCATCGCAATTTATCTCCATGTTTGAGAACATGAAGAGTGCATATTTGCAGGAACGTGCAGCAGATATGCGTGACGTTACCAAACGTGTGCTAAATCACTTGCTTGGTATCGACTTCATGAGTCCGGCTGAGATCAATGAAGAAGTGATCGTGCTTGCGGAGGATCTGACACCTTCCGACACGGCTCAATTGAATCGCCAATTTGTTAAAGGTTTTGCAACCAACATCGGTGGACGTACTTCTCACTCGGCGATCATGGCTCGCTCACTTGAAATTCCGGCTGTCGTTGGTACCAAGGACATCTTGGCTCAAGCGAAACAAGGCGATATGATCATTGTTGACGGTCTGGATGGTCACGTACTGGTTAACCCTACTGATGAAGTTATTACTGAATACCGTGCCAAACAGGAACAGTATGATGCACAACGTGCAGAGTGGAGAAAACTTCGTGATGAGCCAACGGTAACGGTGGACAATGTTCATGTTGAACTTGCAGCCAACATCGGTACGCCAAATGATGTAACGGGTGTTCTGGAAAACGGTGGCGAGGCTGTAGGTCTGTACCGTACCGAGTTCTTGTACATGGGCAGAGACAAGCTTCCTTCCGAAGACATTCAGTATAATGCTTACAAAGCGGTACTTGAAAAAATGGAAGGTAAACCTGTCGTTGTTCGTACACTCGACATCGGTGGAGACAAAGAGCTTCCATACCTGGATCTGCCAAAAGAAATGAATCCATTCCTCGGCTTCCGCGCAGTTCGTCTGTGTCTGGACCGTCTGGATATCTTCCGTACACAATTGCGTGCATTGCTGCGTGCAAGCGTACATGGAAACCTGCGTGTCATGTTCCCAATGATCGCAACACTCGGTGAATTCCGTGAAGCAAAAGCTGTCTTGCTCGAAGAGAAAGAGAAGCTTGTTGCTGAAGGTATTGCTGTTTCTGACAGCATTCAACTCGGAATCATGGTCGAAATTCCTTCGACTGCAGTTCTGGCGGATCAGTTTGCCAAAGAAGTGGATTTCTTCAGTATTGGAACGAACGATCTGATTCAATACACAATGGCTGCTGACCGTATGAACGAAAGAGTAGCGTATCTGTACCAACCTTACAACCCAGCCATTTTGCGTTTGGTTAAAATGGTTATCGATGCAGCGCATCGTGAAGGCAAATGGGTTGGCATGTGTGGTGAGATGGCAGGAGACGAAACCGCAATTCCATTGTTGCTTGGTCTTGGATTGGATGAGTTCAGCATGAGCGCAACTTCCATTCTGCCAGCTCGTAGTCAGATCACCAAACTGTCCCGTGCGGATATGCAGGAACTGGCTGCTAAAGCTCTGGATATGCAAACGGCTGAACAAGTCGTTGAATTGGTTCAAAGCATTAAAGCGTAATTTTGCCGGGGTTTCCTCCGGATTTGAGGTTTTTCTTTTTCCGATAATGAGCTGCATTGATGCAGCGATTTTGCCGGTATCCGCGATTCATGTGGGTATCGGCTTTTTTTGTTATGAACAGGATAATGTGATTCGGACACTGGTATACATCGGACTATAGCTTGCCTTCGTTTGAGACATGTTCTAACAGGATGATGGTGAGCTGTAAGAGTGGCATCTTTAAAGGGGAAGGCAACACAAAAAGCTCTTGCTGATTGGAACCTCAGCAAGAGCTTTCGTATTAACAATGATTTAATTAACTGCAAGCGCAGTTCAGTACAGGTTTGCGGGCTGCGGTAGTCTCATCAAGACGAGTGACCGGTGTACCATAAGGTGCGTTCAGTACCAACTCAGGTGTCTCTTCCGCTTCTTTGGCAATCCGTATCATCGTATCGATGAACCCATCCAGCGTTTCTTTGCTTTCGGTTTCTGTCGGTTCGATCATGATGCATTCCTCCACGTTGAGCGGGAAGTACACTGTAGGCGGGTGATATCCAAAATCAAGCAATCGTTTGGCAACATCCAGTGTACGCACACCATATTGTTTCAATCCCCGACCAGACATAACGAATTCATGTTTGCATACACCTGGATATGGAATCTCGTAGTAAGGTGCGAGACGGGCCATCATATAGTTAGCATTGAGTACCGCACACTCAGATACACGGCGCAATCCTTCCGGTCCATAGGTGCGAATGTAGGCATAGGCACGTACCAAAATACCGAAGTTGCCGTAGTAGGCTTTCACCCGGCCAATGGATTGATCGCCTTCACGATCGAATGCATACATACCATCATCATTTTTGATCACCATCGGTTTAGGCAGGAAGGGGATCAAACGGCTCTTCACACCGACTGGTCCGGCGCCAGGTCCACCACCGCCATGAGGTGTACTCATCGTTTTGTGCAAGTTCAGATGCACCACGTCAAAGCCCATATCACCCGGACGAGTAATGCCCATAATGGCATTGGAGTTGGCTCCGTCGTAATACAACAAACCACCAGCCTGGTGTACGATGGATGCAATCTCCTGAATGTCTTTCTCGAACAAACCAAGTGTATTCGGGTTCGTCAGCATCAATGCTGCTGTATCCGAACCAACGGCTGCACGGAGTGCGTCCAGATCGACCAGTCCATCTGCACGGGATGGAATCGTCACAGTTTCAAATCCTGCAACGGTTGCACTTGCAGGGTTGGTCCCGTGAGAAGAATCGGGTACGATGACTTTGGTACGTTGTTCACCACGACCTTCGTGGTAGGCACGGATCATCATAAGTCCAGTCCATTCTCCATGGGCACCAGCGGCTGGTTGCAGGGTTACAGCGTCCATACCTGTCAGACCTGCAAGGTCGTTTTGCAACGTATATAACAGTTCAAGTGAACCTTGAATGCTGGATTCATGCTGGTACGGATGGATTTTGGCAAAACCGTTATAACGTGCAACATCCTCATTAATCTTTGGATTGTATTTCATTGTACAAGAGCCCAGTGGATAGAATCCGTTATCTACACCGAAGTTACGACGGGACAGCGCAGTATAGTGTCGAATAACATCTACCTCGAACACTTCCGGCAGTGCTGCTGCTTCCGAACGGAGCATTTCCCGGGGAATCAACGTATCGGCAGCCTGACGAGGAACGTCACATTCTGGCAAGGAATAAGCGACACGCCCAGGGCTGCTGAGTTCAAAAATCAATGATTGTTCCGGAGCAGGAGATAAGGTTTGCGTACTACATGTTGTAACAGTCTCAGGTTGAACCGAATTGGAGACAGAGGTACCTGTTTCCGACTGTCCTTGTACCGATGTTGTCGTTGTCGTCGTCGTTTCCTGAGTCACAGCGATCCCTCCAATGCACGTGCGAATTCGTCAATCTCTTCCTTAGTGCGCCGTTCCGTAACAGCCATCAGCATATGTCCGGCAAGCTCCGGATAATCACGTCCGAGTTCGTAGCCACCAATAAAGCCTGCATCCAGCAGTTTCAACTGAAGAGTATCCAAGTCTGTTCCTTCAGGAAGCTTAATAACAAACTCATTAAATGTTGGTGCATTAAAAGTAAGGCTAACTCCAGGAATCGCAGTTAATGTATTGAGGGTGTAATGACTCTTTTGCAAATTCAGATCCGCGACATCGATCATGCCCTGTTTACCCATGATGGACATGTACACAGATGCGCTGAGTGCAAGCAAAGCTTGGTTGGAACAGATGTTGGAGGTCGCCTTTTCGCGGCGGATATGCTGCTCACGTGCTTGCAGTGTGAGTACAAATCCACGTTTGCCATTGCGATCGGTTGTCTGGCCTACAATTCGGCCAGGAATTCGGCGCATATGAGGCTGGGATACGGCGAAATATCCGCATGTCGGGCCGCCGAGTGAAGCGGCGATACCGAGGGGCTGCGCATCGCCAACAACGATGTCGGCACCCAGCTTGCCTGGGGCTTCCAGCAGACCCAGCGATAGCGGGTTAGCACTTACAACGAGCAGGCCTTTGTGCGCATGCGCGAGGTCAGCCGCTTGTTTTACATTTTCCACAGCACCAAAGAAGTTTGGACTCTGGATCATGACAGCAGCGGTATCGTCCGATATGGCAGCTTGCAGGGCATCCCAATCAGTGGCTCCATCCTTATAACCAATCTCGACAATTTCGAGGCTCAATCCATGCGCATACGCCTGCAATACCTGACGGGCTTCCGGATGAACGGTACGGGATACGATAAGCTGTTTGCGACGTGTTGCTGCTGCGGCCAGATTACCGGCTTCTGCAAAGGCAGTTGCGCCGTCATACATGCTGGCATTGGCTACAGCCATACCTGTTAATTCACAGATGTAGGATTGAAATTCGAAAATGGCCTGTAGTTCACCTTGGCTGATCTCAGGCTGATAAGGTGTGTAGGCAGTGTAGAACTCGGAACGGGAAATGACATGATTGATGACGGAAGGAACATGATGATCATATATGCCTGCGCCGAGGAAGCTGGCGTGTGTTTCGAAATTGGCGTTGGCACCAGCTTGTTTGGACATGTGACGTGTCAGTGCATATTCATCGAGTTTGGAGGATACAGGCAGCTCTCCCTGATAACGGATCTCTTTTGGAATGTCCTGAAACAGTTCCTCCAGCGTATCCACACCGATGGTTGCGAGCATGGCGCTCTGATCTTGCTCAGTCATGGGAATGTAACGGTGCTTGCTCATGCTTGGTCAGCTCCTTGAGTAGGTGTCTTTGACGTACGTGTCCGTTTATGAAAAGGGGTCTTCACGACCTCGGCTTTTAGTTTCTTGCCGCGGATCTCAATCTCAAGCGGGGTTCCCAGCGCAGCGTATTTACTGTCGATGAGAGCAAGCCCCAGATTACGCTTCAATGTAGGTGATTGTGTGCCTGTAGTAACTTCGCCAATCTGTACGCCTTCGGCGTAAATCGGATAATGAGGGCGGGGAATACCGCGCTCCAGCACTTCGATGCCGACCAATTTGCGGGCAGGCCCGTCATTTTTTTGCTGTAACAAGGCTTCGTGTCCGATAAAAGGTCCCGCATTCAGCTTCACAAACATACCTACGCCAGCTTCGAGTGGAGAGATGGTTGCCGACAATTCCTGTCCATACAGGGGGAGCCTTGCTTCAAAGCGCAGTGTATCCCGGGCACCAAGTCCGGTTGGTACGAGTCCGTGACCTTCACCGGCTTGCATTAATCCATTCCACACCGCAGCAGCCTGGTCCGCAGGTACATATAGTTCAAAGCCGTCCTCACCGGTATAACCGGTACGGGACAACAGTAATTTAACGCCGCATACCTCTGCCTGCTGTACAAAATGGAAAGGCTCAATCGAGGATACATCCGTATCTGTAACTTTCCCGATAATGTCTACAGCCAGTGGTCCTTGCAAGGCGAGCAGCGCCGTCTGCTCCGAATCGTTGGTCATGCTCACGCCAGGGATCAAGTGCTCTTGCAGCCACGCCCAATCCTTGTCGATGTTAGAGGCGTTAACAACGAGCATATAATGCTGATCTTCCAGCTTATACACGAGCAGATCATCCACCACACCGCCATCTGGGTAACACATCAGGGTGTACTGGGCTTGACCCGGAACGAGCGTGGTCACATCATTGGTCATCATTTGTTGCAAAAAAACTTCAGCCTGCTCACCCTGTACTGTGAATTCGCCCATATGGGATACATCAAACAGTCCAGCACGCTCACGCACCGCTTCATGTTCTTTCTGGATTCCGCTAAATTGTACCGGAAGCTCCCAGCCTCCAAAATCAATGCACCGTACGCCTTCGTATTGCTGATAGAGTGGGAAGAGTGGTGTTCTAAGCAAATCGGACATCAAATCACCTCGTCATGGGCCGTCAGCCGGCCGGATATACAATCGTGGATCAATGAACCAGGGTATTTTTAAATTTTTCAGCAGAGATTTTTAGTAGATAAGTATGGTAAGGCAGCTATGGCAGCGCTGATCTGAATCCTGTTTTTCGTTTTTTGGGAAAAAGGAAAAGGACAGGCCAAAGAATCGGCATGCCAAGTAGCACGCTGTATTCTAAGGCTCTGTCCCTTGTACCTGAGAGTTACCCCGCTGCCTTGTGCAGCAGGTTTCCCCTTGGGTGATCATAACGCCCGCTCAGGGCGAATAGATGCTCTCCAGAGTTGCGTCCCGTAAAAGTCCTTTTGCCTGAGAGATTCACCCCCGCTTATCGGTGGTTTACTCCTTCGGCGTTACCTCATGTACATCCCGAATCGGGTGTCACGGGTAATCTCTCCCTTTACATTCATCCGCGGGTATAACATAGTCCAATAAACACATTTACTCCTCTCATTAAAACGTGAATCCACTACCGATGTCAAGAACGATGTCATAGATCATAACTAAAAACCGAATATTTAATTTATCTTAAATGTTATTGTTCGTGTATTTAAAAAGACTACGCTTACTATTCTAATATTCACCAGTATATGAAGAAAGAGTGTAATCGGGTTACAGGATTTAGAGGTGATCAATAAATAAATTGTGAGGTATCTTGACATTTGAATCAAAAATATCATACGCTATGTTCTGGGAAAAAGGTTAAGGTCAAAGAACGCATGCACTCATTTAATGAAAAGCGAGGCGGATATCGATGAGCGAATTGAAAAGTGATTTCCTGTACAGTGAAGAGCACGAATGGGTGCAAACCGTAGGGGAGGATACTGTACGTATTGGCATTACCGAGTTCGCGCAGCATCAGCTGGGTGACATTGTGTTTGTGGAATTGCCTGACCTTGAAACCAATGTAAAAGCAGAGGACAGCATTGGAACGATCGAATCGGTCAAAACGGTTTCGGACTTGTTTTCTCCCGTCACTGGTTCAATTATTGCAGTGAATGATTCGTTGCAGGACTCCCCTGAACTTGTCAACAGCTCTCCATACGAGGAAGGCTGGATGATTGAAATCCGTGTTGAGGGAGATCTGACAGCAGCATTGTCTACATTGATGAATGCAGACGCGTATCGTAAACATACGGAAGAATAGTATCAACGAACTTGTACTTATTAACATATATTTTATAATGAATTGAAATGAACTTCATATTGTTTCGACCTGTGTGAGCCTGAGGCTTGCACAGGTTTTTTTGTGCTTTCCGAGAATGGTTTCCAATGCGGATTGAAGCAGATTGTGGATGTGAATCGCCTGATTAGACCAAGCTATAGGTTAGAAATTGATTTTGGAAATGATAAAAGTCATAGGCAAGAAAAGCCTTGTGTACCAATGGGTTCAGCCATTATGCATCCATTAAAACGATTACATAACCTAATGTTGTCATCATTGTTCATGACGAAAGTACGCTTTCATTTCATTGAACAGGAGAGCATTCTCGCTTAGGATTACAGCAGGGGAGAAATGATACCCCTTTCATAAATCATAATCACTTGATCCAAGGAGGATAATACAATGAGTAATTTGGACCAATCGTCCAATTCCAAAGGTGGGCTACGGGTAGGTGTTCAGCGTTTTGGCCGATTCCTGAGTGGTATGGTCATGCCGAATATGGGAGCGTTTATCGCCTGGGGATTAATTACGGCTCTGTTCATTCCAACAGGCTGGTTCCCTAACGAGACGCTTGCGCAGCTAGTCGATCCGATGATCAAATATTTGCTGCCACTGTTAATTGGTTACACCGGGGGTACGATGGTGCATGGTCAGCGTGGTGGTGTCGTGGGTGCCATTATGACCATCGGGGTCATCGTGGGTAGTGATATCCCGATGTTCCTAGGTGCCATGATTGCCGGACCACTGGCAGCATGGATCATCAAAAAGTTTGATAAATCGATCGAAGGTAAAGTTAGAGCCGGATTTGAAATGCTGGTTAACAACTTTTCAGCCGGTATTATTGGCGGGATCTTGGGGATTTTTGCGCTACTGGGCATCGGGCCTGCTGTAGAAGCAATTAGCAAAGTATTATCTGCCGGGGTACAAGGCTTAATGAATCTTGGTTTGCTGCCGCTGGTCAACCTAATCATTGAACCAGGTAAAGTATTGTTCCTGAACAATGCAATCAACCACGGGATTCTGACACCAATTGCAACAGATCAAGCGAGAGAGTTAGGGCAATCCGTATTATACATGCTTGAATCGAACCCGGGTCCGGGACTTGGTATCTTGCTTGCTTACTGTTTCTTCGGACGCGGAATGGCCAAATCTTCTGCACCAGGTGCCGTTATCATTCATTTCTTCGGGGGAATTCATGAGATCTACTTCCCTTACATTTTGATGAGACCGATTCTGATTCTTGCCGCAATTGCGGGTGGCGTCGCAGGTACATTAACATTCATGCTCACTGGAGCAGGACTTGTTTCAGCACCATCACCGGGTAGTATTATCGCTTATTTCCTCTTAACACCGAAAGGTGGATATCTGCCAATGCTCGCAGGGGTGCTTGTAGCAGCCGTCGTTTCCTTCCTGGTAGCAGCAGTGTTGCTGAAAACGGGTAAACAAAAGGACGAAGATCTGGAGTCCGCATCCAGTCGGATGAAAGATATGAAGAGTCAAGGAACCGTTCCAAACGCTGGCATTACGGCTAACCATCGTGAAGCAGACAGAGCCGCAGATACGGCTTCTTCTACAGTCAAAACAGACGTGAAGAAAATTGTATTCTCCTGTGATGCAGGGATGGGGTCGAGCGCCATGGGTGCTTCCATTCTACGCAAGAAGATGAAGGCAGAGGGGATTGACGTTACGGTGACCAATACGGCTATCAGTGATATCCCGCCGGATGCAGATGTGGTCATCACACAACAAATATTAACCGATCGTGCCCGCTCCGTTGCGCCGAACGCAGAACATATATCCATCGACAACTTCCTAAAAAGCCCGGAATACGATGCGCTCGTTGAACGTCTAAAGTAATTGCACGCATTCGTTTTCCCTGAGCCGGAGGCTGAGATATGAGTATTACCAAAAGACAACGTGAAATCGTGGAGTTCCTGCTGGAGCATCCACATGAAGTAACTGCTGGCGAAATCGCCGTTGAAGTAAAGGTCAGTACCCGAACGGTTCACCGGGAGCTGCAAATGATTGAACAATGGCTTGAACCTTTGGGCATGAGGCTGGAAAAAAAATCAGGAACCGGTATCCGAATTGATGCTGGTTCCGATGATCTGGCTATATTGCGCCAGCAACTAGAGGGTAAAGAATATGTAGAGTTTACGCCGGAAGAGCGTAAGCTCTTCATGCTTTGCATCCTGCTGGATGAACCGGAGCCTGTAAAGTTACTCGCCTTGGCTTCGGATCTGAAAGTGACCGTATCCACCGTAACCACTGATCTGGACGATCTGGAGTCACGAATTCGTCAGGCGGGACTGAAGCTGGTTCGCAGACGTGGATATGGCGTCAAGATTAACGGAAGTGAGACGATTCATCGCACAGCCATAGCTGCACTTGCTCTCGAATTTCTGGATGAGTCCGACCTATTCGGAAGACAGCCAGAACAGGGAGGCTCCATCGCAAACCAAAAACTGTTGGATATGATTGGGCACGGTGATGTGCTTACGGTCGAGAATGCGTTATGGCAACCAGATATCGAATGGCTGGAGAACATCCCGGAACGGCAATACATGAAGCTGCTGATTCAATTATCCGTAGCGGTTGTACGTATTCGTAAAGGCTTTGGCATTGGCCGTATACCTCCCCTGGAGAACAAGGGAGATGAAGTCGCAGAGCAGGATGAAATGAAGGTTCCACCTTATATGGCTTCCCGCTTGTGTGGTGTGTTATCGACCGAGCTGGGGCTGACATTCTCCCAAGATGAGCAAGCTTATTTTCATAGACTATTAATTGAGACAGAGCAGCGGATTCACTCTTCGCGGCTGTTGCCAATAGACGACTTGATTTTACTGGACAGGGTACATTCACTGATTGATCAGATGCAGGCGAGGACACATTACGCCTTTCATGAGGATCGTTTGCTTCGTGAAGGTTTGCTTGGTCATATGCAACCTGTAATGGAGCGAATTGAAGGACAACAGATGATTCGTAATCCGCTTTTGCAGCAGATTCGCAAGGATTATGATTCACTTTTTGAAGATGTCAAAAAATCCGTGCATCAAGCTTGGCCAGGTACAGAAGTTCCTGATGAGGAAATTGGTTTCCTGGTCATGCATTTTGGAGCTTCCATCGAGAGGTTACGTGCATTGAAACGGGAGATCAGAGCGATCATCGTGTGTACAAGCGGAATTGGATCATCACGCATGCTTTCCAGCCGATTATCCAAGGAGATTCCCGAGATTCGGATCATGGATAGCGTGTCCTGGTACGAGGCTGCCCGGATACCTACAGATCAATATGATCTTGTCTTATCTACTGTGGATCTGCCGATGGATGAGCATCAGTATTACAAAGTGAGTCCACTGCTTACTGCGGAAGAGAGCGAACGTCTGCGTCATTTTATCCGAACAACAACATTACAACGACAGCATAATAAGCCCCGTGAAACAGAGGTTCAGACGACAAGTCGTTACTCTGACCCTGATGGAATGGAAGCTATTTTAGTTGAAATCGTCCGAATTATTGGTAAGTTTCAGGTTTATCCGCTGGATAACCAGGATATCGGATTCTATAAATCGGTGTATGCGATGTGCAACGTACTCCATGGAACTGGTGTGTTGAAGGAACCGGGGGAGATCGCAAAACGGTTGGAGGCACGTGAAGCAGTGGGGAGTCAGAAGATTCCCGGCACAAGACTTGCGCTGTTTCATACACGCAGTGAGGGGATTTACAGGCCGTCCATTAGCTTGTTTCAACTCACTGAGCCACTTCTTCGTACGCCGGATGATCCGGCAGGAGTTACCCATGTCCTCTTGATGCTTGGTCCCAGAGAATTATCCAAGGAAAGCCTGGAGGTTCTCAGTGAGATCAGCGCCCTGTTATTGCAGGAAGAAATGATTACATTGCTGGAAAAGGGAATCAGGGATGAACTCATTCATTACCTGTCCCAGGAACTTGTTGGATTTTATCGTAGTAAAACCGAAATTGGAGGTCAACCATTATGAGTATGTTAACAACAGATAAAGTCATCATGAATGCGACGGCTCAGGACAAATACGAAGCGATTCGCATGGCTGGACAGATTCTGAAGGATGCGGGACATATTACCGCTGAGTACATTGAGAAGATGATTGAACGTGAAGAGATTGTCTCGACCTATGTAGGGAACGGCCTGGCTATTCCGCACGGTACAAAGGAATCCAAAGCTTTCATTTTATCCACAGGTATCTCTGTCATTCAGTATCCACAGGGTGTTGATTTTGGCGAAGAAAAGGCTTATATGGTCATTGGTATCGCGGCTCAAGGCGGGGAACATATGGAGATCTTGACTAGCATCGCGGTGATCTGTGCTGAGGATGAGAATATGGAGGCCTTGCGTCTGGCAAAAACAGCCGAAGAAGTTATCGCAATTCTGGAAAGTGAAATGGAGCTATGAAAGCCCTACACTTTGGCGCAGGTAACATTGGACGCGGGTTTATCGGATTGATCCTCTCCCGTGCTGGCTATGAGGTGGTTTTCTCCGACGTGAATCAGACCTTGGTAACCGCTCTTCAGCAACGGGGGCAATATACGGTGGAACTGGCTAACGAGAGCAAGGATCAGGAGACCGTCACAGGTGTAAATGCAATCGATGGAACCCAACTGGAGACGGTTGCCCAAACTGTTGTGGAAGCAGATCTGATTACAACTGCAGTGGGCGTGGGTGTGCTGAAACATATTGCACCAGGTATTGCGAAAGGACTTGAGAAAAGATTGAATTCCGGTCCTGCTCAAAACCCGCTTCACATTATTGCTTGTGAGAACGCCATTGGAGCCAGTACACAGTTGAAAGAGCATGTATATGCTCTGCTCAATGAAGAAGTGCGTTCCCTTGCAGATCAGTACATTTATTTTCCCGACTCGGCCGTAGACAGGATTGTGCCTATTCAGCATCATGAAGACCCTTTGCATGTACAGGTTGAGCCTTTTTACGAGTGGGTGGTGGATCGTTCCCAGATGGCTCCTGCATTCAAACCGGTTGAGGGCATTCTATATGTCGATGATCTGGAGCCGTATATCGAACGAAAGCTGTTCACTGTTAATACAGGACACTGCGTTGCAGCGTATATTGGTAATGTACACGGGTATGACACAATTCAGAAGGCTATTGCCGATGAAAAGGTGAAATCGATTGTCTACGGTGCTCTGCAGGAAACGGGAAAAGTTCTGGTAAAGCGTTTTGCATTCAACCCGGAAGAGCATGAGCAGTATATTGTCAAAATATTGGGACGGTTCGTCAACCCGTATCTTACCGATGAGGTTACTCGAGTTGGTCGTTCCCCGCTGCGCAAGTTGTCTCAAAATGATCGTCTGGTTCGCCCGGCCCTTCAGGCCTATGCGGATGGAACCGAAACGACCTATCTGACTATGGGCATGGCAGCAGCCTGCAAGTTCGACGTCTCCGATGATCCGGAAGCAGTTGAACTGCAGGGCATGATCCGCGAGAAGGGGATTACAGCAACCCTCCACCATTATACGTCCATGGATGAGCATCATCCGGTGCTTGAACAGGCTGTTGCCCAGTATAACCAAATGTAAGAACAGTGGTAGCCAGCTAACAGTATAGATGATGCATGATGAAGAAGAGCCATACAGTTGTTAACTGTGTGGCTCTTCTTTTGGTTGTCTTTTATCGGTATATTCATCCAAACAGCGTTGACATATACACGATTTTCGGCGCTGCTCTGCCGGAATGCGGTCGAATACACCCTCGGGAAAAGTAGCCCGGTTACACCAACATTCCGAATGAGGATGTCCTGCGGCGTAGGAACAGCGATTAGCTTCGCCGCATAACGGGCAGACAAGAACATCGATATGGATGTGCTCTTGATCGTCTTGTTCTGCAGACATGGGGTTCTTCCCTCCCTGTGGAATAGCTACGAGCTGAAGTAAACATACTGGTCCCAGTATAACAGAAATACGCCGGTGATTATGGATTTCACTCTGTAAATATGACTTCCAGTTCACCACATCTGTTTCTCCCATCGGCTATTCTTCAGGCGGTAATTCGATTTGCAGACCTTCCACATGTTTGCGTCCCATCAACTTACGCTTCTTTCGATTTTCCTTTGTTTCTAGCACAATGTCCAAGTCATAATCGTCACCCGGATATAGCTCATTGGCAGATATATGCAGGGTCAGGCGTTTCTTATGGATTTTAACTTTGTGTCCACGTAGCATGACCCCGATATTTCCACGGCTATCCTCCACATCACAGACGATGCCCGACTGATTAAGATAGGCCGCATACACCCGATCTCCTTTGCGAAAAGTTTTGGCAGGAGCAGGAGAATCGGACTCTCTGGTTGTTGTCTTTTTGTGGAGAGCGATTGAATCCTTTGAATGCTTCGACTGATTCCGCTTGGATAACTCTGCTGGGCCGTCTGCTTCTGTAACGGAACGATCAGGTGTCAGGGCCGGAGTTTCCAAAGGGGGTGATGTGAACACGAATGTACGATCTCTTGAAATACTTTGATCGGACAGGGACTTGGATCGCTCGATTATTCGCTGTGGCATGCCCAGTTTCAATGCGATGGAATAAGCATAGCTCTCACCAGCTTCTCCGATAAGCAATCGATACAGCGGCTGGAGAGAAACGGTGTCAAATTCCATACGGGCATTTTCGAATCCTGGGGTGGCAGCAGCAAAATGTTTGATTTCACCAAAATGTGTTGTTGCCACAACGGTTGCTCCGCGGCTGTGAAGTTCCTCCAGCATGGCGATAGAAAGTCCGACGCCTTCACCGGGATCTGTCCCGGAAGCCATCTCATCAATGAGCACCAGAGTTGACGTATTGGCCTGTTCCAGTATGCCAATCATATTGCGAATATGTGCGGAGAATGTACTGAGTGCTTGTTCCAAACTCTGCCCATCACCAATATCAACCGCTACCTCGTTATAAACAGCCATCTCGCCACCTTCTTCTACCGGAATAAGCAAACCGGATTGCATCATCAGGGTTAGCAAACCTAGCGTTTTGAGTGCGACCGTTTTACCACCGGTATTCGGGCCCGTAATAATGAGCGACGAGTACGTTCTGCCGATGGCAAAATCAAGGGGAACCATGGAAGAACCCATGAACGGATGACGTGCACGTTGAAGGCTGATTTGGCCTTGTGTATTGACTCGAACGGTACGTCCATCCATGGTGGCTGCATATTTGGCTTTGGCAAACAGGAAGTCCAATACACCTACCGTTTCGGTGTTGAGGACGATTTCACGGTTATACGATTCGGCCAGGGAGGTTAAATCACCGAGGATTCTCATCTCCTCTCGGGACTCCTCCGCTTGTAGAGCGGCCAATTCCATCTGTAAACTTACTAATTCAACAGGTTCGATATATACGGTTTGCCCGCTTCCGGATTCATCCAGTACACTGCCTTTCACCTGTTTACGGAACTCTTTCTTAATGGGCAGAACCGTTCTTCCTCCCCGTTGGCTGATGACATGTTCCTGCATAATGGAGCGATGTTTACTCACTAGAGAATCAAGTTTTCGTTTCATGCGTTCCGCATTTACCGTTATTTTTTTACGAATTCGAATCAGTTCCTTGCTCGCCTGATCCTGAATGCGTCCACTATGGATGCAACGCTCGATCTCACTCAGCAAAGGTTCGATTAGAATCATGGATGCTGCATAACGACTGACGGTGGGAGCGGCCTCGGATTTGCCCTCCATGTATTTCATCAGTTGTGCACAGCTCCGCAGGAACTGAGCGAGATGACTGAAGTCGCGTTCACTGAATAGATAACCGGTGCCAAGCAGATCCATAATGGTTTCCATTCCGTCGAGTGAAGGGAGGGGGACACTGGCCCCGAAGCGAATCAACGCAGCGGCTTCTGCTGTTTCTTCCAGGCGAATCCGAATAAGGTGAGCATCTACCAACGGTTTTAGTTCTCTCGCATAACGTTTGCCCAGATAAGACAGGGCGCAGTCTGCAACATTTTTTTGAATTTGTGGATAGCCTAAACTGTTTAATGTGTTTTCATTCATGCGTAATCTCTCCTTGAATTCAATTGGGATTTCAGTTGACGCGCTGAAACATATTCCTGGAAAACGCAAAAAGGGCGGAGAATGAACAAACGTCATTCTCCGCCCTAAACGTATGGGAAAGCAGAGTCCACTACAGGTCCTATTAAAAAATCCGCGCTGAACTCAGCGCGGAAATAGACCCGGACAATGACAATCCCGGAGGCGATTTATGATATCCGCTGTTCTTAACTAAGTACAGGGATCTGGCGCATCATGAAATACACGTATGCCATATGGGCACAAGCGCAATGAAAGGCCAAACTCCTGAATATGAAACTTGGTTAGTTAAGAACATTCACCGACATTAAAAATCTCTCCTTTGATTGAGGAATATGCAACCAATATAAACTGGAAATTGGTTTGAAGTCAACCTTAGAATAAATGAGTGGACTTGAATAAGAATGGGTTTTAAAATAAGAATAGTAAAATAATCCAATGAAAGCGATTTAATTTAATAAACATACGTACAAAGGAGGATGCTCTTCTTGCCTAAGTATTTATTGCGTTTGCTCTGCTTTACCCTGATCCTCGGAGCCCTTCCGGTCATTGTTATTGGTTCGGTCTCGTATACGATTGCATCACGTGACATTGAACAGAAAGTGCGTGAGAGCAATCTTCAGATATTGCATCAGACCCAGATGCGGGTAGAACAAGTTCTGCGCAGCCTGCAATTATCATCCATCCAGTATGTCAATTCGCCTCTGGTACTACAAGCGATGAAGAAACCGTTGGACAGCAGCGAATTTCAGGAGATTCGTGATCTGACATCCGGATTTAACAACTTGCAAGCGGTTACGAACATTGACCAAGCTTATCTGGTTAATCTGGATGAAGATTGGGTCGTTTCGATGCGTTCTTTTGGCAAATTGGATGATTTCAGCATTCGAGACCGAATTGGCTCCTACCTAAGCTATACCAACAGCCTTTTCTGGGTCACTCAGAATGCCAGTTCAGCCAAAGAAAGTGTACCTGTGTCAGCAGGTATGGGTGAACTAACACCCGAACAGGCACCTACCCTTATATCATCGGATAATGTGGTCAGTATGGTATTCAAAATCCCGATGATACCAACCAATGTGAAACCAAAGGGATTTCTTGTGATTGATATCGCCGATACGGAACTGAGTACATATTTGAGCCGAAATACGAATTCTGGAGATATGTACGTTCTGGATCGGGAGCAGAAGTATTTTCTGAACGATATGCAGCAAGGCGGGAAATATGACGCGCTGAATAAGGAAATTCATGAAATGGTGCAAACGACAGGCCAGCCGGAGGGTTTCTTCAGTGCGGAGGTGGAAGGTAATCAAGTGGCGGTTAGTTATAGGCAATCTCCACTCAATGGCTGGTTATACGTGTCCGTTGTATCTCTTGGACAGATCACGGCCCAGTCACAGAAAATTGCATTGGTTACCGGTGTCGCTACACTAGTCATGTTATGTGTAACGGGATTGGTCGCCATATACGGTAGTCGGCGGATGTACTCACCGATTTCCAGACTGCTGCAATTTACGAAGGGGTTAGATTCTCCAGTTACTCCGTCAGGACGCCGTCAGGATGAATTTATCTATATTGAGGAGCAATTGTCAACCTTGTTCAGTTCGGAGAAAACGATGCGTGAGCAGATGAAGGGGCAGCATGTGCACCTACAGGAGTTTTTTATGACCAAACTGTTAACAGGCAAAATCTCGGAAGAAGATTTCAGATATCAGGGAGAATTGTACGATTTCCCTACAGGGTGGGCGAGTCTTGGTGTACTCATGCTCCAGATCGATACCTTGGAAGGCACCCGATATGAGGAACAGGATCGCGATCTGCTGCTGTTTGCTGTCAACAATATGGTAGGTGAGCTCCTTCCTTCAGCAGTTCGCTTCACCCCGGTCATGCTGGATGATGCTCAGGTCACCGTTCTTGCCTCCGAACTGACGGATGAGGTGAAGCTGAAGGAATGGATGCATACCCAGGCAGACTGGATTCGCGAACGTGTCGTGACTTATCTGAATCTGCCCGTAAGTATCGGCATCAGTCGTTCCTATGCTTGTATCGGAGATACGCCCAGAGCGGTTCAGGAGAGTCGCGAGGCTCTGCAAGGTCGGGTAAGTCTGGGCAGCCGTATTATTTTGCATTACGAGGATATACAGCCACGTGGTCAGATGGAGGCCGCGTTGTATACCCAGTTACGCATGATTGAGGATCAGCTCGCTTCTGCGCTCAAGCAAGGAGATGAAGAGAAAACGGACGCCTACTTTAAGCAATATTTGGGACTGCTTGCAGACAAAAAACTTCATTTCAGTGAATACCCCGTCATTATGGTTCAGTTATTGTCCCGTGTATATCAGCTTGTGCAAGAGCAGGGCGGGGATGTGGCCGAAGTACTGGGTGAAAAAGCATCCATGTCACATTTGCTGAAGTTGTCCACATTGGACGAAATGACCAATTGGTTCCGCAAGCGGCTGTTCCTGCCAGTCATCCGTTTCTGGCGTGAACAGGAAGAATCCCAATACATGAATATTGCGAGACGTATGATTCGTTTGATCGAGGAACGTTACGATCGTGAATTGTCACTGGAAGCCTGTGCCGCTGAGCTTAATTTTCACCCTGTCTATCTAAGTCGGGTATTCAAGAAGGAAGCTGGAGTCAATTTTACGGAATATCTTGCAGAGTATCGTATGGAAAAAGCGAAGACCTGGCTGCAAACAACGAATCTGAAAATATCGGAGATTGCCGAGAAATTAAACTATACCAATCCAACCGCATTTATCCGTACGTTTCGCAAAATCACAGGAACAACCCCCGGCAAGTACCGGGAGCAGCAGCGATAAAACAAACCTGCTCTGCCTGCCATGGCAGGCAGGCTTTTTCATGTTCGGATGAAGGAAGAAGACTGCTTTTCTCCATGAAGTTAAGACAGGAATATGGAGGTTGAAAGCAGTTCATTATGCCTTTAGATTCTGTGAGGGAAATGAGCTAAACCCTTGCTACACAAGGAAAAATAAAAGGCTAAAACGAGACGATAGCCAGTCATTCGTTTATCCTCCACAATGAAGACATGAATTCAGGAAGTGATATTTTGTAATCGTTTCCAATGTGGGGAGGAAGACAATATGAAAGCCGAAACGGCGGCTCGAACACGGCCCGCTACCCGCAGTGACAAAAACCTGCTGTGGAGGGACATTATCAAAAACCGGTGGCTGTATATCATGTTAATACCGGGTGTGCTTTACTTTGTTATTTTCAAATACATACCCATGTATGGCATCACGATGGCTTTTCAGGATTACACCCCTTACAAGGGTATCTTGGGGAGTGACTGGGTAGGGTTCAAACATTTTCAGCGTTTCTTCGGAGAACCGCAGTTCTGGACATTATTTCGAAATACGTTTTTACTTGCCATTTATAACATTGTGTTCTTTTTCCCACTGCCAATTGTACTGGCACTCATGATGAATGAAGTTCGCCGTGAACGTTTCAAACGATTTGTACAAACCCTTGTCTACGTTCCACACTTTGTTTCCTGGGTTGTTGTTGTCGGTGTGTTCTACATGCTGTTCACAACTGAGGGTGGTGCGATTAATGAATTGCTTTATAACCTGACAGGACAAAAAGTGGCGTTCCTGCTTGAACCCGGATGGTTCCGAACGATGATTGTCGGACAATCCATCTGGAAAGAAGTCGGTTGGGGCACAATTATCTTCCTTGCAGCACTTTCTGGTGTGGATACACAGCTCTATGAAGCTGCACGGATTGATGGAGCCAATCGCTGGCGCCAAACCTGGCACATTACTCTACCGGCCATTCGCAGTACAATCGTCATTTTGCTCATTCTGCGTCTGGGCAATTTCCTGGATACAGGCTTTGAACAGATCTTCCTGATGCTAACTCCGACGAACCGGGATGTGGGCGAGGTGTTTGATACCTACGTGTACACGAAGGGGCTTACCCAGGCACAGTACAGTTATAGTGCTGCTGTCGGGTTATTCAAATCGGTTGTCGGGCTGGCGCTTGTTCTTGGTGCCAATACGCTGGCCAAAAAATTCGGGGAGGAAGGCGTCTACTAACCCTCGGGAGTAAACGTTCTTCACCAGACAGGAGTGAACATTAAGATGCAACAGGATAAAACGTGGGGCAACCGGATCTTTGATTTTCTCAATCACGGCTTGCTGCTGTTGATTGGAATCGTGACGGTCATCCCGTTCATTTATATTTTGGCTGTCTCATTTACCAGTCCGCATGAAGTGGCTAAGGGAGGATTCATTCTTTTTCCAAAAGAGTTCTCTCTGGCCGCGTACCGTTACATTTTCTCTACAGATACTTTGATTCGGAGTCTGGGTGTATCGGTCTATATTACGGTGATTGGTACCTTCATCAACCTGCTGTTTACATCACTTATGGCGTATCCGCTCTCCAGAAGATATTTGCGTGGACGCCAGCCCATTTTGCTGGGTGTATTGTTCACGATGCTCTTCAGTGGCGGGATGATTCCAACATACTTTGTCGTGAAATCTTTGCATCTGACGGATACGTTATGGTCGCTGATGCTGCCTACCGCTATTAGTGCATTTAACTTGATCGTACTCAAAAACTTCTTCCAGGCCATTCCCGACGAACTGGAGGATGCAGCCAAAATTGATGGATGTAACGATGTCGGCGTATTGTTTCGGATTGTTCTGCCTTTGTCCATGCCAGCGATGGCGACATTTTCACTTTTTTACGCGGTGGCCCACTGGAACAGTTTCTTCAGCGCTGTTATCTATATCAACGATAGTGAGAAGTGGCCTGTCCAAGTCTGGCTACGTGAGATTGTCATTCTGGCACAGAGCCGAATCGGAGACACAAGTATCGAAGAGACCGAGATCCAGCCGCTCACCATTCGTATGGCCGTTATCGTGTTCTCCACGATCCCGATTATGCTGGTGTACCCATTCCTGCAAAAGCACTTTGCCAAAGGAGTGATGCTGGGTTCGGTGAAAGGTTGAGTCGTCACATGTTTCAAAGTCAGTCCAATATGACTGCATAAAAAAGGGAGGTTTTCATGTTATGAAAGCAACAAAAAAGAAAGCCGTAGCTGTCTTGAGCACACTGGCACTGGTGACAGGTTTGCTGGCAGGATGCGGATCAGACGAGGGTCAGGCTGCCGAGGGCGGCGTACAAAATGTGTCCATAGCCATTGCACAGGTGGGTGATGTACCAAGCAAAGGCAATGAAGTTCAGCAAAAGATTGAAGCGTATACCAATACCAAACTGGATATCCAGTGGATTCCGGCTTCGGCCTACAATGACAAAATTAACGTGATGATCGCTTCAAGCGATATGCCAAAAATTGTGAAGGTGCAATATAACCCAACGGTGACCAGCGCGATGCGTAATGACGTGTTCTGGGAAGTGGGCCCATTGCTGAAAGACTACAAAAATCTGTCGGCACAGAACGAGCGTTTTTTTGACAACATCAAGGTAGAGGGCAAAATCTACGGGGTTCCTGTGTTCTCCGATATTGCGCGGGCTACAGTGATCTATCGCAAGGACTGGTTCGAGAAGCTGAATCTTAAGGTGCCAACCACACCGGATGAATGGTATGAAACGATTAAAACACTGGCAACCTCCGATCCGGATGGCGACGGTCAGGATAATACGTTTGGGCTGATGCTTTTCAAAAAATATAATGAGGACCAATACTCCTTCACAACGCGCCTTGGCGTAAGTTTTGGTGCTCCTAACAAGTGGAAGGTCGAGGATGATGGCAGCTTCACGCCGGAATTCATGACACCGGAATATATGCAGGTGCTGGATCTGCTGAAACGTTTGTACGATGAGAAATTGCTGAACCAGGACTTTGCCGTATTCGACTCTACGGAAGCGGAGAAAAAGTATGATTCCGGTGTTGTCGGTATCCGTGTTGGTGTTGCTCAGAACGGAAAAAGTCAGCAAGAGCGTTTGTCCAAAAACAATCCGGATGGTGTGGTAGACATCGCTGGTTTGCTTGGCGCGAACGGAGATCGTGTTGCAGGGCAGACGGGTAACTCGGGAATTCTGGCATTCCCTAAATCGACGGTGAAATCGGAAGAAGAACTCAAGAACCTGCTCTCCTTCCTGGATAAACTGATGGACCCTGAGATGGCGACCCTGTTGATGCGTGGTATGGAAGACAAACATTACACCAAAGTGGGCGAAGATCAGGTGGAGATGAGTGACTTCGATGCATTCCAGCGTGAAGTGAAGCCTTACCGTGATAATCTTCCTTATGTCGAAGGATATAACGTACCGAAATTGAAGGATACCGAACTGGGTGAAAAAGGTACGGCACTTGCCAAGGAACTGGCGGAGCACGCTGTGCCAAACCCTGCGCTGACGTTATATTCTCCAACGTATGGTGACCGTGGGGCAGACCTAGATCAGGTAATTGCCGATGCACAGACCAAATACATTATGGGCAAGATCGATCAAAGTGGCTGGGAAAAGGAAATCGAGAATTGGGGCAATGCGGGTGGAAACAAGATTCGTGAGGAATATGCCGAAGATTACAAAAAACAGGCTCAATAAGGAGCCGGAAGCGGAGGCTTGATCATGAAGGAAACACTGCAACTCACATCGGTGCGCATGGCACAGCAATTCATGGAAAGTTATCGCAACCATGAGCTGTATTCCACTTGGCATTATGAGAACGGCTGCTTACTGAAAGCGCTGGAGGAGCTGTATACGCACACGGGGGAGCAAAAATATTTTGACTATATCCGTGAGCTGATGGATCATTTTGTTCAGGAAGATGGTTCCATTCGATCCTATACAATCGAGGAATACAACCTGGATCAGATCAATCAGGGAAAATCGCTGTTCCTGCTGCACGACAAAACGGGAGAAGAAAAGTACCGCAAAGCTGCGGATTTGCTTATGACTCAGCTCAAGGGACAGCCGCATACAAGTGAAGGCGGGTTCTGGCACAAAAAGATTTACCCTTTCCAGATGTGGCTGGATGGATTGTACATGGCCACTCCGTATCTGACCCAGTATGGCGCGGTGACGGGTGAAGAGAAGTGGTTTGACAAGGCTGCCCTTCAGCTCTTGTTGGTGGAACAATGCACACGTGATCCGCGTAGCGGTCTCTTGTACCATGCCTGGGATGAGAGCAAAGAGCAGCGCTGGAGTTCGGGAGAGACCGGATGTTCTCCGCATGTCTGGAGTCGGGCAATGGGCTGGTATGTGATGGCGGTTGTGGATACATTGGATCACCTGCCAGTAGATCATCTGCAGCGCGGGCAGATTGTGGGCATCTTCGAACGGGTAGCAAACGCACTAGTGCATGTACAGGATCAACAGACCGGACTATGGCCACATTTGTTGGATCAACCGGGACGTGAGCGGAACTATCTGGAGGCTTCCGGGACCTCAATGTTTGTCTATGCATTGGCCAAAGGTGTGCGTAAAGGATATCTAAGTGGCAAGTTCAAAGCGGTTGCGGAAAAAGGGTATCAAGGTCTGCTACAGCATCTTCTGCAAACGGACCGTGAAGGCGTGCTGTCCTTGACGCAGTGTAACGGCGGAGCCGGTCTCGGAGGAAGCCCTTATCGTGACGGGTCCTATGAGTATTATGTGACCGAGTCCATTCGGATTAATGATCCGAAATCGGTCGCTCCGTTCATTTTGGCGGGAGTGGAGATTGAACTGGCGTAATGCTGGTTCTTCTTTTTAGAACATTTATGATAGCGCATACATGTTTGGTTTGAGTGAAGTGAGGCAAGATTGCTGAACAATTTGGCTATCCAAAAGGAGAGATGGTTCATGAGTCCAAAAGGTCCAATGTCCCGTTTAGGCGGAATCGTTGTAATTGGTGCAATGTCCGCTGGATTGCTTGCAGGTTGTGGGGGAGAAAAAGCGCCTGCTGCAGGGGAAGGTAAACTTCCCATTTCCATCTCTTTAATGCAGGTAGGAGATATACCAGCCAAGGAGAACGGGATTGAACAGAAGATTGAGGAATATACCAATACGGATGTTAATGTACAGTGGATACCGCAGTCTGCTTTTGATGATAAAGTGAACGTTATGGTTGCTTCAGGCGAGATGCCGACCATTATGCGGGTGAATTATGTACCGACAACGTTTAATGCCGCCAAAACGGGATTGTTCTGGGAACTGGGGCCATACTTGAAGGATTATAAGAACCTGTCTGCCCAATCCGAGGCTTATTTTAACAATATCAAAATTGAAGGCAAGGTCTACGGTATTCCGAACTTCCGGGATATTGGACGGACTGCGATCGTATATCGCAAGGACTGGTTTGATACGTTGAAGCTGGATATACCCAAAACGCTGGATGACTGGTATGAAGTGATGCGCTCCCTTCGCAAGGATGACCCGGACGGGAATGGTAAGGAAGATACGTACGGTGCACTGCTCTTCAAAAAGTATAATGAGGGTGTCTCTTCCCCACTGACGCGGATCGCTGTAAGTATTGGCGGTGTTAACAAATGGGGTGTGGATGATGCGGGGAAACTGACCCCGGAGTTCTTGACTACAGAATATGTGGATACGATGAAACTGTTCAAGCGACTGTTCAGCGAGGGACTGATTAACAGTGATTTCCCTGCTCTAGACCCTTCTGATGCGGACAAAAAAATGGATTCCGGCCTGGTTGGCATGAAGCTTAACGGTGTGGCCCAGAACGGGAAGTCCTCCCAGCAACGGCTTACGCCAAATGTCCCGGATGGAGAGATTGATGTAGCTCCGTTCCAGGGACCCGATGGTATTCGCATCGCCGGAGAGCCTGGAAACTACGGAATGCTGGTCATTCCGAAAGCATCCGTTACAGATGAGGAGCAACTGAAGCAGGTTCTTACGTTCCTGGATCAGTTGATGGATGAGGAATTGAGTATGTTGCAGCTCCGTGGATTACTCGATGTGCACTATACCAAGACTGCGGATGGGAAAACCGAACTCAAGGATTTCGACGCTTATCAGCGTGAAGTGAAGCCATATCGAGATAATTTGTTAAGCATTGAAGGTTATAACGTGCCTGAACTGGTTGATGTTCCCATTGGCATGAAAGGTACGAAGATGGCGCGTGAAAATGAGCAGTATGCCATTGCTAATCCGGCACTCACATTGTCTTCGGCGATCTATACCGAGCGTGGTCAGGAACTGGATCAGATGATCTGGGATGCGCAGACCAAGTACATTATGGGTAAAATCGATGATGCAGGTTGGGAGCAGGAAATCGCAAGCTGGAGAAAAGCTGGTGGTGATCAATTGATCACGGAATTGGAAGCTTCCTATAAGGAATTGAACGGAAAATAAAGCTGGGTGAAATAAAAAAAGGTTGATCAAATGGAATGATATGGTTTATTCTATGAGTGAGTTCATTTTTCAATATCATAAGAAAGACCACACCCTTAAAGCATAAGGCTATGAATCTGCGGATTCATGGCCTTTTTTTGTGTTTTAAGCGAATGAAGTGGGTCTATGGAAGGAGCGTTGCACGCCTTGAAGTGATGGGGATGGACGAAAAATAATACCAATAGCCTAGTACAACATGGTAGAATATTGATTATTATGGCAAATTTAGGTTTTGGTTATGAAGAGAATTGACTAGGTTGACCATGTAAAGCATCCCCATACTAAGGTACATAGGAGCGTGAGTAGATTGAATAAGCAAACTGAAGGTCACGAGAAGAAGAAAAAACGGAATGTTTGGATTGTCGGGTTGGTAACAACAGCAGTATTGGCAGCAACACTATTACCGATGGGCCCCGTACATTTGACGTCAACAGCGAATGCTGCATCGGGAACAAGTGACAATGCCCTTAGCAAGTTCAAGGATATCAAGGGCCACTGGGCTCAAGCGACAATTGCCAAAGCTTACGAAAAAAATCTGATCTCAGGTTACCAGGACGGAACGTTTCGTCCCAATGGCAAAATTACGCGTGGGGAATATGCGACAATACTCGCCCGTGCGACTGGAATGGAGAAGGTAGAGGGGCAAAATTCCTTTGCTGATCTCGAGGGACATTGGTCTGAAGCGGCGGTTAGCCAGCTTGTAGGACAAGGATTCATTAACGCTGGCGATTACGCCAAAGGGTTCAATCCGAATGCGGAGCTAACGCGTTACGAGATGATGAAATGGATTGCAAATGGACTGATCAAGTCCGGTAGCAGCTTTCAGGATGCTTTTAACGATACAAAAAATACGCTGCTCCCCACACCGGAAGTGAACCGCGGCACCATTCGTGCCGAGCAGATTCCGTATCTTGCCCTTGTTCGTGGGACAGGCATTGTCGGTGGATTCCAGGATGGCACATTAAAACCTGCGGATTCCACCACTCGTGCAGAAGTATCGGCCATTTTGCTGCGTTATATGGACGTTGAGGGTACGGATGCTGGGAAGTATAGCGACCTGAATGAAATGAGAGAGGTCGGCACGACGGGTACGAATTTAACGACAATTAGTAATTATTTTTATACTAAAAATTCTGTCAAAGTAAGTGATATATCGAAAGAGAAAATTAAGTTATCAAATAATTCTGGGGTAATTACACTTCATAGATATATTGTCGTAGATGTTACTCAGGGGAAAGCGAAAAGCGTCTATGCACCATTATTTATTGGTCCAGAGACACATCTTTTCAAAGGTAATTATATGGCTTTCGCAGATATATCTTTTACATCCAAAATTGATAAATCCAACTTAATTACATTTAATGGAGGCTTATATAATGGTTTTATACAGTTTAATCGATTGGACCTTAAACAAGCCTCCAAGAATGGCTTAATTACTATTCCAGATAGTTCAAGGGATTTGATAAAAAAAGATGTGGAAAAGAGATTCTGGATTACATCCGTTTTAGATGGTAAAAATGGAGCATATTCCTTTAATCAAAAAAGTGGAAATATACTAAAAATTCAGAATATGTAAGTCAAAATTAATGGTGGTGGAAAATTTTTTTGTATCCTCATGTCGAGAAGAGATCCTTAATTTTTATATCAATTTTCCTTATTAATATGCTATTTTTGAATTTCTCATCCTCAGTTGAAGCTTCAGGTTCAGATCCGTATGGACCTAAAAAGCAAAAAATATCTAATACCGTACAATCTGAAAAAAGAATAGCAAATCCAGGTGTTTACTGGTATCAACTTGATAATGGTGATTTCAGGGCAGACCATACTTCTGGACCAACTCTCTCGGAGAACCTTAATGCTAATTCATGTTCTAAACCGTACCCCGCCGAGAGGGAGATTCCTAACGAAGTTGATTTTTCCAAATGGCCAGCTGAACAATGGCCAGAATTCCAATCTCAAACAATCACACAGAGAATGATAGAGAAAGTTCGTATTAAGAGCGTAAACTACCAGTCAAGAATGCAACAATTATTCTATACAGGAGTTGGTACAACGGTTATAAGAGAAGGTAGTACTATAGTAAAAATCATTACCAAAACAGGAGGTTCACACCAAGTAACGGAGTGGACTGATTATGAGAATGGTGGTAGAACAAATCAAGGTTGTCTCAAGCAAGTGGTAGCCTACCATACACCAATGGACATCATTTGGGAAGGCGATCTGGTTGAAGAAAAAGAAATCGATGTAACACCGGATTCGGTTTTGACTATTGGACAAACAAAGCAGATGAAAGCCGAAGTTAGCACAAGACATTATGGCGAAACAGCCTTTAATGGGGGCATCGATGTATCCCGCAGGGAGGCAGAGATCAAATGGTTTTCTTCTGACGAGACGATTGCAAGTATAGAGCTCAAAACAGGGATGTTAACGGCCGAAAGTCCAGGCACGGTCACTGTGCGTGCGATCTGGAACAATGGTACATATCTGATCTCGGATACTGCCACCATAACAGTCACGTCTGAGCCAGGACTCGTTGTGAATCTGCCGAATGCTTGTAAAGCCAATACGACACCTCTACAGGCAGAAGCAGTTCTAACTAAACCGGATCGCACTGTTCATAAACTTACGGCTCATCCCAAATTGACGTGGCAGAGCTCGAATCCGACTATAGCCACGATCGGTGCTGATGGCAAAATCACGACAAAAGGGATCGTGGGTAGTACTACCATCAAAGCTCATTTTCTTGATTCTGCTCAGCAACTGGATGAACAAGGGACTCAGGTGCTTGAGGTGAAGGACTGCACGGATAATGGAGAAGGTGGTAATGATGGCGATCCGGGGGGAGACCCTGCGAACGCTTGCCCTGTGACCATCAGCCCACCTAGTAGAGGCACGGTTATTGAAGCATCGGTTATGGACCCGTCTGTTCGAGGTGTGTTGAAGGCAGACGATCGGGGATCTGAGAAGTTCGATGTTACCCGTGGTATTCCGACTTCGGAAGATCTCTATGCCAATGTCTTGGCCAAGGAATATCTGTTTCAGCACCGTTGGGTTAACATGACAGGCACGGTGACTTACACGGTTCCTGTGAAAAGGGTTTATCATAAAACCTGGACGATCCCGGGAAGAGCGTCTAGTGGTGAGGGGGATCCAGGGACACCTCCTCAGCCCAGAGAACGTGATGTGCCTGGGGATAAAACCATGCAAGTAACAAGGACATATAGCTATTGGCAGATCGATAATCTGGAGGTATACAAGTTAAATGAGGCCAAGGTATCTAACTATGCGCTAGGCGGTTATGGTGACACCGTGACCCTGACGCCCAATGCATATACATCACCGACTTTGCAATCGGCTATGGATACTGCGGTTACCAATCATGTGAAACCTGCGCCATGTCGAGAAATTGATCTTGGCATCAAAGGGGTTCCGGGTGGTTCGACTGAACCCTCTACGCCAGATGAAACGTCATTGTTTCAATCTGAAGCTGAAGCGGAGGTTAGAGAGAACACCGTTAATAACGACAAGGTAACCTTTAATGGAGCGACAATTATGGATCCTGCCCCGGTGGAGAAAACAACTCCAAGACCTGGGACGATCCCCCAACCTGGCATGATCGGAGACGATGTTCTATACCAGAACCGGTTTACAATCAAAAACACATTGATGAACAAAGCTAACCAGCCGACCACGGGTGAGATAACGTATGGACTGCTCCCTGGCAATGTTAACGGAGGGCAGGATCAGAAATTCCCCATTTTGGGCATCAACTCGGTGACAGTACATACTCCAGTTGTGAACTACGCCTGGGTGTCAGATGATCAGCCTCATAATCAGAAGACTACGCCTGATCCGATCAGAGCTGCACTTATTTTAGAGCGGCCATTTATTGTACGAATCCCAACCTCAGGTCAACATTTGGATGTAGCAAGTTATCCTGGGTATGGAAACCATGATTATGCGAAATATTTCCGGATCAAACAGGTTCGTTTCCCATTCGATGTCTATAACGCTGCCAGAAGCCAGTTCATCCCGGCCATGACTTGGGTGGATATTCCTGTAAATCAGTTGGATACCCCTTTTTATCTTCCTGTATGGGTAGATGAAGGAAATTACCAGATTGAGTTTCGTAATATTGCCGAGAATGCACCTGCAAACTTTACAGAACAACAGGATGCCAACACAAATCTGACCCATCATGTCGCAGCAGATACCGTTGCTGTAGAGGTTATCGGAAGGTTGTATGATTTTCACATTACCGATATTTCAGACTACAACTGGGAGAATGTGTTCCGCAAGCGGATGGGCAGCCCGGAACCAACGGGTGTGAGCTATTGGACCGGAGGAAACGGTATTGACGGAGATCCCCGAGGTAACTTGGCTCCCTATGTACTGCCTATTCGTCCCGGCAGTCATCCGGTACAGGGTTTTCGAAATGCTGCAGTGAAGACAGGTTACCATTTCAAGTTTGATCTGAAAACCAAGGGCAATATGTTTGGGAAACAGGATGGTATTCGAATCACGCCAACGTTTTCTTTTGTGAGTAAAGATGGCACCACCCGGCAAAAAGTGGATTTATACTACCATCGGGGACAGGAACGACTCATTCGTATCGGATCGGCACAAGATTTAGAAAAACGCTTTGTTGTCCTGAACTCAAGGTTGCGGAATGTACCCGGTACGGAGTTAGGTGATACAGCGCGTTATCAGTATACTTATGAACTGTCGGAAGAGGAACGCAATCAGGGTACAATGGCGGAACATATGGTTCGTTTCGTGGATCAGACCTCTCATCATAAAACGTGGGTAGGTCGTTATGACTGGATGATTCTTCCTTCACAGATCCGTACACTCATTGGCCCAAAAACAGATATTCCCTCCAGTGTTAATGTGGATCGGGCGAATGCAGCGATTCAGCGCTGGTATGGGGAATATAGCTTGCCAGCGGATGTATATGCAGTGCCCAAAGGAACGGATCTCGAATCGCTTGCCAGACAAAACCGGTTGGATGACAAGGCAACGGTATTTCTGAGGGATGGTTACATTGTAGTTAACTTCAATATCGAAACATTGCGCAGCGGCAATACGAATGCACCGCATCTGCAATATATTCATGCACCGTTGATGAATCAATGGCAAATGGAAGGTTTTGATAACAACCCGGTAGATGGTCAGGGGAGAAGCTGGCTGATGCAAGATGGGGACGTGGTTTTGTACCACGCGGATCAATCCAGTCGTAATGATTTCCAATCCCAGGTACCGCATTAGAGAGATATCGTTTTACCCATAAAGAAGGCAGGCGTGATGTGAATCTACATGACGTTTGTCTTCTTTTGTGTAATTCGGATTATGGTTGGGCAGCAGAACGGGTATAAAGGGTAAGGAGCACTGGTACCATCCATATTCATCAATTTTCTCAACGAGAGGGGAACAACACACATGATTGAAGAGGATAAGCAGGAACTATTGATTTCAGAAGATACATACAAAGGTAGAGATTTAGGTGTCACATTAGAAGGGCAAGCCTGTCGCTTCAAAGTCTGGTCACCGTTAGCTGTTCAGATGGAACTACTTCTGTATCCACCTTTGACAGGCGGGACCTCGGAGGAAGAACCCAATCAACGGAAACAGCAGGCGTTACCTATGCAAAAGAAAGAACAAGGCATCTGGGTTCTGGAACTGGAGGGTGATTTAAGTAGCTACCGTTACATGTACAAGCCTACTTTCGAAGATGGATATTCGACCAATGCTGTAGATCCCTACGCACGAGCAGTGACCATGAATGGAGAAATGGGTGTAATTGTGAGACTGGAGCAGACACATCCGAAGGGATGGAGTGAGGACATTCGCCCAGAATTAACCAGTCCTGTAGATGCAGTCCTGTACGAACTGCATGTACGTGATTTTTCCATTCACCCATCATCGGGTATAACGAATAAAGGCAAATACCTGGCTTTTACCGAGACGGGTCTGCGTGATTCGGAGGGCAACACAATGGGGATCGATCATTTGGTTGAACTCGGGATCACCCATGTGCATCTGCTGCCTGTATTTGATTTTGCGACGGTGGATGAATCCAGAGTGGATGGTGATACGTCTGATGGCTCCAACTATAACTGGGGATATGATCCGCTCCATTACAATGTCCCGGAAGGTTCCTATGCATCACGCATAGATTATCCGGAGACACGGATTCGTGAGTTCAAATCAATGGTGCTTGCCCTTCATAACAAGGGAATAGGTGTCATTATGGATGTGGTATATAATCATACCTTTAATACGGCAGGCAGCTCTTTTGAAAAACTTGTACCAGGGTACTACTATCGTCAAAACGCCGATGGGACCTACAGCAATGGTTCAGGTACGGGCAATGAGGTGGCTACTGAACGCACCATGGTTCGCAAGTTTATCATCGACTCGGTCCGTTACTGGGCAGAGGAGTACCATGTGGACGGTTTTCGCTTTGATCTGATGGGCCTGATCGACACAACTACGATGAAACAGCTTGCAGCGGAATTGCACACCGAAGTGTCACCTTCCATATTGTTATATGGTGAACCATGGGGCGCACTGGATTCGCCGCTTGGGGATGATATGACCCTTAAAGGAACGCAGCGCGGAGCGGGTTTTGCTGTGTTTAACGATAATTTCCGTGGAGTGATCAAGGGAGACAGTGATGGCATGGGGACGGGATTTGCGACGGGCGCGGACGGGAAAGAAGACGAATTGTGGACTGGCGTCCGGGGAGCCATTCAGGATTTTACGGATGGTCCATCCGAGACGATTAACTATGTAACAGTGCACGATAATCTCAACCTGTGGGACAAAGTCGCACGTACACAAGGACTACATGATACCTTGAATTTCCTCACCTATGACGAGGATGGAAGTATTCGTGGATGCCAGAGTGTGGAAGAGGCAGTAGAGAAGGCTAAGCCGTACCTGCAGATCGATCCGGAACACATTCTGGACAATGAGACCGTTAGGCGTTGTCTGCTTGCCAATGGTATCGTTCTAACCTCCCAGGGTGTTCCCCTGATCGCGGCTGGAGATGAGTTGCTTCGCAGCAAATATGGGGACGCCAACAGCCACCAGAGTGGAGACGTGGTCAATGCCATACATTGGGAGCAAAAGAAGCTGTTCAAGCCGGTGTTTGATTATTATCGTGGGCTGATTCTTCTTCGGCGAGAGCATCCCGTATTTCGGTTTCGTACACGGGAAGAGATTGAGAAGCATGTTCGTCTAATCGAAAAAGGTAATGGGCTGCTGGCGTATGAACTGAACGGTACAGCAGCCAGCGATTCATGGGAACGTATTGTTGTCATATACAACGCGGCAAAAGAAAACCGTGACATCGCTGTTCCCACAGGGACATGGAATGTGATTGTAGAAAAAGGACAAGTAGGCGTTGATACGATACGTACCGTACAAAATGGACAGGTAAATGTGAATGCGATATCCCTAACGGTGATGTATTCCAATTCCTGATGAACGCAATGCTTGTCAAGAATTGAAGGCTGCCAACAAACCATTAGTAAAATCGCTAACAAGGCTATGTTCAAGATATCCAATCAAATTTAATCAAATAAATTGATATCAACAAATCCCCCTTTCCGGTCAGAAAGGGGGATTTGTTGATGCGTCAGAGCCATTGGCTTGGTCGCAGGGCTATACATGGTCATGTGTCCACCTTTATTATGTAGTGCACCGGCTGGTGCATTTTTAATCTCAACTCAGGTGACATCCTGCATTATATTCTTGTATATTTCAAATTTTTTTGTCAGGACAGGTACAAATGCTGTCAATCTATGGCGCTTGTTTTCATATCTTATTTTTGAAAGCGATTGCTAATTGAATACGCAAATTGGACCGATATGATGAGTACAGACAACCCCGGGTTGACAAATCACGTCCCGCTCCGTAACATCGGGACAACACGAAAACAATGGATATAAAGGCGGTGGGAACGATGCCGGAATGGACTTCTTTTCGTTACAAAGGCAACGATCTTGGCTTAACATATACTCGTGCTGCAAGTACTTTTAAATTGTGGGCACCTACGGCACAACAGGTTTATATATTGATTTTTGAAGATGAAGGGCATTACAACGAGAATGGTAAGGTGCAAGAGCATACGGATGGACGGGAACATTCCTTGACACGTGATGCGGACGGCATATGGACGTTGGAGCTTATAGGCGATTGGGCAGAACATTATTATATGTACCGAATTATCCATGATGATCAGCGGGTTGAAGTGGTTGTTGATCCTTACGCCAGAGCGGTAACGGCTAATGGGCAACGAACGGCTATTATAGATCCGGAGACCACCAATCCAGTCGATTGGGACCTGGATGTCAAACCTGCTTTTCTGCGTCCTGTCGATGCCGTGTTATATGAGTTGCATGTTCGTGATTTCTCCTCGGACCCACATGCAGATATTCCGTATAAGGGAAAATATCTGGCATTCACGGCATCCGGTCTGACGGATAGAGCAGGCAATAGTATTGGGGTAGACCATCTTGCCGAACTGGGAGTCACTCATGTACATTTTCTACCTGTGGCGGATTATCAGACGGTGAATGAACTCGCTACGGCGGATGTTGGTTCGAATGTCAGAGCACCATACAACTGGGGATATGATCCGCAACATTATAACGTTCCCGAAGGTTCCTACGCTACCGACCCTCGTGATCCGGCAGTTCGAATTCGGGAGCTCAAATCCCTCGTTCAATCGCTGCACAGACAAGGCATTCGCGTTGTACTTGATGTTGTCTATAATCATACGTATAGCGTGGAAGAGGGACCTTTTGAACGGATTGTACCAGGCTATTATTACCGTTACCGGGAGGATGGCACCCTCAGTAATGGTTCTGGTGTAGGCAATGAATTGGCGACAGAACGTCCAATGGTGCGAAAATATATTCTGGATTCTCTCCGATATTGGGCAGAAGAATATCATGTGGACGGATTTCGATTTGACCTTATGGCCCTGATTGATACGGAAACGATGAATGAATTGACACGCGAACTGCGGGAACAGATCGATCCGGCGTTTCTGATCTATGGGGAACCCTGGATGGGTGGAGATTCACCTTTGGACCGCAAAACATTAAAAGGAACCCAGCGAGGTCAGGGATTTGCAGTATTTAATGATCACTTTCGCAGTGCAATCAAGGGGGATAGTGATGGCAGCGGAAGAGGGTTTGTCACGGGTGCTGGAGGGCAGGAATATGAGCTTATTAGGGGATTAGCGGGAGCACTGGATGATTTCACATCTTCGCCTGTGGAAGTTGTCAATTATGTAACTGCTCATGACAATCTCAATCTGTGGGATAAAATTGCGACAACAATGAACCTCAGGCATGAATTAGGATTTCCCGTATGGAAGGACGGACAGCCCGTGGGTGGTGGAAGTGCGGAGTCCGCTGTAAAAGCAGCAGATCCTTATCGGTATGTGGATGCAGATGCTGTTTTAAATCATGAGATGGTTCGTCGCTCGTTGCTCTCTTCCGGCATTCTGCTTACTTCTCAGGGAATTCCGTTTCTGCATTCAGGGGATGAGATGCTCAGATCCAAAGCCGGTGATCATAACAGTTATCGGAGCGGGGATGCGGTGAACGCCATCACATGGGCCAACAAATCACGATTCAGACCGGTGTTCGACTACTATCGTGGTCTTATTCATTTGCGGCGCACACATCCCGCTTTTCGTATGATTGATGCTGAACAGGTACGAAATCACCTTCGTGTTATTCGTGCGGATGGTAATGTAGTTGCCTTTATACTTCAGGATGGTGCGAATCAGGACACCTGGAATCAAATTATGGTCATCTATAACGGAACAGAGCACCAACAGCATGTCGACCTGGGTGAAGGGGACTGGCATGTCGTAGTCAATGATCATCAGGCAGGCACAGACCTGATCGAGACTGTTCGTGGTACTGTTCAGGTAGAACGATGGTCCCTAATGGTACTGTATGACACAGAGCATGCTGGAGGCGCTGAACCATCAACAGTGGAGATTAGTTTTCCTCGCCAGGTATATAGTCCACAGGAGACCACTCAACTGCGAGCGATCGTACGGGACAGCATTGGCAATGTTGTAGAAAAAGCTCCAGTCACCTGGACTTCTTCTGATCCGGATATTATTCAGATCCAGCCTGATGGAACAATCCATGCACTGGAACGAGGGGAAGCTTCGATCACAGTCCATTGTGGGGACATCACGGCAAGCTGTATGTTACAAGTGGATTATCGTCATGCTGAACGCATCGAAATTGTGGGCGAACCTGTCATGTACATGACTCGAATCAGTCGCTTCCGTGCCTTGGTTCTGGATCAATTTGGTCAGCCGCTTCAGGATTCGAATATACGCTGGAGCTCTTCTCATCCAGAACTTGCAGCGGTGAGTGCAGCAGGGATCGTACGTGCGATGACACCTGGAGCAACCCATATTATTGCTGAATCTGGAGGAATCCGGGCAACGCTTGGTGTAACGATTCATAAACAGATTTCGCGAACCGTCACGCTTCGATACGAACGGGAAGACCAGCATTATGAAGGTTGGGATGTCTGGGTATGGGGTACGGGTATGGAGGACGGAGCAGTACGGCTGGAACAAGTCGGAAATGCCGCCGAAGCCCGCTTCCGCGTTGCTCCGGGTCTGCATCACCTGGGATTGATCATTCGATTGAACGAATGGGAAGCTAAAGATACGTGTGGAGACCGTTACGTGGACATTGTACCTGAAGATGGGGATGTGCACATTATTGTCCGTAGCGGATCAGACGAGATGCAGATCATTCGTGAAAGCGAAAAAACAGAGGATCGTAATAGCGCATAGTTTCTTTATTTATAATTTCGAATGTAGTTCGTCAAAACCTTGTTAAACCAGCAGTTGGAAGAGATTCCGACTGCTTTTTTGGTCTGATTATATGCCGCATAACTTGCCAAAAAATAAAGAATTGTCCTGTTTCGTGTTTGAGATCCTCTATCATTGGGGTAAATATAGATATGGCCCACGATTCGGCCAAAGGAAAAAAGACCATTATGGTCTATAAGCGACGCTTTAGCGCTTTCCAACAAATATAATGTAGTGATCCCTTGAAGGAGGATGTTCAATCATGAAATCCAACGGAAAAATGGCTCAACTTACAGCAACGCCAAGAACGGAAAAGAAAGGTGCAGCACTGCGCCTGTTAAGACAAGGCGGACGAGTTCCCGCAGTCGTTTACGGCCCGGGACTTGAAGGTGCTTCAATACATGTAGATGAAAAAGAAATGCTGAAAGTGGCACGCACAGGCCGCTCCGAAATGTTCAACCTGAGTGTTGAGGGCGGTAAAACGGTCCCGGTGCTGATCAAGGATCAGCAAGAGCGTAACGGACGTTTGCTGCATGTAGACTTCCTGCAAATTTCTAAGAACAAGCCGATCAGCGTAAGTGTATCGATCGACTTCCAGGGTACAGCGGCAGGCTCAAAAGCTGGCGGTGTATTCCAGACACAGGAGACACAGCTGGAAGTAGAAGGATTGCCTGCGGATCTGCCAACGTCCATTGAAGTTGATGTTAGCGGATTGGATATTGGCGATCGTTTGACTGCTGCGGATATCAAACTGGATAAAGGTTTGACACTCATAACATCACCTGAATCCATTATCGCGTCCGTCATGCCGCCACAAGCGGCTGAGGAAGAGCCAACGGCTTCTGCTGAGGAAGCTGAACCGGCAGCTGAAGAAAAAGCTGCAGAAGAATAAGCGAAGCTCAGGGATCTCAGCAGATCCCATGCTTAGCCGAAGCCCAGTCCTAGTGACTGGGCTTTTTATATTTTCAGGACAAGAGAATGTGCTAGTCGCATGAAAAATGAGAATGTGCTAGTCGCATGAAAAATGAGAATGTACTACAATACATGTTAAAGGGCAAGAAAGTAGGTTTATTTCAATGTTTGATCCAACGGTGTATGACAATCTGAAAGTCGGGTTTGAGAATCATCTCTATGACATGGATAACCTGGATGAACGTATTCAGATTACGGGGCGTAAAGATCAGCTGGAGATGGCAGTCATGTCCAGAGAATTCACATTACAATTCTGTCTCAGGGATCGCCCGGAAGTAACAGGAGAGGTCGTATTAAGCAGTTCCCTTGAGGAGCTTGCAGCGGAGATCCTGGAGACGCCTGGTGCTCATCCGGGTTGCCGTTTGGAACTGCGGTTTGGTATGGTTGTGAAGGAGCCTGAGAAGCAGTGCCCGGTTATTCGTCGGATATTACAGAAGAGCTGGCCTGAGCAGAGGATGTGCCAGAACATCCGGTATATCTTTGATGAACAGCCAGTTACGTATAACGTCACGGCTCACGTTTATTTTGACCGTAGTGTGAATGAAGACCAGATGGGGGACATTGCTGAACTTTGTGAGCATATGGCGAATGTGATGAATCAATTATTACAGTTGGATAACCAGTAATTCCGAGAAAAGCCTTGACTCATTGTAGAGATCTGGGCTTTTTTTGTATTATTTTTAGAAAATTGTATAGGCTTTCAGGCTTAGGTTTAAGGCCTTTTGGGTTAATGTTTTACGCAAGCAAGTAAGAGAATGTATATTAAAAGGGGGTAAGAGTGCAATTGGACTATACAAAAATGGTGAAATTGCGAAAATAATATTGGGACTAAAGATTTAGTTCTGTACTAAAGGAACTAGTTTTCCTTGCCGATAAAATATCGAAGGGGAGAAACTACATGACAGAGAAATTAATTCGTCTGCTGCGTATACTTCAGGCTATACAAGCAAATCCTGGAATTTCGGCCAAGGAATTGGCGCTGAAATGCGGTACGACTGTACGCACGATTTATCGTGATCTCCGGATTTTGGATAGGGTCGCCCCGATTATGAATGAAGGATACGGCAAAGGTTACCGATTTATTGGTGAGTTTGCGATGTATCCATTAGATTTTACTGAACAGGAAGCAATGGTTTTCTCCTTGCTCCCGTCCGTAGTTGATACCTCCAAGTTACCTGCTGAGTTTGATTCAGCTTTTGACAAGGTTATGTCGGCTCATACCAAATTAAAATCAAGAAACAGTGACATTGTAGAGAATATTGCGGGAATTATTCGGATGGGCACGCCGGCTTATCGTGAGGAAGGAAAGGACCCTAATTTGCTGATTCCCATCATCGAAGCTATTCTAAGCCAGCAAACCATTCGTACTCAATATCATACGCTGACAAGAAATGAGATCACAGTTCGCGATATCGATCCCTATTATCTCATTCCACGTGATCAACGTTTTTATTTGATCGGATACTGTCATTTGCTGCAAAAAGTTCGATTGTTTCGAATTAGCCGTTTTTTGGATGTGACACGAACAAATACCGGTTTCGACATGGGTGATTTCAACATAACGCAGTACATGAAGAACACATGGTCTATTGACCGTGGCGACGAACATATCCATTTCAAGGTGAGATTCTCTGAGAAAGTGGCCCCCTACATAAAAGAAGAAGAAATGTTTGTTCGCCCGCGAATGACGAATATGTCGGATGGGGGATTGTTATTTGAAGTGACACTGAATAGCAGCCGAGAATTTTTGAAATGGTTGTATCAATTTGGTCCCGAGGCAGAGGTACTTGAACCTCGTGAGTTTCGTAGAGAGATACGCAGGCAACTTGTCGAGTGGTTGGAACATTATGAAACGGATGTACCTTTGTTAAAATTTTAAACATGGAGAAATACAGGAAAAGGAGCAGGTAATATGAGCACCAAATTATTCGCAGCTATGTATGGGATGGATCACTACCATGGAGTACAGGCTTTACATGTGGGGGATACCGTGTATCTCGTCAAAGATCCAGATAATCGTTTGGATCATCAAGCGATTAAGGTTGTTATTCCCCCGATTGGAGCTGTAGGTTATATCGTTAATGATCCACTTGTCGTGCCTCATGGATGTTGGACCGGGACGGCATTCTACGATGTATTTCATCAACTAACGTGTGCCAAGGTACGATTCATGATGAGAGATATGGTTATTATGGAGTTAATTGAGATGAGTCACATTCCTGTTCCGCAGATGGATTCTTTGATTACGGGATGGCAATTTCGTGAAAAAGCTTGATCATTTTAAAGAGTGTGTTCATTTCTGTCAAAATGATCATCTTAAAAACAGAAGAAGGCTCATTTACGGATGAGCCTGGTATAAGTGGCTTCCAGATGCATGGCTGTTCTTGCCCAACTGAAATGTGCCCTTGCGCTGTCACGGCCAGCCTTCCCTAACATCTCGGCAAAAGCGGGATTGCTTGCAAGTTTGTACAGGCAAGAGGCGAAACGCTGGGGACGCTTATAAGCAGTGACAAGGTAGCCATTGATACCTGATTCAATAATCTCACGAATACCTCCGTTATCCGAAGCAATGACGGGTAATCCTGAAGCCATCGCCTCAACATTAACCAGGCCAAAAGCTTCATGTTCTTGAGATGGACAAACCAGGCAATCGACGGCCCGATACAACTGATCGATATGCTCATGGTTTATCTGACCACGGAAGGAAACATGGACTTTTTGTTTATGGGCAAGTTCGCGAAGTTTACGCATGTAATACGGAGGTCCTTTGCCTGCAACAACCAGTTGAACAGGCATCTGTCGCTGAAGGAGGGCAGTTGCACGAATTAATACGTCTACACCTTTTCCAGGGATGAGCCTGCCGACATACAGAATAGAGAATGGCTTAGTTACTCCAAATTGTGTACGCAGATGAATCTGTTCTTCGCTGGATTCAACAGGCCTGAAGCGGCTTAGATCTGCACCCAATGGAACCACACTCATCCGGCGTTTTACCAGCGGAAATCTGCGGCCTAACCTTTGTCGCAGGGAATGACTGTTGACGGCAATCCAATCAGCTTTTTTCATCAATGTGAGTCTGGAAGGTCCGGGCTGAGCAAACGTTAACGAGTGAAGATAGAGTACAACAGGTGTGCGTGGAAAAGCTCGTTTGATGGTAGCCATACTTCGTGGCCTGTTATCCACTTGAATGACATCGTAAGGTTGTTTGGATAACAGACGGATGACCGCTTTGGTATACCCGACAGGACTCGAAGCAAGGACACGTTGAATGGTGATACCGTCGATCTGTTCTGTGGTGGAGAGACCCTCCATTTGACGACTTATAATGGTCACCTGATGGCGATGGGCTAGTTCACGGGCGATGCCCAGGATACAGATTTCCACGGAACCATTACCGGGCAAAGGCAATTTCTCGGGTGCAACCATAGCTATTTTCATGATCAGGCTCCTCCTTGTCCGACATCTTTAACAATCTTCGCCATATATCTTATGAGAAGCTGAGGCATTTGGCTCCTGCAAAAAGGTAGGTGAACCCCCATATGAGCGTGCAGGAATAATCTGTTGCATGGAATAAAGCGGAGATATTCTGCTTTTGTGATATACTGTACGGGAACAATTGAATTCGTTACATGTATAAAAGCAGGAGGAAAATAATGTTACATTCTTCGCTGGGGCGCTTCCGGCTGATGTTGTGGTTGCAGGGCATTTCGTACGTGTTGCTACTGTTTGTTGCTTTTCCGTTGAGAGATGCCGGGGTTATGCCGCAGGCTGTCACATGGTTTGGAAATCTGTACGGTTTTTTGTTTTTAATGTACTTGTTATTTATGGTGAGTATGTACACCTCACAGAAGTGGCGTCTGCGCCGTCCAATCGCTCTGTTCTTCGTTTCTTTCATTCCACTGGGGAATATGATCTATGATATTTTCGTATTCCGTAAGCTGTACCGTCAACTAAATAAAGCTTGACTTTATTTAACGTTATGAAATATGATGAGTACAGGTTAAACAACCCGTTCCAACTAAAACTACATATTCCTGTTAAAGGGGAGTAGCTTTTACAGTAAAGTCGTCAATTCGGGATCATATCCCCGGCTTTATTGGCAGCAATTTTGTTGTTAGCGAGACCTTTACCAAGTTTTCATGCTCGGTAAAGGTCTCTTTTTGTGGATATAAAAGGACCTTACCAGCGATGGTAAAGGTCCTTTTTTTTGTACATCATAAGAATATTAAGGAGGAGTCAATGTTGGATGCTTCATTATTATTAGAATATGGGTGGGTGCTTGCTGTCTTAGTGGTCCTTGAAGGATTACTCGCAGCAGATAATGCATTGGTACTCGCAATTATGGTTAAACACTTGCCTGAAGATAAGCGCAAAAAAGCGTTGTTCTATGGTCTGATGGGTGCATTTGTTTTCCGTTTAGGTTCGTTGTTCCTCATCTCTTTCCTCGTCGATGTATGGCAGGTGCAAGCCATCGGTGCCCTGTATCTCTTGTACATTTCGATTAACCACATCGTTAAAAAGATACTGGGTAGTCGTAATAAGACAGATGAAGCAGCTGATTCAACGCCTAAGAAACCGAAAAAACAATCCGGTTTCTGGATGACCGTTTTCAAGGTCGAAGTAGCGGATATCGCATTTGCAGTTGATTCCATTCTGGCTGCTGTTGCTTTGGCCGTGGCGTTGCCACCAAGTGGATTGCCTGCAATTGGGGGACTTGACGGTGGACAGTTTATCGTTATCTTCCTCGGTGGATTCATCGGGCTTGTGATCATGCGTTTTGCAGCCTCATACTTTGTGAAATTGCTTCATTCCCGTCCAGGGCTTGAAGTTGCGGCATTTGTAATCGTAGGTTGGGTAGGGGTTAAGCTGGCAGTTATTACACTCGCGCATCCTTCATTGGGTGTTCTGGATGAGCATTTCCCGGAAAATAAAATTTGGAAATTCGGATTCTATATTGTACTGATCACCATTGCGGTATGTGGTTGGTTCCTGTCTTCCAAAGTTCCTGAAAAAGAAGACGAAAATCCGGTTGAAGAGTTGGAAAAACAAGCAGGACTGTAATAATCATGTTACGCTAACAACATCATTATTATTTGAAAAACAGGAGATTGTCCTAGGACAATCTCCTGTTTTTGTTTACATATGAAATATGCAACATGGTTCAATTTCCAAGAAAAGGGTTGACACATGAATTCTAGTCCCCTTAATATAAGACTAACATTAACGAAGGGAGGCCGAGAGACATGATGCTTGGTTATGATTTGATTCAAACGGGGCGCAACGTAGACACAATAGCATATCCGGCTCATCGTTTCATTGGCCTCATACGGTCGACATAGGGGATAGGCATATCGTTTAGCGGGTTTTATAATCGATATGCGTTCTTCGCTTATATTATAGCGATGGATGACAGACACACAGCATGTTTATGCTGTTCTGTTCTCCGTTATTGTCATTCAGTAGAAGTCATGGGCGATTAGCCTATGGCTTTTTTTAGTTTTATTTTACAGATGCAGCAAACCGAATTTGCTGAACGTACAGGAAGGAATAATACACTTTTATGAATACAGAATTTAATTTATTTACCAATCCAAATGAAATCGCAGGTGGCTACCGCCATGAAGTAAAATTGCCTGCAGGCGACCTAACCGTATATGCGGCGCAGCAACTCTTCTCCTCGCTTGATTACAAGGTATTCGAGATGGCGAACAATAATCTGCAGATTCCGGGAATCTCTTATATGAGTTACACGCCAGACGTACATGTCGGTGTAGGTACGTGCATTGGAACAACAGCCGTGTGGGATGCGCAGAGCGGATACGTTTCTCCCTCCATCGTTGGCAGTGACATTGGCTGTGGCATGCGAGTGCATATGACGAACTTGCACAAGGACGAATTGAAAGACATTAAGCTTCGCCGTAAACTCGTTAAAGCCATTGAGAAAGTATTGCCGATGGAGGCGAACCAGCGAGGTCATTACTCGGATATAAGACTGGAGCATATTGTTCGTAAAGGGCTGCATGGTTTACCCAAAAAGTATATTCCGGACAGCTATACACCGAAAAAATCAACCGCGATGACACATGTGGAAAGCAGTAAGTTCAGTTATGATGAGGATGTATTAAACCATGTTCCTGATATGACGTGGCACCGTTCGCATCGTCAGCTCGGAACACTGGGTGGGGGGAATCATTTTGCCGAGATCCAGGCGATTGAGATCGCTGAAGAGAATCGTGAAATCGCCGAAGCTTGGGGATTGTATGATGGACAGGTTGTGGTCATGATTCATTCCGGCTCTCGTTCATGGGGTGGTTATGTAAGTCAGACGAGTTCGTCAGCGATTGCCAAAGTCATGCAGCGGCTTAACCTGGGTACATCCGATCCCAGACTGGTATTTGCTCCACTGGAGCATGCGGAAGGTCGTCATTATGTGAACATGATGTATTCTGCATTGAATTACGCTGTTGTCAATCGGCACCTGATTGCGTATGCTATTCGCGAAGCATTCCGGGATGTGTTTGGCTCCAAATGTGAATTCCGTACGTTATATGATCTGATGCACAACTATGCTTGGGAAGAATCTCACGCAGACCAAGGTTCCGTTTTTGTGCATCGTAAAGGGGCCACACGTGCGTTGCCAGCAGGTCACCCGGACAATCCAAAGCCTTATCTGGCAACAGGGCATCCGGCGCTTATTCCCGGTTCCATGGGAACTGCTTCATATATCATGGTAGGTCAGCCACAGGGTGCTGATAATTATTATTCCATATGTCACGGTGCGGGTCGGATCCGTTCACGGACGGCAACGAAACGATTGATTACCGTGGAAGATTTTGCTACGGCACTGGGTGTCGGTACAGAAGATGAGATCGTGGTAAACCAACGCTCACTTGAATCCATTATTGATGAATCACCTCAGGCTTATAAAAATGTAGATGAAATTATAGACAGTGTTACCGGCGCGGGCCTGGCTCAAGTTGTAGCCAAATGCAAACCGCTTGTAGCGGTAAAGGGAGCGAAATAATGACATTAAACGAAAAACAAACAGATCCAACTCAAGCGATCTATACCTATGACGAACAACATGATACCCGAATTCGAGTGGAAGGGTACGCCATCTATTCAAGGCTGATTCGTGGAATCAGTGAGGCACTCCTTCAGCGCTATGGAGTTGAGTACAAGCTTTATGCCAGTTCTGACCCGAACAATGAATACTGGGAGTTACTCCGGGAAGACTTGCAAAATGGCAGTGACGAAGTGGAATTGGTAGCCCGTATATTCGAGGATCTGGAACTTCAGACGTTGCATTACGACGATGATGGAGATGTGCCGACTTATGGTGTGCATTACTCCATTCGCAATAACGTATTTGCTTATCCGAAATGGGGCGTAGCACTTGTCCGGGTTCCATTTTTCCGAGAGAACGGAATCTACAGTGAAGACTTTGTGTTTGCCGTCGGCGATGAGGAGATGAAGCAATTTCTGGGAAGTGTACGGGAGCGGGAACGTCAGCAAAATATGAAAAAAGTGACGGTGTATACCGATGCCCGCAATGGCAGCGATCGTCATGTGGAATCCATCACTCGCTCCGTGGGAAGAGAGGATGTTGTTCTCTCGGCACAGATCAAGCAGGATATTTTCCGCTCGCTGGATCAGTTCTTTGAAGCAGATCGTTCCTTCTACAGAGATTATGATATCCCGTACAAACGGGGCATTCTATTGTATGGGCATCCGGGAAACGGCAAGACCACGTTGGTAAAATCCATTGCTGGAAGTATTCCGGGACCGGCTGCGTATTGGCAGATTACGGAGTATACCAACAGTGAATCGGTGCGTGAAGTGTTCGAGGCTGCCAAGCGGTTGGCACCGATGGTACTGATCATTGAGGACATCGATTCGATGCCGGATGAAGTCCGTTCCTTTTTCCTGAATACACTCGATGGAGCTACGTCAAAAGAAGGCATCTTCCTGATCGGGACAACGAATTATCCGGAGAAAATAGATCCTGGCCTCATGAACCGTGCTGGACGGTTTGACCGGGCTTATGAAATTCCGTTGCCAGATGAAGCGCTGCGCTTGCAATACTTGCGCCAACGAGGCTTCACCATATTTGCGGGTGAAGAAGGCACAGTAGAAGCGGCTCGTCTGACCGACACGTTTTCTCTTGCACAGCTAGGTGAGTTGTATGTGAGCGCTGCGCTCGAATGGCATCAGAATGGACAGACAGACATTGTAAAAGTCATTCAGTCGATGCGTGGCGAGCTGGATAAGAGCCACAAACATACTTGGCTGGCGCAGCCAGGTAAGGGCCGTGCAGGCTTTTATTGATCAGATCTAACCCATCCATCCTATAATATGACGCAATTTTATAAATAATCCTACCTTAATTGGTGATACTAACCTTGTCTGCTCTAACATACAATGACTTTCGGGAGGTACATAACGCAGCCCTGAGCTGGTGAGATGCCGGAAAGTAACGCGATCTGTTTCCATACCTGACGGAGGCTTGTTTTGCAGAGAACGATGCATCGGGACAAAAGGTGATATGCAAAAATTTTTATGCCAATTGTTTAAATGCTTCTGTAGCGGTTAATAGTAGACAGACAACAACAAAAACTTTAATTAGAGGTGAATGATATGGGTTGGTTATGGTCATTAATTATCGGTGGTATCATTGGATGGTTAGCAGGTTTGATCGTTGGTCGTGACATCCCAGGTGGTGTTATTGGTAACATCGTAGCTGGTTTTATCGGTGGATGGTTAGGTGGAGTAATCTTGGGCGATATGGGTCCTGAGATGGGCGGATTCTACATTGTACCTGCATTGATCGGTGCGATTGTTCTTGTAGCTATCGTAAGCTTGATCTTCCGTTCGATGGGACGTAGTCGCGGGTAACTCATTCAAGATCAGTTCTTGAATAAAGTTGTCAGCTAAATTGCATTACCAAATGAATAAAATGTTTTACCAATGAAGAGGTTGATTGAGAGCCATAACGATGGCTTTCAATCAACCTCTTGTTGTTTTAAAATATAAGAAGATATGCATATCAGCTATCTATATAAATTGAACTAACATTTACACGAGAACGTAGAGGACAGAAATAACCTGAAGAAGCGGAGCTAAAAGCTTTCTGCAAGAAAGCTGCTTCGAAAGCATACACTCGCCTTTATCACCAAATTTTCTCCTTGTAAAGCCAAATATAAAAAATCTGGGGATAACAGCGATCAGAAGGTTGTTCTGTCATCGGAGTGGTAAGTGTAAAAGGTAGTTTAGATAAGAGGGGATGAACGGAATGGAAAAAGCTACATTCGCCGGCGGATGTTTCTGGTGTATGGTTACACCGTTTGAAGAACAACCGGGCATTCATGGCATTATATCGGGTTATGCTGGCGGTCACGTCGAGAATCCAACATATGAGCAGGTCAAAACCGGGGAGACCGGTCATGTCGAAGTGGTTGAGATTACATTTGATCCAGATGTATTCCCTTATGAACGACTGCTGGAGCTGTACTGGCCACAGATTGATCCGACGGATGACGGAGGCCAGTTCCAGGATCGGGGGACACAGTATCGTACGGCAATCTTTGTGCATAATGAACGTCAACGTGAGCTTGCTGAACAGTCCAAACAGGAACTGGCAGCCAGCGGACGATTCAGTCAACCGATTGTTACGGAAATTCGCGATGCAGCTATATTCTATCCGGCTGAAGATTATCATCAGGATTACCACAAGAAAAACGAGAAACATTATAAGGAAGACCGTGCGTTATCCGGACGGGACGAATTTATAGACGAGAATTGGAAATAATGCATCAGATCACATGAAAAGCCGGGAAAGTTCCAGTTGGAACTCGCCCGGCTTTTTGGCTGTATGGCGGCTGAAATCTGCCATAACGGTTATCTAATTGTTCGTTCCCACCAGTATTTCTACGTCAATGGTAATCTTCGACAAGGAAGCTTGAATGCCCATCCGGGATATTCCCGACAGATGCCAGGAAAGTGGTGTCATATGAACGAGTGAATCCAGCATGTTTGCGGTGACGGGCAGCGTGTAGGTCAGCGGAATGCTGGCGATGAGATGATGATGTTTGCGGAATCGGTCCAGCGTAAGTTCCCGGCCGTCTGCTCGATCAGGTCGATTCAGGAACAGCATTTCTCTCAGTTCAATTAAATATCGTTCACGGGGGATGACTTTGATGATCCATCCCCCATCTTTCAGAATTCGTCCAAACTCTTCATAGTTGGAAGGAGAAAGTATATTCAGGATGATGTCCAGCTGACCTTCTGCAAACGGACTGCATGCCAGATCGCCGACAAACCAAATTTGCTGGCTGTAGGCAGAGGAAGCCATGGCAATGCCTTCTTTGGCAATGTCGATGCCCCAGCCAACGGCTGGAGTATTCTGCGTAATCTGCTGCAGAAATGTTCCCTCTCCTGTGCCTGCATCCAGAATATGCACGGGACAGCTGATGTCAACGGAATAACGTGCAATCCACCTGCGTAGTACTTCGGTCAAAGGAGCATAAATAACGGTTTCCGATAAGATATTCCTTTTGGCTGTAAATAAACGTTTGTCATAGTTGCCCTTGAAAAAACGTGTCATGAAATTGATATAGCCTTGTCTTGCAAGATCAAAGCTATGCCTGGACACACATTGAATGCTCCCTGAGTTAATGGTTGCCATAGGGCTATGACAAATGGGACAGTTCAACATATGGATGTATGGATTAATAAGTGCAGCGCTACGTTCTCTGCGATGGACTGACATGGAATAACACCCCATTCATTCAGATTTGGATAACTGAAGAAAAGGGCATAACAAATAAACCTCTGCACAAAATTCAAAAAAAGAGGTTTAAGGCTATGCCCCAAGTTATCTGTATCGAATGAACTGAATAATCATAGGAAGGTTAAGCTCCTTTGGCCTATCAAGATTAGGGTGAAGCAAGAGAACGTTACCAGTATAACAGGATGAGAAGAAATGACAAGTAAGGGGAGCGAGGCGGATTTGAAATAAAAGAGCGCCCTGTCAACCGTGTAGGCGGTCATACAGAAGCGCTCTGTTCATTATTTTGAAGCAACCTTTAATGCATATTTGGACAATGTCTCATTGTTCAAGGAATAGATGACATCATCGACATAGGTTGAAACACTTTCTAATGAAGGAACCGAGGCACTGGTCGTGTAGATATGCACGTCTTCCAGCGTCTGTGGATCAAGAATGTATCCTGTTTTGGCAAAATCAAGCTGATACTGACCATCCTGTGTCTGGTCGACATGCATCAACGCAGGCTGTGCGTCCTTGAATGTACGCTCAGTCACTTTGCCTTTCATCGTGTACAATTCCAGCTTCTGCCCTGTAAAGACTGTATAACCGTTGCCAGCCGTCTGAATGTAGGCATCACCAGCAATGGCACGTCCCCAAGCAAGCTTGCCATCGATGCCAAAGCCCATCAGTCGGTTACCGGTGTTCTCGAAATTCGCACGCATAATAATGGAACCATCGTCCAGAATGGCCAGCGATTCTCCGCCGCCATCTCCGAGTGTATTTGCATTGGCAGGGAATTGGTAGAAGGACAGACGATTCAACGTACGATCATAGATCTCTACTTTGGGATTCGCAGCTTGCTGCCAGAAGTTGCCTACCTTGGTTTGTTTACTGGCATCCACTACAATTCGACCATGGTCAGCCTTAAGCACGTTGCCGTTGATGGTCTTTTCGGTAATCAGCTTGCCCTTTTTGTCATATAACGAGATGGTGGAGCGAACCGAACCATTCAATTGCACGCCCTGACTTGAAGCAACCATCAGCGTATCGTTATCCAATAGGGATATGCTTGCAGGTGAATTCACCGTTTTGACCCAGTTGGTTTTACCGGATGTATTGAATGAGTACACTTTCTTGGTTTTGTCCGAATATTCCATATACACGTAAGCTGTACCGTTGCTGGCATATACCGAATCGGAGTAGGTGGTATAAGGACCACTTTTCTCATGGAATATCGTATTCCACTTCAATTGTCCAGTTGTAGCATCGAATGCTTGGAGAGAGTCCAGTTGCCAGTCGAGTGTTGTTTTGCTGCTTGTTTTGGTCACGGGCTGGGAGGCATGTACATATACAAGATTTTTGGATGGCACGGCATGGATTCCCTTAATCAGGACATCTTTCTCTGTATTAGCCTCAGATAACATCAGGGAAGATGACGTCCACGCCGGTTTGGGCATGGATTCGGTTGAAGCAGCGGCGTAACCTGTTGTATTCATGGTGAAGAGGAGCATGCCGCTAAGAATGAGGGCAGCCCATGTTTTGGACTTTCGTTTGTTGGATGTATGCAAGTAATAAACCACCTTTCTTCTTCGGTTCAAAATAGAACCGATTGTTGAATTTTACCATTAAAGTCAAGCTGAATTCAACCGAACGCACTGTAACCTTTTATCATTGGTTTGTTGAAATAACGATGTTTGGAGAAGTGTTGCGGTTACAGGGAATTCATCTTCTTTCGATGAAGGTGGAAGTCTGATATATTTAGTGCGGTGACAAGCCATATCTGCGTAAGACGTTGGATAGAACATAGGAAATGAACAAGGAGAACAGCTATGAACTGGAGTGAAAATGTGACCCTATGGGTCATTGGATGTATCATCATATTGTTACTGCTGGCCTGGATTATTCGGCGTGTTATCGGGCGCGGGCAGCGGATCCGAAGTGAAGCCAATCCTCGTAAGATTACAATAAAGGATATCGACAAGATGGAGGATGGTTCGGAATTTGAATTATATCTCTATCATTTATTCGAAGAGCTCGGGTACGATGAGGTGCATAAGACAACGAGCAGCCGGGATTTTGGGGCAGATCTGGTATTTGTCGATAGACTCGGCAGACGAAGTGTGATACAAGCGAAGCGATATGGTGCGAACCATCCTGTAGGATTGAGTGCAGTGCAGGAGATTTATACATCGATGCGTTATTATGAAGCCGACCGGTCGATTGTATTAACGTCCGCTCGTTACACCGAAGCCTGTCGGACGCTTGCAGCAGTCAATGGAGTGAAGTTGCTGGACCGGGAAGACCTGATGGAATTAATCCTGTTATTCAAAGCGAGAAGAGTGGAAGAAGCATTGGAACTGATCGAAGAAGATGATCATGAACCAATCGAGACGTGGCAGTCCCGGCGAAAGCGGCAATCCCGCTAGTTTCATTGTATTACTGTGCTCCAACGTAGATTTTTTAAATATAATCAAAAAGTAGTAATGTTGTCAGGATTAACGTTTAAACCGTTGAGGCTCCCTCAAAAAAATGGATGAATACGACAGATGCAGATTTTAAAACGATTATAACCAATCGCTAGTTAGATACAGGCGACTGGTTATTTTTCTGGATGGATATTTCGAGCTCCGTTTGTTCATCTGTTAGTTGTAACATTTCGAATATTTGATTCACCCCTCTCTGGTATCGACAATGTTTACCTCAAGGCCGTGACATTTAAAATTGTGGTTAGGATTTTTCCCAACCTCATCTTTTTGAAGTTCATACATAGCTAATTTATAATTTATTTCTTCCATATGTTTCAAACTTTCTTCAATTTTCTTTTGTAATTCAATTTTATGTTTCTTTAACATTTCCTCTCTTTCTAAATAGGTGGAGTTCCCCATCTCATAGGATTCCTTGTAGTCTTTAATTTTAGAAAGCGGCATTCCTGTTTCTTTGAGACAAAGAATAAAAGAAATCCAATCGATTTGTTGTTCGGTATAAACTCTATTCCCTTTTTCATCGCGCGAAATATTCGGTAATATCCCTTGCTCTTCATAAAATCGAAGTGTCTTTGCAGTTATATTATAATTCTCCACCACATATTTCATTGAAAAAAACATCTGATCGCCTCCACAGTTACAGTTACTGTAACTGTTATTTTATCACAATAGAAAATTATTAAAAGTAAATCGTTTTAAATTACGTGTTAAATTCCTACTTTACTTCCCCTTAGGTTAACCTGATATTCTTGAGAAGAACTTGTGATTGGGATGAATGAGATAGGGTTACCTCATCTGTTCCATAAATAAGCACTTAGAAATCAAAATACAAAGGAGAACGTACAATGAGTAAATTTAATAACTTGTTTGAATCCTTTACATTCAATAAAGGGATTACCTTAAAGAATAGAGTGGTTATGTCTCCGATGACGACATGGTCAAGTAATGATGATTACACGATTTCCGATGAGGAAGTTGCATATTATAAAAAAAGAGTGAATGGTGTAGGTTTAGTTATCACGGGCTGTACTCATGTCCTACCCAATGGTATTGGATTTACACATGAATTCGCCGCATATAATGATTCATTTATCCCTAGTCTAAAAAAATTGGCAGATGCTGCTAAGAGTGGAGGAGCTCCAGCAATTCTTCAATTGTTCCATGCTGGAGATAAAGCGATTGCTGAATTAGTTCCTAATGGTGACGTGGTAAGTCCGAGCGGTGTTGCTCTGACTGAAGCAGTATCCCCTAGAGAACTCAAGCATGAAGAAATTCTGGAAATTATACATGCGTTCGGTGAAGCTACAAGACGTGCAATTGAAGCTGGTTTTGACGGTGTTGAACTCCATGGAGCCCACGGTTTTTTACTTCAAAGCTTTTTATCTCCATTCTTCAACAAACGTCAAGACCAATGGGGGGGATCACTGGAAAAACGTCTAAGTTTTCCAATAGCTGTTATTCGAGAGGTGAAAAAAGCTATTGAGAGATATTCGACTAAACCATTTATTTTAGGTTACCGCATTTCCCCAGAGGAACATCAACAAGATGCCCTTAGAATGAAAGATACTTACGCACTGATTGATAAACTGATTGAAGAAAATGTTGATTATGTTCATGGTTCCTTGGTACAAGCCCTTACGTCAAAACCAAAATATAACCAAGATAACAAAAAAACGTATCTTGAGCTGATTGTTGAACATGCCAACAATCGGATTTTTGTAATTGCAGCGGGTGCCTTGGAAAGCCCAGAGAATGTCTCTCAAAGCATGGAGAAAGGACTTTCGTTAGCGGTAATTGGACGTGTATTAATCTCCGATCCAGAGTGGGTTGAAAAAGTTCAACAAGGAAGGGAGGCGGAAATTCAAAACGTGATTAAATCATCCAAAGTTAGTGATCTTTTGTTGCCAGCGAAACTATGGGGTGTCATACAAAATGCAGGTCCATGGTTTAAAGTTGAACAATAAAGAAGATGAAATATCAAAAAAAGGACGCTAATAATAGCGGCCTTTTTTGATTTTAAGAACTTTTGTATTAATTTATCCGCTTCAACAAAAAAAGCTTCACCTTCACTTGCATAGCTGCACATGATATATTGAGTGTATATCAACCAAAGGAGTGTGTGATCCATTATGGCACGTACACAAACACAAAAAGCATTACGCAAAGCAGAGCGGTCAGGTCAATGGTGCTCGGAACAGAGCCGAAGAGTTAACGGAGATTATGGTGCGTTATCCCAGCATGTGCGGCTCATGCCTACGAAGCAGGAAAAATTGCAAAAGGTCAAACACAAGAAGCAGATCATCCAGGATGGTGGTGCTTCTTTTTATTTTGTCCATAAGGACCGGATTGCTGGATAAGTAAGACATTGAATTCTTTCTTTGGTTGGAAAGTAATGATGTGGACTGTTAAAATCAATCTTAATGAACTGAACTATGAATCCTTGTATATCTAATGAAGGGAAGAACCTATACATATGACAACAGCGCTGCACATGAATAAAAAAATCGTTCGGCGTTTTTTGCTGCAAACGCAAGCTTTACTGGGACGTTGGCCCGCAGTTTCCTTACCTTCGGGACCCGATCAAGTTTTGAGTTTGATTCGCTCCCTTGGTTGCGTGCAGATCGATCCTGTGGCTGCTGTAACCGGAAACCAGCATTTGGTGCTGGGTGCTCGTGATCCTGGTTATACTGCTGACAGCTTAAATACGCTGCTGAGTGATCACAAGGTGTTTGAATATTTTGCAAATGCTGCCTGTGTCATTCCAATCGAGGATTATGCTCTCTTTGAACCTGTGCGTGCCCGATTAAGGGAGCGTCTGGCTCCGTCCTTGCAAGGTCTGGAGAAAACAGTGCAGCATGTGTTACAGCGTTTGAAGGAAGAAGGACCTTTACCTTCAAGAGCCTTTCGTGCTGTTGAGCGGGTAAGTGGTTATTGGGACAATGCAGATGTGCCAAAGACGAAGGATACCACACTTGCTCTGAATTTACTGTTAGACTCCGCTGTGATTCGTGTGGTGGCGCGGCAGGGGAATGAACGTTATTTTCATATTACCGAATCCGGATTGCAACAACAGGGACTTACGATAAAAGAAGATATGGATGTGTTGGCCCAGAGACAGGCTCTGCTGGATAAATACATTCATGCGTATCGTGTCGTAGATGCCCGTGATCCCCGTCTGGGTTGGCTAAAATCTACAGCGGCTGAACGACGCGCCGATATTGCTGACCGTGTGTCAGATGGGCGAATGATCCCGCTTAAGGTGGAGGACGTGGCGACGCCTTATTATATACGTGCTGAAGATGAGGATTTGCTGCTGCACATGGAAAGGGAAGAGCCACACTATGATCCGTCAGGCCCGGTCCGTTTCCTGCCGCCACTGGACAACCTGTTATGGAGAAGAGAACGTATTGTCGATTTATTTGATTTTCATTATAAATGGGAGATTTATACGCCAGAGGTGAAAAGAACCTACGGTTATTATGCCATGCCTATTCTTCACGGTGATCGGTTGATTGGACGTATGGACCCACGACTTGATCGCAAAACGGGAGTACTTACCGTTCGTTTGTTATCAATGGAAGAGACTGCTCCACCTGTGGAGGAATGGCTTACGGATTTTCGGGAGGGGCTTCAATTTTTTGCGTCCATGCATGGAACTCGTTCGATCTCTATTGAGAATACGGTACCGAAAGAACTGAAAAAGCAGCTTAAATCGATTTGATTAGGGGATATACGAAGGAGTGTATGGATAAGGGAATTGGAATCAGTGTGTGGAATTAAAAAGGACAAAAAAAGGGGAGCCAACTGGCTCCTCCTTCATTGATTTTAAAATCATATCTTTAGCATGATATACGCAGTAAGCTCTAACAAAAACCTAAGCTCACGTCCACGCCAAAACTTCTTTAGTTCACCAAATGAGGCACTTCAACGTTCGGATCAACGTCTGCTTCATAATCTACACCATCGGTTTCAAAACCAAACAGTTGGAAGAATTCGCGACGATAACCTTCCAGATCGGACAGATCGTAGATGTTCTCTGTGGTCAATTCATTCCAAAGCTTCGCCACTTCTTCCTGAACGTCCGCTCTCATCTCCCAATCGTCAATGCGAATACGACCTTCTGCATCGGTTGGAACTTCTCCTCCCGCATACAGGCGATCAGCGAACAGACGTTGCAACTGCTCGATGCAGCCTTCGTGCAAGCCTTTTTCTTTCATGACTTTGTACAATGCTGAGATATACAACGGCACCACTGGAATCGCGGAGCTGGATTGAGTCACCAGCGCTTTGGCTACAGTTACGTACGCACGTCCACCTTGGGCACTCAGACGATCATTCAGCTTGTGTGCAGTTGCTTCCAGATGATTCTTGGCCTGACCGATGGAACCATCACGATAAATGGCATGTGTAAGTTCAGGACCGATATAAGAGAAAGCGATGGTTGTTGCATCATCGGCAAGCACGCCGCCTTGTTGCAGGGCATCCATCCATAGTTCCCAATCGTCTCCACCCATAACGGTTACCGTCTGACGAATTTCTTCTTCGTTTGCCGGTTCAAGGGTAACGGAACTAATTTCGCCTGTGTGGAAGTTTACCGTTTTATTCGTGTAGGATTGTCCGATAGGCTTCAGCACAGAGTTAAATACTTCACCCGTGTTCGGATCGGTACGACGTGCCGAGGCTACGCTGTATACAACCAGATCGACTTGACCGAGTTCACTGCGAATCAGTTCAACGGCTTTGTCTCGTGTTTCGTTTGCGAATGCATCACCTGTAACGCTGTACGATTTCAGGCCTGCTTCCTCAGCGGCTTTTTCGAATGCAGCGGAGTTGTACCAGCCTGCGGAAGCCGTACGTTTCTCTGTGGAACTGCTTGGACGATAAATGCCGACTGTATTCGCTCCAGCTCCAAAGGCAGAAACAACGCGTGACGCCAGACCGTATCCAGTGGAAGCACCGATCACGAGCACATTACGCGGTCCTTTCAGCTCAGGCTGGGATTTCACATAATCAATCTGTTCCTGCACTTGCGCAGCGCAACCTACAGGATGGGAAGTGGTACAAATAAAACCACGTGTTCTTGGTTTAATAATCATTTATTTGCATCCTTTCATATTCAGCTCATGTTTCAGCATTTCGATAAAATGCTCTTACACATACTTTCTTATTGTAAAACAATTACCTCGGAAACGGAAACCGTTTCGTTTGATTTCGCCGGAAGGGTGGCGTTATATCTCTAATTTTGCGATGATGTGAATAGAATGTACTCGTTTGTTAGGATAGAAAGGACAGGGATACCATGCTGAAGGAACGCATTGAACTGTTAAGCAAAAGAAAACAAATCTCACGTAAAGACCTTGTGGAAGGTCTGGTCACGCAGGCCCACTTTGCCAATATCCTGGCGGATCGTTATCCTCTACCTGAGGACTTGGCAGAAGCCATCGCGGGGCGTCTTGGGGTATCCCCTTCCTATATTCTAAAGGCTGCGGCTCAGGACGAGGAAACACTCGAACGGGCAGAGGTTATTTTCGAACAAATGTCTGTTCCAGCGTCGGCGATATCCGAAGATACGGTGCATGCTCTGGCAGATCGGGATGACACGCTGACCGTAGAGTTGACAACGGCCTTGATGAAGGCGGTCTATTATCAGCAATTAAACGATGCAACGGCTCATGAGTATATACATACGTCCTACCTCAATTTTTACCTGGAGAAATACGGTCGTCCAGACGATATTAATCTGCCGCGTCCGTTAATCAAGGCACTTTTATTCTATAAAATACAATATTATCGCTCCAAAATGGCCTTTGTAGATGTACTAACTCATGCAACCAGGCTAAGTGAGTTGGCGCTTCCTGGCAGTGAATTCTGGTTGTCTGTGCAAAATATCAAGATGGAGGCCTACATTCAGGTCAAACAGTATGAAGAGGCAAAACAGGTATTCGAGCTTACAATGCGTCATGTCTATGATCAGCGGATGTTCCATCGGTTGTCCGGGTTATATGTGGCGTATAGTGGTTATTGTTTCGCGATGGGGCTGGTTCAGGAGGCACTCTCGGCATTAACGATGGCGGAGGCAAACCTCGTGTATGCGGGCAACAAGGGAGATCTGGTGACGGCGATTGCCAACAATCGGATTGTCATGCTGACGATGACAGGTGAACTGGATCAGGCACAGGCGGAGATTGAACGATTTGAATCGCTATTGCAGCATGAAACGGAAGAAACACAGCTCGCGATGCAGCCGCTCGTCAGTGTGTATCGATGCGAAGTGGCTCTGGCACGGAAGAACTGGGGCGTGCTTGCGCAGAGTGTAGATCAACTCTTGAAATGTGCAACAACACAGGACCAGCAGATGAGCGCAACCTTCTACCAAAGCCATCTGGCTCTTGCGCATGGAGATCGCGAAGTTTTCATGGAGCGGGCGCTTGCCTGTCTGCCTTATTTTGAATCCGCACAGCATGTCATGCGGCTTGAACCGTTATATGAGGGGATGGCCGTAGTATCCGAGGATCAGCGGAAATACAAGGAAGCAGCCATGTATTTTCGAAAGCTGGTATATCTGTTACGCAAAAAATAGACTGGATTAAAAGTAATGCTAGTAATAAAGGGTGTTAATCAGAAGGATAAAAGAAAAAATAGAATTGAGAATGCCCTTTTGATAAACGTCAATCATGAGTTGGTTATCCTTTGAAGCATTAAGGATAAAACCCCAAAAAAATGTTGAATAACGCTACTGACATACTGTTGTCAGTAGCGTTATTTTATTATCAATTAAGTAAACATAAAGGGATGGAAGGCCGATTCTGACCCAAAAAATGATATGGCATTTTATTATATAACAGGAAGGGTGATATTTTATGTATTTTGCTTCTTTACGCATTATTACCGACGATGTGGATCGTCTTGTCGAGTTTTATGAGAAAGTCATGGGTGTTTCGGCGGTACGCCCCGCGCCTGTCTTTGCTGAACTTGTTATGCCATCGTGCACCCTGGCGATTGGCCACTCCCAGACGGTGCCACTGTTTGGCATTGGTTCTGCAGTGGCGGCCGACAATCACACTGTCATCCTCGAGTTCCGCGTCCACGATGTCGATGCCGAATACGAGCGCTTGAAGCCGTTTGTGGACGAGTGGGTAAAGGAACCGACCACGATGCCGTGGGGGAATCGTGCTGTGCTGTTCCGTGATCCTGATGGCAATCTCATTAACCTCTTCCAGCCAGTGACCGAGGAAGCGATCAAACGTTTCAGCGGTAGGGGCTGATTCTAGAAGAACAGCTTACTCAGTGTTAAAGATTGAAAAAGTGTGTAGTTTGAAAAACTTATGGGTTAAATCCCACTGTTTTTGGCATGATTTTGTGCGTTGCCAACGCACATGGCACAAAATATGGCCGTCAATGGTGAAATGAAGATCGGATTAGCAGATCTTTTTTTGCGGAATTAGCATACTTCCTTACCAAAGAAACGATTATCCAGTAATTCAATTGCCGGATTTTTCGTTTTTTTTGTATACCGTCAGAAGGGTATTCAAGGACAAGCCGCGGTGTTTATAATTTAATTATAAATACGTGTTAAAAAGTCTGGTTTTCAGTACCGAGAAGATGGAATGAAGCTAGAAATGGAGTAGCGGAGCGTAGGAGACCTACGTGAGCAACTAAAATGTTTCCGAAGGAAACATACTTCGTAAGCATCTGCTTATTCGGCTGAATTTCAACTTCGATGCTGATGATGCCGCTAGGCATGATTCGTAATCAAAAGTGGACTTTTTGAACAACTTCTAAAAACAAATAAAACAAATGAGGTGTTTACTATGGGATGGTTCGGTAAAAAGAACAAACAGGAAGATGCGATTGCCAAAGCGGATAAAATGATGAATAAAGGACTCACTGGCATGATGATGAAAGGTTTTGTATCGAAAGAACATCGGGAGGCCATCAACCAAAGTCTGGATTCGGCGAAACAGGCACAGTTGGCAGCGAGTGGTTCTCTGCCTTTAACAGCTACGGCTACGGTGGTGACAATCACCGATACAGGCAAACTGATCAACTTTGATCCGATTGTTGTGCTTGTGTTGGATGTGACAGAAACGAATGGCAACCAGTATCAGCGAACATTGGAGACATTGGTGTCCAAAATGCAGATTCCACGAGTAGGCGATCGGGTGGGATTAGGTCAGAATCCAGCGAATCCGTCCGAACTGATCTACATGGGTCTAGTGTCCATCTAGAAGGTATTTGGTTATAGGACAGCGATGCTCTATATAAATAATGCGTATAACAACGGTTAATAGATACATTATTAAAGGAGTTGATAGAGATATTAAGAGAAGGATTAAGAGAGGGTGGGTCATATGGTAGGTTTCCTGAGATTGATTGGCATATTAACGGTGTTTGGAGTGGGGTTCTCCCCATTTCTGGCACAGCAGCTGTGGAACGATCCGTTTATGATTATGCAGGCATGGTGGTATACTCCGGCAATCTTTGCCGGGTTTGCACTAATCTTTGTTCCTGCGATTTTGAGCAATATTTTTGGCGTAGGTCGAGTGAAGACAGGTTTACCAGCAGTTGGGGTCATTAAGACTATACAACAGACAGGTACGTATATTAATGAACAGCCTGAGGTTCGATTGGGTCTGACAGTTTCGCTTAAAGGGCGAGAGAAATATGATACCGAGATGAAAGCAGTCATTCCATTGACCTCCCTGGCACAGTTCCAACCGGGCAGTTTCATTCCGTTAGTCGTTTCTGTAAAGGATGAGCGCAAGGTAGGACTTGATCTAAAAGGGCGGTTGTCGCAAGAAGATATGCAGCAATTACTGGATGAGAAGATGGTACAGCAGGGGGTATCGCCTGAAATGATGGATATTGCGAGAACAGGTGAAAAAGCGATGGCCAAGATTCTCGATGTCACTCCACTTGGGAGTGGAGGCAGTAATAAGATCAAGCTCCAGCTCAAACTCAGCATAACAAAGACGAACGGTGAAACCTTCAATGTGACAACGCAAAAAGAGATTTTGTCATCTGCGCTGCCGCAGGTGCAGCAAGGTCATATCATTAACGTCATTTATTCAAGGCAGGACCCAACAAAATTGGTACTGGCATTGAATATACAGGAAGGACAATTAAGTGACTTGTTCTCCTCCTGAGGATGTGGACAAAAGGAGGACCTACAGATCATGTTTATGACGTGTAGGTCCTCCCTATTGCATTTGGTATGTACGAGAGATGCAAGCAACGGACTACTTTCAGACAATACCAAGGCGCATGCGATAAGAAAAGAGTACTCTTCTGGATTCTCCGTCAAATACACGATTAGCCAGCGCTCTGAACTCGTCAGCAGCTGTTAATAGATCATCCGCTCCAAGCTTCAACGCTGTTTGCAGCCCGCCTTGGCTCAGGGCGAGATTGACATATCGATCGGCAGTGAATGTCTCGTGGTGATGAAACACGATTTCCCGCACATATCGGAACAGCCCGGACTGCTGAATCTGCTGCAAATGCCCATCTTTGCTCCATTTGTGTGCCTGACTATCCTGGGGAGCCAGACTGGCTGCTCGTTGATCTGCTTCCTTATTCAACTGCAGATAGGCTTGTTCTAACTGCCAGTCTAACATTGGCGGCCAGTCGCAATCGTAGGCTGCAAATATGCCCCCTGTACGAAGAACACGTGCAAACTCGCGTAGTGTGGGTTGCGGCTCCATCCAGTGAAACGATTGCGAGCAGGTCAGCACATCCACACTGCCATCTGGTAGTCCTAGGTCGTGAGACAAGCCGGACACAAACCGCAGGTTATCCGGCTTCCCGGCAGATTCCCACTTGGATTCTGCTACAGACCTCATGTCATCGCTGGGTTCAAAGCCGATGATACGTTCAGCTTCATTAAGCCAGATCCACGAGGATAAGCCGGTGCCACAGCCAATATCTGCGACCATACGCGGTGTGTTGCCAAGATATGTCGTTAGAATATCCACCACTTCAGTGGGAGCAGCTGGTCGGTTCTGATCGTATAACGTACCAAAACCTTTGAAACGTTCCACATTGTTGCGTCTAATGTCTTGCATGGATAATCCTCCTTCGGTCAGATGGATGACGGAGAGTCAGCTGTGATCAAAAGTTGTATAGGCCTATATTATATCATTCATTGTTGGGTAGTTTGTTCATGACGTTCTGCAAATGTTCAACGGCTTTGATATGACGCCTGAGCAATTCCTGTCCAACATGAACAGGCTCGATTACGGTCAGCTCGGAACCAAACGACAGCAGGAAGGAGTAGAGCCATTCCCCTACATTCAGTTCGAGAGACACACGGAGCCTGCCATCAGGCTCTTTTTTAATGAGGGACGGTTCGAAAAAATCATACACTCGGTATGCTATGTTGCTGGAGAACGAGAGTGTAAGAGGAGTCAGGACAGGAGTTGCTTCTGATTCAGGGTAGGTTGACCCCGCATGAACAGGGTGATCGTGTTTTCTCGTTAGAAAAGTCAATTGGGTAATCCGTTTCATCTTGAATGTTTCGAATTCTTTCCGATCAGGATCATCATGAATATACCCTTTGAAGTACCATGTACTGTTTTTGAAAATAAGCTTCTGTGGTTCTACAGTCGGCATGCTTTTCTCACCATCCGAATTAACATAATGAAACGTAATCAGTTGATTCGTTAATATGGCTTGTTTCACCTGATTGAACAATTCTCTCTCTTGCAGGGGGATGCTGCCCCATGGTGAGAAATTGAATTCGATCCAATCCAGCTTGTGATCAAACAGGGCGGTCAGCCGTTGCAACATATGGGCACTATTAAGGTGTGGGATTGCGCTGATGCTGTATAGTCCCATCAAAATTTCGTTCTGGTCCTCTTCCGACAACAGGGACTTGTCCATGACATAGTTATCCATCAGATGGATACCGCCATGCTTGCCGGTCGTCGTATAGACGGGGATACCCGCAGCGCTCAGCCGGTCGATATCACGGTACACCGTACGAACAGAAATCTCGAACATACGGGCGAGTTCGGGTGCAGTGGCTTTCTTTTTCTCCAATAACAAAAGCAACATTCGAAATAATCGGTTATTTTCCATGCTCTGATTATACCATGACAATAGGTGTCAGGGTATGGATGGTACACTGGTGTAAAAGTCTTACCAAGACATTTTGACTCAGTCTTATAATTTGTGTTCTTCATTTATTGCGAAGTAGTGAAGGGGACGATATCGATTCTGACGAAACGAAGTGTTCGCCTTTATCATCGGATTTTTCCATTTAGAAATAAGAATAAAAGAAATCCGAGGATAACAGCGATCAGAAGAACGATTCGTGACCGGAACGGCTACTCGCATAATATCAAGCATTTTATATCGAAATGAGTTAAATATGAAGGAGGAACTGGTCATGACAATGAAAGAAGGATTTTACTGGGGTGGCGCAACGGCTGCCAATCAATTCGAGGGTGGATGGAACCAGGGTGGCAAGGGGCCTAGCACGTCTGACATGATGACAGGAGGAACCCACACGATTCCACGCCGGATTACACCTGTACTGGAAGAGGGGACGTATTATCCGAGCCATGAAGCGGTTGATTTTTACGGACATTACAAAGAAGATATCGCGATGATGGCAGAGATGGGCTTCAAAATGTTCCGCATGTCCATTAACTGGTCCCGGATCTATCCGAACGGTTACGATCTGGAGCCAAACGAAGAGGGATTGCAGTTCTACGATAACGTCTTTGCCGAGTTGAAAAAGTACAATATTGAGCCGCTCGTAACGATCTCCCATTATGAAACGCCATTCGGTCTGACACAGAAGTATAATGGCTGGGCTTCCCGTGAAGTCATCGATTGTTATATCCGTTATTGTACAACTCTCTTCAACCGCTACAAAGATCAAGTGAAATACTGGCTTACGTTCAACGAAATCAACTGTCTGACGATGCCGATGGGTGCTTATATGGCTGCAGGTATTCTGTTTGAAGGCAAAGAGACACTGGTGGACGGAGTGGATGATCCACAGACTCGTTTCCAGGCATTACATCACCAATTCGTTGCGAGTGCCAAAGCGGTGAAGCTGGGACATGAGATTAACCCTGATTTCCAGATCGGCTGTATGGTCGCTTTCATGACAACCTATCCAAATACTTGTAACCCGGACGACATGTTGCTTGCACAGAAGAAAGACCAAATCTCCAATATGATCTGCGGTGATGTACAGGTTCGTGGAGCATATCCTGGATTCGCCAAACGTTTCTTCGCCGAAGAAGGTATCCAGATCGAGATGCAACCGGGAGACGAGCAGACTTTGCGTGAAGGCTGCGTAGACTTCTATTCCTTCAGTTATTACATGTCTCTGGTTGAGAGTGCGGACGAGTCCCTCGAGAGAGCAGAAGGTAATCTGCTGGGCGGTATCAAAAATCCATATCTCGAAGCTTCCGACTGGGGTTGGCAGATCGATCCAAAAGGACTGCGTTACACACTGAATCATCTGTATGATCGTTATCAGATTCCACTGATGGTGGTTGAGAACGGTTTGGGTGCTGTCGATGTGGTAGAGGAAGACGGCTCCATTCAGGATGACTATCGCATTGATTATTTGAAAGGTCACATTGAACAGATGAAAGAAGCGGTAGCTGATGGCGTAGATCTCATTGCTTACACCATGTGGGGATGTATCGACCTGGTTAGTGCATCCACTGGAGAGATGAAGAAGCGTTATGGCTTCATTCATGTCAACAAGGATAACGACGGTAACGGAGATTTAAGCAGAACACCGAAGAAGAGTTTCCACTGGTACAAAAAAGTCATCGAATCCAATGGTGAAGTGTTGTAATTTGGTATAAAAATCAAGACCCGTCTGTTCCTTGAAATAGGACAGGCGGGTTCTTATAGGTTCTGAACTCGTTCAGGATGGATTCAGGATCAAATATAAGAATATAAAAATACCCGGCAATCCTTCAGTTAAGGAAAGCCGGGTATTTCTATGTGCATGCGCTGGTGGCGACTATGCCAGTCTTCTGCTTTGCAGTTGGGACATGCGCTGCAAGTGACGGCGGTAAAACCATATGCAGGTGGAGAGCCAGCAACCACTTAAGAAGTATCCGCCTACGATATCACTTGGATAATGCACACCCAAGTAGATACGACTTATACCAATGGTCAGTATAAATACGGCGCTGGCAATAATCATCAGCACACGGCCCATAACAGTGGGTACATGTTTCCAGATTAGAAAGGCCAGTCCACCATACAGGCTAAATGCAGCCATGGAATGCCCACTGGGGAAGCTGTAGCCGCTCACTTCAATAATTCGGTTAATCGTAGGTCTGGCACGCTGGAATACCAGTTTGAGCAATGCATTTAACAGGGTTGAACCTGCAAGCACACAAGCCAGGAAGAGCAGTTCGCGTTTGTGTCGCAGGCAAACGTATAACACAATCATGGCGATGATGGTAATGAAGACCACTGGCATTTCGCTGCCGATCCAGGTAAAAAGGTGCATGAATTCTGTCATACCAGGGGATTCCAATCCCTGAATCCAGCCGATCAGCGTGTCATCAAATCGATGAATCTGGTTGTCGCTGATGGACAGGGCGATGCTTATAAAAGCGATCATGCATAACGCTGCAACGAGCAGCGGGAATGAGATATTCTTTTTCCAGTTGTGCATCAAATGTTGAGTTCCTCCGTGATGGTTGATTTCGTATGTTGTGTCCTTGTGTATCTCGGACATAACGATATTTGTATTGTGCTATAATTTTACAATAAATATAGCAGCAATAAAAATATGTAACCTTAACAACGCTTATTCAAGCAGAGAATGTAGGAGGAGAGCGGTCGGAATGAAACGACGTTTGGTGATGTGCATGTTGATCTTACTGTTGGTTACGTCTGGGTTAGCTCTATTTCCCGGAGAGAAAGTGTATGCTTGCAGTTGTGTTGAGAGTGATGTTCAAGAGAGATTGAAGACAAACACAACGGTATTTACAGGAGAAGTGGTGAAGAAGGGACGTTCTCAACAGTCGAAGCATGATGGCTTATTAAGAGAGTATACCTTTGATGTAGATACGGCATGGAAGGGGGTTAACGCCAAAAAGATGAAAATCCTCGCGAGTGATGGTGGGTCTGAATCCTGTGGCATTCAATTTGAAAAGAATCAGTCCTACCTGATCTATGCTTATCAATATGAAGTGGATCATAAGCTTCATACGAATCTGTGCAGCCGCAATGTTCCAAGTGAACAAGCCGGAGACGATTTGAAATTGCTGGGCGCGGGCAAGGTTGTAAGTAAAGAAGATTTTGGAGAAACCAATGATGGTGATGGGCGAACTGGGCCTTTCTATCTTATCTTATACAGTGCAGTCATTTTATTAGCAGCGTTGGCAATCGTGTGGATATGGAAACGAAAGAAAAGAATCTGATTGCCCAACGAAAAAAGAAGCCAATCCCCGTACAGAGCGTTAAGATCTATTGGCGCTCCATACGGGAATTTTTAGGAGTGGCGTCAAAATTGTATCCAATTGGAGCTGGGACTATCAATCTTATGAAACTATATAAATTGAACTAAACATTTACACAAAACGGAGAGGACAGAAAGAACTTGAAGAAGCGGAGCGTTCGCCTAAAAGCTTTCTGAAAGAAAGCTGCATCGGAAGCATACGCTATCACCGGATTTTCCCTTTATAAAAAGGGATCAAAAAAATCTGGGGATAACAGCGATCAGAAGGTTATTCTGTCATCGGAGTGGCCAGTGTAAATATTCTTTAGTTCAATTTGTATAGTTTAACTGCAACATGTATTCATAAGCTGTGACACCAAATACCCGTTTGAAATGACGATTCAGATGGGTCAGATCAACGAATCCGCAATCGGCAACAGCAGCATAGACGTCCTTCTGCATTTCAATGGATTGACGGGCACGCTCCACCTTGCAGTTTAAGAAAAACTGGTAGGGGGATATGCCTGCGTGTGCCTTGAATTCACGGATAAATTGAAACTTGGACATGCCAAATTCGGAGCTCAGATTGTCCAGCTTGAGCACATCTTCGGTGCTGCAAAACATGATTTCCTTGGCTTTGCGAACCAAACTGTCCTGAGGCAACCAGAGCTTGGTATCCATCTCCTTCTGAGCCAGAAGGTGAACCAGATCGAAGACCCGTTCGCTGCACTCGGCTTCGTTCTGTCTGAGTTGAACGGCATCGTTCAGCATCAGAATGTTACGTGCAAGCTCGGGGTCATAGACGATGGGACTTCCAAAACGCAATTCCTTTTTGCCTATAATCTCCTCTACCAATTCCGGCTTCAAATACAGCATCACATAGTCAATGCCAGCCTTATCATAGGAGCTTCCATCATGAGACTGTTCACGGTTGAACAACATGACACCATTTTGGTGAGACGCCTGATATTGTCCGTCCAGATTGTATTGTTGAATGCCACGCAGGGTTACGCCGATCGCATACTCTTCGTGGCAATGTTTTTTGTATGCAAAATCAGTAAAGCTGGCGGATAGTGCCAGCACGTCTTGCGACTTTTTATAGTTAAACCGTTCCATGCAGCACACCTCCCAAGCTTTAGATTAATCCGGATACTATAATGGCTGAGTATAACAAAAAAAGTGTCATGAGAATACTCAGTAATTTTTGGTGGCGATTCAGCAACGTTCTGAAAACCGTGCCAAAAACAACCCAGCTGGAATAGGCAAGAAAACCAATGAAGGTAATTAGCAGCACGAACAGAAACGATGAGAATGAACTTTGATAAAAGGGCAATACATAACTTGGAATGACAGTGAAAGTAAACAAGACGACCTTTGGATTCACAAATTGCATGATGAAACCGTTCCAAAATCCGGTAACTTGTTTTGGTGCATCCTCGGTGGTACCCATCTTATAGATCTGGTACGCCAGATACACCATGTACAGGCCGCCGACAATCTGCATCACCTTCAGAACTCCGGGTAACACTCCCGCAAGAAGATGATTAAGAAAAGCTGATGCGGTAAGCAGCAGACCAAATGCCAGCGTAGCTCCCCACACATATTGCATCGTTTGACGCGCCCCAACCTGCTGTACGGAAGAAAGAATTACGATATTGCTAGGGCCTGGGCTGAACGTAACGACGATGCAGTAGATTAAAAAAGATGCAAGATTCATGATGATGCTCTCCTCTGGTTGTAGTTTAGTTTCATGATCATACGTCCAAAGGGAGAAACCATATAGTACATTATTGCAGCAGGTACACGGTTAGCAACAGGAGCTTGCTTCTAAAAGATAAGGGGTGGTTTTCTTTTTGAATGATTGCGTTTACAATTTAGACGATGTACAAGGTGATCAGACGACTTGAGGAAGTGAACGGAATGAAAAAAATGCTACTTGTTTACATTTTGCTAATCTCAGCATTTGCGTTGTATGTATTGAGGTTTGAATACACCAGTCAGGTAAACAGTTCTTGGGAGGACCGGGGGCTGCGCGGCGATATCGGAGAGACGTATATCATGATTACATTCCAGTCCGGGCTGGAGTATTGGAAGAGCCCGCTCAAAGGTTTCGAGGATGCCGCGGATGCACTTGGCGTGACCGTAGAATATCGCGGGGCTACCCGGTATGATGCGAAGGAGCAGACCATGGTAATCGAGCAGGCTATCGCTCGTAAACCCGCAGGCATTGCTATATCTGCAATCGATCCTCAATCGTTAGTTCCAGCGATTAACAAGGCAATCGACGCAGATATCCCTGTTGTATTATTTGACGCGGATGCACCTGATAGCCAGGCCTATTCTTTTCTTGGGACAGATAATTACAAGTCGGGTGTAATGGCTGCCGATAAAATGGCTGAACTGCTGGGTCGTGAGGGAGAGGTCGCGGTATTAACCTTGCCCGGACAACAAAATCATGAAGAGCGCACGAAGGGTTTCCGCGATACGATCAAGGAGAGATACCCTTCCATGCAGATTGTTGAAGTTGCAGACGGACACGGTGATGCGATGGTATCCAGAGACGAAACACTGAGAATGATGAAGGAACACCCGGAGCTGGCGGGTATTTTTGTGACCGAAGCTACCGGAGGAGCAGGAGCGGGTGAAGCCGTTCAGACTGCCGGGGACAGACATCCATTGCAGATTATTTCGTTTGATACAAATAAGACTACATTGGATATGATCAAGAACGGTACGATCTCAGCTACAATTGCACAGGGAACCTGGAATATGGGATATTGGTCACTCCAATATCTGTTCCATCTGCATCACCAGTTAACGGTTCCTGCCCCATCCTCATCCGGTGAAAATGCACCGCTTCCCGTGATGGTGGACACAGGGATCTCTGTGGTGACACGCTCGGATGTGGATGATTACTATGCCAAATAACAAGGGGGATTTCAAGAGTCCAAGGCCTTGGAGCAGGAGAGCGATTCTCTCCACTTTCAGGAACGGGATTCGGCGTTTACGCTTGCGTAATATGCCCCTTCGGTACCAGCTGATGCTGCTTTTTCTGCTATTCGCCATTGTACCTTCCGTAGGACTTGGGTTGCTTGTGAACTGGACGGTGGAGCGCGTAGTTGAGCGACAGGTTGAAGGGCATACCATGCAACTGATTGGCAAAGTGAATGAAGCTCTGAACAGCAAAATGGAGAATTTGCAAAACATGACCTATCTGATCGCATTTGATCCGGATATTGATGCTTTTATGAACGACAAAATGCCACCGAATGATGTTGCAGGCATCGAACCGATGAACATGGACACCAATGCCGAAACGGAGCAAAATCGGTTATATGGCATCAAACAAACCTTGCAGGGGTTCACAACATTGTATCCTGAAATCGCCGGGATTGTTCTCGTCAATGCAAATGGTGACTATATTAGCAACGAGATGTATCCCCGAGTGGAACAGAGCCTGATCCAGGAAAATTGGTATCAAAAAGCTTCGGCCAATCCGGGCATCTTCATGGTATTGGGTCAGCCGAAAGAGCGTAATCTCACGACACATGTACGGTACAAGGATGATGAGATTGTATCGGTTGCACGTTCCATAACGGATGAATCGTCAGGACGTGTGCGGGGGGTTATTATGATTGATCTTAAACTAAGGTCGGTCTCTCAGGCTGCCCGTAATGTAACCTTGGGGAAATCCGGTTATGTGATGGTGACGGATGCAGAAGGTCAAAGTGTATACAAGCCGGAGCACCCGCTAATAGAACACATTCCCACAGACTGGTTCCCCTCCGGTGAGAGTGGAACGTTTACCGCCGATACAGAAGGTGGAACGTTATTATTCATGTATCAGTCGTCTACCTTTACAGGTTGGAGAACGGTAGGGGTATTTCCCACAAGAGACTCGATATCCGAAGTACGCCAAATCCAGTTTTACGTGGTTAGCTTTGTATTTGTGGTTTGTTTGTTTGGCCTGAGCGCCTCTTTATGGTTCTCCCGTTCTATTGCTCAGCCCATTTTCCGACTCATGTCCTACATGCGCAGGGCGGAGACTGGCAATCTCAGACCAGGCCGCTGGAGCGATCGCGCTGATGAGATTGGCATGCTTGGCAACAGTTATAACCGCATGCTGGCACAGATTCGACAACTGATATCACTAAATGAATTGCGGGAGCGGCAGAAGCGCGACGCTGAAATGCGGAGTTTGCAGGAGCATATCAAACCACACTTTTTGTACAATACCCTGGATACGATTCATTGGATGGCACGCAAAGAGGGTGCAGAAGATGTGTCCGGCATGGTTGGCGCGTTATCTCGATTATTTCGCATAGGGCTTAGTAAAGGACAGGATTACATTCCGCTGCATTCCGAGGTTGAGCATATGACCAGCTATCTGCAAATTCAGCAGACACGATACCGCGATCGTCTTCAGTATACATTGAATATTCCAGAGGAACTGCGGGACCTCTTCGTGTTAAAGCTGCTACTTCAGCCCCTAATAGAGAATGCAATCTATCATGGAATTAAGGGCAGGCGTGGGCCGGGACACATTTGGGTGGAGGCCAGATTGGAACATAACAGACTGCTGCTGACCGTTCAGGATAATGGAGCAGGAATGTCCAACGAACGGCTTGCCGAGATGCAGCATCTGCTTGAAGCTCCTCTAGCAAGTTTGGAAGCGTCTTCGCCTGGGATGACAGGCAAAAGTTATGGAATGTTGAACGTGCAAGCCCGTCTCCGGCTGTCCTTTGGCGATGAGTACGGTATTGAACTGGAGAGCCAGGAAGGTGAAGGAACTCGTGTGACCATCATTCATCCGTTGATGCGAGAGCTCCCACCAATCCAGCAGATCAATAATGAAGAGAGGCAGGAGAATGAATGGGAAAATTCATAAAATCGACCGTGACAACTTCCACTGGGATAGATGAGACATCCGAATCAACCAAGGTAATGGAGATTACGCCGGATAGCCACATGGCAAAGAAATACCGCGTGCTCATCGCGGATGATGAACCGATCATTCGTGAGGGGATTCGGGATGCCATTGACTGGACAACTCTCGGGATGGAAGTTGTAGGTGAAGCGGAAGATGGCGAGGAAGCGCTGGAACGGGCTGCTGACTTGGGTGTGGATATTGTTCTCGTTGATATGAACATGCCATTCCTGAACGGAATCGAACTAATCCGTGCCCTTCAGCAGAAGTGCCCGGGCTGTCGTTACCTGATCATCTCGGGACATGATGAATTTGCATATGCGCAGGAGGCGGTTCGTCTTGGCGTAGAGGATTACATCTTAAAACCTGTGCAAGCAGAACAATTATATGCTGCACTTGAGCGATTGCATCAGCGACTTACTGAAGAGCACCAGAGGACGGCATATGTACAACAGGCAGCTCATCAGATTGAACGTAATATCCCGTTGCTTCGCCAGCGATTTATGCTGGAGTGGCTGGAGGGGCAGGCTGAAGGGAGGGATCTGACGGAGCAACTTGTGTTTTTGCGGCTGCCCGCCGTCCCACCTGTGCAGGTCGGGGTCGTACGCTGGCCTGCTGCTGAAGCTCGTCAGACGATACTGAGAGAGAATGATCGTCAGTTGTTTCTGTTTGCAGTGGAAAATATAATTAGTGAACTTCTGGGGGACGTGCCTCATGTCCTGTTTCGGGACGTAAGCGGGTTGATCGGCATGTGTCTGTGGCAGGAAGCCCCTGAAGAAATAGAGTCCCTTCTGGAACAGCAGATCAGTTCTTGCCTGAATATTGCCATTCATGCTCATGTGGAGACACATGCAGGGACACTGGAAGAAACGCCGGATACGTACCGTCATTGCCGTGAAAGGGTATTCGGGGAAGTGCAGTTGTCACCTCTGGTTCGCCGGGCAAGACAGCTTATTCACGAAGAGTATGCCGAGCGGGAACTGACCCTGGAATCACTCGCTTCCCGTCTACAAGTATCTGCCGTATATCTTAGTCGTGTGCTGAAGAAAGAGCTGAATGATTCCTTTGTCACACTTGTCACGCATGCTCGCATTCGCAAGGCTATACAGTTATTAGATTCAACAACACTGCCGATCCACACCATAGCTGAGCGTGTAGGTTATGATACCCAGCATTATTTCAGCACTGCATTTAAGAAAACAATGGGCATTTCGCCTGTGCAGTATCGAAAGAACGGGGGGACGGCTTATCATCCTTCCGCGAATTAAATATCGTAATACAGTTGTTCATTCAGACGTGTGATAAATGAGATGGATATGTTCTACTTCGTGTGAAGCGAAGTGGAGCATGTCCTTTTTTTTGACTCTGGAATGGTATCTCGTGGATCAAACTTGTACTTTAAGCGTTTCCATCAAAAGTTAAATTTTTATAAAAAAGGTTCAAAACGTGCAAAGACCTTATGGCTTCTCCAATGCTACGATTGGTCTCAGATAGGAACAGCAAGCAACAGGATGCACTACATGCATTGTAAGCGTTATCTTATAACTCATTCAGAACCGTATGACGTGAGGAAAGGGGAACTTCATATGAAAAAAGGTGCAATGCTCATCTGGCTTCTGGTGATGACCTTGATGCTTTCGGCCTGCAATCTGGCAGAGAGTGGCCCAGGCAGTAAAGAAAAGGGATATGTCGGTATATCGATGCCAACCAAATCATCAGAACGATGGGTGGGAGACGGGGAGAACATGGTCCGCCTGTTTCAGGAGCAGGGGTACAAAACCGATCTTCAGTATGCTGAGGATGTGGTTGAGAATCAGATTTCACAGATTGAAAACATGATCACCAAAGGTGTGGATGTGATGGTCATCGCGTCCGTGGATGGCAACACATTAACGGATGTAATCAAGAAAGCGCATGACGAAGGGATACAAGTGATCTCGTATGATCGGCTCATTCGCAATACGCCATACTTAACCTATTACGCCACGTTCGACAATTTTAAGGTGGGTGTGCTTCAAGCCTCCTACATCGAACAAAAGCTTGGGCTCAAGGATGGAAAAGGACCATATAACATTGAGCTGTTTGGTGGCTCTCCTGATGATAATAACGCCTATTTCTTCTTCGACGGTGCGATGTCTGTGCTGAAGCCGTACATCGATTCCGGCAAACTGGTGGTACGCAGCAAGCAGATGACGATGGCCCAGATTGCGACCTTGCGCTGGGACGGGGCACTGGCCCAGTCACGGATGGATAACCTGCTGAGTGCGTATTACTCGGGTGATCATCTGGATGCAGTATTATCTCCTTATGATGGAATCAGTATTGGTATCATCTCATCCTTGAAAGGGATTGGTTACGGTACTTCGAACAAGCCGCTACCCGTTATTACAGGACAGGATGCAGAACTTGCCTCAATCAAGTCCATTGTGGCCGGGGAACAGACGCAGACGGTGTTCAAGGATACACGCAAGCTAGCGGAGAAGACGGTAGAGATGGCCAATAGCATTTTGCAAGGAAAACAGGCAGAAGTTAATGATGAAACATCATATAACAACGGAATTAAGGTTGTTCCGGCGTATCTCTTGGATCCGATCTCAGTGGACCGTACAAATGTGGAGCAGGATATCGTTGGTACACAGTATTACACGAAGGAAGAAATCGGACTGAAATAATAAATGAAAGGAGCACATCCCATGGCCGGAATCATTCTGGAAATGAAAAACATCACCAAAACCTTTCCTGGCGTCAAAGCGCTGGAAAATGTCAATCTGAAAGTCCGTGAAGGCGAAATTCATTCCATATGTGGTGAAAATGGCGCAGGTAAATCTACCTTGATGAAGGTACTGAGTGGTGTATATCCACATGGCACGTATGAAGGCGACATTTTATTTCAGGGCAAAAATTGTGAGTTCAAGAATATTAAGCAGAGCGAGGATCTGGGAATTGTCATTATCCATCAGGAGTTGGCCCTGATTCCCTACCTTTCAATCGCGGAAAATATATATCTGGGCAATGAGCGTGCCAGCAGAGGAATTGTCAACTGGAAGGAAACTTTTGTAGGTACACGAGAACTACTCACGAAGGTGGGACTGAGCGAAAATCCAAACACGCTGGTATCCAGCATTGGGGTAGGCAAGCAGCAACTGGTCGAAATTGCGAAAGCGCTCTCCAAAAAGGTACGACTGCTTATTTTGGATGAGCCAACCGCTGCACTGAACGAGGACGACAGTGAAAATCTGCTGCAATTGATGCTGGAATTCAAGAAACAGGGCATCGCCTGTATCCTGATCTCACACAAGCTGAATGAGGTATCCAAGGTATCCGATTCGGTGACTATTTTACGGGATGGCAAGACAATTGAGACGTTGGATATGAAGAAGGAAAAAGTGACGGAGGACCGGATTATTAGCGGAATGGTAGGACGTGATCTCACCAGCCGGTATCCGGAGCGTCATGCGACCATTGGTGAAATTATCCTTGAGGTAAAGGACTGGACGGTATATCACGAACATCATGCCGAGCGGAAGGTACTGGATCAGATCCATATGAATATCAGACGTGGTGAGATTGTAGGTATTGCCGGGCTGATGGGCGCTGGGCGTACCGAACTTGCCATGAGTATCTTTGGCAAATCCTATGGCCGGAATATTTCGGGTCAACTCATTAAGAATGGTAAACCGATCCACAACAATACCGTCACAGAGGCTATTCAGAATGGGTTTGCTTATGTGACAGAAGACCGCAAGGAATACGGACTCATTCTGATGGATGACATCAAGCGCAATATTTCCTTGACGGGTCTGAGCAAGCTGACGCGAAACGCGGTAGTGAACGAGCGTGAAGAAGTACTGGTGGCGGAAGAGATGAAGAAAAGCATGAACATCAAAGCACCAAGTATTTTGCAGAAGACCGGTAATCTGAGTGGAGGCAACCAGCAAAAAGTGGTGCTCAGCAAATGGATTTTTGCCGGACCGGATATTCTTATCCTGGATGAACCTACCCGCGGTATTGATGTAGGAGCGAAATTCGAAATCTATACGATCATTCATCGGCTTGCTGCTGAAGGCAAGGGCGTACTGGTAATCTCATCCGAGCTTCCGGAGGTTCTTGGCCTGTGTGACCGGATCTATGTGATGAATGCCGGGCGAATCACGGGTGAAGTCAGCCGGGAGCAAGCATCGCAGGAAACGTTGATGAGATATATGACCAAGTCTGGAGGCGGCAAGCATGGAAATGATAACAAAACTGTTCAAAAATAATATCCGTCAATACGGCATGATTATTGCCCTGGTAGTGATTATGCTCTTGTTCGAGGTACTTACAGGCGGGCTGTTGCTCAAGCCGATTAATATTACAAATTTGATTTTGCAGAACAGTTACATTTTGGTGCTGGCGATTGGAATGGTGCTGGTCATCATTACCGGGCATATTGACCTGTCTGTTGGTTCCATTGCAGCCTTTGTTGGTGCCGTTGCCGCGATTATGATGGTTGATTGGCAGCTTCCGGCTTGGCTTGCGGTCATCGCTTCTTTGCTGGTTGGGGCTTTGATCGGTGCATGGCAAGGCTTCTGGATCGCATATGTGCGAATTCCGGCATTTATCGTGACGTTGGCAGGCATGCTGCTATTCCGCGGCTTAACGATGATTGTCCTGGAGGGGCAATCGATCTCTCCTTTCCCGGGTGGATTCCAGAAAATAAGCTCGGGTTTCCTGGCAGACATTCAATTCTCGGGCTTCGGTCTGGTATCGATCATTGTGGGTCTTGTGCTCACCGTATGGTACATTGTCAATGAACTGCGGGAACGCCGTTCCCAGCGAAAATATGGATTTGAGGTTGTGTCACAGGGACTGTTCTTGCTCAAGTTGATTGTGGTGGCTGTCGTGACGAATCTGTTTACGTTTGTACTCGCAAGTTATGCAGGTATTCCGAATATCCTGGTCCTGCTCTTTGTCCTGATCGTTGTGTACTCCTTCGTTATGAATCGTACTGTCATGGGACGACATGTGTATGCGCTTGGAGGTAATGAGAAGGCCGCAGGTCTGTCCGGTGTCAAAACAAAAAAGGTAACCTTCTGGGTTTTCGTGAACATGGGTACGCTTGCCGCGGTATCAGGGTTAATCTTCGCCGCACGTCTGAATGCGGCTACGCCAAGAGCGGGTACCAATTTCGAGTTGGATGCCATTGCGGCCTGCTTCATCGGTGGTGCTTCCGCTTCAGGGGGCATAGGTACGGTATTTGGTGCCATCATCGGTGGTTTGGTTATGGGTGTGCTGAATAACGGGATGTCCCTGATTGGTCTTGGTATTGACTGGCAGCAGGGAATTAAGGGATTGGTATTGCTGCTCGCTGTAGCGTTTGATATCTATAATAAAAATAAAAGATCGGCGTAACACTTGATAAAATGAAAAAACAGACCTTGATCTCATCAGGATCAGGTCTGTTTTGTTGTATGCACAACCTATTTACATCAAGGCATCGAGGAAACGTGTGGCGATCCCAAAATAGATAAACAGGGACAAGATATCATTCAATGTGGTGATTAATGGGCCAGAGGCAACAGCCGGGTCGACTTTGAAACGACTAAGTAGAAGCGGGATGCATGTACCGGTCAGTGTACCAATGACCAGAGTGAGGAACAGAGATACACCAATAATGGCGCCGAGTAACCAGTCCCCTTGCCAGAAATAAGCGATGACAGTAATCAGCAATCCACATACCAAGCCAATCATTATTCCTACCTTGATCTCTCGACCAATCAGTGCGAGTACGGTGGCTTTGTCGAGTTTGCGTCCGATCAGTCCGCGTACCACAACAGCCAGAGACTGCGTTCCTGTGTTACCGGTCATACCTGCAATCATCGGCATGAAAAATGCCAGTGCTACAACCTGATTCAATGTATCCTCGAAGAAATCCACAATACTTCCCGAGATTAGACCAATCAATAGAAGCAAGATGAGCCAGGGAAGCCTGCGTCTGACGGCCACGAGTGGTTTGGTATCAAAGTCGATATCCTTGCTGCCACCCCCCATCTTGGCTAAATCTTCACTCGCTTCATCCATAATAATATCAATGACGTCATCCATCTGGATGATACCGCATAATCTGTGATTCTCATCCACTACCGGAAGCGCCATAAACTCATAACGCTGCAGAAGCTGTGCTGCTTCTTCCTGGTCCATATCTACCGTTGCATGGATCACCCGCCGGGTCATCAGTTCTTCAACCTGGGTCTTGTTGTCTGCCAAGGCGAGTGAGCGATAACTCACGACACCGACCAGTTTGCCTTCATTATCGGTCACATAGAGGTAACTGGAGGAGGATATATGCATGGTACCTTGCGATTGTCGCAAGGCTTCCTTGGCTGTCTCATGGGCGAGCAGGGTCCGATATTGATCTGTCATGATACGTCCTGCCGTTTCCGGCGGATAATTAAGCACGGACCGGATAATGGCAGAGTGGTCCAGATTCATGTTGGACAGCAATTCTTCTCTGCGTTTGGCAGGCAAATCGTGCATGAACCGGATCAGATCACTTTTGTCCATCTGCTGCATGACTTCAAGTGTTCGTTCCGGCCCAAGTCGTTCAAACAGTTGAATCTGTTCGTGCAGCTTCAAGGTCTCGGCAAGATCCGCCAGAGCATCAGGTTTGAACAGGAGCAGAAACCGATTGGTTTCTTCTTCAGGGAACTTTTTATATACAAGTGAGAGGTCGTAGGGATGCAGTTCTTTCACCAATTTATAGAAATCGGGAAGGTTCCGGGATTGCACATATTGCACGAGTTGTTCGGTGATCTCCTCTACGGAGAAATCTTTCTTGGTATGAGGTCCGTTCATATCGACACTCCTTTCTAAACGGTTAGCTTCATATTTTTAAACGAAATGGGCTGGCGGTTAAACAAATGAAGGGAAAAGAGCGCACCCAAAAATATTGTAATCTTGCTCAAACATTCGATATGGGCTTACAAACAGCCGCTGCAAGGATATACTTGTTGTATAGCAACAGACGAGGAGGACATGCGCTAGTGGAAGCAGATATTAGAACACAATTGCTCAGCATGGTTGAGCCGGAGTATCAGAAATTCTCGGCTGCACTTATTCCCAACATCACGAATGTACTAGGTGTAAGGTTGCCTGCCTTACGAAAAATTGCCAAGCAGCTTGCCGCCGGGGACTGGCGCACGTATCTGGAAACGGCAGAGGATGAATATTTTGAAGAAGTGATGTTGCAAGCAATGGTCATTGGACATGTCCAGGCTGATCTGGACGAACTGTTAAAGGCTATTGAAACATTTGTACCGAAGATTGACAACTGGTCGGTGTGTGACAGCTTCTGTGCGGGACTGAAATATACGAAGGTGCATTCGGAGCCGATGTGGGCTTTTTTGCAGCCCTATCTGAAATCAGATCAGGAATATGAGATTCGGTTTGGCGTGGTAATGCTGTTGAATTTTTATCTGAATGAGAGATATATTGATCAGGTTCTAACCGCATTGGATCAGATTAGTCACGAGGCGTATTATGTGAAAATGGCAGTTGCTTGGGCCATCTCAATGGCCTATGTGAAACAACCTGAGGTGACTCTGCGTTATCTGAACCATAATACCTTGGACGATTTTACGTATAATAAGGCCCTTCAGAAAATCACGGAATCTTATCGCGTTGATCCGGAGAGCAAGCAGATGATCCGCAGTATGAAACGTAAGGTGAAGAAGCAGGTTACCTCCTAGTCCTAACATGAAGCATTCCACCGCGGAGAGGGCGATAAACGAATGAGAAAAAAGTTGATGTACACTACGATGCAGTTGGACGGTCGTCCATGGGTGCTGCTCGCAACGGAACAGGGATTGTGCCGAGTGGTCATGCCCAACGAAACACTGGAGGACTGGAATGGCTGGTTACAGAAAGTTGCACCTGGCGTGGAACTGGAAGAGAACGAGCATGCGCTGAAACAAACAGGCATGGTGGACTGGCTGCAGTCCTACTTTGCAGGGGAACCGATGGCTTATACAGATGCAATCCCACTGGATTTGATCGGAACGAACTTCCAGCAGGAGGTATGGAGAGAGCTAGGGCGTGTGCCTTATGGTGAAATTCGGACCTATGGTGATATAGCTACTGCGATTGGAAGACCATCGGCTGTGCGAGCGGTTGGGGCTGCAAATGGGGCCAATCCAATTCCGGTTCTGCTACCCTGCCACCGCATTATCGGGGCTAATCGCAAGCTGACCGGGTTCCGCGGAGGTTTGGAGATGAAGCGCAGACTGCTGGATATCGAACAGATTGAAGGTGTGACCGATGGAGGGCATGCGCGGTTTCATTTTTAATGGAAGAGGGAACATAGAAGATTAAGGTGATATGGACAGGGCAGGCACTTCATTGTGTCTGTTTTTTTGCATGCATTAATGTAGCGTAATACAAACGTTCCGCATATGGAACACCAACGTTTTACGTATTTTTGCCCTGTGAACCCGTATGGTACCATAGATCATAGATCAATCGGTATCCGGAAGACGTAATGCCGGGTGAGAAAAGAGGAATGACATGATGAAGCAGGTTTATTGGTTAACAAACGTGACTTTGGAGCGGGGTTATGTTCAGGAGGGGGAACAGGTGACAGGGACACGGACAACCCTTGCTCATCTGCGAATTGAAGATGGAGTGATTGCGGCGATTGTGGAAGGAAACAACCCGCTGTCTAGCGATCTGCCACAAGTAGATGGCAAAGGACTTTTGCTGCTGCCTTCGTTCGAGGAGGCTCATATCCATCTGGACAAAACCTACTACGATGGGCCGTGGACAGCGGTTAAACGTATCTCTAGTATTTTCGATCGCATTGAGGAAGAGAAGGTTCTGTTGCCCAAGCTGCTGCCAGATGCAAAGCGTCAAGCGGAGAGCATTCTGACCTTGATCCAGGGGTACGGCTCCACTCATGTACGTAGTCATTGTAATATCGAACCCGTCAGTGGGTTGAAAAGACTGGAAGCGACGCGGCAGGCTTTGGAATCATTTTCGGGCAAAATCTCGTCGGAAATCGTAGCTTTCCCCCAGCATGGACTGCTTCGCTCCCATTCAGTGGAGCTTATGGGCCAAGCGATGAAGGAAGGTGCAACACATGTGGGCGGACTTGATCCTCATACGGTGGACGAACAGATCGAGAAATCACTGAATGCCATGGTTGAACTGGCTGTTCAGTACCAGGCGGGTATAGACATACATCTGCATGATGGCGGGCAGGCCGGTAAACAAACACTGCTGGAACTCGCTAATCTGACTGAAGCAGCAGGGCTTCAGGGCAAAGTTACGGTAAGTCATGCGTTCTGGTTTGCCCGCGCAGAGCAGCAGGAAGCAGAAGATATGGCGCAGCGAATGGCTTCGCTTGGTATGAGCATTGCTTCCACGGTGCCCATTGGCAGAACGATGATGCCTCTTCCCATGCTCCACCGTATGGGTGTGGACGTGAAGTTGGCCACAGACAGCCTGACAGATCATTGGTCTCCTTTTGGCAACGGGGATCTGCTTGAGAAAGCGGGACGCTTTGCAGAACTGTACGGATATAGTGACGAATTGTCCTTGTCTCAATCTTTGGCATTCGTAACAGGGGGGATCACACCGCTGGATTCACAAGGGGAACAAGTCTGGCCGAAGGTAGGCGACTCCGCGAGTTTTGTATTGGTGCATGCGAGTTGTTCGGCGGAAGCCGTTGCGCGGCGATCTGCGCGGCAGGCCGTATGGTACAAGGGGCAATTGGTCAGCGGATCAACAGCGGATTGAGGAAAATAGAGCGGGTACAGCCACGGGAAACCGTGGTTTTTTGGCATGGGGGAAAAAGAGGAAAGAAATGTTCGCATATACCACATTTTGGGTTATGATGGACGTAGTTAATGAAGGGAGTAATACAAATGAAGATTGAATACGCAACGGAAGCTGACTACGACTATATCATTGAAAGAGATCGGCATATCCATCAGTCACTTGTGAAAACGAAGATTTCTGAGAAAGAAATATTCATCTTATGGGACGAGGACGAGGGATCAAGAGTTGGATGGATGAGGTACGGTTACTTTTGGGACAACCTTCCCTTCATGAATATGATCTGGATTGATGAATCCTATCGAAACGGTGGAATTGGCAAAAAAGTGGTGCATCACTGGGAAAGTCTAATGAAGCAACAAGGCTTTGATACCGTGATGACTTCAACGCAATCGGACGAACATGCCCAACATTTCTATCGAAAGCTGGGATATATTGATGCAGGGGCTCTGTTGCTGGATACACAACCCTTGGAGATTATATTGATCAAGAAAATCTAGTAAATAAGCTGCAAGGAGAGAAAATTGTGGATATGGAGCAAGTGACGTTACAACCTATAACCAAAATAAATGAATTCGAATGCATCAACCTTAAACCGCGGGAAGATCAGCTCGATTTGGTCGCAAGCAATGCGGATTCATTGATCCATGCGACGAAGGAGATTACGTCCAAACCATATGGCATTTTTGCAGAGGATCAGATGGTCGGTTTTATTTTATTTGATAACGAGATCTACAATGACGGGTATTACTGGATTCTGCGCTTCATGATGGATGAGAAGTACCAGGGGAAGGGCTACGGTAAACTTGCCATTCAAGAAGTAGTTCGTATGTTGCAAGAGAGAAGTGACTGCCGGCAAATCAGGGTATCCCATGTTCCGCATAACATTGCGGCAAATGCGCTGTATAAGCGTATCGGGTTTCAAGAAACGGGTGAGTTGGAAGACAACGGTGATATCATTTTAAGTTATCAAGTGAGGTAACAGGGAGGGGAAGCTTGATGATAAGAGAGGCAGAAGCTAGGGATGCAGCGGTTATCGAAAGGCTGTATACAGAATTATTGCCAAACAACTTAAACACGAAGGTACTGGCAGAACGGATTGAAGAGGTTCGGAATAACCCAAACAGTTTCTTGTTGGTGTATGAAATGGATGATCAGGTGATCGGCACGGCTCATTTACATATTTGTCTGGATGCTTTGGTGGAAAATAGACCATTTGGCGTAGTTGAGCGGGTTATCATTACGGAACATGTGCAGAGCAAGGGATATGGATCTGAATTGATGAAACATATAGAGCATGTATGTGTGCAGAAAAAGTGTGTGAAGGTGTTTCTAACGAGCGGATCATCCAGAAACGAAGCACATCACTTTTATACGAAATTGGGGTACAACGGAGAATCCAGCAAGGCATTTAAAAAGTATTTATAACTTATAACATTCATCAAGGAAAAGGAAGTAGAAGCAAAGAAATGAAAGATAACAAACATCCGGTTCAAGATCTCCGACTCATCGTTACTTTGCTCGTGGCTACTTGTTGTTGTCTAGGTGTTGTGATGTATTTACGTGCCCAAACGGATACGAATATGTATCGATTTTTAAGTTGGGACATGTTCCTGGCATGGGTACCATTCATTATCTCATCCTGCATTAGATACATATTCAATAAGAAATTAACCACAACGAGTATGATATGTATGGGGCTGATGTGTGGAGTATGGCTCTTTTTTCTGCCCAATGCGGCCTACCTTTTTACGGAGATTCTGCATTCATTCAGATATTTTGATGCTCAAGGGGAGGTTAGATTTTGGGTTAATATTGATTTTTGGTATGGACTCACCCTGACGTTTGCCGTAGCAATTATCGGATTGCTGCTCTCAACTTGTTCGATCATTCAGCTCCACGGCATGTTAAACCAATTAGTTAATAAGTACATTAGTATGATGGTTATCGGTGTTATTTTGCTATTGAGCAGTATAGGGGTCTACATTGGCAGATTTAATCGGTGGAATTCGTGGGATGTATTATCCAGACCGGGAAAGATCTTCGTGGATCTTGTGAATGATTTCAATGCAGCGAACAGCATGATGGTTGAATTTGTCGCCATTGTATTTACGGTTCAACTTTTTGGATACGTTATTTTATCTCTGCTAACCGCAAGGTCTAGCAGTTCATCTTCATTGGAAAGGGCAAAGGATCTGAAATTATGAAGGTGATAACGCAGGAAATTACGGAAGAATTGTTGGCTGTGATGGATATGTACCAAAGAATCGCGTGGCAATTGATCGACCAACTGATATTGGAAACCGATCAGCCTGATCGGACGTCAATTCTTGAAGGGGCGTACCATTTGCTGTCCAATGCGGATGTAATCCATGGAGAAGAAGAATTAACGGGAAACTGGTATTTTGATGTTCACGGCGAGCACTGTATGTTCAAGAATACAAAAACAGGGCAGACATTAGAGGTTTTCCTCGGTAGTCCAGAGGATGTGGGCAACATGGACCCCTACTTTTTTTACAATTTTATAAAAACAACGCCAGAGCTTGCATACCTGACTTCGTATTTCGAGAATCCCTTTAAGGACATGTTGGATTTCTTCGAACGTATGGAGGCAAAGCATGTGTTAATTCATGTTCACGGGGTGGCGTATAGAAAGGTTCTTTAATTGCTGTACATGTAATTAGAATTGAGGAGGAATGACGTATGAGTTTAACGGAATGGTCTACAGATATTCTTCAATATGATCTGTCGGATGAATTTTCGATTCGCAAAGCTGATTTTGCCGAATGGGGATTATATTGCACGGTTTATTATGATATGCGTTATGTCGGATTTTTCAGGGAAGAAGAGTTTAGTTCTTCCAAGATCAGTGCGTACTGGATTTACAAGGGGGAAAGCAAAATAGGTGGCGTGAGAATGGAGCCTAACCGGATGTATCATTTGTTTTTTATCCCGCCATTCCAGCAGTGCTTTGAGGTATTGAAGCTTCTGAAGCATAAATTATTACAGTGGTCCGATCGCACCAAACGCATTCTGACCTTTGAGATTCTTCCAGACCAAGTTGATCTATACGCAAGAGCTGGATTCTGGCCAGTGGAGTTCAGATGTCGCTGGATGCAGCGGCCTACAGATCATTTTGAGATCGAGTGGGACAGCAGGGTAACCGTGAAGAGTCCAGAGATTATTGAAAGTGAAACCGGCACCAGAACATATGTGAATGAAGATGAGATTGCTCAATGTGACCTGGAGAGTTTTGCAGGAAGTCTTGAAGCTACACGAAGAAAACATACCACGCTTGCAGATTTTATTCCAAGCGATGACCCTAATTATACGAATGAAATTCTGACTCAAGCCTCCACGCTTGTATACGATAAGGAAACGGGGCAGCTTATTGCCAACTGTCGTCTTTGCCTGCAGGATAATCAGGCTGCTGTATACAGCATAGGGGTTCGGCCGGCATATAGAGGAAGAGGGCTTGCTACACTGATGTTACAGAGAGCTTTGAATGCGCTTAAGGGTCAGTATCCTGTCCTACGATTGTATGTGATGCAAGGAAATGATGCCGAGTCCGTATATCTGAATCTGGGATTTATTCCGGGTGTACAGGAGATTCAGACGATGTATATTCCTGAGGAGGAGTCACAATGAAGGTTGCCATCTTAACCGATATTCATGGGAATTTCCCTGCTCTTCAAGCGGTATTAGCTGATATCGATTCCAGAGGAGATGTTGAGCATACATTTTGTTTGGGGGATATGATCGGTATTGGCCCTTACTCCAATGAAGTGATCGAGATGTTGTACAGCCGTAAAAATATGATAGCGATTTCGGGGAATCATGAAGAGGCCGTATTGAGCTTACTCCAAAATAAGGGTCCATTAGAAGGACATAAAGGCATAGCTGAGCACCATGAATGGATTGGTCAACATCTAAGTGCAGAATCGATCAAGAGAATACAAGCTCTACCGAAATTCGTTGAAAAAGAGTTAGAAGGACGTCGGTTCCTTCTAACTCACTATCATATGAGCAACGACAAGTTGGATGTTATCGATAAAGAACCATCCGGAACCAAATTAGACGCGAAGTATCAGGGGACGACTAATGATTTGGTTTGTTTTGGTCATTATCATATTCTTCATTATTATAGGACAGATCAGCGGGTTTATATGAATCCGGGAGCTTTAGGCTGTAACGATCTTGCCATTTCCAGATATGGGATTGTGGATCTCCAAGAGGGCAAAACGGATGTGAAATTCCTTGGCGTTCCATATGACAATAGGGAGTATCTGCAATCGTATGAACGATTGAACGTTCCGGATCGGGCTTTTCTTTTGAAGGCATTCCATGGGAATCAGTTGGAGAGAGAGGGTGTATAGACTTGAGTAAACGTTCATAGCAATGTGCTGCTACTTGGAAAGGAGAGAGGTACATGGGAATGATCATTATGTTGGTGGTGTATCTGTTCCTCGGTATTTATGTTGTGAAAGTTGGAATAGATAACTCAAAAAATAGCCAGCACACCAAAGAAATATTATCAGAGTTAAGGGAAATTAAGGACCTATTGAAAGAGCGAAGGTAAAAAGGTGGGATGACTATGATTTACGATTTACAAGGTGAAGCCAATATGGAGCCTATTGTTGGAATGTTATTTTCCGCAGTAAAAGAGAATAGTCAGCGACTTCAATCGATTACTGAGGGGATGTCGCAAGAAGAGGTAGATTACAAAGGGGAACAGAACCAGTTTAATAGTACAGCTCAATTAATACGACATATTACGTTTGTTGATATGAATTGGGTTTATAGAATAAAGGGAGTTGTCCTTCCGCAGCCATTAATAGAGCAATATGGTCCCATGATTGATGAACATAATAGACTTCCGCTGATTCAAGGTGTATCACGTAACACACTTATCTCTCAATATGAGGGTGTATTAACCCTTCTGAAAGAAACATGCACACAAGTAGCAGATGCTGACCTAGATCGAGTAGTTACTTTTGGACATCAGAACGAAAAGCAAGCTACGGTACGTTGGGGGTTATGGCATATGGCTGACCATAACCGTTATCATCAAGCTCATATTAATCAGCTAAGAAAGTGGTTCCAAACACAAAATGATTGCTAACACATAGATAGGTCTATCTTCTAATACCAGATCTGAATGATATCACCACCTCCACTTAGCGGTTACTTCAGATCTGAAGTACACGTATAATAATATCCTGATCATGATTACCGAAACCGGCACCATAGATCGTTAATCCCCCTACGTTGGGGCTTTCCTCGTCAACCGTGAAGCGTAGCGTCCAGAACGGTTCGTCTAGTTTGACATCTTTGAGAGTAATGTCTGACATCCACTCACCATCCATATATGTACCAGAGGCATCAATGCGGATGGTCTTCAATAATCCATACTGATTTACATTGCGATGCCACCATTCCGGCGTATATTTGCCGCGTGCTGCTCTGCCAAAATCGGCAGGGCTTGTCCACGTTCCAAGAGAAATGCCATTGAAGGTGAAGCGAATATCCGAAGGCCAATGATCCCGCAATCCCGGAGCTTCAGACGCCAGTTCCATCGAAATTTCAATAGCATCGGTAGTCTGATTAGGTAGTACAAAGTTAGGTGTTTTATATTCAACATAGCCCTTCCCAAACCACAGGATAGCGGCGTGTACCCGCTCGGGATCAAGGAAGTAACGCGGATCATCCCATACGCCGATTTCTTTCTCAAGTGTCCCTAGCCCACAAGTAGGGTGGATATCAAAAGCAGTATAGTGCCCGACGGATATCGTCTGCTCTCTGGTTCGTGAAGTTCGGCTTGGGGATGGAAGCTCGATCTCAATCTGATTTTGCTTGAGGTAACATAATTTGTGTGTCCCTCCGTTGATCCGAACTCTTTTGCTCCCAATTAGACCCGCATCCTCCAGTTTGCGAATATGCATCGTGACAATGGAGGGACTAAGCTCTAATGCTGCAGCAATATCCTTCACATTCATTTCGCGATCTGCAATCATATCCATGATTCTCCATCTGACTTCGCTTGCAAGCGCCTCATATAAAGGAAGGAACTGGGGCTCCCCATTTGCTTTGATCATCTGTACAACTCCCTACCCTTAATCTTCTAAAATCACATATATATTAATTTAATAAAATTAACTCCAAGATGCAATCCAGATTCATTGCAAGTTTACACCCAATGGTGTTTAATTTTTATAGTTGTTACGAAGTTGAATTCTTATATTTGTGAATTTTATAATAAAAGGTGGAGTGGAGTAATGATATACAATAACCCTGTTGTAAAAGGTTTTTATCCAGACCCTAGTGTGATTAAGGTGCACGATACATACTATATGGTTTGCAGTTCTTTTCAATATTTTCCGGGCGTACCGCTCTTTGAAAGCAAGGATCTGCTGAATTGGAAGCAGATTGGTCACTGCCTGACTCGCAAAAGCCAGATTCAGCTCGAGACGGTGAACAGCTCTGGGGGTGTATTTGCACCAACGATCAGGCATAATGACGGACGTTTTTATATGGTCACAACCAACGATACAACTCATCAGAATTTCTATGTCTGGACGGACGATATTTACGGAGAATGGTCTGAGCCTATTTATGTGGATCAAGGCGGGATTGATCCCGATTTGTATTTTGAAGATGGCAAGACCTTGTTTATGAGTAATGGCGTTGATGATGAAGGCGTTGGCGGAATTGTCCAGTGTGAGATTGAGATTGAAACGGGCCGCAAACTTAGCCCAAGTCGTTCGATATGGAATGGGACAGGTGGAAGATATCTGGAAAGCCCGCATCTGTATAAAATGAACGGTTACTATTACCTGCTTGCAGCCGAAGGCGGCACCGAGTATGGTCACATGGTAACGTATGCCCGGGGAACTTCATCTTCAGGTCCGTTCGAAGCCTATGCACACAATCCAGTTCTGACTAACCGCAATCTGGGCGGTTATGAACTCCAGGGTGTGGGGCATGGTGATCTGGTTCAGGATGATCTGGGGAACTGCTGGCTCTTTCACTTGGGATTCCGACAGATTGGCCGATGGGCTACGTACCATCATCTGGGCCGAGAAGTATTTCTGACTCCGATCACGTTTGATGAAGACGGATGGTTTACAGCTGGGCATGCAGGCACAGCGCTGACGAGTTTTGAGACTAATCGTATTCCCGACACGGTGATTCAGCAGGACAAGAAGCATTATACGTTTGAAAATACAGACTGGAACCTCGAATGGTGTTACCTTCGTCATCCAAATACAGAGCATTATCAGCTTGAATCAGATAAGCTTACGCTAACAGGAACCGATGTAACGCTGGACGTTCCAGCATCCCCAACGTTCATCGGGCTACGTCAAAAAGACTTTAATGCAACAATTTCAGTCGATGTTAGTCTGACGAGTGGAGAAGCCGGGATCACGATCTACATGGATGAGAATCATCATTATGAAGTGGCTATTCGTGGGCAGCAGGACGGTTATAAGGTGATCGAGCGTCTAAATATCGGTGATATCAAATCGATAGAACATGAAGTGGATCTGGGAAATAAACAGCATGCAACGCTGGTGATCCGCTCAAGCCACGAACGCTACAGTTTCCTGTTTCAAGCAGATGGTGAAGAGATTCTGCTGGGCACGGCTCAGACGAGATACCTATCCTCGGAGGTGGCAGGAGGTTTTACAGGCGTGCTCATTGGTTTATACGCAAGTGGGCAAGATGCTTCAGCTGATTTTACAAATTTCAAGTGTGATTATCAATGAGAAGTTAAGGGGCGGGCCTAAGGGTCCTTCTCTTTTTTACACAAACAACATGATGCGACCCTTCAGGATTATGTGGGGTTTTATATTAGTTTTAACAATGATGAGGATAGATACTATTGTACGAATACATGATTGAATCCCGAAAACAAATAGAACTGGGAATAAACAATGATGATTTTGCATGATCTCTATATGGCATCACTAATAATCTAATGTAACAAAAGGTTAAGAGAACGTGTTATTTAATTATATAGCTTGAGTGAATAACCAAGGAGGAGTTGTATGGAGGATCAATGGAGAATCGCAAAGTATGATCCGAAATGGCGTGATTTGTTTCTTGAAACGGGTTCGAAATTAAGAGAGGCATTAGGAGAAAAGGCCGTGCGGATTGACCATGTTGGGTCCACTTCAATTGTTGGTATAGATGCCAAACCCATCATAGATATACAAATATCTGTTTCCCAGTATGAAAATTTGTTGGACTACAAACGTGAGATCGAAACAGTCGGATTTGTATTTAGAGCAGAAAATCCAGATAAGACTAAACGTTACTTTCGTGAAGAACCCGGAAACAGAAGGATACATATACACGTTAGACAGGCAGGCAGTTTCTCCGAGCAGATGACCTTACTGTTCAGAGACTATTTAAGGGAGCACCCAGAAGATTGTTTGAACTATGCGGAAGAAAAGCACAGACTCATGTCACTGTATAAAGATGAGCGTCCCAAATATGTTGAAGGAAAAGGGCCAACGGTGTGGAGGATATTACAGAGAGCACATAGTTGGTCTCAAGAAATCGGATGGCAACCGGCAAAATCTGATGTATGAGCACATCCAATGAATAGAGATAACTTACTTGGAGTGATGAGATGAACATGGGAAGAAAGCTAATGACAACGCTTCTAACCATCATTTGTTTTACTTTGGCTGCAAGTCTCATATCGATGAATGAATCGTACAGTTTTGATTTTTACATTCTAATTTATCTGTTATACGCGACTCCCTTGATCCTGTTGATCGGGCTACCTTTATCGATATTGCTAGACTATCTGCTCAGCCGAATACAATTCCCTAATCATGTGTTGTATCTAAGTACGAGGATATTAGGCTATGCATGTGCTGGAGTTTTGGGCATGTACATCTATTATCTGGTCATGGGCGCAGGAGAAGCAATCTTGGATTTCAAAGAGACGTTAGTTCTGACCTTATTTGGCGTTCTTGCTGCTATTCTATTTGTACTGATTGATATGGGATTGGAAGTTTTGTTAAAAAAGCAAAGAAGAAAGAGTTGAATTAAATTGATTTGTCAGGAGGAAAGGAAAATGACAACGCATTGTGCACTTCTAATCATTGACGTACAGGTAGCGATGTTTGATGAAGCAGATCCCGTTTATCAAGGGGAACGATTGCTTCAGAAGATCCAGGTATTAATTGCCAAGGCCCGTGAAGCAGGGCATGCCATCATATATATCCAACACAGCGAAGGGTCAGGCAGTCCACTGGAACGAGGAACTCCGGGGTGGGCCATTCATCCATCCATTGCACCTATAGCTGGTGACCTCGTTATTGAAAAGGAGACACCGGATTCGTTTCACAAAACCGATCTGCATCTGAAATTGCAAGATAATGGCGTGAAGGAGTTAGTCCTTACGGGAATGCAGACCGAGGTATGTGTAGACACGACATGCCGCAGAGCATACAGTCTGGGATACACGGTCAATCTGGTTCAAGATGCGCACAGCACATGGAATTCAAAGACACTTCAAGCAGAGCAGATTATTGCACATCACAATACGGTACTGAGACTGTTTGCCAACGTGGTGGATACGGAGAATGCGCTGTAATGCTAGGAAAACGTAGGCGATTCTGGTTTTTCATAGGTGCGGCAATCATGTTTCTGTATTTTCTAATCACGAGTAATCCAGATCCAAATAAGCCGATTTCAAGAAATCAAGTGATAAGCACAGAGATGAGCATAGTTGTGTACACCAGGACAGGCGACGGTGGAGCACACGTTAGCATTGACAATGTTACGTTAAGTAAAGAAGACATTAGCCGTATAGTCGGCTGGCTGAATGCAGCCCCGGAATCAGCCAAAATACCAGTAGATGATGTCACAGGAAGCATTAGTGCAGGAATTGCTTTGAAATTAAAGCATAACGCTAAAGTTACGATTCAATACAATCGGAAACAGATTATTGTATCCACAAAAAGCAGATTTAATAGAAGTTCGAGATATATAGTTGATCAAAAGGACTTAAGAGACTTTATGGATCAAAAGTTGGAAGGGACATATTTTGGTGAAGATAGCGTTAGTGTTGAATAAGGGGGAGATATATTGACGATTAACAAAAGAATAATGAATCTATCAGCCTGGCTTGCTGTATTAGCCATCCTATGTATACCTGGAACTTTACATACTGAAGATGGACCGCTCCGAACAGAGTATGGTTTCCCGCTCCGATTCTTTACGGATTATCATTATGCTAACTCTGACGGAACAATCTGGTTTATATCTGGCATCTATTTAAATGTACTTCTATATTTGTTCAATGTCCTGTTTATTTATGCAGGAATCCATGTGATCTTATATATAAAAAAGAAATTAACTAAATAAATTGAACTAAATATTTACACGAAATGGAGAGGACAGAAAAAACCTGAAGAAGCGAAGTGTCCGCCTTTATCCCCGGAGTTTCTCATTATAAAATGAATCAAAAAAATCTGGGGATAACAGCGATTGGAAGGTTGTTCTGTCATCGGAGTGGTAAGTGTAAATATTCAATAGTTTAATTTATATAGATATAAAGGTGGAGTGATTACGATGAAACAACTGCCAGTAGAATGGAAGTCAGACCGACTTATTATCTCGAATGTGGAAGAATCCGATATTCCTGAACTTGAGTCCATATATGAAACCAGTCGGTACTTGCATCAATGGGATGGACAAGAGCATGATCGGAACTATGTGAAAGAATGTTTTGAAGAAGGCCACCTTCCGCCGGGAGGCAGGCTGGAGAATTATCGAATTCAATCCATTCGCACGAATGAGGATGACCGCTATATTGGTTTGTTAAGTGTGTACCATGGGTATCCCTCTGAGGATTCAATCTATCTCGAATTTTTATATATCCAGAGCGAGATCCAGAAGCAGGGATATGGACAAGAATTAATTCAGGCGTTGACGCTTCACTTTTCCGAACTTGGTTACAAGGAAATTCGAATCAACGTGGCACTCAAAAATTGGCCTGCATTACGCTTCTGGATCAATTCCGGATTTAATCAAATTAGTAGTATTTATGGTGATCTTGAACATTCGGAGGATACCTTTGCCAATACAGAATTGATCAAATCTCTATGAAAAACATCGATAAAGGGGAATATACCAATGGAAATATTCTTTCGTTATAACTGGATGGTGCGTGAGCAATGGTATGTGTGGTGTGAAGATGTACCGCTTGAAGAATTGCTTCGGCCTCGCACGGGCGGAGTAGGCAACATATTACAAACGTTATTTCATATCATTGATGTAGAGTGGAGCTGGCTTCAGTTGCTTCAGGGCAAACCGGATGATGCAGAAGATTTTGCAAACTACCAGAATCTTGAGGCGGTAAGGCGACTCGATCGCAAGTTACGTCCTGATGTGGAGGCATTTGTTACAGCATGGGATTCGAGTATGGAAAAAAGAGCTTATATTGATCATCGCTCAGCTGGCAAGGCCAGTACAGATTCATGGGGAGAAGTTATGCGACATGTGATCGCCCATGAGATTCACCATATGGGACAGCTGTCAGTATGGGCCAGAGAATTGGGCAAACAGCCAGTATCCGCCAATGTTATTGGCAAAGGCCTGATTATACCTGACTAACAGGGAGAGGCTGTAATAACATGGAAGGAGGAGAATGATGACGATTCAACTTATCCAGATGAATTGGATAGAACTGGACGAACGTATCCAGCAGGTGATGGAACAGGATTATCAGATCATTTCCTTGCCACCTGGACTGGAAGCAACTGTGATGAGAATTGAAATGGAAGATCGGCGGTACGTATTGAAAGTCTGGGACAAGGATTCCAAACCGGATATCGCCAAACAATATCGATTATTGTCCAAGCTTTATCAAAGTGGAATTCGTGTTTCCAAACCCTACGGTTGGGGGTTAGACGAGCAAGAGAATCAAGTGCTGTTAACGAGTTATGATGGAGAGCCGGTTACCCAATTAACACAAACCAAACTGACACATTTGGCTGAGCGATTAATGGAGGTCCATCGTTATCCGGTGAATGAAGTGGGTACTGGAGAAGATGAAGAATACATATTCAGGTACGATTTTGTTCAATACTTTTTTCCTCAAATTGAGTTACATGACGATATAAATGATCTTCTGGCAAACTTGATCCAGCAGGTCCAGATCAGGCAGGAGCGCTTGATTCATGGCGATTATAATCTGGGAAACATTCTTGAGATGGACGACCATTACACCATCATCGATTGGACTAATGGGCAGTATGGTGATCCAAGGTACGATATGGCATGGTCTGTTTTTCTGATCACCATCTATAATGGGGAAAGTTATGGCGAGATGTATCACGCTCAATTTGCACGCTCTGCAAGTTATACGTACACGCTGGAAGAGGAGCAGGTTTTTGAAGCTGTAGCTTGTCTTCGCTGGATTCTGTTAAAGCGTGTTGGGGATGTACCCATGGGGCCAGATGTAATGGAAAGGGTTCACAGCATGGCTGTCCATAATCCATATTTGAATGAAAATCTGCTGTAATCGTAATACGGGGATACACAATGACGACAGTATACGATTAAGTAATAGAAAGACCACTTTTTTCAAATAAAATAAACAGCCAGTCCTAAACTAGCGATCCTCGCATACCTATGATAGTAGAGGAGCGTGATCGATATGGAGCAGAAAGTGCAAACCTACTTTGAACTGAAACAGCAGCAAAAAGATATTGAGCAGCAGTTGTCTGTACTACGAGATGAGATTGTCGCGTATTGTGCGGAACAAGGGGTGTATGAGACGCAGGTTGGTGGTTACACCGTGAAAACAGTGCTTCAGAAAAGGAAGGAATACGATGATCAGAAGCTGTATGCTTCTCTTCCAGACCCGGACATCTGGCGATTGTTGTCCAAGGTAGACAGCCATAAGCTGAAAAGCCTCATCAAGCTGAACATTCTGTCCGAGGAACAAATTAACCCGGCATGCACAGTGAAACAGGTGACCTTGTTACAGGTGGACAAGCTGTAAGGCTTCATATCCTCTTTGTATATGAGTTGAATTTAATTGAACAGCCCGATCACAAAACACCTTCCGAGAAATGTTCTGTTTAGATGAGCAGTCGGACATACGTGGAGGTGTTTTTGTTGTGCAAACAGGGCCGAGGATCATAAATAGTTAAATATGAGGGGGAAGAAGTATAATTTGTTCATTGTAAGCGTATTCAACAAACGATATGATGGATAAAAACTGGCAGGGAGGAATTGTAAATGCCAACCGAAATTCCATCACTACATGCTGCGTACGCTAATACGTTCAAAATAGGTGCTGCTGTACATACCAGAATGTTGCAGTCCGAAGGGGATTTCATCGCCAAACACTTCAATAGTATCACGGCTGAAAATCAGATGAAATTTGAAGAAATTCACCCGGAAGAGGATCTTTATACATTTGAGGCGGCGGATAAAATTGTTGATTTTGCTGTTGCCCAAGGGATTGGGGTTCGCGGACATACTTTGGTCTGGCATAATCAAACATCGAAATGGGTCTTTGAGGATTCCTCAGGTGCTCCCGCTTCCAGAGAGCTGCTATTATCTCGCTTGAAGCAACATATTGACACGGTAGTAGGTCGATATAAGGGGCAAATATATGCGTGGGATGTCGTCAATGAAGCTGTTGAAGATAAGACCGATCTGTTCATGCGGGACACGAAGTGGTTAGAGCTAGTGGGGGAAGATTATTTGCTGCAAGCGTTCAGTATGGCTCATGAAGCTGATCCAAATGCGCTTCTTTTCTATAATGATTACAATGAGACGGATCCGGTCAAACGGGAGAAGATCTACAATCTGGTTCGGTCTTTGCTGGACAAGGGGGCGCCTGTACACGGGATTGGGTTGCAGGGGCATTGGAATATTCATGGTCCTTCGATTGAGGAGATCCGAATGGCTATTGAGCGTTATGCTTCACTGGATGTGCAGTTGCATGTTACGGAGCTGGATATGTCCGTGTTTCGTTATGAGGATCGTCGAACGGACCTCACCGCGCCAACTTCGGAGATGGCTGAGCTACAGGAGCGTCGATATGAAGAAATCTTTAATTTGTTCCGTGAGTATAAATCATCCATTACCTCTGTGACTTTCTGGGGAGTAGCGGACAATTATACATGGCTGGACCATTTTCCGGTACGTGGACGCAAAAACTGGCCCTTTGTATTTGATCAGCAGTTGCAGCCAAAGGAATCATTTTGGCGTATCATTAATTCTATGTCCTGAACATCAGATAAGTGGAGAGAATCGGTCACGATGTGGCCGATTTTTTGCTGTACTCAATATAGATTATACAGTGCGGCTATCTCGTTCGTGATTGAACACTACGCTTGTATGTGTGTAAGTATATGGTTTTTTATGGAAGTATGTGATAGGGTAAAAGAAAGGCTATCTCGAACAATATTCTTTTCCGAAATGAGTTGAGAAGATGGATCGCACCCGCAATTACCTGTTGATATTTACAGGAAACTTGGTAGCTGCCTATTATATTTTTGAAGAAGGTACTTTTGCCAAACCGCTGATGTTTGCTACATTCATGCTGTTGCTGATCATGACAATCGATTACATGAAAAGTAGAAACAAATATACATTGGATTAGGACATGTCCATGTTTTTAAACGATTCTGGAGCATAGGGTCGTTTTTTTTATTGTATATAGAACAGCTTCCATTTACATCAAGACCATTGTTCATTACACTTGATTAGTAGCACTTCAATAACTCAGTTTTCGTGAACTCAATTCAGATCATCAGGAGGATATCATTATGCATCAATCCGCACATATTCAGGAAGCAAGAGATTACATATTAAACCGAATCCATACCAAACCTGCCGTAGGCATGATTCTGGGTTCGGGACTTGGAGCGCTCGCGGACGAGATTGAAAATGCGACCGTTATCCCGTATACAGATATTCCTTATTTCGCCCAATCGGAGGCCATCGGTCATGCCAATGAATTGGTTATTGGTGAACTGATGGGCAAAACGGTTGTAGCGATGAAAGGCCGCCTTCATTATTATGAAGGTTTTACATTGGACGAAGTGACTTTCCCCGTTCGGATCATGAAGGCGCTGGGTGTCGAGCAATTGCTTATCACCAATGCCTGCGGAGCCATCAACACAAGCTTCGAACCGGGTCAACTGATGCTCATTACAGATCATATTAACCTGGTAGGCAATAACCCGTTGATGGGACCAAATAATGCCGAGCTGGGTGTGCGTTTCCCAGACGTATCACAGGTATACAATCGCGAACTGCGTAGCATCGCCCTTAAGGTTGCAGAAGAGCAGAATGTTGGCCTTCAGCAAGGTGTCTATGCATGGTGGAGTGGCCCGGCATATGAGACACCAGCGGAGATTCGCATGATTCGTACGATGGGTGCGGATGCAGTGGGGATGTCCACGGTACCTGAAGCCATTGTTGCCATTCATGGCGGTATGAAGGTACTGGGCATTTCCTGTCTGACCAACATGGCCTGTGGCATTCTGGATCAGCCGTTAAGTCATGATGAGGTCATTGAAGTGGCTGCGCAAGTGAAAACAACCTTTATTGGTTTGGTAAAAGGCATCTTGAAAGAGATCTAATCGCGAGATGATTTCTATCTAGGCAGCGATGGATAGGATAGAGTTTTCATCCAACCAAATCGAAAACACAAAAAAACGTGTGCTTCACGAGCTGTTACTCGTGAGACATACGTTTTTTTATTTTGCAGAACTATGAACCATCTGAGAATAATCGGCCATGATTGCTGGCGTGGACTCCCTAATGATGGGTTTGGTCACAATGTGGGAGACCTGATAAGGTTGTGTCGGGCTATTAATCCGGGATAACAGCATCTCCGCGGCCTTAATGCCCATCTCATTGCTGTAAATATGAACCGTCGTTAATGCTGGCTCAATAATTCTAGATTGGGGTGCATTATCGAATCCGCATATCGCAATATCCTGTGGCACAGCGACATTTCTGTCTTTTAACGCCCTGATCAGATCGACTGCTATAAAGTCATTAGCGCATACGTAAGCGGAAGGTAGGGATGCCAGTTCTGCCACTCGCTGGTTTAACCATCCTGGCTTGGAGAAATACAGGCGATCATTGTCTAGGATGCAATGGGACAGGTCGACCTGCAACCCCGCTTCCAGCATAGCACGGTGATACCCAACCCATCGTTCATTAAAGCTCTTGCAGTGATTGTAATCCCCGACGAATCCAATACTTGTGTAGCCGCTCTCAATTAATTTTTTGGTTAACTGATAGATGCTATGTTCATTCTCCATGAGTAGCAAATCTGCTTGGAATTCGGGATAACATATGTTGGAAGCGCAATCGATAAAAATGGTGGGGATGCCCAGATCCGTAATCAGCTGAGTGTATTCCAGATCAAATAATTCAATGCAGATGATGCCGTCTACTTTGCCAATATCAAAATTGTTGGGAAGTGTAAGCGTATCTTGATCGTCTTCACGCACGATATGAATCGAGAGATTGTATCCCTCCGCACTGATTCTTTTCTCCAAACCGCTGATTAACAATGAACCAAAGTGAGATGTATTAGGCAGGTTTTCAGTTAACAGGGCGATATTGCCCGGAGCCTTGGTTAGAGCATGCTCATTGTCCATATAGGCAAACTGTTTATATTTAAGTTCAATTGCTTTTTTAATTACACGATTTCTGGTCTCATCCGGGATGTTACCGCTATCGTTTAATGCTTTGGAAGCCGTATTCCTGGAGATCCCCAAAGCATCAGCGATGTCTTGTATCGTGACTTTTTCCTTAGCCATCTAATGCTTCACCTCTAATCATCAATAGTCATCCATATTCTTCTCTAAGTCAAATGTATAATAGAACGGGACAAATAGCAATCTCCGTTTTACAAATGCACAATTGTATTTACATTTAGATAGGCGAATTCTATTTTCATCATTGTTCCAGAAGTTTCGTTAACTAGTGTAACAATGATGATCTATTACAGTAATGATGTAGAAATATCTATGCTAGTATTAACGATTCAGTGCTATATATATGCAAATTTAATCCTCTTTAGTTACATTAATGCAAAGATAAAATGATCAAATGCACAAATATTTTTTTACAAAATGTATTGACTAAATTCGTTTAAACCTGATAAATTGTAAATTATTAAATAGGCAATTGTAAATATTGAAAGCCCTTACTGAAAACAATTGTCAACTTCTAGAATGGAACGGGGGTATCGTGTTGGATAACATAGCCGACAGCAAAAAGGGCGGAGGAAGGGTACTGAAAGTGAGGACGACAAGCGGTCATAGGTTGCAGCAGCTCAAAAAAAATTACTTTTTATATATGTTGCTTGCACCAGCCTTAATTTTGACTCTTATCTTCAAGTATATTCCGATGTACGGAGCCATCATTGCGTTTAAGGATTTCAGTCCGATCAAAGGCATCATGGGCAGTGATTGGGTAGGACTGAAGCATTTTGAGAAATTTATAGCTTCACCCAACTTCGATATCATTTTAATGAATACGCTTAAACTCAGCTTTTTGGGATTGATATTCAGTTTCCCGGTGCCCATTTTACTGGCACTCATGCTGAATCAGGTACGCAAAGCTGGCATCAAGAAAAATATTCAATTGTTTCTGTACGCACCCAATTTCATCTCGGTTGTTGTTGTTGTGGGTATGCTGTTCATCTTCCTCTCACCGACAGGGCCGATTAATCAATTAGCCACATGGATTACAGGTCAGCCGATTATGTTCATGTCTGAACCGGAATATTTCCGCTGGATCTACATTTTGTCCGATATCTGGACCGGAGCCGGCTGGGCTTCCATCATATACGTCGCGGCTTTGGCCAATGTTGATCCGGAGCTTCACAATGCGGCTAATCTGGATGGAGCCAATCTCCTTCAGCGTATTCGCCACATTGACCTTCCAACAATACGTCCAATTATGGCCATCGTCTTTATCCTTGCAGCTGGTGGCATTATGTCCATTGGATTTGAGAAGGCCTATCTGATGCAGACGTCCATGAACCTGCCTTCCTCGGAGATTATTGCCACGTATGTCTACAAGGTGGGTTTGCAGTCTGGAGATTACGCTTATTCTGCGGCAGTTGGATTATTTAACTCGGTTATCAATGTGATTCTGCTGGTGACGGTGAATCTGATTGTGAAGAAATTGAATGAAGGCGAAGGCCTCTATTAGGAAAGGAGTATTATCCATGGTTGTTAAACACACGGGAATGGATCGATTGATCCTCACACTCAATGCCATTTTTCTCACCTGTGCTGTACTGGTTGTGGTTGTTCCCCTGATTTACATCGTTATCGCCTCATTCATGGACCCTACGGTGCTATTGAATCGTGGACTGTCCTTTAATGTATCCGACTGGAGTCTGGACGGATATCAGATGATTTTGTCCAATCCAGCCATGATCCGGGGGTTTGCAAATGCGGTATTGTACTCGGTTTCTTTTGCACTGATCACCGTGACCGTATCCATATTTGCAGGTTATGCATTGTCGGATGATAGGCTCGCGGGACGTGGATTTTTCATGATTATCTTTATCATTACAATGTTCTTCGGCGGGGGATTAATCCCGACTTATCTACTCATACGTAATCTCGGCATGCTCGATACGGTGTGGGCAATCATCATCCCTGGAGCCGTTAACGTCTGGAACATCATTCTCTCCAGAACCTTTTTCAAAGGAGTCCCTCGAGAACTGAAAGAAGCTGCAAACGTGGATGGCGCCTCCGAGATGAAGATTTTCTTCCAGATCGTCATTCCGTTGTCGAAACCGATCATTTTTGTACTCGCACTCTATGCATTCGTTGGGCAATGGAATTCCTATTTTGATGCAATGATCTATCTCGATAATCCGAACCTGCATCCGTTACAGCTCGTTCTGCGTTCCATTCTGATTCAGAATCAGGCTGCACCGGGCATGATCAGTGATCAGCTGGCGATGGCAGAACTGAAACGGCTCTCCGAGATGATTAAATACTCAGCGATTGTCATTTCGAGCCTGCCACTCATCATCATGTACCCGTTCTTCCAGAAGTATTTCGAAAAAGGTGTCATGGTCGGTTCCCTCAAATAGTGAACAGCCTGCGATACAGTAAGTTGATCCAATCCAACTCATGGAGGTCATTATTATGAAAAAAGTGAACAGTTCCAGAAAAGCCGTTACAACGGCATCCATTTCCATGTTATCTGCAATGCTCTTTCTAACCGCCTGCGGCGGGGGTGGAGGCGGCGCGGCAAGTGAGGCGCAATCACCTGATGGCAAGGTGACATTGAATTTTATAACACAGAGCTCTCCGCTGGCTCCCGCTGATCCAAACGACAAGCTGATTAACAAGCGACTCGAAGAGAAAACCAATGTGCATATCAACTGGAAGAACTATACGAGTGATGTGTTTGCAGAAAAAAGAAATCTAGCGGTCGCCAGCGGTGATTTGCCGGATGCCATTTTTGATGCAGGTTACGGGGATTATGATCTCCTGAAACTGGCGAAGGACGGGGCGATCATTCCACTTGAGGACATGATTGAACAACACATGCCCAATCTGAAAAAGGTGCTGGAGGAAGCTCCCGAATACAAGAGCATGATCACGGCTCCAGACGGACATATCTATTCATTCCCATGGATTGAAGAACTCGGAAGTGGCAAACAACGGATTCAGGCAGTGGATAACTTGCCCTGGATTAATGTGGAATGGCTGAACAAGCTTGGACTGAAGATGCCAACGACAACCGAAGAACTGAAAGAAGTATTGATTGCGTTCAAAACCCAAGATCCAAACGGCAACGGTAAGGCCGACGAAATTCCGTTATCTTTCATTAACAAGCCGGGCGGAGAAGATCTGACATTTCTCTTTGCGGCATTTGGACTCGGAGAGAACTGGGATCATACCGTGGTAACCAATGATGGGAAAGTGGTCTTCACGGCAGCTGATGAAGGCTATAAGGAAGCGGTTAAATACATTCATGAATTGGTTCAGGAAGGTCTCGTGGATGTGGAATCGTATCAGCAGGATTGGAACACGTACCTGGCGAAAGGCAAGGACAACAAGTACGGCATGTACTTCACTTGGGATAAGGCCAACATTACAGGCATGAATGATACGTATGATGTTCTGCCTCCGGTTGCCGGGCCTAACGGAGAGGTTAATGTCACAAGAACGAATGGCATTGGTCTTGATCGTGGTCGCATGGTTATCACCAGCAGCAATAAAAATTTGGAATCCACAGCGAAGTGGGTAGACCAATTGTACGATCCGCTCCAATCCGTGCAAAACAACTGGGGTACGTATGGAGATGAGAGTCAGCAAAATATTTTTGAATTTGATGAAGCCAAGGGGATGCTGAAACATCTTCCGCTAGAAGGCTCAGCACCTGTGGAACTCAGACAAAAGACCAGTATCGCGGGACCATTGGCCATCCTCGACAGTTATTATGACAAATACACAACCAAACCGGAAGATGCTGCATGGCGTATGGAACTGCTAGATAAATATATGGTTCCACACATGAAAGCAGATAACGTCTATCCAAGCGTGTTCTTCTCAATCGATGAACTCGACCGCCTTTCCACCATTGAGACTGATCTGTTCGCCTATGTGCTGCGTCTGCGTACAGAATGGTATCAAAACGGGAAAGTTGATCAGGAATGGGATGCTTATCTGAAAGAGCTGGATCGCCTTGGATTGCAAGAATGGCTCCAGATTAAACAAGCGGGATATGACCGTAATAACAAATAAAGAAAAGTACGGAGGAGAAACCATAATGTCGACAATTCTTAAACAAGATTACAGAAATGAATACCATTTTTCACCGAAAGAGAAGTGGATGAACGACCCGAACGGCATGGTGTTTTTCAATGGGGAGTATCACTTGTTCTATCAGTATCATCCGTTTGGTACTACATGGGGACCGATGCATTGGGGTCACGCGGTAACCCGAGATCTTGTCACTTGGGAGGAACTTCCTGTAGCTCTGGCACCGGATGAACATGGCATGATCTTCTCCGGCAGTGCGGTGGTGGACTGGAACAATACTTCTGGATTTTTCAAAGATGAGCCGGGGTTGGTAGCCATTTTTACACATCATCTGGAAGTACCAAATGATCATCCTGTACAGCGTCAGAGTCTGGCGTATAGCAAAGACAACGGCAGAACCTGGACCAAATATGAGGGGAATCCGGTATTAACGCATGAGTCCTTTGTCGATTTCCGTGATCCCAAAGTGTTCTGGCATGAGCAGACCAAGGAATGGATTATGATTATCGCTTGTGGTCAAACGGTATGTCTGTATCGTTCTCCCAATCTGAAGGATTGGAAACTTGGAAGTGAATTCGGCGAAGGGATCGGTTCACACGCTGGTGTGTGGGAATGTCCGGACCTGTTCCCACTTGCAGTGGATGGAGAATCAGGGCAGGAGAAATGGGTAATGCTCGTTAGCATCGGTGCAGATCCTGCTTGTATAGAAGGCTCCAGAACGCAATATTTCACCGGGAATTTTGATGGAAGTACATTTGTCCCAGATGAGGCCTCCCACACGATTCGCTGGATTGACCATGGTCGGGATAACTACGCAGGAGTTAGTTGGTCCGACATTCCGGCTGAAGATGGCAGACGCTTGTTTATGGGTTGGATGAGCAACTGGATGTATGCCAACCAGACGCCAACCAATGATTACCGTGGAGCCATGACCATTGCCCGGGAGCTGTCACTGGAGACAAGATCCGGAGAAGTAATACTGATTCAACGTCCTGCACGTGAACTTGAGCAAGCACGTACGCCAGTATTGTCCCTACAGGATGCTTCGATTCAGCAAGTGAGTGAGCAGTTGAACGCTTTGCAACTAGTGAACTATGAGATCCATGCAGAGTGGGCTCAGGATCAGTCGTTCCATTTTGCCTTAAGAAGCGGAGTTGACAACGAAACGCTCGTTGGCGTAGACGCCAACCGAGGGGAAGTGTATATCGATCGTAGTGGATCGGGTATCGGCGATTTTCATGAACATTTCCTGAGCCGCCATACAGCTGAGTTAAAAGATGTAAATGGGAATCAAAGTTTGCGTATCTTTGTAGATCATTCATCTGTGGAGGTATTTGCAAATGATGGTCAGGCGGTTATTACGGATCTGATCTATCCGGATGGGGATTCCAAGGGCATCTCTGCTCATTCCGAAAATACTGATCTGGTCTTCTCTTCACTTCATATCTATGAGATATCACCAACCAAGGCTACAGGTTAATTGTAATGAAGGAAAGGAGCCCAGAACGATGCGTATTGGAGCTATAGAAGCGGGCGGAACGAAGTTTGTATGTGGTGTAGGTAATGAGCGTGGACAGATTGAAGATCGGATCAGCTTTCCAACAGAACATCCGGAGACCACTCTTGCCAAGGTGATCGACTATTTCAGGGATAAAGATGTGGAAGCCATAGGGATCGGCTCCTTTGGTCCGATTGATCTGCAACCGGATAGTCCCACCTATGGTTATATTACGACCACACCTAAGCCTGGGTGGGGAAACTGTAATGTGATTGGAACCTTGAAGCATGAATTTCCGGTTCCTTTTGGATGGGATACGGATGTGAATGCTGCCGCGCTCGGTGAAGTGACGTGGGGAGCGGCGCAAGGGCTGGATAACTGTGTATATTACACGATTGGCACAGGAGTTGGTGTCGGACTTGTGGCAGGGGGCCAACGAGTACACGGATTGTTACATCCCGAGGGTGGACATATTCGCACAAGACGCCATCCAGACGATCACTTTGCCGGATTATGCCCGTATCATGGCGATTGCCTGGAGGGGATGGCTGCAGGACCAGCCATTGAAGCTCGTTGGCAGATCCCTGGCAGTGAACTGCCGGCAGATCATCCGGCGTGGGAGATCGAATCCTTTTACATTGCGGAGTCGATTACTACGGCCATCTTGCTTCATTCGCCGCAGAAGATCATCCTGGGCGGTGGTGTGATGCAGCAAGATCATCTGTTCCCTATGATCCGGGAGCAGGTAGTGCGGAATCTCAATGGTTATGTAAATGCTGCCCCAATCACGCAACATATCGACCAATATATTGTGCAGCCCGGATTGGGCCAGCATGCAGGCCTATGTGGTGCGCTCGCATTGGGTCTGGAAGCATTACAACATGCAGCACAAGCGTCACATGCTTCGTAGTTTTCTTAAATAATCTACATCCCAGAAGGGACGGTTGCGGATTCGCTTATTTGTATAAGCAAGACTGCACTGTCCTTTTTGGGCTTTTTTATATTGCGGAGATAAATATCATTGGAAAATATATTACGTTCTAAAATCCGATGTTGCTCATGTGAGCTGCCAAAGGTATGATTTTTAGTGTCTATCCCTATAGTTGCGAGAAGACATTCAAAAATTAACGTGTCTCCAAATGAAAGGAATCCAACGAATGAACCCAATAACAATGCGTCAAGCTGTACAGGCAGACCAAGAACAACTCGCTGATTTGCGAGCCTTGGTATTATACGATGATCTAACCAGACTTGGAAGGTACGATGATGTGAAAGTACGTGAACGTTTCCGCAATACATTCGAACCTGCCCAGACACAGATTATTGAAGTGGGGGGTTCCGTGGTTGGTTGTGTAGCATTGAAGCCCAAGTCTGAGGCATATCTATTGGAACATTTCTACATACATCCCGATTATCAAGGCCAGAGAATAGGAACTCAGGTACTGAACATGCTGCTGGAACAGGAGGAAGTTCAGGGGAAACGGGTTATTTTAAATGTTTTGCAGGGAAGTCCTGCTCGGCGATTATATGAACGATTTGGATTTATCTTGGACAGTGAAGATGAGGTCGATGTGTTTATGTCCGTTCAAGTGCCTGAATAGTATGATTACCATACGTATTGAAAGTTAACTTCATATTACACGATAATGGAGAGTATAGAAAAAATCTTTAGAAGCGAAGAGTTGGCTTTTATCTCCGGATTACTATGTCAGGATACCGATCCCGTATCTTTGGGAAGTGTGGGACAAGTGTTGTATTCTAGCATGATTGGGGTAACCACTGTCGTAGTCACATGTCAAAAGCGTCGTTCCTATAAAAAGGGACGGCGCTTTTAGTATTATTAATTCCTTGTAATACGAACTTTATTGGATGGCTTATGTAGTAGAGTATCGAGATCACCATTCAAATCTTTCAGGTTTGGCAGAAATGAAGCAGCGATCGAACATATGAAAGGAAGAAGACCTAAAGACAGAAAGAGGAACGGGAGGCCATAGATTTCTGCAACCGCTGCACCTGCAAAAGCGCCTACGGGCTGTAATCCTCCACCAATCAGGAATCGGATTGAATTAACCCGGCCTTGTAGAGAACTGGGCACAAGCGTACCATGTAACGAAGAGCTTAGAGAACCGAAGAAAGGCCCGGCTGCTCCTGCGGCACATAAGGCAATAAGTGCAAAGGGGTAACTCGGAAATAGTCCCAATAATGCGTTAAAAAGCCCAATCGCAGCTAAGCTGCACAGCATGACCGTGCGTCGTCTCTTGATTTCACCCATCCACGAGATAATAGCTAGTCCTGCTAGTGTGCCAAATGCCGAAGCGGAGGTCAGAGTGCCCATGGCGGTGGCATCCCGGTGCAGCACTTCGCGGACAAAAGGAATCATCATGGTCCAGATGGCTACAGAGGACATATTGCTGATCGAAACCATTACCATAATCGAGAGCATGGCTGGGAATCGTCGATAAAAAGAGAAACCCTCTCCAATATCTCGGATATAAGCTTTAAGAGAAAAAGATGCTTGGGCTGCTGGTTTCTGCATTGTGGACAGATAGAGTAGTGCGGTGATGGCTGCAATGTAGCAAATAGCGTTGATGCCTAGTGTTGGTAACGCTCCAGCTGCAGCCGTTAGAGCACCGGCAAAGGCTGGTCCCAGCAAAGCAGCGGCATTTCGACAACCATCAATCACTGCGAATGCCCGCAGCAGTTTGTGTTTGCCAGCTACGCCCGGTACAACAGCCATGGCCGTTGGCATGAAGAGGGCGGAGCAGGCTCCGCTGAGTGCTGCAGCGAGAAATAGGTGCCAAAGTTGTAATTGGCCCGCGATACCCATACTTAGTGGCAACAAAAGAGCGAACAGTCGTACTGTAGCCAGTCCGGCCATGAACCGTCCGCGATGCAGTCGGTCGGACAGCGGTGATCCAAGTAGCCGGAAGGCTACTTCGGGAATGCTGAAGCTTAGTGCCATAGCACCCATGGCTAACTTAGAGGCAGTTAATTCATAAACAAGCCATTCCATGGCCAAAAGACCAAACACATCACCGAGAGAACTAAGAGTAACAGTAGCCAATAAACCGTAGTAACTTCGCTTCAGCATTAAGGTTCCTCCGTATGATAGAATAGTGCAATTTGTGGAGAAGGAAATGCATGAATTCAACCTTCAATATAAGCCCCAATCTGCCGTGGAAGGTTGTTCAGAGCTTCCAAGCGCAGGCTATATTCGGTGTTTTTGTAATCATAATGCACGATAATCAGCCCGGCTGCTCGCAAGGCTATAAGATGGTAATGCACCGTGCTCTTGGAAAGTCCAACCTCACGGACAATTTCAGTGAAGGTCAGCTGTTTACCAGCCAGTAGTCGTAAGATGAACAGTCTGGTTTCATCGGATAGTGCCCTCGTTAGACGCAGTAACCCAGGGTCTGGTCGTCCCGGTTCTGTTGGAAGAATATCGCAAGAATAATTAGTAAAGATCATCTCGTCAAAGATCACTGAGGTGACAAATGGACGTGCATGATATTGAGGGATGAGGATTATTTGTTTTAGCGTATGGTTGGGATATATCCTCATGCCCTGTGTAGCTTGTTCGTAGACTTCTTGGTCATTCGTCCCGTTCAGACTGGAACGTCTCGATTCAGCTTCCAAAAACAGTCCCTCAATAATTGCCGGATCAATCTGCCCAAAATACTGTGCATCCCATTCTCGTAGCACTTCGGATGTCCGACTGCGCAATTCAGGCAGATTGGAGGGCACAGATAACTTAAAGCGAGCGGCGATGTCATACAATTGGCCTGAGGACAAATCTTCAAGCCAATTCAAAAAGCCAATCACCGAACGTTCCCCTGAACAGCTCCATATATATGGCGCAAGGCTGAAATTGTCTGTGGCTTTCATCGTATCTCGCATTTGTTGAAGTTTGGCAGGTGAGAATCGATCCTGTACATCACGAACCCACCGTTTCCCGGCATCCAGGTTAGTATGATTTTGTTTACTCATAAATGCGCTCAGGGTGCTTACACATTCATAAATCGGAGCAAAATCAACTTCTACTGTGTAGTTCATAAGAGCATAGTTCCTTTCTGAATAAGTTCTATATTTATAGAACTAGTTATTTATTTTATATTATACGAACTAAATTGTTGTTTCAACATAAATTTTCCATGTTCGTACCAACCACCCTCATTCCACAAAAAAACGTTTTACCAGAAGGAAAGTGAAAAACGTACCACTTAACAAGAGGATTTTTGTCTATGCACCAATCAAATCGAAAACCCATACGAAACAAAGGAATAGACCCATTCATTTAATTCTTGAATGGGTCTATTGAACTTTTCTATTATACTTTCCGATGACGTTACCCTAATATGGATAATAACCTACTTTTTATATAGGAATTATATAGTATGGAGAATGCCAAGATGCCACAATGGAAGCGAAATCTGTATATTCTGTGGTTCGGCCTGTTTTTCAATCATATGGCGTACTCGCTGTCCGTTCCGTTCTTTCCTATATTCCTGCAAAATGATCTTGGTATCCAGAGCGGTCTGGAAGCTTGGTCTGGTATTTCGATCTCGATCAGCTTTCTGATCAGTGGATTATGCGCACCCTTCTGGGGATCACTGGCTGATAAATATGGCAGCAAACTGATGCTCGTCCGTTCAGGAGTGGGGCTAGGTATTGCGCATCTGGCTAACTTCTTTGTTTACGATCCATATACGTTTATCGCGGTGAGGATCTTTCAGGGACTCATGGCTGGTTTTCATCCCGCTTCGATTACACTGATCGGTACCAATACGCCGGAGAAACAGGTGGGTTATGCACTTGGAGTAATCTCCACGGCCAGCGCTGCGGGCGGGATTCTTGGTCCTCTTGCCGGTGGTGTGTTGAGTCACTGGATCGGACTGCGGGGATGTTTCATAGCATCGGCTGTCATTACATTACTCGCGGCTCTGATGGTCCTGGGTGTTAAGGAGTCACGACAAGCTCGTACAATAGTACCAACAAAGATCATAGGGGATTTGAAAAGAGCAGCTTCCACGCCGGGTTTGATGCGAATCTACGGTTTGATTCTCTTAGTCTCAACCTCCGTGCTCATCATCGAACCGGTGCTGACACTCTATGTGGTCCAGATTGGCGGAGATGTTGGGAGTGCAACACTTAGTGCAGGGATTGTCTTCTCGACGATTGGTGTGGCAACGGTCATTATGGGGCCGCGATGGGGGAAGATTGGGGGAAGGATCGGATACGAGAAAACATTATTTATCGGTCTGGTTGGTGGCGGAATTGGCAGTCTGCTGCAAATGACCGCAACTAATCTGATTTATTTTGGCAGCCTGCGATTTGTCTATGGTCTGTTCTTTGCCGCGGTTTATCCGGCGCTTAATGCGCTGATCATCAAGTATGCTGATCACGACTTTCGTGGGAGGGCAGTCAGTCTGAGTCAGACGGCGAGTCAGTTCGGTATTGTACTCGGACCGTTAATCGGTGGTTTGCTCGGTGGATGGATCGGCATTCCGTTTATTTTTCTATTCACTGGGATTGTATTGCTGGGAGCGGCTTGGGCAGTGTCATCACCACAACATAGGGAGGAATATATATGTCACAACGACAATTGAAATTGGGAGCCAATCTGAACGGAGTGGGTAACAGCATTTCCTTTTGGCGTCACCCGGATATTCCCATTAACGCGAGCGTTAGTCTGGAATTCTACAAGAAGCAGGTGCTTATCGCGGAAAAAGGCAAGTTTGATCTGCTCTTTATTGCAGATGGCCTCTTCATCAACGAGAAGTCCAATCCGCATTTTCTCAATCGCTTCGAACCATTGACGCTTCTGTCCGCACTCGCCGGGGCAACTTCCCATATCGGCCTGGTTGCTACATTGTCTACTTCCTATAGTGAACCCTTCACGGTTGCGCGGCAATTTGCCTCGTTGGATCAATTAAGCGGTGGTAGAGCCGGATGGAATGTAGTCACTTCACCTCTGGAAGGATCGGCACTTAACTTTGGCAAAGGCGAACATCCAAACCATGCGCTGCGCTACGAAATTGCGGAAGAACATCTGAATGTGGTTAAAGGCCTGTGGGATTCCTGGGAGGATGACGCGTTTATCGGGGATAAAGAACAGGGCGTATTTTTCGATCCTGCCAAACTACATACGCTGAATCACAAGGGAGCGTATTTCTCGGTACAGGGTCCGCTTAATGTAGGGCGTTCGAAGCAGGGTCATCCGGTCATTTTTCAGGCGGGCTCATCTGAATCTGGTAAAGATCTGGCAGCCCGATCGGCGGATGCTGTCTACACAGGACATGAGACGTTGGAGGAAGCAAGGGAGTTCTACCGCGATGTGAAAGCAAGAGCGGTGGCTTATGGACGTAAGGCAGAAGATATCCTGATCTTCCCTGGCATCGGTCCCATTGTGGGCAGAACAGAGGAAGAGGCGGAGCAGAAGTACCAGGAAATTGCCGAACTGGTGAGTATTGATCAGGCGCTGAACTATCTGGGGCGGTACTTCGATCATTATGACTTCTCCCAGTACCCGCTGGACGAGCCTTTTCCCGAGATTGGGGAGATCGGCAGCAACAGCTTCCGCAGTACAACAGACAAGATCAAGCAGCAGGTACGAGAACAGGGACTGACCCTCCGCCAAGTGGCATTGCTTGCATCAACGCCGCGGACATCGTTCATTGGTACACCGGATCAGATCGCTGATCAGATTCAGGAATGGTTTGAAGGGGGAGCTGCGGATGGTTTCAACATTCGTACAGTTGTGCCGAACGGACTCGCGGACTTCGTAGATCTGGTCGTACCTGTCTTACAAGAGCGCGGCTTGTTCCGTACCGAGTATGAACATGAGACGCTGCGCGGTAATCTGGGTCTTGAGATTCCACGCAATCGATATACATTGGAGACAGTAAAATAAATAAAATCACAATGATGTTATATGAGAACTTGTTTCCATTTCAGAATGCTATAAAAGCGATCCAGAAAGCTCCTATCCTAACGATCGACATGAAGAAACCAGCAAGTCGCCATTATCTGGGGACTTGCTGGTTTTTTGGTTGATCTGCTGCGGTTATAGGGTTATACTCTCAGATCAATTTCAAACGTCTTGATTTCATAAGGTTCAAGAGCAAAGGTTATCGGTGCATCATACAGGAGTTCGCCCTCCGGCACTTCCATAAGATTGCATTCTCTCCACGCGTGAATCCGTAGATCGCTTGTCAGTTCAAGCGTATTCATGCTGCCGGAATAATCATGAATGCGTACAATGACACGCTCGGAATCCTCCGCCTTCTTGACTGCCGAGATCATGGCTGTGCTGCCGGACAAGCTGAACATGGAGCGACTTGGCTCCTCTGATTGTCCCTGTGTATATCGCGCTGGAGCATTCAGAAGCCAGGCCTGCTGCACGGTTCGGCCAACGAGCCAATCTCCCTGATGCGGAAGAAGAGCATAGGTGAAGCTGTGCAGTCCCTGATCGGCATGTGGATCAGGGTGCGTAGCACTCTTGATCAGGGTCAGTCGCATGACGTTATCTTTAATGTCATAACCGTATTTGGAATCATTCAGCAAACTGACGCCATAACCTCTGTCGGACAGATCAGCCCATTGATGGCCGACAGATTCGAAACGCGCCCAGTCCCAACTAGTGTTCCAGTGCGTCGGCCGTTTAACGTTACCGAACTGAATATCATAGGTGGCTTCCGTAGAGCGGATGCCGACTGGGAAGGCAACTTTCAGCAGTTGCTGCTGTTCATGCCATTCCACTTCTGTGGCGTAATCGATTCGTCGATGCCTGGTATATACAGTCATGTTCTGCGTAATTGTGGAGCCAAGGTATTCCCAAGCGAAGCGAATCACGGCCTGAAGTGGCCCCGTCTCTACGACTTCAATGCTGGTGCATTTCGTAATCTCTCGCATATCCTCCTGATAGAAGATATCAATATCCCAGGCCTCGTGGGCAAGTGGTTTGTCCTCGAACACTTGAAGCGCGTTGCCTCTTGCGCCTTTGGCAAGCACCTCACGGTGTGACTCTTTATCGTAAAGGCGAGTCAATTGCCCATGCTCATTCCACTCGAGCAGATAAAACGGTGTCTCGATCCCATTGGCTGTGTGGATGAATGGCGATTGCTCAGGAATATCGTTTACTGTACTGCTCTGGAAGTGAATTGTGGTATACCCCAGCGAAGGAATATCCTTTACCTCGACGGCCCAACGTGCATCCTGGTATTGAGCGTTTAGGATCTCACCAGAATCGCTCAGCCAAGTTCCCGTTTCCAATTCGTCTGAAGCCGCAGAAATGCTAACGATTTCTGTAACGACCCATGGGGAGGAATTCCAAATGGTGTACGTATATGGAGATTCTCCGCTGCCAGTGATAGCCATCCGCGCCTGTGTGTCTACGTGACTGCCAATCTGCTCGGCTTCTGCATATTCAATTCGACTATCCTCATACACCTCTGTGATGGAGGAACCGGGAATGATGTCATGGAACTGGTTGCGCAAAATGATTTTCCAACCCGCAGTCAGGGACTTCGCTTGATACAGATTCCAGTCATTATGCACAATACTTTGCAATGCATTCAGCCATTCCGCTTCGCGGTAAGCCAGCTCAAGCTTGCGGTTCATCCGTTTGTTGTACGCCTGACTGGTATACGTTCCGCGGTGATACTCCAGATACAGTTCGCCATCCCATGTATGGATGTACGAATCGGTTTTCTCCACCGTCTCCTGCAGCTTTTCAAAATAATCATCTGCGCGTCCTGTCTTGACCTTGGGCAATCCGGGCAGTTGATCCAGCCGCCGTCTCATCTCCAGCATTTCGCGGTTAACTCCGCCTCCGCCGTCTCCGTATCCGTACGACAGCAGGAGATCCTGGTTCATCTCCTTATCGCGGTAGGCATCCCATATGCCCTTGACCGTTTTCGGAATGATTTTTCCGTTATAGGTATAGAACCATGACCCCGGCTCGGACCAAGGCTCGGGTGTAGTAATGAAGTGGGTCAGCACCTCTGAGCCGTCAATTCCACGCCAGTGGAATGTATCAAATGGCATGCGGTTGTATTGGTTCCAGCTGATTTTGGTCGTCATGAACGTATGAATGCCGGATTTTTTCAGAATTTGCGGTAGTGACCAGCTGTAGCCGAACACATCGGGCAACCAGAGATATCGGCAATCCGTCCCGAATTCTGCTTTGAGAAAACGAGTGCCAATCAGCAATTGTCGGACCAACGATTCGCCCGAGGTCAGGTTGCAGTCAGCCTCCAGCCACATGCCGCCGCCCGCTTCCCAGCGACCTTCAGCGACACGTTCCTTGATGGATTCATACAGTTCCGGGTAGTCCTCTTTCACATATTCGTACAATTGGGGTTGTGTCTGAAGGAAAACATACTCCGGGAACATCTCCATCAGGCGCATGACCGTAGAGAAGGAGCGGGCGCATTTCTCACGCGTATGCTTCAACCGCCACAGCCAGGCAACGTCAATATGAGTATGGCCGATACAAGTAACGGTTACATCAGAGGCCTTGTCCATCGTACTCAATCGGGAGCTTAGGTCATCCCTTGCGTCATGCACAGAGGAATAGAAGACATCGGACTTAGGCTGCGACCAGTCAATCAGGCGGAACGACTGTTGAAGCGCATGAAGCAGCTTTGTGCGTTCCGGTGCATGGGCATCCAGAATGTTAACCGTTTCCAGAATCGCTGTCCCTGTAAATACAAGATCATCAACAGCTTCATCCAGCCAACACAGTTCTGCTTGTCTGAACGTATGCGTCTGATTGCGGGGCTGACCGCCACCTTCCAGACCGGACCATAAGCGGAAGACCAACTCGTTGGTGCTGCCTGCGGCAGAGGCTGGAAAGAACACTTCCTTGTGATTGGAATCCACGCCTTGATACGGCTTGCCGTCCCAGTAAAACAGGGATTCAAAGCCGGAATTATTACCACCCCCGGTATCGCCAAAATCAAACCGTCCGACAATCCGTTTATCTTCCCAGGAGGAAGGGAAATCGGCTTTTGTTCGCAGCCACAAATAAAGATCTCGACCGGACCAACTTTCTCCTGTATGCATAGGCTTCCAATGGCTATCGTCTCCCGGCAGGACCGGGTTGATCTCTTCCCTGCGGTCTTCGTAGGCAAGAAAATGATTTAAAGGCAAACGATCCCGGTAACGGAGCTCGGATAATTCATGAATACGTGCGTGCAGTTTGTTTTCAGTAAGAAACATCGTTAAAAACCCCCAGTTCATTTTATTGGGGAGTGATTCATATATTGAGAGCATCCAAAGCGAGTATGTATGACATAACATTATAGGGGAATGCGCCCATTATAGCGCTTCCATTCATTTTTGACAAATCAAAATATGGATTGCTGATCCAGTGCGAGGGTGATTGTCGAATTTAACCAAACGGTGATACACTGAGTTGGAAATGGGTCTGGAGGAGGTGTTCAGGCGCGAATGTCCAGGATACAAACGATGTATAAGAACTACTTGAAGAAAAAAATGTTCAACAAAATCTTACTGTTTTATTCCATGGTTATGGTCCTATTGTTCATCAGTATCTCGGTGTTGGCCTACCGCTACTATGAACAGCGAGTGGTACAGGAACAAATGGATGCGAGTTTGCAGGAACTGGATATTGTCAGTATCAACCTGAATCAGCAGTACGAACGGCTGTATAATGCTGTGCAGCAGATTTATACCGACGCCATGATCGGCGATGATCTGAAGTATTTTTTGACTCATGAATACGAGGATTTTCTCAATTGGCGCCTGAATCAATATGCCAACAGCTACCGTACGGAGCGAGGAAACTTCGATTATCAATTACGTCTGCTGTTAAAGGATGAGGCCTCGATTTCAAATGTCGTGTTATACAGCACGGATCAGGATTTCTTCTATGTTCTTAATCGGGAGACCCAGCACTTTTACGATCACCCCAAGTTGACTACAGGGCATCAGGATTGGTTCCAACGGCTAAGGAGGGCACCTTGGCAGTACATGGGCAGCGAACCGCTTTTCGAAGGGAAAATGGCTGATGAGCCTACCCCGTATAGCTACGCGAATGTGCTCAAGGACTCCGTCACATTGAAGCAGTACGGTGCAATTATGTTTGAGCTGAATACAGACCGTATCAAAGGGCTTCTTCGAGACAGACCGGGCCGCAAGAACAGTCGGATCATGCTGATGACAGGGGAAGGTGAGGTGATCTTCGATTCGCAGGGCAAGGTTGACAACACCGTCTACCCGTACTGGGGGCAGATGAATTTGCCGGAGGATTGGGTGGATCTGGAGGAGCGCTCCAAGGTGCAGTTGCTGAATATCGGGAATACAGGAATGGTCGTGGCTTCTATTATTCCGGAGTCGCACATCAAACAGAGCCTTCAGGCGATTCGTTTCAGCCTCATTGGGATTGTGATTCTGTGCATCATGGTTAGCATTGCAGTGACGTTCACTATCATCCGCCGTTATTCCAAAAAAATTCACAGACTCGTGCTTTACATGCGGCGCTGGCAGGAGGGTGATCTGAGTAAACGTATCGAGATGGAGGGGGAAGATGAGCTGCAGCAGATTTCGCAGAGATTTAATCATATGTGTGATCGGCTGGAGTCTTACATAGAAACGGTGTACGTGTCGGAAATCAAACAAAAGAACGCGCAGCTTGTTGCTTTGCAAGCTCAGATCAATCCCCATTTTCTGTACAATACACTCGAAAGCATCCGCATGAAAGCCATCAGTTTGGGAGCCAGGGATGTTGGGCAGATGATTTATATTCTCGCCACGATGTTCCGTCATTTGATCAAAAAGCAGACCCATGTAACCTTGGCAGAGGAAATAGAGCTGTGCGGTATGTACCTGGCTTTGGTCCAATATCGGTATGAGGACAAGCTGCACGTGGAGACCCATATCGAGAATGCAGCGGCGGGAAGCATGGTCGTCAAGTTGCTGGTCCAACCGATTATTGAGAATTACATTGTGCATGGTTTTCGTACGTATGATGATGATAACCGGATCTCCATCACAGCCGAAGAAGAGAACGGCGTAATTCGTATCCGTGTAAAGGATAACGGAAAGGGGATTTCCGCGGAGAGATTGCTTGAACTGCAACAAGGGTTGCATAAAGGCGATGAAGCTGCTGAGACATCCGACCGATCTTTGGGTCTTAAGAACGTCCACGACCGCATACGTCTGAATTATGGTAGTGATTATGGTCTGCACCTGAACAGTGTGGAGGGCGAAGGATGTGAGGTGACCCTCAGCATTCCAGTTACAAGGGAGGAAATGGGATGAGAAGTGTAATGTTGGTCGATGATGAGCCGCTTATTGTGAAAGGAATGCAAGCCATCATTGATTGGGATCAGAATAATATGCAGATTGTCGGAACGGCTTGCAATGGGTTGGAAGCGCTAACAATGATGGGCGAGGGTCCTGTCGATCTGATTATTACGGATATCATGATGCCGCAAATGACCGGACTTGAACTGATCCGGGAGACTAAAGCGCGCAATCCATATACCAAATTCATTATTTTGAGCGGTTACGAAGAATTCCAATATGTGCGGGAGGGCATCTCGCTGGGGGTCGAGAACTACCTGCTCAAACCAGTCAATATGGAGGAACTGGAAGCGACCATCAAGCATATGCAGCGGGATTGGGAGCACGAAGAGATGCGCCAGATTCAAATGGATCAGAGCTGGAGGATTCTTCGCAACAATATTTTGCAGCGGTGGGCAAACGAAACCATTGACGCCAAAGAATTCCGTGAGCGTGCGCAGCTGCTTGAGATTCCCATGAACAAGTCCACATATTGTGCGGCTTCTCTACGGATTGTAGGCGATGACAAGGGGGATGATCCCCAGATGTATCTGCCTGGAATTGCTGAGCAGTGTGAGCAGATCGGGAACAAAGACCTCCCGGATGGCTGTGGAATCATCTGTTTTCCCGATCAGGACGGAGACATCATGTTGCTGTTCGTTTCATCCGGAACGGAAGGTAGTGATGAATGGCAGCTTCAGGCACTCACCAGGATGAAGCAAGCGGTTACCGAGGACACAGATGCACGTGTATGGGGAATTATCGGTCAATCCGAGTCGACGTATCTGGGTTTTCCGAAGAGCTGCAAGTCCGTAAAGCTGTGGCTTCAGAATCATTTGTTTATGGATTGTAATACCTTCATCATGCAAGTAGAGAACGAAGAAGCTACGAATCAGCATCAAGAGAAGCCTGGGCCAGTGATGGAGCAGTTCCACAAGTTGCTGCGGGATGGGGAAGGTACAGAGGTGGACCGGTTCATCGACGAATTCTTCATTGTTGAGGGTAATGAACCCTGCCTCCCGAGAACACCGTTCTTCAATTCTGCCATCCAGCTTATGCTGGCCGCCAAGGAACTGGAGAAAACGCCTGACTACGGGGATATCTTCGGACCTCTGTCCAGAATTCATACACTCAGCAAACTGAAACAATTGGTCAGAAAGGTTGTTCATCGCACGTTGGATACATATCATACCGCTGAGAAAACGTACAGCCCGCATATCATGGCTGTGCTGGAGGTGGTGAAAAATCACTATCAGGATGAATTGTCACTTAAGACGCTCAGTCAGAGGCTGGAGCTTCATCCGAACTACCTCGGCCAATTGTTCCAGCAAGAGGTCGGTACCACTTTTTCTGATTATGTGAACCAGTACCGGATTGAGCGTGCCACTCATTTGCTGTTATATTCGGACAAAAAGACGGCAGAAATAGCGGGCGAGGTGGGTTATTGGGACTCCACTTATTTTTACAGACAGTTTAAGAAATATGCTGGCGTTTCTCCTACGGAGCTGCGCTCGATCTACTTGAAAAAGTAAGCCGGGGACTCCGGCTGAATGAAGACACCCCGTATGTGGGGGTGTCTTTTTGTTATGCAATGAATGCACGATCTTTGATTAATCCATCAATTTATTGGTTTTTTCAACTATCTCAAAATTGGTAGCGCTTGCATAATGAAAGTAGGAGTGAACGAGGAAATCCAAAGCAACAAAAGAGCTTAGCTCCAGTGTTGATTATAGGGGATTAATGCTGGATGCAGCTAAAAGCGATAATGAACGAGATCATAAGGAGGGACAGCCGTGCAGGACATCTTCAAAAGTCTGATGAAGAACAAGGCGTTTCTTCTGCTGGTACTGCCGGGAGCAGCTTGGTTTATCATTTTTGCCTATTTGCCAATGTTCGGAACGATTATTGCTTTTAAGGACTTCCGGATTCATCCGGGCGGATTTCTTGAGAGCGTTCTAAAAAGCGAATGGGTCGGGTTCAAAAACTTTGAGTTTCTGTTCTCCACCAGTGACGCCTATATCATCACACGTAATACCATTCTGTATAACCTGGGTCTGATCTTTCTCGGGTTGGTGCTCGCGGTGACGCTTGCGATCATCATGAACGAACTGTTGAACAAACGGCTGGCGAAGATTTACCAGACCGCAATGTTTATGCCTTATTTCCTGTCCTGGGTTATTATCAGTTATTTCGTCTTCTCGTTTCTGAGTGTGGAAAAGGGTGTGTTCAACCAGATCATTACCTATTTTGGTGGAGATCCGGTTAGTTGGTACAGTGAGACAGGGTATTGGCCGTATTTTCTCATTCTGCTCGGCCTGTGGAAAGGTGCAGGTTATGGCAGTGTAGTGTATCTGGCGGCAATCGCAGGTATCGACCGTTCTTATTATGAGGCAGCGATGATCGACGGCGCTACGAAGTGGAAACAGATCCGGTACATTACGCTGCCACTGCTCAGACCACTAATGATCATCCTGACCATTCTGGCGATCGGCGGGATCTTCCGTTCCGACTTTGGACTGTTCTATCAGGTTCCGCGGGACTCTGGTGCGCTGTATCCGGTCACCAATGTCATCGACACGTTTGTATACCGCGGCTTGACCATTATGGGTGATACAGGAATGAGTACAGCTACAGGATTGTATCAATCGGTTGTTGGTTTGATTCTTGTCCTGCTGGCAAACTATGCTGTGCGTAAAATTGAAAAGGATTATGCCGTATTCTAGGCTTGCGGCAAGGGGGTGCTGTCCATGAGTAATTTAAGCCAACCGGTAAAGCGGGCATTTGCCCATGCGAAGAGAAACGGAAAGAAATCGAGAGATCTGAATGCCATTTCGCCATTATCCAATGTGATTTTTAATATAGCCATCTGTCTGTTTGCCTTATCTTGTATCTTTCCGTTTCTGTTCATCGTTATCATCTCATTTACCGATGAGAAGACGCTGGCCATCAATGGCTTTAAGTTATTCCCTGAAGTCTGGACGCTGGATGCCTACCGATTCCTTATGGAATCCGGGCAGCAGATGGCCCAGTCCTTTGGGGTTACCTTAACGGTGACGGTTGTCGGAACCGCGCTGACACTGTATTTGGTCACCACGTATGCGTATGCCATCTCGCGCAAAAATTTTGCACAGCGTCGGTTTTTCAGCTTTTTGGCCTTCTTCACCATGCTATTTTCCGGCGGTCTCGTTCCCAGTTACATTGTGGTTACGCAGGTGCTGCACTTGCGGGATTCGATATGGGCGCTGATCCTGCCGTCGATCATGAACGCTTTTTACATTATCGTTATGCGTACATTTTTCACGACCACCGTGCCGGATGCGGTTATTGAGTCGGCCAAAATCGACGGAGCTACTGAATTCGGTATCTATACGCGCATCGTACTGCCGATTTCGTTGCCGGGCATTGCGACTATTGGATTGTTCAGTACGTTAGGATTCTGGAATGATTGGTTCAATGCGCTGCTTTATATCGACAATGCGAATTTGATTCCACTCCAGACATTGCTGATTCGAATACAGAACAATATGGATTTTGTTGTGCAAAATAGCAGCCGGGTCGTGTCCTATGACATTGCCTCGACACTGCCAACGGAGACCGTCCGCATGGCGATGGTTGTCTTGGCTACACTGCCGGTTGCGCTGGCGTATCCGTTTTTCCAAAAGTATTTTATACAAGGCCTGACCATTGGTTCGGTCAAAGAATAAGTTTGGTTGTGCCTGCCCTCCAAGGGCAGTAACAATAACTTTGATAAGGGGGATACACATGAAGACAAGAAAAATCGCTCTGCTCATGGTTACTCTACTGCTTGCTTTTTCTACTGTTCTAGCAGGCTGCAGTGGCAGTAATACCAATGATACAAGCGGGAATGCGGCATCCGGGGGAGAATCCGGCGATAAGGACACAGTGAAGCTCAAAGTATATCTGATTGGTGGTCCACAGCGCGATCTGCCAATGGTGCAGGAGGAAATGAACAAATACTTAATGGAGAAAATAAATACAACCGTCGACATCACGATGATTGACTGGGGTGATTATTCCAAACGTATGCCAGTCATTACCGCTTCGGGCGAAAATTATGATATCGCTTTCACCTCTTCCTGGGCTTATGACTATCTGCCAAATGCGACCAGAGGAGCATTCTTGCCAATCAATGATCTGTTGGATAAGTATGGTCAGGGCATCAAAGAGCAGCTTGATCCACGATTCCTCACAGGATCGCAGATCGATGGCCAAAACTATGCCGTGCCAGTTAACAAAGAGTTGGCTTCGCAATGGGTATGGCGTTTCAACAAGCAGTACGTTGATAAATACAACATGGACATCACCAAGATTCGCACATTAGAGGATCTGGAGCCTTACCTGCAGCAAATCAAGGACAATGAACCAGCCGATATTACTCCGCTGGCTGTTCCGAAGGGCTTTAAGCCTTATCTGGCGTTCGACTTCCTGTTGGGTGACGAATTCCCGGTTGGCATCAACATGAATGGTGACACCGATAAATACGTTAATATGCTGGAATCCGAAGAGCTGAAAAGCTCGTTGAAAACCATCCGTAAATACTATCAGGCTGGTTATCTGCGCAAGGATGTAGCGACACTGGAAGGCATCGATAACATCAAAACAGGCAAATGGTTTGTTGACCGTGAACAGACACAGCCTTACGCCGAACTGGGATGGTCCAGAAGTGCGGGCTATGATATCGTGACTACACCGATGCAGGATCCGGTTATTTTCACTGGTTCGGCAACAGGCGCTATGCATGCAATCTCGGCGAACTCCAAGAACCCGGAACGGGCCATGATGTTCCTGAACTTGCTCAATACCGATCCATATCTGCGTAACCTGATCAACTACGGCATTGAGGGTACACATTACAAAAAGATTTCAGATAATGTCATTGAGGATCTGCCAGCGATGAAGGACGGATTCCAGATGCCTGGCTTTGCCCTGGGTAACCTGTTCCTGACCTACATGCACAAGGAAGATCCAGCAGATAAGTGGGAAGCGTTCAAGGAATTCAACAATTCGGCGAAGGTTGCTCCGAGCTTTGGCTTCAACTTCAATCCTGATCCGGTGAAGACGGAAGTGGCTTCCATCTCGGCCATCGTGAAGGAATTCTACCCATCCATCATGACGGGAGCTGTTGACCCGGATGAGCATCTGCCGAAAGCGATCGAGAAGTTGAAAGCGGCAGGTCTGGATAAAGTGATTGCAGAAGCGCAAAAGCAATACGATGAATGGAAAGCTGCAAATCCAAAATAAACCTGAAATAAAGAAGACAGGGAAACGTCTGTCCGGCTTGGCGGGCGTTTCTTTTTACCCTGATTGGATTGCCAAAATTGGATTGGAGGGTATGGCATGAAAAAGCTTGGTGCGAGTCTCCTATTTGTAATATTGGTATGCGCTGTTCTTTCCTCGGCGGCCTTGGCAAAACAACCTTATTCATCCTATTGGCTGCCTGAACAATTGCTTAACTGGAATCCAGCTTCCGACCCGGATGCGGCCTTCAACCGGAGCACCATTCCGCTCCAGAGCCGATTCACGGGAGAGACAGTTAACCCGAACGCAACGAAAGATCCCAAAGTCATGGCCTTGTCTGCGTTGAATAAGGGAACCAGCGGTGTTCCATCACAGGGCTCGGATACATTTTCTGCAAATACGTTCTCTTACTGGCAGTATGTCGACAAGCTCGTATACTGGGGTGGCTCGGCGGGAGAAGGTATTATTGTGCCACCAAGCGCCGACACGATTGATGCGGCACACCGGAACGGAGTGCCCATCATGGGCACAGTGTTCTTTCCGCCATCCGTATACGGTGGCAAATATGAGTGGGTGAAGCAAATGCTTCAGCGGAATAGCGACGGCTCCTTCCCGGCTGCGGATAAACTGATTGAGGTAGCGGAGTACTACGGTTTTGACGGCTGGTTTATCAATCAGGAGACTGAAGGTGGAACAGCCACTGACGCACAGTTAATGAAGGCATTCCTCCGTTATCTTCAGGATCATAAGCCCGCGGGTATGGAGATCATCTGGTATGATTCCATGACAAAGGAAGGCAATATTTCATGGCAAAATGCGCTGACGGACCGGAATGCGATGTTCCTGCAGGATAACGGGAGCAAGGTATCAGACAGCATGTTCCTGAATTTCTGGTGGAATGATCTTGGCAGTTCTGCGGCCAAAGCCAGAAGTCTGGGCAGATCGCCATTTGAACTGTTCGCGGGCATCGATGTGGAAGCTAAAGGATACGATACCAGTCTGAAATGGAATTTGCTATTTCCTGAGGGGAAACCGGCTGTGACTTCCCTCGGCATTTACCGGCCGGATTGGTCGTTCAACAGCGCGGAGAGCATGACCGATTTCTTTGCCCGTGAAAATAAATTCTGGGTAGGGCAGAACGGTAACCCGGCCAATACGGCGACAAGCCAGGCCTGGAAAGGGATTGCGAACAATGTGGTTGAATCATCGCCGGTGGACCAACTGCCATTCACGACCAACTTCAACACGGGCAGTGGCGAGAAATTCTATGTGGATGGCATGCAAGTGCGGGAGACTGGGTGGAATAATCGCAGTTTGCAGGATGTGCTTCCAACATGGCGCTGGCTGACAGAGAGTAAGGGTAAAGCACTTACGCCGTCCCTGGATTGGTCGGATGCCTACTATGGGGGCAGTTCCCTTAAGGTAGCGGGTACGCTAAGTTCGGCAAATGCCACCCATCTGAAGCTGTATCAAACCGATCTGAAGATTGAGCCAGCTGCCAAGCTGTCGATCACGTACAAAACGCAGAACAAGCCAAGCATGAAGGTTGGCCTGGTTTTTGCAGACCGTCCTGACCAGTTCGTCTTTCTGGATGTAAAGAACGAGAAGGCAACCGACTGGACAACGGACACGATCAATCTGACGCCTTACCAAGGAAAGAAGATTGCAGCATTGTCTTTGTATTTTGACAGCAAGGAAATCATATCGGATTATGACATCCATATTGGTCAGATATCCATTCAGAACAATGCTAATCCAGTGAACCCTCCTGAGGCCGTTCAAGCATTGAACGTCACCCAATCCGATTTCCGCGGCGGTATTTATGGTGATGCAAGGTTGCAATGGACCGCGTTGGACGAGGAAGTTCAACAATATGAGATTTACCGTGTACTGCCCGACGGCAAAGAGACTTGGGTTGGCGCGACAGCCAATAACGTGTTCTATGTGCCTGAGATGAAGAGAATCGACGCGGAGCAGGCGACTGTACTGAAAGTCGTGGCAGTGAATGCAAAATATGAGCGCGGCCAAGCTGCCAGCGTGACTATCCACTGGCCGGCGTATCCGAAGCCGGAAGCAGGATTCAAGGCCGATGCAACGCTGATCACACCGGGTCAGGAAGTGCATTTCACTGATCTCTCTTCCGAGGTGACGGAAGGCTGGTCATGGACTTTTGAGAATGGCAGTCCGGCTGTCAGCACGGAGCAAAATCCAGTGGTAATGTATGACAAGGAAGGCACGTACAGTGTGACGCTTACAGCTACCAACAGCTCAGGGCAGGATACGGTGACGAAGGAGTCGCTAATTACCGTCAGCAAGGCTGCTTCTGGAATCCAAAATGTCGCTCTGGGCAAAAAAGCGACAGCTGACCACGCCTGTGGATCCGCGGAAGGTGCAGAGAAGGCGATCGACGGCAAGGTGACTGGCAACAGCAAGTGGTGCGCACTGGGTAACCAGCCGCATTGGCTGCAAGTTGATCTTGGCAAAGAACATCAGATCAGTGGTTTTGTCATCAAACATGCGGAGAGTGGTGGGGAGTGGTCTGGTTTTAATACGAGCGATTATTCGATCCAGGTCAGTTCTGATAGCGTGAATTGGTCAGATGTAGTTCATGTGCAGGGGAATACCACAGCCGAAACCTCGGATGCGATTGCACTGGTCAAGGCTCGTTATGTGAAGCTGAATGTGCTAAAACCGACGCAGAGCGGCGATACGGCAGCCCGAATCTATGAGTTTGAGGTTCATGGGTTGCAGCCGTAGTTGGCGGTTGAGAAGTGACAAGTGTAGCTGTGAAATTGGCAAATAGGAACCATGCGGCCAATCCGGTTTCAATGACGGCTGGTTATCCCTGAAGTAGCCCGTCGTCTAACGGGTGTACCGCATTGTATCAGACGACGACTGAATAGGATTGAACTTGAGGCTCACAGATCAGTGGATCTTGTGAGTCTTTTTACGTTGATGCTGGATTCGTTTACAAAGGTTTTAAAATCGTTGTTTTAGATAAAAAATCGGTTTTGAAATCAAATACAATGCGAATGAAAAGTCTTATATTGTAGTTAAGTAGTGTGGGGTTGACTATACGCTTCATGGCGGAGAAGATAAAGTAAAAGAAAAGATAGATGCCATAACGAATGGAGCAGGTGTAGTGAATGGCGCTTCCCGGTTGAGCCGAACGAATTCGTGAAGCATTCCCTGGTGAGAAATTCAAACATTGTATTTGAACTAATGTTAAAGAACAAGCTGCATATCGAACCATTGATCAGTCATGTGATGAAGCCGGATCAAGCGCAAGAAGCTTGCTTACGAGGGCCTGAGATTGAATAAAGACCAGTATAACGGTGTACTGTTTGACTGGTCCTAGGAGGAGATTGGGATGATTAGAGGGTTAACAAGTGCAGGCTTAGGGAACATCGAGTCCAATGAACAATATATTACGAATGCTGCAAAATACGGATTTCAGTCTGTAGATTTGAATCCGCTCTCATTCATTGAAGAAGTTGACAAGGAACAGGCTATCCACTTGTTGGAAAGCAATCAGGTGATCATCGGTTCATCCGGTCTGACCGTGGACTGGAGAACCACAGATGAACAGTTTCGTGAAGGACTTCAATCGCTGGTTCAAATGGCAGAAGCCTCCGCTGCGTTGAACTGTTACAGCTGTTGCACCTATATTTTACCTTCCACGGATCAGCCAGCAGCATCATTTATGGCGGCAGCTACCAAACGATTGAGATTGTGTGCAGATATTCTGGACGCCTATGGAATTCGACTAGGCCTGGAGTTTGTGGGTTGCCATCATCTGCGCACTCAATGGAAGAATCCATTTATTTGGAGTGTGGAGGATACACTTGACTGGATCGAGACAATCCATGCTCCGAATGTAGGTTTATTGGTGGATTCCTATCATTGGCATACAAATGGATTAAAGATCGAAGAGGTGTTGGATCTTAAGAAGGAACAGATTGTCCATGTTCATATCAATGATGCTTATGATCTGCCCATTGAAGAATTGCTGGATCATGAGCGGTTATACCCTGGCGAAGGAGTAATTGATCTGCAGGGATTCTTGAAGAACCTAAAAGCGATTGGATATACTGGCGTCGTATCTCAAGAGGTGCTTGCACCAACGCCAATCGTCGATTCAAGTGAATTGTTTGCCAAGTCCAAAGCAGCCTTCGATAAAGTGTTTGCGACAATATAACCGAATCAGTGGGAAGGCAGTTGGGAGGAATACATGTGTATGAGCCATGGATGAATAACATTTCGCCATTCGGGGGTGGGCATTCATTGAAAAATCGATTCGTTATAATCATGAATGTTACGCCGACCCTCAATTAAATAATGCTGCTATCAGTAGACATGTCGGTGTATCGACGAACCATTTATCGCATTTGTTCAAAAGCAAGCTGGGAATAACCCTTCACAAATATGTGACACATATCCGAATAGAGCAGTCCCAGTAAATACGCAGCGATGAAATCGAGGGTAGAGTGGGAATAGGCTGATAGTTGATAACTAAATATAAAAGATATATAGTATATTTAGAAAAGAAATAGTTAGGATGAATCAAATGGCATACTCTACAGCCTTATCACAGGGAATCTCGATTCTGCTCTATATTCACGCTTTATCCGAGGAGAACTGTTCGAATTATTTATCCACCAAGTTGATATCGGAGCAATTAAATATTCCGGTGCCTACGACGGTAAAAGTCATTCGCAACCTGAATAACGCCAAACTGACAATGGCCAAAGAAGGGGCCAAGGGCGGCATATTGCTTGCTCAGCCTTTATCGGAAATCACGATGTTGGATGTATTCCTGGCGGTTGAACCCGGCAAAGACTTGTTTAAAGTTCATACTGATGTAACACTCCGGGGACAAGACGTGGACGACGTGAAACAAAAGGTCATTCATCATCTTGAAGGCGCGGAGATCGCCATGCAGAATTATTTAAAAGATATACGGTTAACCGATCTGTTTCATAAAGAAAGAAAGGGTTAACCTCTTTTTTTGGCTTTAACTAGATATAATATATATCAAGTATATTTCGTTTTTTTGAGAGGAGCAGTCAAAATGAATTTGCATACAACAGTGATTGAAGCCAGAAATGGAGTTCCCATTCCCCAACTGGGTTTTGGAGTTTACAAAATAACGAAAGAAGCAGAATTTACAACAGCGACTCGCGAGGCTATACAGGTCGGGTACCGACATTTTGATACTGCCCGAATCTATGGGAATGAGAAAGCGCTGGGAGCAGAGATCCGGCATAGTCAGATTCCGCGCGAGCAATTCTTTATCACGTCGAAAGTCTGGAATACAGATCATGGCTATGAAGCGACCAAGAAAGCTTACCAGGAAACGATAAACAAGCTGGGTGTTGATTACCTCGACATGTATTTAATCCATTTTGCCTCGCCAAAGTATATCGAAACGTGGAAAGCCATGGAGGAACTATATGAGGAAGGTAAGATCAGAGTCATTGGGGTCGCGAACTTTGAGATTCAGCATCTGGAAGAATTAAGGAAGCACGCAAAAATCTTGCCGATGATCAATCAGATCGAGACGCACCCGGAATTTCCACAGAACGAACTGCGTGCGTATATGGACAAACATCAGATTTTACATGAGGCTTGGGGTCCATTGGGGCAGGGTAATAAAGTATTATTGCAGCATCCGGTATTGAAGGAAATTGCGGATCATCATCGTAAGACGGTGGCTCAAGTGATTTTGCGATGGCACCTGGAACGGGGCGTCATCTTGATTCCCAAATCATCCAATCCAAAGCGGATCAGAGAAAATAGTGAAATCTTTGATTTTGAGCTATCCGCTGAGGAAATGGAAAAGATCAGCGGTCTGAACTCGGGTAAAAGGTATTCAATTCATCCGACAGGTTATATTGTGAATCCGATTTTTAATACCTTGATGAAACTTTTTATTAGGTAGAACGAAGCGATCCGTTGCGTCATTGGCATATCTGATTTTATACAAATAAACCATTACCGCTAAGGGATGTCCCATACGTCATGAATATGACAGGGGCACCCCTTGTTAGCGTTATTTTGTTCGAATGAATCTGAGACACGCTATTCGCTCCCATTTGCCCAGAACTGAAGTTTAACGAATCACAGAGACGTTATTTCGTCGATTCGGTCGATTTTTAGGTTTTGACACCGTTTTATGACGAAATAGCGTGACTGAGGTTCGTCAAATCTTACAACCGTTGATGATCTGCCTTTTAAGATGCGGTAGGTTCGTTAGCGCTTGGAGGGAGCAGCAATTCCTTTTTGAGACAGCCCCATCGTTTGTTTTATGAGAAAAAAGATCCCCTCTATTATCTATAGGTTCTGAGGTGTTCAGTGATTGTTAAGAGCTGTTATGTATATTGAAACGGATAATGCTTCCCTGCAACTGCCGACGAATTCTTTACAGGGACTAAGCTCGGATATATTCTTCCATCTTGTGCCGATCAAGGATACCGTAGGGGGTGAAGTGGTGGAGCAGCGTATCCAGAACGATCCATTAATCGTCAAATCATCATCAAATACCGCGGACTTCCGTTTGGTAGGTCGTCCAATGACCATTGAGACTAATATGAGCAGTCGTCCGGTGACAGTAGTACTGCCAATCCGAGAGACAAACCTGACGCAGAAGGAACTGGACAAGCTGCAAGTATTTATTGAACATAGCGATGGAACGAAGGAACTCGTTAAGGGTAAAATCGTAAATTTAATGGAACTGATCAACCGGAAATTGAGTTTGAAGTTACCAAGTTCAGCACATTTTCCATAATTCTCATGAACAGCACCCATTCATCCGCCTACATTCAAGGTTATGCGGATGGCACGTTCAGACCAAATCAGGCGGTTCAGCGTGTATTGGCAACGGGAGTCATGAGTGTGTCTCCAGACGGAGCATTCCGTCCAAACGATGTTGTGACACGAGCGAAGGCCGTTACTTTGCTGAATCGTCTTGTTAAGATCCAACCTGATCTGTCCGGTACTTCCAGATGGAAGGATGTATCTGAAGGCCACTGGGCTTATGGCGCAATCCAGGCTGCATCCCAGAATTAAAATGGTGAGTGCTGATGCTGCTTGTTCCTATCTTCAGCTGGGGGCGAGCATGATCAGATGAAATCCAGGAGGCATCTGCGGATGCCTTTTTTTCATCGTTATATTGCGGTTTTCAAAAAGGATGGACAGCATCTGGTGGGAGTGGGAGAATAACGCTATATTGCAAGATAGACGTTTACTTGAGAAAGAGAGATGACGGTCATCAGAACGGATCGATTTTTATTAGGGATCGGATGCATGACTCTGCTGCTTGCGCTGGTGGTTGCGTGGCAGATCACAGATGGACACGAGAAGCCTGTGGCTAAGCAAGGGATTCTGGACATGGCAGGTGTGGAGTGGACGAAGCAATCTGTCATACCGTTGGATGGAGAATGGGAGTTCTATCCGGAGCAGTTGCTCTCACCACAGCAGATTAAGCTCAACCATAGCCAGCCTGTCATGATACAAGTGCCGGGTAATTGGGACGACAAAAGCATTAGTCAGGGATACCCCATGAATGGTAAAAGTTACGGAACCTATCGCTTGATTGTACGCAATGTGCCGCAAGGTGAACTACTGGCGATTGCCAAACGTTATGTACGCTTCTCGGATGTGATGTATGTTGATGGGAAATTGATGAGCCGTTCCGGGCAACCGGGTACATCTGCCGCATCTTACGTTCCCCGTAATGAGCCATATACGATCTATTTTCACCCTGAAGGTACAGAGATTGAAGTTGTGCTACAGGTAGCCAATTTTGATTTTCGCAGTGGTGGCATCTATAACTCGATTGATCTGGGACAGGGCAGTCATATGGAAGCGAGAGCGATTATTCAATCGGGACTTGAGCTTTTGATTATGGGCATTGTGGTGATCTTTGGATTATTGTTTTTCTATCTGTATGTGCGTTTGCACCGTGATGGAATCCAGCTGCTGTATGCGTTGTTCTTTATTGGTTTTGCATTGACGGTGGTGACCAACGGGGAGCGTCTGCTGTTACAGCTGATGCCGGACATTTCCTTTGAACTGGCGTACAAATTGAAATATATATCGGTATATGGTGTGTCTATTATTACAAGCATGATTACCTGGAGACTTACTCCTGATCTGGGACCCCTGTTGAAAAAATGGCTTCGGGTACCAAGCATATTGCTGGCTTTATACGTGGTATTGATCGTGATATCTCCATTTCGTATCTATTCGTTGATCCAAGAGAGCATGTATGCCGTTAATCTATGTGCCTACGCCTTGGCTTTCATTGTTATTATTCATCAGTATATTCAAGCAAGGTACGGAAACAAGAGTCGATCCCAAGCTCAATTGCTGATCATCTGCATCTGGCTTATGTTAGTGAATTATGTTCTTGGAATCATTGTTACGTGGTATCCAATCAGTCAGGTGTTGCTGAACTGTACAACGCTTGTGATTTTGTGTGCCTTTGCCATGTTGCTGATCTATCAATATACACAGGCGTATGCCTCGATGCAGCAACTTACCCATCAGCTTCAATTGTCGGACAAGGCCAAGGATGAGTTTTTGCTATTAACTTCGCATGAGTTAAACTCTCCGCTCCACAGCATTATTCATCTGTCCCGTTCTGTGCTGACAACCTCACTGAGGCGCGCTAATGAACAGGAGATTCGGGCCAAGCTTCAGCTTATCCGCAATACGGCGTACCGGATGTCCAATCTGGTCAATGATCTGATTGATATGTCAAGGTTCAGGGATGGCAGCATAAAGCTAGCCGTGGGGAGCGTTGATCTGGTATCCTGCCTTTCGCTGGTCACGGAGGTGCTGGGATTTTTGGCTTCTGGCAAAGGAATTGTTATGATTCGCAGACTGGAGCCTGAAGCACGCTATGTCATGGCGGATGAGAGTCGGCTGCTGCAAGTGCTGTACAACCTGGTCTACCACATGATGGGACAACATCATAACGGGAAGCTGGTGCTGGCGTGCGAGAGGCATCAGGATAACGTGCAGATTATCCTTTGTCTGGAAGCTGATCCAGATCGGAGTACTCGGCAACGTCAGGAAGTGGACTCCGGCTCACAGCAAGCGGATCGAATTGCAGCGGGGGTGTCTGTTGCAGCGGAAATGGTTAGCGCAATGAGAGGGAAACTCGTGGTGAACGATGAAGCTGCGTCCATCATGATTGAGCTTCCTTGCGCTGCTAGTGTCGACATGGAAGATTTGGCGGAGATAGCCGCAACGCAGGAGACCGATGTGAGGGAGGAGAAAAAGGTGGGAAGCGTGATTTCAGCCCACGTTTTAATTGCGACGTCTGATCTCGTAGACATGGAACAACTGAACACATTACTTGCTACGGAAGGCTTTCATCTGAGCTTCGCAGACTCTGATGTCAAGGTTCGGACTGCACTGGCTGGCGGAAGGTTGCCCGATCTTATGATTGTCGACGCCATGCTGCCTGAGGTGACCGGTTATGAGCTGTGCAAGCAGATTCGGATGGAGTTCAGCCAAGTGGATCTCCCGATCCTGTTTATCAACATGCGCAGTACACCTGCGGATATTGAGGCGTGTATTCAGGCTGGCGGCAATGATTTTATTACCCGTCCACTGGATGCTGGCGAAATTCTTGTCCGAATACATACATTACTTGGCATGAAACGACTCGTAAAAGAAGCAGCCAATAACGAGATGGCCTTTCTGCGTTCACAGATCAAACCTCATTTTTTATATAATGCCTTGGGAACCATCATGTCGTTATGTTTTACGGATGGGCCGAGAGCTGGGGAACTGCTGGGCAGTTTCAGTCGTTATCTGCGTATTCTCTTTCATCTGGATAACTCCGAGGAATTGATTCCACTCAGTAAGGAGATGGAGTTAATTCAGGCTTATGTGGAGATTGAGCAGGAGCGATTTGGTTCACGACTTCAGGTTCAATTGGACGTGGACAGCTCGTTATATTCTTGTAAAGTCATGCCGCTCCTGATTGAACCGCTGGTGGAGAATGCCATACGACATGGCGTATCCAAGAAGATTGATGGGGGAACCGTTCGTTTGTTCATTCGAAGATGTGAAGATAGCGTTCAAGTGGTGGTTGATGACGATGGTGTGGGCATGTCTGGAGAGCAGGTTGCCTTTCTTCTGAACAGAAGTCATACAGAACAAGGCATTGGTCTCCAAAATGTACAGAGACGATTGAAACTTATGAACGGACAAGCACCTGTGATTGAGAGTGAACATGGTCAAGGAACCAAGGTGACCATTAAATTTCCGTATCAATAACAAAAAGAGGGGGAGAGACCGTGTTGCAGGCCTATTTGGTGGACGATGAGCCTCATGCTCTGAATATGCTCGAGATGTTTCTGACTCGAACGGGAGAGGTCCAGATTGCTGGTCGTTCGGTGAATGGATTCGAAGCACTGGAGGCACTTCAGCATACACGACCGGATATCTGGTTCCTCGATATTGAGATGCCGGGCATGAGCGGATTGGAGCTTGCAGCGAACATCCATGAGGTCGAACCGGATGCGGTGATTGTATTTACAACGGCTTATGATCAGTATGCTGTCTCTGCTTTTGAACATGAGGCTCTGGATTATCTGCTCAAACCGATTGAGATGGGCCGATTGTCCAGAACCATTGACAGATTACTGAAGGATAAGGGGAACGCGGTCAAGTCATCTACCGAGCAACCGGATCGGCAATCTCTGGTGAACAGTGATGAGCCGAATCAATTATTTGTACAAATGCTTGGAAAGTTTCGTGTCACGCCTACGAACGGTGAAATCGTCATGTGGCGTACAGCGAAGGAGAAGGAACTGTTTGCATATTTGCTGTTGCATGACCCGGCCACCGGTATTGTTCACCGGGATCGCATTATTGACCATCTGTGGCCTGATGAGCGTTACGAAAAGGCCAAAATCTATATGCATACATGTGTCAGTCTGCTAAGAAAAAACCTGAAGAAAATGGGCATGGAGCAGATGGTCAGCTACAAGAATGAACATTACATGCTGGACAAAAAGCGAATCCGGGCTGACGTATATGATGTGCTGGAACTCGTGGTTCGAATGCAACGTGGGGAGGAGGTTCCGCTGGCTCAAATGGAGCGGACTTTGCATATGTATCAGGATGAACTGCTTCCGCAGGAAGATTATTTCTGGATGTCTGAACTGAGCCAGAAGATGGAGCGAGGTGCGTTGGAGCTGATGCTGAAGCTTTCCGAGAAGTATCTGGAGCTGCATAACGGTAAGAAGGCAGCAGAGGCAGCGGAACGTGCCATGTGGCATTCCCCTTATGAAGAAGAAGCGTATCGTTGTGCCATGCAAGCGTATATGTCCATGGGCAACCATGATCATGTCTTGCGCATCTATCGCGATCTAGAGACACGATTAAGTGAGCTTCATATTCGACCTTCTGCTGTGACCACACGTTTGTATGAACAGATTAAAGTCTGAACGGTGAAGAAGTACCTGCAATGATTCAACGCATGGGTGACGATATAAAAATTCCAATAAAACGTGTCCTGGAGAATGCCTGCCAGCGACACGTTTTGGTTTATATGAAAACATTGACAATACGCTAACAATTCCAGGATTTCCCGTTTACAATTCGCTCCTATAATTACAAACGTAATAGGTCATTTTTACTATGAACGTGGAAGTTGGGGGGATGAGACAGACAAGCTCTCATATTGATGATACATGCAGCATACCAGACAACATGGCACGACAAAACAGGGCAAATTATATGGAGAAAAGAAGGGTGACAGAAGCCAATGTCTATGAAAAAGGTGTTAGTAGTGTCCATGGTAGCCACAGTGTTAACAACTTCTGTGGTTAGTGCAGTATCAGCTGCTCCTGCAGTGAAACCTGCAGCTAGTACAGCTCAGGTACAAAACTCCACGCTTACAATAAACGGAAACAGTGTCATCGTTCGCTCCATCGTGAAGAATGGCGAGACCCTTGTATCACTTCGTGATGTGGTTAAGGCCATCGGCGCGCAAGCGGAAGTACAACGTGGAACAACGGTGATCAAGCTAAATGGTCACACGGTGACACTTCAGAATAATGCAAAACAACTCCTGGTTGATGGCAACAAAGTGAATTTGAATCAACCGGTTACGATTATTGGAGGTACAAGCTACGTTGCGCTCCGACAGTTGGTATCCAGCGTTGGCGGTACAATCGTTAAGAGAAGCGGACAGCTTGAAGTTAGCACGATAGCGTTGCTCGAAGGCGCGGAGAATCCCCGTTTTGCCGGAGCGGACAAGCTGATCGTTTCCAAGAGTGATGACAATGGCCGAACCGATTATCTCGTGAATACGACGAGTGGTAAATACGAGCTGTTGTTAACGACAGATGGTGGATCAGATCTGGTTGTTTCCCCGAGTGGTGATCAAGCGGCTTATACCAATGCGGAAGGAGCCGTCTACGTTATCGAGCTGAAGACAAAGGCTTCGAAATTGATCACAAGTGACACAAGCATCAAACCGGAATTGGTATGGTCTGCGGACGGAAGCGCTATTTATTTCCTGCAAGGAGATAAAGGGTCGGTGATTGCAAGTCTGAATCTGGCTGATGGCACGATTAAAAAATTGGTTGAAGACAAGGTAGATTACAAAGAAAACCTGAATGTGTCTGCGGACGGCAAAAGATTCATCTACACGGTGACGACACTTGGCAAGGTAACCTCCGATGCAACCAATGTAGATGAAGACAACGTGTCTATCGACTTTTCAGCCAACCAACAGCAAATATTTTCGTATAACAACGTGATGTCAAAACCTGAAACGGCGCAGTTAACAACTTCAACCGATGACAAAGTGTTTGTATGGTCCGTTGATGGGCAGAAAGCCTACTACGTAAGTGTACCATCCGAGGACGGCAATGCTTCTCTGCAATCTGTGGATGCATCCCAGAAAGCAACAACGGTGTATGGTACTCACGATGTAGAGCAAGTGATTTTGTCGGGTGGCGTCCTGTATGTACTGGCTGCGCAGGATGACAGCAATAGCGTCATACTTTCCATCGACACGATGACAGGAAAACAAACCAAGTTATATACCGTATCTTCCGATGTATCCTCCATTACCGTTGCTGGATCACAAATCGCCGTGATTGAAAACGACCGGGTTCTGGTTCAAGCGGGTGGTAGCTGGAGAGCTGTTACGAAGTGAGATTTTGAATTTTGGAACACACACTTTTTATAATTCGAGAGGAGTTTAAATGAACATGAAAAAATGGATCAAACCCTTCACGGCAATGCTTATGGCGGTATCTCTAATTGGTGGACTTGGAGGCGCAACGACGGCATCCGCTGCCAAGAGCACAGAGAAAGGTAAAATTGTCATCAACGGTTCCTCGGCATTGCTTCCATTGACTCTTCAGGCTGCAAGTGAATTCAAGAAAGATAATCCAAAAGTTAAAATCTCGGCCTCCGCCGCAGGTTCAATAACAGGCCCTCAATCCGTACGTAAAGGAATTGCCGACATTGGTGCTGTGGACTGGGACGCATCCAAGGATGTACCTGGCTTCAAGAAATTTGATGGAATGGTAGCCAATCCGGTAGCGGTAACGGTATTTACGGCTGTTGTTAACACCAATGTGGGTGTAAGCAGTCTGACCACGAAACAATTGCAGGATATCTTCTCTGGCAAAGTGACCAACTGGAAAGACGTTGGTGGTGCGAACGCCAACATCGTTGTTGTTAACCGTAAGTTCGGTTCCGGCACACGGGTCAACTTCCAACAAAAAGCGCTCGACGGCAAGGATTTCATGAGCAAAGGCGATAACTACAAAGAAGTTGGCTCCAGCGGTGATATGAAAACAACTATTGAAACGACACCTAATGCGATTGGTTATATTGACCTTCCTTATGTAACTAGCAAAATGAAGGCTGTATCCATCAATGGCGTGGCACCAACAGAGAAAAACGTTCTGAACAAAACCTACAAAGTATGGGGTCTCGGATATTACATGACCAAAGGTCAACCTACCGGTGCAACCAAAGCGTTCATTGATTACATCCAAAGCAGCAAGTTCCAGAACGGTTCCCTGAAAAAGCTGAAATTCATTCCGCTTGCGGCTGTAAAATAACGACGTTTCAAACGTTCGTCATTCTCACATTTCATAAGAAAAGGGATAGCCAGCTTCTGCGCACGGTCGCAAGCTGGCTTCTCTATGTGAAAGGAAGAGCACTTCATGATCGATTTGAATTCATCCACGAACAGCCCCACCCCCAGTGAGCTTGGCACGAGCCTTGGTAAGACCGCTGAATCGGGCACGCGGTTTAACCGTAAGGCACGTTTAAGGTGGTCCAATAACCTGTTTCGCATGGTATGTATCGGCAGTACGATCTTTGTATGTCTGGTTCTCTTATGTATCTTAATCCTCATGCTTCGTACGGGCGTTCTCACCTTTGCAGATGTGTCACTGCGTGAATTCTTTTTCTCCACCAACTGGGACCCGGAAAATGAACATTATGGTGCACTGACCTTTATCCTCGGAACACTGGCTCTTACCGGTCTCACCATGTTGTTTGCTATTCCACTTTCCGTCATCATTGCCGTATTTTTGGCCGAAATGACACCCAAATGGCTTCGCCATATCCTACGACCTGTATTGGATCTGCTGGTGGGTATTCCTTCTGTGGTGTACGGTTTCCTGGGACTGACGATCCTCATCCCCTGGCTAAGGGATATAAGTGGACGTGATCTGGCTGATGGATTACTCGCTGCGTCCATTGTGCTGACCATTATGGTACTTCCTACAATTAGCCGGATCAGTGATGATGCCATATCTGCCGTACCGAACAAATACCGTGATGCAGCCTATGCGCTCGGTACGAACCGATTCCAGACCGTAACTCGTGTTGTCTTACCTGCCGCCAAAGGCGGGATCATGTATGCGGTCATTCTCGGGATGACTCGTGCGATCGGTGAGACGATGGCGGTGGTGATGGTCATCGGTAATACAGCACAGCTTGCCAACAGTCTGTTCACGCCAACAGCTGTGCTGACCAGTAATATCGTCATGCAAATCTCTAGCGTCGAATTCGACTCCACCTGGAATCATGGTCTGTACATGATGGGCTTTATCCTGCTTGTGATTTCGATCCTGATGATTGTTATCGTAAGACTTCTTCAGAAGAGAGGGGAACGCAACGTATGAGTATGAAGAAGCAGGCGAACGCTATCGTCCCGTCTTATTCTTTTGGCAAACGGAGAAGTTCATCGATGGTGATGGATCGGCTCTTTACAGGCATGGTATGGGGCGTTGGCATTGTCGTCATTTTGTTTATTGTTGGACTGTTATTTTTGCTGCTGAACAAAGGATTGCCCCTGCTCAGCTGGGATTTCCTCTACGGTGTTCCTAGTGAGATCGAAGAAGGAGGAGGGATTGGACCGGCGCTGTTCAACTCGTTCTATGTGTTAATTCTGTCCCTGCTCATCTCCATCCCGATTGGTATGGCGGCAGGCATATATCTGGCAGAGTTTGCACCAAACAATAAGCTGATCGAGACCGTTCGTATTTGCGTGGAGGGATTGTCATCTGTGCCATCGATCATCTTTGGATTGTTCGGTATTGCTCTGTTTGTGGAGTTTTTCGAAATTGGTCTTACCATTCTCGGCGCAGCCGTAAGTCTTGCTTTCCTGAACCTGCCTGTGCTTACCAGAGTGACGGAGGAATCCGTCAGGGCAGTTCCGGTGGAGCTTCGAAATGGATCGTTTGCGCTGGGCTCAACGCACCTTCAGACGATCCGCCAAGTGTTGTTGCCGGTAGCTATTAACGGGATCATGACAGGCATATGCCTGACCGCAGGCCGGGCATTTGGCGAGAGTGCTGTCATTATTCTGACCGCTGGGGTGTCTACCTCCGGGGAGATGTGGGACTTTAATTTGTTATCGCCGGGTGGCACTCTTGCGGTACATCTCTGGTACGTTCAATCGGAAGCGATTGTGCCGGATGCCGAGGAAATTGCGCAGAAAACCACAGCGGTGCTGATCTTTGTAGCGTTGCTCATTAATGTGCTGTTCCGTGTACCCTTGTGGTTGAAAGCACGTAAAAATCAAGCCTGATGAAAGAGGGGGCCGCTACTCGGTATCCTCTGGAACAACTCCAACTGTTTATGCTGAATCCGCAAATCATTCCATTTCAACCCGGGAGGGCATCTTGTGCAACCTATTATTGAGATCAATAAATTAAATTTGTATTATGGTCCGTTTCAAGCGCTGAAGGATGTGTCCATTGAAATTCCTGAGCGGGCAATCACTGCGTTTATCGGACCATCGGGTTGTGGGAAATCAACCCTGCTGCGTACCTTAAACCGCATGAATGACCGGATACCCGGTACACGGATTGAAGGTAAAGTGGCCGTAGGGGGAACCGATATCTACAGTGGCGAAGTTCATGTGGAGACCCTTCGCAAGAAGATTGGCATGGTCTTTCAGCAACCGAACCCTTTTCCAAAATCCATCTACGATAATGTGGCCTTCGGTCCCAAACAGCACGGTATCCATGGCAAGAAAAAGCTGGATGAAATCGTCGAGCAGAGCCTGCGTTCCGCAGTCTTGTGGGATGAGGTAAAAGACAACCTGAAGCGCTCTGCGCTAAGCCTGTCCGGAGGTCAGCAGCAACGCCTCTGCATCGCACGTGCGCTGGCAGTGGAGCCAGATATTCTGCTGATGGATGAAGCGACGGCTTCGCTTGATCCCGTGTCTACCTTCAAGATTGAGGAGCTGACGCATGAACTGAAGGAGCACTATACCATTGTGATGGTGACTCATAACATGCAGCAAGCCGCTCGTGTATCCCAGCAGACTGTTTTCTTCCTGAACGGCGAAGTCGTGGAGTATTCAGCTACCCAAAGCATGTTCGCCGAGCCAGTCGATGTGCGTACGCAGGATTATATTAGTGGTAGATTTGGTTGATTGTTTTTTTGTTGAGGAATGTGGAAGTCTTTCAGATATAATCTGAAAGGCTTTTCATCTTTTTATGACCGTATTTCCAGATGGGACGAAAAGGAACTGGAACGTTTCATCGCCATGCTCAGGCAGTTTAATGGATTGGAAGGTGAGTAAAGTGTAAAGTGTTAAAGCTACGTATTAAACGAAAGGTGACCGATATAAGAGGATGGGAATACTACAATATACTTTCGGGGTGGATGATTATTAAAATTTGGATGCTTGTTCCAGCAGAAAAATCTATGCGTATTGAACTGGAGTCGTTTGAGCGAGATGATGAACGAATGGATGCTTATTTTAAGGGAAATAGCGAACATTGGGAGCCACCGGTATTCGTGACTAAACGAAAAGGTAACAAGAGTGATTGTATTAAATATACTATTACTTTTTTAGTGTTTTCGAAAAAAGCAAAAGAAGTGTTGACTCCTTTGATCGGAAAGGACGTCGAGTTCCTGCCTCTGATTCATGAGGAGCACGACATGTTCGCCGTAAAGGTGAATCGGATACAGGATTTCATCGATATGATCAATCCAGTTGAACGAAGAATGGGTTATGGTTTTTTCTCGGAATACATACACATCCTACCAGAGAGAATTGAAGTGGATGCGCATTTGTTCTGTTTACCCCAACACCACCATCTAAGATTTTTTGCGACAGACACATTTAAAAAAGTAGTGGAAGAGCATAAGTTGAAGACCTTTCAATTCATTGAGGTATGGGATACGGAAAACACCGAGGAGATGAGAAAAGAACGTCTGAAAGCATATGATCAATACTATGCTGCCCTTGTGGACAGACAGCAGGTTCCATATGAAAGAGCAAGAAGCATGGTCGAATTAGGAAATGTATTTCGTCATGATGATCACATATTACTTCAGGAAGATGACCAATTTCTGATTGGGAAAATACTTGATAACGAGACTATTCAATGGATAAGGCCGATTTATATCCCACCCATATATTTTGAATGGCAATGGTACATGTATGAGTATTCCGAACGTGAGATTGCTAGACAAGAGTATTTCGCAGAGGTATCCCACAAAGAAAACGGGCCAAAAGGAACGAAAGTTCTCTTCGAGGATGAAATTCTGGAACGCAGTATTCGGGCAGAGCTTCAAATTTTCAAGGAGGATCTGACGGATATTAATCTTCTTCAATTAAGGAATATATTTCGTTATCATGAAAAAGGAAACGTTTACTATCTTAACGGAATCCAGTATGCCAAAAATCTGAAAAGCTTTAGCATTCGTGATACTCCGGATTTTGATCTAGACGAACTGAAGTACCTTCCAGAGAATGTAGAAACATTATGTATCAACGATAATGGATTGACTAGCATTGCAAAATTAAATGGACTAAATCATTTAACAAAATTGGATTCCATTCACATAGAAAATAACAAACTGGTTGATTTATCTCCGTTAATAAACTTCCAACAGATACAGTGGATCTGGGCAAATCATAACCAGATCGAAGACATTCTTCCTCTTAATCAACTCAGGGAGTTGAGGACGCTTATATTGAACTGTAACCCAATTAGGAATATTCAGTTGTTGGAGCTGCCGGAGCTTCGCAATTTAATAGTCGAAGGGGTACATACAGAGGATTGGAGCTTTCTGCTGACACAGTTCCCAAAACTGGAGAACGTAAGGATCTCTGAGAGCGGAATGTCGGATGCTTCACGCAAGAGTATGAGAGCAGTTATCAAAAGCAAACGATTTGAGGTGGATTGGACTCTGGCCGACGGAGGCAGCAGGACATATAACAAGTTAAGACGATAAGAATTAGATAGCAAGTGCTCTTATGCAGTTGTGAGTTAGAAAAAACAAAATATAAAATGATTCAATCGAATAAGAGCAAGCTAGCATGTCCTTATACCCTACATTTCACAAATAACACACCCCCATTTCACAAAAGTAAAGATGTAAAGGCTGAAGCGAACTCCCGCTCAACCCAAAGTACATGCGGATTCATGGCATATTATGCCTATGATTCGTGGGTACTTTTTTCTATACTCAGCGTATACGTAACCCTGATCTTTTTACAAAATCCACTATGTTCTCCGTTTCAACATTTCGCCTACGCTAGTTCTCCTCCTAATGATCCACAGCAGTGGTGGAACTTTCCTGAATCGTGAACAATCTCTGAATTTTGTATACCTCCTATTTTCAGCGTTATCCCTAGATTCACTACCCCAATATGGAGCAGCGAAGAGCATGACTCTGTTAGCAAAAGCTTGAGAAACCTTTAACGGAATATGAAAGAATGCAGGTATATGTAAAATTTTAAATACATGCTTCCAGGCCGTTGACCCTTACCCCAAAAGTCTCTTATATTTACTCCCGACACAACAACTCAGAACGGGTGGTGGGATGATTTTGTTCATTAATAAAGGTAAGAAAGTGCTCGCTATGCTTACACTTATACCCTTGGCTACAGGGATGGTCATGGGGGCTTTACCTACTGCGATAACGTATGCAGATGCAGGAGATAACAGATCGATCAACAGCTCGGCAACAGGTTCTTGGCAAACGGGAGATTTGCATGTACATACGTTTGAGTCCGATGATGCACAGGTTTCACTGGAGAACGTGCTCGATGCGGGTTTAACAAAATATAGGCTGGACTGGATCGCGCTTACGGATCATTTGCGGTTATCCAAGCGAGATCACAACGGGAACGACATTTCGGGTGGGTCAATACCCATGTCCCAAGGAATGAATGAATATCAGGTACCACAGATCAAGGCACTTCAGGATGCAGGCAAATACGCAGGTAAAACAATCTTCTCCGGTTTTGAATGGGACATGCCTACACATGAACACGTTGGGGTGGGGATTCTTACGGATGAGCCGAACTCAACCGAAGCGCTGAACGCTGCCAAGGAATTCGAATATCGTTTCACGAATCGCGCAGCGAACCTGTTTAATGCGGCCGACGTAACAAAATGGGATCAGAACGGAGCGCGTGCGTACACGACACATCAGGATGCGCTAACCGCTATCAACTGGCTCGCAACGAACTATCCAATGACAAGTTATGCGATGATCAACCACCCTTCACGCGGCAAAAACAAATATACCGTTGCGGACTTCCGTGAGTTCAACGATCTGGCTCCACAAGTGGTATTTGGTATCGAAGGCATGTTGGGTAACCAGATGGAACCGGATCGTGGAGGGTACAACACAAGCTACAATGTAGCTAATCCGACCGCAGATGATGGATACAAATACCGTACATACGGCGGTGTAGACTATATGGTCGCCAAGGTTGGCGGACTATGGGATGCATTGCTTGGAGAGGGACGTCACTTCTGGAACTATGGCAATTCGGATTACCACTTCAAGACGATTGGTACGAATTCCAGTGGTTATTTTCCTGGCGAATATGCTAAGACCTATTCGTGGGTTGAGGGTACAGGCATGCAGGCTGTTCTGGATGGACTGCGTTCGGGGAAATCATTTTCCGTATTCGGCGACCTGATCAACGCACTGGATTTCACAGCTTCCGGAGCGGGTGCTCAGGTTGAGATGGGCGGAGACCTTAATGTGACTCAAGGCGATGAAGTAGAGCTGAAGATCCGCTTCAAGAGTCCAACGACGAGCAACAACTATGAAAATCCAATCAACAGCGGCACGTCCGCTGGACAAGTACCCGTGGTGGATCACATCGATCTCATCGCTGGGGATGTGACAGCCAAGGCCCAGAAGGGCACAGCCGCATATAACAAAGACACCAACGACTCTACCACAGTACTGGCTACCTTCACATCCAAGGATTGGATGACAGATGCCGAAGGCTATAATGTCATCACGTACAAGATCAAAGCCACAGACCAGGACAAGTATTTCCGCCTTCGCGGTACCAATCTGGGCATGAACGTGACAGGTGAGACTGTAAATGGTGAACCACAGCTTGATCCGAAAAATACGACAGCTGATGCAACGACCCGTTTTAATCAAATTAACGATAGCAACTATCGCGATCTGTGGTTCTACTCCAACCCAATCTTCATGATTGCCACACCTTACAGTGACGCACAGGCGGTAACCGATACGCTTCAAGCAATTGATCTGGGCGATCTGAACGCGGTCCATTCCGATCTCGCCCTTCCTGTTGAAGGGAAGCATGGTGCAACCATTAGCTGGTCCAGCTCCAACCCGGAACTAATGAATAACGAGGGCAAGCTGCTAACGCAACCGGACAATAATGAGCGACTGGAACTGACGGCAACCGTGCAACGTGGCACGGAGTCTCAACCCAAAACGTTCACTGTCATTGTGGAAGGCACGAATAATCAGGTGTTGGTATTAAAAAGCAACATGACAACCGCTGACAGCCAGCCGTATCACACGGATACATGGACGAACCAGTCCGTAACGGTTAGTGTAACCAGCGCAGTATACGCACCTGCTACTTCCGCGATCATCGAGTTGTCCCGTGATGGAGGGCTGACATACGAACCATATACAGAGAATGCGCCTTTGGAGATAACGGAGCCGGGAGAGCACAACCTTTTATTCCGAGCAACAGATGATCTGGAACAAACGTATACTTTACCTCTGGTCATTAAAATAGACCGTGAGATTCCCGTCATCACCCTGCAAGGTAGCAGCCAGATGACGCTGAACGTGGGAGATACGTACAACGAGCCTGGAGCACAGGCTTCTGATAGTGTCGGCATCCGTGGTTCCGTGCAGGTGGATGGCACGGTGAATACACAAGCGGCAGGGATCTACACCCTTCAGTATAACGTGAAGGATATCGCTGGTAATGCGGCACAGGAAGTTATCCGTACCGTGACTGTACAAGCCCGCTCAGGTAATGGTGGCGGGGGTTCAGGTGGAGGTAATGGAGGCAACTCTGGTGGAAATTCTGGAGGAAACACACCAAGTGTGCCAACAACGCCTACCGTTCCAACCACACCAACCAATCCGGAAACGGGGTCAGATTCATCCACTGAAGTGAAGGTAGAGGTAGAAGCGAATCAGCCGATCCAAACGGGTTTGAAAGACATCGTGCAATTCAATGTTCCATCGGGAGCCATTGGTTCCAAGGATACGCTGCAAGTGTCTGTGGTTGCCAAGGACAAGTTGCAGAATACAGCTTCCCTGAATGTACTTGGACAAGCTGTACAGATCAGCCGCAGTGGCGGAAGAACGTTGAATGTTCAGGCGGCATTGAGCCTGAAAGTGGATTCGGCAGATCTGCCGAAAGGCACTCAACCTGCAATCTACTATTATAATGAAGCTCGTCAGAGCTGGATATTTATCGGTGGCAAGATGAATGCAGCAGGAAGCATAACGGCCAATGTTAATCATCTGGGTACATTTGTTGTGTCCAGTTACACACCGGTGAATCTGTCTGACCTTAATGGACACTGGGCTTCCGACTACGCAGATCGTTTGTTGGGCATGAACGTGATTCAAGGTTACACAGATGGTACGTTCCAACCATCGAAGAAGATCACACGGGTAGAGTTTGTTACGTTGCTCAGTAAGGCGCTGGCATTGAAGTCCGTAGAGTCGGATCTGACATTTGCAGATCAAGGTAGTCTGCCAGACTGGGCAAAAGGTGATATTGCCGCAGCCGTGCAAGCCGGAATCGTGAACGGCTATGGTGATAACACATTTAAGCCTGATCGGACCATTACCCGTGCCGAGATGGCTGTCATGATGGCGAATGCGCTGAAAGTAAGTTCAGATGCACAAGCCGGAATGTCTGGTAATACATCCGTTAAACCAAGTTTCACCGATGCATCGCAGACGCCATCTTGGGCACAAGAAGCACTGGATACAGCGGTGCAGGCCAAGATTGTGAGCGGATATACAGACCATACCGTTCGTGCGGGAAGTGAAACGACCCGAGCGGAAGCTGCGACGATGATCTATAACTTGTTGCTGGCCATGTACGTGTAATCTCAATAAAATGAATGAAGCAAGGACCATCCTGAGAGGGATGGCCTTTGTTTATTTTGCGTGTAACAAGTTTATGAAAAGTCTGCTCTCAGCGCAGCCTATTCCTCTTGTTCTATAATTTCAACATCGGTTTTATTAGAGGCTAGAAAAGAAGGTAACTGGGTGCCATCAGGCAGTGCAACGTTAAAATGTAATAAAGCCTGATTAAGCAACCTGCAATGTTCAGGTATGTTGTGAACCAGCACATTAAATTGAACGTCTACCGTCTCTCCTGAGGCGATTGTACCCAGTGAAAGTCCCTTTACAACGTCTCCATCGGGTAGGAGCTGTCCGTTAACCACCACGCTGCCAGCAATAAAGGTAGACTCCGCTTGGAGTACATCTTTCAGAATGACATCTATCGCTGGCAATGAGCTTGCGTTATGAATCAAAATTTTGTAACGGAGATGGGAATGGACTTCAACCTCATATTTGTTAGCACTTTTGACAATGGTGAGCTGTGGCAAACGGCTCGGAATAACCACTGTTTCAGATTGGAGTGACCCAACTGTTGCTTGGCCCTGAGCTTGAAATTTGGCTGTAAACTGATTAAGGATACTTCCGTTCATGGGCTGGTTAATGACGATAACCTCAAACGTAATACTTGCGCTATGCGCCGGCTGAAGGGATGCAATGAAAATGCCCGCGGCTGGATGAGCTCCAGCAACCAGTTGTCCGTCCAATCTTACACTACCCTCAACGAATCGGGTTCCAGTCGGGATTGGGTCGGTAATTGTAACCTGAACGATTGTATTTCCCGCATTGGTAACGACGATCTGGTATGTGATGGTGTCGCCCACAACAACTGAAGTTTTATCCGCTGTTTTTTGAAGGGTAATCTGTGTTGGCGAAGTGGAAGTCACGAGTACGTTGGCGGCATTGGATTGGATAGTAAAGACCGTCTGTCCCAACGTATATTGAAGGTTCGCCTGATTCGTAATTGAAGAAAGTGTAACGCCCGCGTTTACGCTCACCTGGAATGTGACCGTTGCGGTACCTCCTGGCGGAATAATGCCTAGGTTGATTCCGTTCGCAGGGATACCCGACGATGCCGCTACTCCGTTAACGACGACACTGCCCGTTACAAATGATGTTCCTGGGGGAACAGGATCGGTCAATACAACCGAACTTATAGGCGATCGATTATTATTGCGTATAAGGATGGTATAGGTAATGACATCATCAGGCAAGGCATCCGGTCTGTTGGCTGTTTTGTTAATGGACACATTGGGATGGCCTACAAGAAGAGTGATTGGATCGGACTGTGAGCTGTCAGTAAGTGTTCTCCCGTCTGCGGTAAGGAACGAGAAGCTGGCAATCGCTTGGTTGATGATCTCGAAATTTGTTGGTATGGCGTTGATGCCCACCGAGAATGAAACCTGAATAATCTGCCCCGGAGTGATCTCACCCAAAGCAATGCCAGTAGCCGGGTTTGCTGCGGGCAAGCTGCTACCATTGGATACGACACTTCCCGGTACAAAGGTTGTACTGGAAGACAATGAATCCAGCAAAGTCACATTGGCTGCAATATTCCCCGTGTTGCTCACGGTAAACAGATACTGAACAACATCTCCTATCTGCACATTGGTGCTGGAGGCTGATTTGACGATGGAAATGACCGGGATATCTACAGGGGTTGTTACGGCATTGGATTGCACGGTATCTGTGAAATTTCCTGTGGTGAATTGAACATTGGCCTGATTGGTTACCAGGACGGGCACAGGTTCGTTAATAACGCGATCATCGACGACAACTTGAAAAGTGACGGTTGCTGATCCGTTTTGCATGATGGAGCTGATTGTAATGCCTGCAGCCGGATTAGCATCGGGAATAACAGTGCCATCGACGGTAACACTTCCTGGGACAAATGTGGTACCAGCCGGAATCGGGTCTGTAAGCACAATATCGGTAATGGGTGTTGATACATTATTTTTGATCAGAAGGGTATAGGTGATCGTCTCCCCAATCTGAACATCCACTACAGGAGTTGATTTGATGACGGAAACAATATCCGTAGCCGTTACCGGTATAGAGACAATATTGGATAATACGCTGTCACTAAGAATTCGACCATCGGGTACAAGGGCAACATAATCGGCTCTCGTTTGATTGTTCAATACAGGCGGATCAGGTAAAGATGTGACTGCAGCCTGGAAAGTGACAACGACCGGAAAGCCAGGTGATACGGTGCCAAGAATAACTCCTTTCACAGGACTCGTACCACTCCAGCGATTCCCGTTAATGAATACACTGTTTTGTACAAACGTCTCTCCTGGTGGCAACGGGTCAAATAAAATGACATCCGCATTCAAATTCCCTGTATTGCTCACGATCAGGGTGTAGGTAATGGTATCTCCCACAATAGCATTGAACTCGGAGGCGGATTTGACTATATCGATAAGTGGCGCATACACAGGGATCGTCACAATATTGGACAAATTCACGATAGGCGTTGTTCCGACGATAAAATTGATGCTCGCTTGATCTGTCAAATTAAACGGGATGGGCAGGGGGACAGGCAGATTGGTCACACTCACCTGAAAGGTCACGACAACCTGACTATTGCCAGCAATGGTTCCAATATTAACGCCAGTGGAAGGCTCGGCTCCCGGGATGACCGTCCCGTTCAAGGTTACACTATCCGGAACAAGAACGGAGCCTGCGGGGATCTGATCAGAAAAAATCACATTATTGACAGGGAAGCTTTCAATATTTGCAATCACGATCGTATAGGTAATCACATCTCCGTCTACAGCATCGATGACATCAGCGCTTTTGGTCAGAATTGGGTCTGGTGCGGATATCGGTATGATGATTTCATTGGAAGGGGAACTTCCCGAAATGACACGTCCATCGGGTGGGCTAAATGTATAATCAGTCGTTGCCTGATTCGTTAACTGCTGATTGGCGGGCAATGTATTCACGATGATCTGAAATGTAACGAACACGAAATCGCCCGGAGCCAGCGTTCCTAAGGGAATGCCTGCATTGGGATCAGCCGCAGGTAAAGGGATGCCATTGGCTATCACGGTTCCCGGTGCAAAAGCGGCATCTGACGGAATCACGTCCGTAAGGGTCAGCGTTGCGGCAATATTGCCGGTATTCGTCACATTCAGCTGGTACGTTATCGTTTGACCAACGGTTGCAAAGGTGGGGTCCGAGCTTTTTGTTGTTGTGATCACAGGCTGATATACGGGTATGAACAGAGGATCAGAGAAGGACGCTCCTTCAAACGTACCACTTGTAAAGGTAAGCTGTGCCTGATCAGCCAGTTCTGGCGGATCAGGTACGAATACAACGGTAGTGCTGAATGTAACGGTGACGGCTACACCGGGACCAATGGTTCCAAGAATAACCCCTGTGACTGGGTCAGCTGTGGGCTGAACGACGCCGTCAACGGTTACACTGCCGGGAATAAATGCCGAACCGGATGGAATGGCATCTGCAAAAACAACGTTATTAATCGGAGTGGAGTCTGTATTCGTGATGACAACGGTATACGTCAGTGTATCTCCAACAACAGCATCAATGGCACTGGCTGTTTTGCTGACACTGACCATAGGAGTCGATACAGTCACCGTCACAATGTTGGAAAGGGAGGAATCTGTAAGGATTCGCCCGTCAGGCAGCTGCGATGTGTAGTCAGCGGTACCCTGATTATTCAGACCGAAATCGGTAGGCAAGCCAGTCACTACAATCTGAAACGTGATCGTAGTAGAACTCCCAATCGGAATGTTCCCGACGGGTATTCCGCTGGCCGGATTATATGCGGGCTGAACAACACCGTTGACGGTCACGCTTCCTGGTACAAAGTTTGAACCGTCCGGAATGGGGTCTGTGACCGTTGTGATTGTATCGATATTTCCGATATTGGTTACGACCAAGGTGTATGTAACTGTACTACCAACCAGGGCATTGGCAGTATCCGCACTTTTGACAATCGCAAGATCCGGTTGAAAGACCGGGATCGTCACAGCATTGGAGGGAACCTCATTGGAAATAATGGGTCCACCCGGTACCGTAGGTGCCGTATAACCGACCTTGGCCTGATCGAATAGACGTGGAGGTGTTGGTAAGGTGGTTACCTGTACTTGGAATGTAACGACAACAGATGCACCGGCCGGGAGGGAACCTACCAAAATTCCGGTTATGGGGTCCGCTCCTGGTTGTGACACACCATCAATCGTAACGCTATTCGCTACAAAAGCACTGCCGGCTGGAATATTGTCAAATACAACTACATCGGTTGCGTTCGATATGGATGTATTTTGTACAAGTACGGAATAGGTAATCGTGTCCCCAACAATGGCGTCCTCTTCACTTGCCGTCTTGGTTGCTGTAATGACAGGTGTATTAATATTAATCTGAAGGGCGAAGGAATTAACCAAATAACCGTCTCCAGATGTTGTCAAACGTAGAAAAGCGGACGTTTGCGTGTTTACAAGTGTACTGCTGACATCCACGTTCGTGATATCCCATCCTTGTCGTCCGCCAACAATATTGGTTCCCGGTGTACCATTGATCTGATTCCGGTTGCCGAAGGTGCCTGTGGTATCCAGTGCGCCGGTATCGCCGTTAATCTGGGAGGCAAAGAAATTCGTTGCAAAGTTGTTGGGGCCGGATAACGCCCTGAGATTCGAGACGGTTGGACCAAACAGAGCCTGATCGCCCGTTATGTTAGCGTCTCCCTCTTGCGCGCCGAGCAATGCGCGTCCTGATAAGGGACCAGTAAATGGCGTCGCAAAGCCCTCGATCGGTGTTGTGACCGGACCCGATGTGGAAAGGATCACATCCGCGCCTACCCGAATGGATAGATTTCGCAGGGGTAAGCCCGGATTGCGATAAACGACTCCTAGCGTCCAGCCTGCGTTATTGGAATTGGGATCGGGAATGGACAACGTTCCCACAACCCCGCCTGTAACATATGTACCCGCTCCTCCAGACCGAATGAGATCCGTCACATCAGACGATCGTACATATGCATAAGTTGTGGGAAATCCAGATGTCGTGGACAGGATCACTTCTCTGGCTGTAGCTGGATCGGGTGAAACCGTTGTTACACCGACAGGCGTGGTCAGAATGACGTCTTTGTTAATAAACACCGAATTGTTCTCCTTGTTATCAATGAATGTTCCGCCCCAGATTAACTCGGCATAGAGAACGGTGCTGCCCGCAGGCAGATTGAGAACGGCAGCTGAGCTGTTGTTCTGAAATACGTTGGTGGTTCCCGGCGGATAGGAGCCGAACTGCACACTCGTATCCGTGATGATGTAGCCTCCAATACTGTCCACCGTACCTGGAACACCCACCGTATTGGATCGGCTCAGACCCAAAGTGTTACCTGTGAACGTTACGGCTCCAGTATCATTGATCACATACCTTTCAATAAAAGCCACTTTTCTCACACCCTTCATCACAAATTCACTTTAATCAATATATTTGGACGAAAAAAATTTATGTTGAAGTACAGGCTTAATGTTGAGCAGGAACGCTATTTTGCAATTTTGTATTTTTGCTATCTTTAGTTCCGCCAGTTCTCAGCAGAAGCCGCGAGAACAAGTTATTATGATAGAATGAGTTAGGTTTGGATGATGAAACGGTGGGGGCTTAGAAAATGAACAAAACGGAGCGGCAGCTTGCGATTACGCTTGAATTGCAGCGAAGAAAGATGTTAAGAGCAGAAGATTTGGCAGCTCAATTTGAGACAAGTGTTCGTACGATATATCGAGATATTCAGGCATTAAGTGAGGCTGGTGTTCCGATCATGGGAGCTCCGGGTCAGGGGTATTCCCTCATGGAAGGATATTTTCTGCCCCCGGTAAGCTTCACCGCAGAAGAAGCCGTATCTCTGCTCATGGGAGCTGATTTTATCGAACAGAGAATGGATACAGAATACGCGATGGAGGCTAAGTCGGCTCAACGCAAAATTGAAGCGATTTTACCTGAATCCGTTCGTAACGAATCAACACGTGTACGGGAAACGATGCGACTGCTTCATACGGTTGAACCTTTAACCCGAGCGCGGGTGAAAACATATCTTAACCAGATACGTAATGCCATTTTGGAGCAACGTAAAATCAGTTTTATGTACCTGAAAAAAATGCCAGGAACGGATGGAAATCGGTATAACATGCGTGAGGTTTCACCCTATGGCCTCTCACTTGTTCAGGAGAATTGGATGTTAATTGCACGTTGTGATATGCGACAAGACATTCGTCATTTTCGTTTGTCACGGATGACTGAACTTTCCGTGCTGGAGGATCAATTCCTTTTGCCGCCGGATTTTGATCTAAACAGTTATCGACCTCCTGACGACCGTAACGAACAAGTATTAATCAGGGCTAAACCTGAGATTGCTGACAAAGTTATGGAGGCAGTTCATTTTTATATAGATGCATTTGAGGAGCAAGAGGAAGGTGTTGTTTTTCATTTTCTTGTCCGCTACCCAGAGGAAATATTGCATTATTTACTTGGCTGGGGTGGGGATATCGAGGTCTTGGAGCCGGAGTCTTTACGCTTCCGAATGCAGGAAGTAGCCAAAAACATCTTAAAACACTACTGACATACACCTGTCAGTAGTGTTTTTTTATACTTTGATATATCACAGATCAAGAGGAGTGGGTTGAAGGATGAGAAGTACAACGGAAGTATTGAAATCATTTGAAACGGCAGTAGAACGATATTTGGCAGAACTGAAAAATTTGGATCAGTCTAGCTTACTTAAAAAACAAAGTGAAGAGGAATGGTCCATTGGACAGATGTATGTACATTTGATCCAATCAGCGTTTTTCATGCATCTGCATAATATTGAGCAGTGTTTGAGCAGCGGGGATTCAACATTAAACTCGGGGGAGGAAAAAACAGAACTGGGTAGGCAAGTATTTGAATTAGGACAATTCCCTCCCGTTCCCGTTAAAGTACCCGCTTCCCCGCAGTACACCCCGCAACCACCCGAGAGCATGGAGTCCTTGATCGATGGGCTTCACGAGGTAGTGGACCGGATGAGAAGCACGGCATCTGTTTTACACCAAGCATCGGTAAACAACAAAATACATCATCCAAGGCTGGGTGCTCTAAACGCTCAGGAGTGGTTTTTGTTGATAGAGATGCACTACAGACATCATTTTTTGCAATTAGACCGATTGAAATCGAATCTGGAAATGTAAATGAGAGAAGGGAATGGGATGTATCCATGAAACCAAATCAGGACAGCAGATATTGGATTGGCGTTGTATCTGCTTCTCATGTAAATGTAGCCGTAGAGGGAGGGTTTGCGCAGCTGTGCCATGGGAAGTCAGTAATGTTGCGACAGATGTCCCCGGGTGATTGGATGATTTACTACTCTCCACGTACAGACATATCAACTGGCAAGCCACTTCAGGCGTTTACCGCTATTGGTCAGATTATCGACGACAGGATATACCAATATCAGATGTCGGAATCCTTTGTACCCTTTCGCCGAGATCTCCGTTATCTTCCGTGTCGAGAAGTAAAGATCGCAACGTTGTTAGACCAACTCAGTTTTACACGGGGAAATCGCAATTGGGGGTTTCCTTTTCGTAAAGGTCAATTTGAAATTGGGGCTGAAGACTTCATGATGATAGCTTCCTCCATGTTGGAAAATGAGGCACAGTCACTGCTGGATACTCGTTAAACCAGACATGTTAACCAAACCAAAAGGCCCATAGATTGTCTATGGACCTTTGTGCTTTATGGATAATCATAAAAAGCTCTGACGATCATTACGGATGTGTGAGACTTCAATGAGTAACCGTCGTGTACATGTTATAAATAGTCGGTCAACAGACCAATAGTGAGCGTAGGATAACTTAAGAATGCATGACGAGCCACTAATTATGCGGCTTTTTTTGATTTTTAATTTGAAGAACCATAACTCTGAAGATGAAACTAAAACCATATCGGGCTTCTTATGGGAATTATCTACATAAGAACATATTATTTAATATATTATTACAAAATGCAACAATTTTATTGGTTGGATATGGTAGCATAGTTTTGAGCAAAATATGGAGGGGAATTATATTTGTGGTAAAATTGAGTAGTGTAAGTAGTAAGTATTTTGTATTATTCGTATTTGCGATCGTATCATTCTATATCCCGACAGGAAAAATTGATGCTGCTCTGAGTACATATGAGCAAAAGACCAGCGTTTGGGATGTAAAAACTTCTGGATTGAACATCCGGAGTGGTGCTGGTACAGCATATCCAGTCATTGCTCAGGTGAGTGGAGGAACAGATCTCGTGGAATATTGTACTTCTGGGGCTTGCAGTTCCACGACAGGTGGCGATTATCAATGAATTTGGAATTATTATCCTGATTCCAGTATTGGATATTATACTAATGCAGCGTTAGGATGGGCTGCCTTCTACAATACTACGGGGCCTAGATCTTTTAATTATTATTACACATCGGTTGCTTAAAACAAGTAGAGCGACTCCAATGTATTCTAGCTCTTGTAATAATTAGTCTGGTGTAATGAAAGGCTGCAGTTTGACTATTATATGCAATCTTTTGATGCTGAATTGAAGGCTTCTACATGTATCCAAATGCGTGGAGGTTGCAGGATCGCCAAGCAGGATCTAACTCAACAGGATATTTTGATAGTGGATATGTAAATGGCTGGACCTTAAAAGCAGAATAAAGCGTTAGGAATATATACTGACTAAATAAGAGGAGGGTCTACCTGTGAAGAAAAAAACATTGGTTTCAATCCTCACCATACCACTGGTAGCTGCATCTGTGAGTGGCTACATGTACTTGAATGAACCATCTGTAGTTAGTGCTCAAAGCGATGTTGAAAGCGCAGCACTGAAGGCGACTCAGGGTAAGGTCGATTACATTAAAGAATCTTTTGAAGACGGGTCATACATCGTTCGCTACCGGGACCGTGTGAATTTGACAGAAATCACTGAGGAATACCGTGATAACCAGCTTCATAATAAATTGATTGTTGAAGATGGTGGTAAGAAAATCACTTCGTATGGTCGAGATTTCGAGACAGGGAAATTGGTCGGGAATACCTGGACCATGCCGGACAACATAGCTGCTGAAAATGAGAAGTTGCTACAGATCTCGCTCTTGGAGAATGCTAAAGAAGAATTACGGAGTCAGGATTGGACAGTACTGGAAGCAGCGGTCACACAATCCCGTTCTGCTACACAGAGTAACGAGCAAAAAGCTGTTTCGGAGGATAACCTCCACAAGGAAGTTGTAACCATTGATGTAAATACGGGTTTACCGACAAAACGTGTGATTTATCAGAAAGACAAAAACGGTGAAATTGTAACTAGCTCAACCAAGACAGAAGAGTACAAGTACCTGGATTCCATGCCGATGAAGATCCAGAACTTTGCTCCGGAAGAATCCGTAAAAATTAAAGAAATACCGGCGCCTGTAATTGAAGATAAGGTGCTTGAAGGTTCATAAGACTTTCTGTTCCATCAACAAGTACAATTAAATAAGACAGCCAGCCCCGTACTTGAGAGCTGGCTGTCTTATTTCTTATCCGTAGCCGGAATTAATTTGACTGGATTTCAGACTATTCTATGAGCTTATCAAACAGTTGTGGGTCCGTCTTTTTAAAGAATTGAAGTTGATCATCAGTTAGTTTGCACATAGTTCCTTTTTGATGAGTCATTATAAACATTGAAAAGGATAGTTGTTTAGTTGGGGAAAAGGGTTTTAGAATCAGGTCCGTTGCTCTCCATAAATAAGTAATCCCAAATAATTCAAACCAATTAATACGTCTTCTTAAATCACTTTCTTTAATTATAGGCCATCTAACAAGATGGTCTTTGTTGCTATTAAGGTTTAAATTCATTTGGAAAAGTCAATAAAAGCTCTGTAAGCAATGCTGTACAATCCACTGAAAACCAGTACAATTGAACCTATAAAACCATGAGATAAAGAGAGGTATTTCTCCATGACAGATACAAGTGGGAATCGCAAAGTTGACGGCTATCTAAAGAAACTCAAAACGTGGAAGGAAGAGTCCACAAAGCTGAGAGAGATTATTCGGGATTTTGAACTGACAGAGGATATGAAGTGGATGCATCCTTGTTACATGCTGGATGGGAAAAACATCGTTTTAATCCATGGATTCAAAGAGTACGTGGCGATCCTGTTCTTCAAAGGTGCTCTGCTGAAGGATACACACGGCATTTTGGTCCAGCAAACGGAGAATGTACAGGCAGAACGCCAACTTCGCTTCACTAGTCTGGAGCAGATTGAGGAGCAGGAGGCTATGATCAAAGCCTATATCCAGCAAGCGATTGAAGTGGAACAAGCCGGACTGCAAGTAGAAATGAAAAAGACTGCCGAATATAGCGTTCCTGAGGAACTTCAACAGCAGTTCGATGATAATCCTGCTTTCCGAGATGCATTTGAGGCACTGACACCTGGACGTCAGCGGGCATATCTCTATTATTTCTCACAACCGAAGCAATCCAAAACAAAAGTGTCAAGAATCGAGAAGTACATGCAGCCGATCCTGGAGGGCAAAGGATTGAATGATTGATAAGTAATTAAACACTCCTAAATTCGTTAGAATTATACAAATTCCAAGAGGCTTCTCCCTGTCATCCGTATGACGTCTGGGAATAGCCTTTTTTTATATCCAACCGAAAGCACCAATCTTCAACTAATACCTGGCTTTTTTGTTCTTCTTGCACCTTTTTCAGCTCTTTGCTGTTTGCGCTGGCACTTATGAAAACCATTGACGCGAATCCGGGCTACATTATGCTGGATGAATTCGACAGTGCCTTGGACGAGAGCAGGAAAGCCAAAGTATTTGAACTATACCGTGACGAATTGGCACGCAAAATGATTATTCTATCCCCCAAATCCCACGAGTCCGATTACTTGAACTATTTCAGCGAAGCCTTCGCTGTGTACCACGATGCTAGAATAACACGCAGTGCATTGATACGGATCAAGAAAAAAAGTTGAGATACAAGAACATAGTCATTAATCTATCTTGAACTTGATTAATGGAACAATAGAAAATATGAACTGAACATGACCACCCATCTGGCGGGTGGTCATGTTTTTTTTGTTGACTGAGGGGATGTTGCAATAATGAGCGTGCCAATCCCAGTCTTGACTCACCATACAGAGTTAAGTACCTCATCTACTTCCTTGATCTGTGTGCCGATATCCAATGTACTTCAGGGGTTCAATGGATTGATTGGTGTGAATGCGATTTTATTGTCCCATTTACAAGAGTCGTTGACAAATGAAAGGGTTGTAATTATACTTCAGTTAAACGTTTACGTAAGACGTATATTTAAGAAATGGGGTGAGACTATTACTCCAACGATTAAGGATGTAGCCAAAGCGGCAAACGTATCCGTAGCCACAGTTTCGAGAGTGCTCCATAATTTAAATGGCTATTCTCATAAAACAAAGGTTAAAGTCCTTGAAGCTGTTGAAGAACTTGGATACCACCCTAACGCTATTGCTCGGGGACTCATCAATAAAAGGACACAAACCATTGGCGTTTTGTTTCCCAATGTGTCCAGTGGGTTCACGTCCGAGATTCTTTATGGTATTGAGGAAGCTGCCAATGAAAAGGATTACAGTGTAATCGTATGTAATACAGCAGCAGATGGAAAAAGGACCATGAAATATTTACAGGTTCTTCGGGAAAAACAGGTGGATGGTGTTGTATTCACAAGTGAGCTATTGAAAGATGAATACTATCATCAGTTGAAAAATATGAAGATGCCTGTTGTATTGGTTAACACACATTCTGCCAAATACTCAATCCCGTATGTGAAGGTCGATGATCGGCAAGCTTCTTATCAAGCAACTGCCTACTTAATTGAAAAAGGACATACTGACATTGCGATGATCGGTGGAACTCCTTGGGACACTGTAGCAGGTATTCCTCGCGTTGAGGGTTACCGACAAGCTCTTGCAGATCACGGGATTCCTTTTGAAGAAACTAAAATAGCTTACGGGAATTTCCATATGGAAAGTGGAAGATCAGCTATGGCGAAGCTATTGGAGGAAGCACCACCTTTCACAGCCCTTTTCGCAGCTAGTGATGAAATGGCGATTGGAGCTATGGGAATGGCTTTTGAAAAAGGGATAAAGGTTCCAGAAGAGCTTTCGATCATCGGTTACGACGACTTAAATTTAGCAAAAATCATTTACCCGCCTTTGACAACGATTCATCAACCATTGGCTGAAATGGGACGTATTGCTGTTGAAAAATTAATAACATTAATTGAAGAGCAGGGAGAGGTTCCTAGCAGTATCGTCAGCCATTCCATTGTGGAAAGACAAACCGTAAAATCTAAGACATAACTTTAACTGTGTAATAAGGCAAATGGTTACGCTCCGGTATGTAGATAACCGCTCTATAATATCGGAGGTAATTCTGCTATGGAGGTGAGAATCTTTTTTTTACAATATAGAGTAAACGTTTACGTAAAATCCAAGTGATTTACATTATTTTAAGTTTTAAAAGGATTCATTCGGTAGGGGAATTATGTTGAATCAAGGTATTTTAAGCACATTTAGAGAGATTAAGTCAACTTAAACGTTTAAGTAATTATCACAAAACGATGGACAGTAAGGAGTGGAAGTTTTGAAACAAAAATGGTGGCAGACTGCGGTCATATATCAGATTTATCCTCGAAGTTTTCAGGATAGCAATGGCGATGGCATTGGAGATTTGAGAGGCATTATCAACCGATTGGATTATTTGCAGGAATTGGGGATTACGGCTATATGGCTAAGTCCTGTTTATCAGTCTCCTAATGATGATAACGGATATGATATCAGCGACTACCAAGCTATTATGCCAGAGTTTGGCACAATGGAAGATATGGATGAGTTAATTGAGCAAGCAGGTCAGCGCGATATCAAAATTATTATGGATTTAGTTGTCAATCATACCTCAGATGAACATAAGTGGTTTATTGAATCTCGGAAGAGCAAGGATAATCCATACCGTGATTATTACATTTGGAGAGATCCGGTAAACAACGACGTCCCCAACTCCCTTCGTTCAACTTTTAGTGGAAGTGCATGGGAGTACGATGCGGAGAGCAATCAATATTATCTTCATCTCTTCAGTAAAAAACAGCCGGATCTTAACTGGGAGAACGAGAAAGTCAGACAAGAAGTATGGGACATGATGAACTTCTGGCTGGAAAAAGGGGTCGGCGGTTTCCGAATGGATGTTATCGATTTGGTGGGGAAAATCCCCGATCTGGGAGTAACCGGCAATGGGCCTAAGCTGCACGATTATTTGCAGGAAATGAACCGAGAAACCTTTGGAAAATACGATGTCTTAACCGTTGGAGAAACCTGGGGGGCTACACCTGAAATCGCCAAGCTGTACTCGGACCCCAAGCGCAACGAGTTGTCCATGGTCTTCCAATTTGAACATATTGGTTTGGATCAACAAGAAGGGAAGGAAAAGTGGGATCTTAAGCCACTGGATGTGAACGAATTAAAACAGGTTCTTAGTAAGTGGCAGGTTTCCTTAGGGAACGAAGGTTGGAATAGCCTGTTTTGGAACAATCATGACTGTCCACGGATTGTGTCGCGCTGGGGGAACGATTCCGCATATCGGGTCGAAAGTGCAAAAATGTTTGCCATCCTGCTTCATCTCATGAAAGGGACGCCTTACATTTATCAGGGGGAAGAGATCGGAATGACCAACTACCCTGTAACGGATATTAACGAGGTTCAGGATATTGAGAGCATTAACATGTATCATGAACGATTCGAAAGCGGATACAAACATGAAGAAATTATTGAATCTATCAATGCTAAGGGGCGGGATAACTCCAGAACTCCGATGCAATGGGATGATTCTGAACAGGCCGGTTTCACATCAGGAATACCGTGGTTGCACGTCAACCCTAATCATCGGGAAGTGAATGTGACAGCCAGTCTGGCAGACCCGAATTCGATCTTTTATTGTTATAAACAACTAATTCAGTTAAGGAAAGCTAATCCTATTCTCGTATGGGGAGATTATGAATTGGTAGATACACCAGCGCAAGTATTCATGTATCTAAGACATGATCAAGACCAAACATGGGCCGTAGTTGCGAATTTCGGTACAGAAAAGGCGACTTTAAATATGCCGAATTTTGGTCAAAGCCAGAACATAATCATCAGCAACTATGATCGGGAATCCGTTGATTTTGCCAATTTGTTATTACATCCTTACGAAGCTTTTGCTGTTGAAGTGTAAATTAATGATTAGAACCTTGTTGTAATACATCTTAGGGTTGGGGGTTGTATGGAATGAGAAAAATATTGATATCAGCGACTGCACTGTTCATGTCTGTAAGCGTTCTTATGGCGGGGTGTTCAACAAGTTCCAGTCCTGAAGGCGCAAATTCAACAGCGACAGCCGAAGAACTAACGCCATATGGGAAATATGCTGAAACCGTTACCTATACCGTCGGAAAATCTACACCAGGCATTCCTAAGCTGCCTGCAGGCCAAAGCTACGAAGACAATGCCTTTACACAGTATTTGAAAGAAACGCTGAATATTCAAAATGAAAATAAATTCGAGGCTCAGTCCGGAGATAACTATGATCAGAAAGTAGCAATGGCTGTAGCCTCAGACGATTTACCCGACATCATGGCAGTAGACGAGCAAACATTACGCCAATTGGTTGATAATGATATGATCGCTGACCTAACAGAAGTATATGAGTCGAGCACTTCGGATATCGTGAAAGAGAAATATGCTTCCTATGGGGGAAGAGTACTGGAAGCAGCCACGTTTGATGGGAAGCTGATGGCTATGCCATCAACCTCTAATGCCAATATTCCGACGATGTTATGGGTAAGAAAAGATTGGCTTGATAAGCTGGGTTTGTCCGAACCTAAGACGGTTGGAGATATGGAGAAGATCCTCACCGAGTTTGTACAACAAGATCCTGGCGGCAACGGAAAAGGGAAAACCGTAGGATTAGTGCTTGCAAAATCTATCGGTGGTTTATACGGCTCACTATTCCAGGCTGATAATATTTTTGCCACCTATCAATCCTTCCCTCGCCAATGGCTGGATAAAGATGGGGAAGTTGTATACGGGTCTACTACGGAGGAAACCAAACAGAGCTTAGGATTGCTTGCCGACTGGTACAAAAAAGGCTTGATTGATCGGCAAATGGCTGTGCGCGATAGCATTGAATCCGTAATCATCAGCGGCGAAGCAGGCGCTTTCTTCGGTCCTTGGTGGTCGGCAGATTATCCACTAAATGATGCCAAACGCCAAAATAATGATGCGGATTGGAGACCCTATATTATTTCTAAAGATGGCAGCGGAGAAGTAACGGCATACACCCAAAATCCAGCCGCTGAATTTTATGTGGTCAGAAAAGGGTTCGAGCATCCAGAACTGCTTCCGAAACTCACCAGCGCACTGAATGACAAGCTGGTAAATGAAGATCTGAACTATGAACCGGTTGTCGAATTTATTAAAGGTGGATTCGATGGCGGCAAACCGCTGGGAATTATGGTGAACTATAACGATGCAACCGCACAAATGTACAAGGATTTGAAGGCGACCGTTGATGGGGAGAAAGAATATGAAACGTTAACGCTGGATGACCGAACATCGTACGATAAAATCGTAGGTTACATGAAAGACCCGGAGAAAGCCGATGCCAATCAATGGAGTGGATACATGTCCAGAATGGTAGGAGCTAAATTAATGGCGGAAACAAAGGTGAATGATGTACACCCTGTATTCTTTGGTCAAACCAAGAGCATGAAGCTGAAATGGACGAACCTGGTTAAATTGGAGGATGAAGCCTTTCTTAAGATTGTGATGGGGGAGGAGCCATTGAGTTATTTTGATACTTTCGTCGATACTTGGAACAGAACCGGGGGAAGTGACATAACCAACGAAGTTACACAGGCCATCATGAATAAATAAATAGGGTTGAAGTGGGGACAAGTCAAGCTTTGTGCCCACTTCTAACATTTTTGAAAGAAGGTTATGGGAAAGTATGAGAAAAGGGAAAAAAGTGGTGGGACAGCTTGGGTATCATTTGATGATGGCGCCAGGTTTTATCTTTTTGATCATCTTTAGCTTTGTCCCGATGTTTGGCATCCTGATGGCGTTTCAAGATTATACTCCGGCGAAAGGGCTTTTCAGATCAGCTTGGGTGGGCTTGGAAAATTTCAAATATATGTTCGAGATTCCCGATAGCATGAAGATTCTAAGAAACACAGTGGTAATCGCTCTTGGGAAAATCATTTTTGGAACCATTGTACCTATCGTGTTTGCCTTATTATTAAACGAGATCCGACTAAAATGGGCGAAAAAAACGATGCAAACCATCGTGTATCTACCTAACTTTCTATCCTGGGCGGTTGTGGCTGCTGTTGTCATTAACGTATTCGACTACAACGGACCCGTCAATCAAATCGTACAATTATTCGGATTAGACCCTGTTCTTTTCTTGGCAAGCAATGATTGGTTTAGAGAAATTATCATTGGTACGGATGTATGGAAAGGATTCGGATATGGGGCTATTGTGTATCTCGCCGCTCTAACGGGCATTGATCCGGGGCTTTATGAAGCTTCGTCAATTGATGGGGCCAGCAGATTCAAACAACTGCTCCACATTACACTTCCAGGAATCTTGCCTACGATCATGCTTATTTCAGCTTTAAACTTAGGAAATATCCTTAACGCCGGTTTTGATCAAATTTTTGCCCTGTATAATCCGATTGTCTATGAAACCGGGGATGTTATTGATACCTATGTCTATCGTGTTGGTCTGCTTGGACAACAATATAGCTTTGCAACTGCAGTTGGTTTGCTTAAATCAGTGGTGTCTTTTACCTTGCTTATAGCCGCAAATCAATTATCCATTAAACTTGTGAAAATGCGGATTTTTTAAGGAAGGGAGAGCCCAATGAGATCAAAAACATTCGGAAGCCGCTTTGCGGATGCGTGTATATGGATTGTTTTATTATTATTGACCGCACTATGCTTTTTACCTCTGCTTAATATGGTGTCGATCTCCTTCAGTGATAAATCAGCTGCCCAAGCCAATCTGGTTGGTCTATGGCCTGTTAATTTTAATCTGAATGCCTATAAGCTTTTACTCGATGATACACAGTTTTGGCGTTCGTTTGTTATTTCTGTGGAGAGGGTAGTCCTTGGTACTGCTTTGAATTTATTGTTATCTGTCCTGATGGCCTATCCATTGTCCAAAAATAAGCATAGTTTTCATGCACGTAATATGTATATGAATAGTATGATATTTGCCATGCTTTTTTCTGGCGGAATGATTCCAATCTTCATGGTTATTAAAAGTTTAGGACTAATCGATTCGATATGGGCGCTTATATTGCCGGGGGCGGTACCGATCTTTAACGTCATCTTATTGATGAATTTTTTCAAAAGTATTCCGGATGCACTTGAAGAAGCTGCCGTTATGGACGGTGCATCCAAACTCAGAATTTTGTTTGGTATATTCCTTCCCATTTCATTGCCTGCATTGGCCACGATCGGTTTATTCTCAATGGTTGGTCATTGGAATGATTACTTTAGCGGTTTGCTGTATATGAATAGCTCGTCTAACTATCCACTTCAAACCTATATTCAGCAATTGACTGTTGATGTGACGAAGGTTACGGACCCTTCACAATTAAAATCGCTAGCGTCCGTTTCGAATAAAACGCTGAATGCAGCTAAAATTGTAGTTTCCATTATCCCTGTGTTGTTAATCTATCCATTCTTGCAGAGATACTTTGTTTCTGGATTGGTTATCGGATCAGTGAAAGAATAAGGAACGAAATCCGAAGAGGGCAGGTTTAATCGGCCTCCTTCTTCTAATTATGAAATTATGAATGCGCTTCCATTTTTTTGACATACGAATTCAGGAAGGATGATTTTCTTGAGAAAAAATCGACTTAAAGTCCCTCGAATGATTTTATTAATAGGAGTTATACTTTTTAGCCAGATTGCTTTACATCCGAATGTAAGTGAAGCAGCAAGTACGGGGAAGCTGTTGTATGATGTAACGACAGATAAGGCAATGTATGATCCTGGATCGAAGGTCGAGCTCCGCATTGATCTGAAAAACAAATTAGGACGGAATATTGTTGGAGGTTCGGTAGAGATTAAAGCAAAGTATTTACAGGAGCAGGTCGGTGAAACCATAACGAAGGCATTAAATTTGAATAACAATACAGATCTGATGATGATGGCCAACTGGATTGCCCCGGAGTCCGATTTTAAAGGATATCTGATTGAAGTGCACGTGAAAGACGCTGCCGGAGTGATTGTTGACTCGGACACGGTCGGCGTTGACGTATCTTCTACGTGGACTAAATTCCCTCGTTACGGGTATGTTTGGGACTTCAATCCAAATACCAATACCACGGAAAGAATCGACAAGCTTAAAAACTATCATATCAATGTTTTACAATATTATGATTGGAAGTACCGACATCACAAGCCTGTTTCACCGAACATGGTTCAGTGGGACGACTGGTCAGGTCGGGTGATTTACGGAGATACAGTTAGAAGTTACATCTCGCAGGCAAAAGCAATGGGGATGTCGAATATGGCTTACAATATGATCTATGCTGCGACATCTGGTTATGACCTAGATGGAGTTGAGCGGGATTGGGCCCTCTATTATGCAGATGATAACCCGAATGGGAAGGGGAATTTCAGTTTTAAAATGTCGGATTCCACATCGACGGGTATAACAGATCTCTATTTTTTTAATCCGAGAGATCCAGGGTGGCAGAACTATATTTTTGGCGAAATGAATAAGGTGTTTCAGACCTTTGATTTTGACGGATGGCATGGTGATACTGTGGGTGAATGGGGGAAAATGAGAACCGCTGACAACCAGACCCTATATGTAAAAGACACGTACACGGAATTTTTAAACAATGCCAAACAAGCGATAGGTGACAAGAAACTTGTCTTTAACCCGGTCGGCGCACAAGGAATTGAAAACGTTAACAAATCCAATGTGGATGCACTTTATGCTGAGATTTGGCCATGGGACCGAGATAGTGACGGCATGCTGTATGACACCTATTACTCTCTAAAAAAAGAAATTGAACAGTCTCGTAGAGAGAGTGGAGGGAAATCACTTGTTGTTCCCGCTTATATGAGCTACGACTACGGTGAGCAGAACCCAGGCAGTCCGTTTAATACAGCGGCCGTCATGTTGACAGGTGCCAGTGTGTATGCTGCTGGCGGTGCACGGATGGAGCTTGGTGATAACGGCAATATGCTAAGCAACGAATATTTTCCCGATCAGAACTTGTACATGACAGAAGAATTGCAGCATCGCATAAGCAAGTTGTATGACTTCATTGTAGCTTACGAAAACCTGCTTCGCGATGGTCAAACAGAGACAACGAATCGCATTGAGTTTCCGGCATATGCCAGCAGTGCTTATGGAGATGCCAACAAAATTTGGGCTTATGGCAAGAAAGATAGCCAATATGAGATCGTTCAAATGATCAATTTGCTCGGAGTAAGCAAGAAGGATTGGAGAGCCAATGACGGACAAAAGGAAACACCGCAGCACATCTCCAACTTCGAAATGAAGTATTACTACTCGAATGAAGTAAACAGCGTATGGCTGGCTTCGCCGGATGCCAATGATGGACGATCGAAACCGTTGGCCTTTACGAAGGGGAAAGATAGAAATGGAAAATATTTAAAAGTTACTGTCCCTTCCTTGGAGTATTGGAATATGATTTATATGAGTGTTGAAGATTCGGGCTGTGAGACAGATCCGTCAATGAAGGAGTACGTGGTTAACGGTAATTTTGAGAATGGACAACAGGGATGGACATATACTGGAACAGCTGATCATGGCGTAGATTCTAATGATGCCTATGAAGGAAGTAAGTATTGGATTTATGGTTCTGAGCCGTATACTGCCAGCGTATTGCAAACGGTCTCTGGTCTGAACCCGGGCACCTACACCGTTAGCGCCAAGGTAAAGCAGAATACCGGTAACCCCTCAAGCAGTCGCATGCAATTAACGGGTTATGGGGGAAAGCCAGTTTATGTATCTATCCCTCATGGAGAGGAATATACAACCATTTCTAAAACCGTAAAAGTGACGAATGGCAGCCTGAAGATTACATTCTCCCAAACAGCGTCAGGGGATACAAATTTGCAAATTGACAGCGTGGTAGTAGAATTGAAAGACCAATAGTATTCTTTGAACGAAGAGATTGCAGACAAACAAATACTTAAAGTTGGGAGGAGAACATTACGTTCATCCGCCCAACTTTTTATTATATAAATGATGAGATGGAGTGTTATTCGTTGAGACTCTTCATACCGTACAGTCTGTATACATACAACGCTTCGAATATTTTCTTCCGGCTGTCCTCACTCATATCCCGCTTCAATAGATCCAAATTCATATCGATCACATTGTGCGCGAGAATGTTCAGTAAGATTAAATTCTCCTCGGTACCAATCTCATACCGTTTATATTGGTTCTTGAGATAGGCCTTCTTGGTTTCGATCATCAGCTCAACAAGCTCATTCTTGGCGTTGGTGTAGATGGTGCCTTTATTTTTTTCGAAGATAATGACGATCTGATTCCGGTATTTACGTAATACGTCCACCTGTTCCTGCAACAACGCCGACTTTCGCTCGTTATCCTTTTCCTCTAACAAGGTCTGGTTATCAAAGTGAATCGTCTCCACCAACACATTCTTTAAATAATCCACCAGATCCGGCGGCACGACGGCGTAGAATAGTTCTTTCTTGTTCTTGAAATAAGTATAGATATTGCCCACAGAAATATTGATCTCATCCGCGATATCGCTCATTTTGGCATCCACATAGCCCTTATCAAAAAAGACCTTGAGTGCCGCGTATTCAATCTCTTTCCTGACTTCGTCTTTCTTGGCTTGCACCATCGGAAACGACTCCTTAATAGTGAATGAATGATTCGTTATTAGGGTGGATTTGTTTTGGGGATTTGTCAAAGGGGGAGAGGAATATTAAGTGCACTATTTAGAGCGTTCTCTATGCCGAGCATATGTTATGATATGGCGTGATAAGGTTTTCCTACTCAATTTATTGGAGGTGAAAAGAATGAAAGAGAACTTTACCCAAAAGGATATGTTGGACCATGTAGGTAAACTTCAAGACAGAGAAAGGCAAAAAATAACTTCAATGGGATTAAGCAATTGGGTGCTTTTTGTAACAATCGGAACTCTTGGTTATTTTTTGTTTCCTGGAATTAATTTAATAAGGGCGAATCTTTCGTATACTATACTTAGTTATGTTCTTTTCTTGAATTTAGCTGTTGCTATATTCGATATTTTCAATGGTCGGTTTAGACAAAATAAGATTGGGGTTTATAGGAAGTTGTCTGAAAAAAGAACTATAGTCAATAGCCAAATAATTCTCAGAGATTTTGAGCTTATTTTAGTAGTAATTAGTTTCGTATTAAATTTTGTTGTTTTATTTTGGTATCCAATTTATTTATTTGTAATAATACCATTTATACATAGATATTTTTGGAATTTATTCGGGATAATGTACACTTCATATGAATGGTTGCCTAAAGCTATAAATAGGTTGGTAAAATATTTTCGTGAGAAAGCTTCTATTACAGAGGAAGAAGCAGAACTTATGAGAGTCGATCGTGAAAATTCACAATCAGTAAAAGTCAAAACAAAAGAAAATTTAAAAAAAATTCTATTATTGATTTTAGCAATAGTTCCTTTTATGTACAGGTTCTTAACGGATAATCTTACAGATCTTGATCTTAAGCTGAATTTGTATGGATTTATTTTAGTGTTGATTACTTTTATGATTCAATTTTTATTCGTAATATTCTCAAAGAGAATGAAAATAGGGTGGCTTGAATCCTTTGAAAGGGAAATCATACAAAATAATTTACCAGCCTCAACAATAAGATCAAGGTTAACAAAAGAATATTATAGCTTGAGTAATATTGATGACTATTTTTAGGGTTTATGGAGAAGTGAGAGAGAGGTTTTCCTTGTGAATCATTTTACAAAAGATTTAGTTCAAGCTCTAGTTACCAAACACCTTACTTGTTACATTTAACTCCGAATATCGCCTATCAAGTACGTGTGACGGATCGAGCAGAGAGTTGTAAAGGCTTCAGATCCGTGTACCATTATGAAAAAGAAAAAGTAGGTAGCCTCCCTAGACAACTACTTTGACAAGTGGAAATCCCCCTATTCCAAAGTAGTTCAATTCCTAAGAGAAATCTTATATAGAGGTAGTGATAATATTTGACTATGACTTTTTTGTTGATTATATCCATATTGAGCTCTTTAATTATGATTTCTAACATTAAGCATTCAATTAAATTTTTAATTACGGAAAAAAGATTTTACGAAGTTCCTATGATTTTTATTCAGTTGTTAATCCCTATATTTGCTCCTACACTCGTTTTGAGTATTTATCCATTGGAAGGTAATACTAATTTAGTGAAATTAATATGGGTAAGTATTATTGTTATAGGTGTGAATTTAAAACTGACTGATTTTTCATGGCGTTTGAATTCATTAGTGACAGGTCGAAGGTCAAATTTTGTTAAGGAATCACTTCCATTCGATTCTAACAAATTTATTGATAGTCAGAAGAAAAACATAATAAAAGAAGTCTGTTTAATTGAAAATGAGGAAATTATTTATTTAGTAGACGAAAAGGAAAAAGATATTAATGCGTGGGTATCTTCAGAAGGTGGGTCTCATTCAATCACTTTCACTATGGGAAGTCTAGAATTAGATAATGAAGAGTTCAGAGCATTAGTTGCACATGAATTCATTCATATAAAGAGAAGGGATGCAACACAAAAAGCGAAATTTAGAAGAATAACCTTGAATATAATAATGGTATTGGTATTTTTGATGATCCTTCTAATATACGAAATTTTATATAAATATTTTCCTTCTATAAGTGTATACTTACTTCTAATTATCCCGTTAATTCTATTTTATGGAGTTTCATTGTTTATATTTGTTAATATTGATAATAGACGTTTTTGGTATCAGATTGATGAGTTGTACGCTGACAGATTCTCTTGCGAAATTGAGAATGTTAAGAGGGATTCTGTTTTAAGTTTATTAAGAAAATTAAAAAAACAAGAACAGAAGAAGTTTGATGAATATTACTGGTCAGAAAAAATGTATTATAGGTACTTTATCTTAACAGATCATCCTTGTGTTGACAGAAGAATTCATTTAGTTGAAAAACGTCAAAAATGGGGTTTAAAAGATTATATAAGTCATCTATGGATTATAACCAAGTGGTTCTTTACGGGAAAAGGTTGGAATGGTATGTGAAAGACATTATAGGAGTTGTTGAAGGCTAATGAATAAAAAATTGATTAAATTAGTTGATGAAATATCTTGTGATATATGGAAAAAACTTCATGATGGATACAAAACTAAACAACCAAGAAATGAAACATCAATCACAGATTTTATATGGGAAAAATTACTTAAAAATATTGAGAACTCTATTGCAGCTCAACGTACAGATAAAGGGGAAGATAAAACTGGAGCAGATTTAGAATGGTGGATATGGGATAATTCTATGAAACGAGGGATAGCCCTAAGAATCCAGGCAAAGAAAATTGATACAAAAGGAAAGTCTTACCCTTGTTTAGATCATAAAGTTAACAATATTCCTCAAATTGATTTATTACTAAAATCTTCAGAATTAGATAAAGTAGTTCCGTTGTATTGTTTTTATAATTATATAGATAGTGATGAGATTCAACAGAATAATGGCTGGGAGTATGCTTTTGCTCATAATATATTTGAAGTGAAGGAGGCAGAAGGTTTAAAGAAAATTACTAAAAGAGCGGTAATAAAAGATTATCTTAGTCCTATGAGAGCCTTATTTTCTAAAGATTATAATCCAGTTGACAGTGTTGTTAAAGGTTATATAAATGTGAATCCCAACTTAGATATCAACGATGTATATAAAACGTCCCTACCTCCTTATATTGAAACTATGATTAATTCCAGGGATTTAAATTTAATGAAAAAATTCAAATTGCGAAAAGGGCAAGTCGGCGTACCCTCTTATACTATAAACAATGATGATTCTTTTATTAAGAGATTAACAGAAAGAGCAAAGGAAATTAAATCTAAAACCTTATCTTATCTAAACAAAAATTATTATAGTAGAAACACAGTAAAAGTAGTTGAATTTCCTTATAATCTTTCCCCAAATGTAAATTTGTTAGTTTATACTGAGATTGACTAAATGAATTGTTTTTTCTTAAATACAGTTTCAAATATCCCTGATCTCAATAATCTCACGTATATCATCAATATCCAACGCTTCTGCAATCCGCTCAATATGAGCAAAGTTGATATTTTCACGTTTCCCAGACTGCAACTCACTTAACGCAGCGTGTCGGATATCAGACAATCTTGCCAGTTCGCGCAGTGAGATATTATGTTTTTCTGTGAGTTTATGAATATTAACAACGACTTTCTTTGCCATGCTAAATCACTCCTAAATATTCCATATGGTCTTGACGTTACGCATGAGCGTACCATATACTTTTTGTATATCTGGTACTCTTATGCGTACCAATTTTAGGAGTGGTGACATGACAAGTACCAACAGCGAAGATCTTGCTTCGCAGTACACACAACTGGTCCAACAGGAAGACGATTACGTTGATCAACTCGTTACATGCAACAAACTCATATTGGACGCCATGGACATTATCGCCAAGCGAGCAGGGGTGCTGCATATGGACACGGTGAAACAGGCAGCATATCACTTACATGCCATGGAGCAGGATCTGAATCGAAAGTTATTTAAAGTCCGACTGGAGAAGAGCATCTTGGCAAATCAAATGAGCCAGTCTACATAAAATCACCTTAATTAAAGGACAGTACAGGATCACACAAGATGATCTTGAACTGTCTTTTTGCCTTCCCGTCCAAACGTTTTCCCCTTCCAATTAAGCATTGACTTTCCCTGCAATTCCCCCTACACTTCAATTATTAAAATACTTTTAAAAACATTCATTGAATGGTTCGAAATGAACGAAAGGAGGCATACAACTAACTATGCTACCTACATCACACAATACCCAACAGGTGAAGCGCATTAACGTTGAATTGGTGAAGAACACGCTTCGATCCATGGGCGTAGGTACGAAGGCTTCCATCGCGAACCTGACTAAACTCAGTGTGGCGACATGCGGCACGATCCTTAACGAATTACTCCAAACTGGTGAGATTATCGATCTTGGTGTGGATGAATCGAGCGGTGGAAGACCGGCGAGTCGGTATCAGTTTAATGCGGACTACGCAAGTGTACTGTGCCTGATTATTCGAACAGAGGGCGGCATTCACTCGATCACACATACATATGCCAATTTGAACGGCGAGATGGCGGACGAACAGACACTCTTTTTGGATGAGATTAATGTCACGGTGGTAGAGGATCTGATTGCAAATCTGATCGAACAACACCACAATGTGCAGGCGATTGGTATCGGGATACCTGGTGTGGCACACAACGGTGTTATAGGGATTTGCGATGTACCGGAGCTGATGTATCAGCCGCTTGGGCCAAGGCTTAAGGAACAATATGAAGATGTGGAAGTGGTCATTGGCAACGACATGAACCTGACGGTCTACGGACTTTACAACCAGCAGCAGTTTGAGGAAGAGAAGAACTTCGCTGTGGTGACGTTTCCGGAAAACCATTTTCCGGGTGCAGGATTTATCATTGATGGTCGTCCGCTGACCGGGAATACGCAATTTGGGGGCGAGGTGTCCTTTTTACCCTTTGGCGTGTCACGGGAAGAGCAGTTGGGAATGTTGAAAACGGTGGAAGGGTTGCAGGAACTGGTCGTACAGACGCTTGTATCCATCATCGCGATCATTAACCCGGCTACGATTGTGGTTACAGGGGATACGATGGACCCGGCTATGCGGGATGGCCTGACGCAAGGTTGTCTGGATCGTATGATTCCACTGGAGCACATGCCGGAGTTGATCATCCAAAGAGACACTCGTCGCGAATATGTCACGGGGCTGGTCGCGGTGACGCTGGAGAGCCTGATCTACCGCATTCAGGTGGTTGAGAAGCAATGGTAAAGGAACTGAACGTTGATCAGAAGGATGATCTTTCATCTGATCGAATAAAATTGTAGTAATCCTTTTATATAAGATGAACTATTTCATTAAACAGGTAACGGAGAGGACAGAAAAAACCTGAAAAAGCGAAGCGGTCGCCTTTATCACCGGATTTTCCCTTTGGAGAAGGGAATTCAAAAAAATCTGGGGATAACAGCGATTGGAAGGTTATTCTGTCATTGGAGTGTCCAGTTTATGACCCTTGTTTCAACTTATATAGACACAATGGAGGAACTTATTTTGAATCAGCAAGCAGGCACGCAAGGCAACAAACGAAAGTTCAACAAGCTGTACGCCATGCAACTGGCAACGATCTTTCTGGGATTTATCGTATTTGGCATCTCGGAAAATATTAAGGGACCAGCCATCCCGCGCATTCAATTCGACTTCAATCTGGATGAGAAACAGCTCGGGACTTTATTGTCCCTGAACGCACTGGGGTACCTGATCGCCTGCTCCTTTACGGCTATTCTGGTTCGCAAATGGGGCATCAAGGCGGTTAGCATTATTTCGTTTGCCTCGATGATTCTGTCAGGTGTGTTCATTTACATGTCTCATAACTATCCGCTCTTTGCTTCATCGTACTTCTTCATGTACATCGGTAATGGCATGCTGGAGATTGCCTTGGCGATTCTGGGTGCGCGGATCTTTGTGAAAAACACAGGGACGATGATGAACCTGTCCCATTTCTTTTATGGGTTAAGTTCCACGGTGGCGCCTTTGCTGGCGACAGGGGTGATGTCGTTGAGCGTGTTCGGACACGTACTGGATTGGCGCGGCATGTACCTGGTGATGTTGTCGCTCTGTCTGCTGCCAATCATTGCGGCGCTGCGCAGCAAATTCCCGGGGGACGATCTTCCACATGAAGATCGGACTTCACTGAAGACGTTAACACGTGATCCTGCTCTTTGGCTGATGGTGCTCATTCTTTCTTTTGGCGTGGTATCGGAGCTGGCGGTTGGGGGTTGGCTGGTTAATTTCCTGGAAAAAGCCTATACGTGGGACACGGTCAAAGCCTCCGGGTTATTATCTGCGTTCTTCCTCACGTTCTCGCTGGGACGCCTGCTGCTTGGACCATTGACGGACCGGATCGGATTTGTATTGTCACTGATTCTATTCTCGGCTTTCTCGGGAGTATGTACGTTCGTGGCGCTTGCAGGGGGAGAGCGTCTTGCGGTTTTCTTTGCAATATCTGGCGCGGGAATAGCGATGATCTATCCGACCGTTATGGCGTTTATCGCACGCAGATATCCAAACGGCAGTGACACCGCGATTACATTCACGGTTACCTTGATGGGGGTTGGTAGTGTCATTGGTAACTATGTGATTGGCTGGGTGATTGAGGGCGTGAAGAATCTGTACGGTTCAACGACTCAGTTGGGGCTGTTGCGCGGGCTTCAAGCGGGATATGGATTCATCGGTCTATGTGCGGTGATCTGTGCGGCATCTGGCGTAGTGTTGTATGTTTATTTGAAAAGAAGGCAGGAACTGATTTAGATTTTTCTTTCTCAATTTCATATTATTATACTGGTGATCCATACCTATTTCTTGACTTTGGATGAATCACCATTTTTTTTTTTGCTAACAGCGCAGTTTGAAATTTATAAAAATAATCCATAAGTTGCGTATACTGCAATTCCAAGACAAGCCACTCCACCAACGCGAACAGAAAGTTTGTATAGTGCAGAGGGTTCGGATGTATCCGAGGATTTCCACTTCTCAGTTATCATCCACAAAATAGATGGTGCACTCAACATCAGTAAGCCAACAAGACCGAAAATAATGGCAATGGTTACAATCATTTGCAAACTCCTCTCGTCGTTCTTGATAACAATAAATGAGTGGATATACACTTTTTATTGTACCACACAAAAAAAGGAAGAGGGAATACCCTCTTTCTTTAGCCTGTTATTGAATATGAGCTGGGAAACTTGGGTTCACAACATAGTATGTCAATTTTGCAGATTTGTCGTGATTATAGAAGGTATATGAAGAAACAAAAGATCTTGTTTGTGAACTTACACCAGTTAGGAAATCAACTGCTTTTGAGCCACTTGCGTAACTGTCTGCATAAGTTGTATTGGTCTTGTCAGTTGTTTTTGAATAAGGAGTACCATTGTTATAACCAGCAAGCGTGTGACTGGATGCAACGGTAAACATATTACTGATCCACCCTAAGCTTTGATATGAATCACTTTGACCTGATTTTTTTACATAAGTAAAACATACGGTAGACAAGCTTCTGTGAGTGACAACATAGCTATTATTTGTAACATTGTCATTGCTACTAAACAGAAGTTCATATGGTAGCCACTGAACTATGGGGATAGCACCGACTGCTTTTTGAGCATACATAGAAGCAATATTGCTAATATTTTTTACTAAAATTTGTTTGTTTGTATATAGTGTGCTTCCATTTGCTCCTACAGCTAGGTTACTGTTACCGTTAAGACCCTGTGCATAAAGATCTTGTAGGCTGTAGGTTGTTCCACTTCGTGTGATTGAATAATTAATTTCATACCACTTGATAGCGCTTGTTGTAGGTGGTACAGACACTTGTGGTGAAACCGAATTTGGGTCACTAAAGCGTTGGTTAACTTCTTCATTGGTTAAGGTGCTTACTCCTAGATCTCTAAGTTCCCGCTCAAGTTTCAACTCGATTGGATCTTGAGAACCAATTAGATTAAAACTATTTAATACATTTTCAGTTTGTTGTCCTTCAGCTTCATTTAAAAGTTTATTGGCACGATGCTCATTTAATTTTCCCATTATTTCAATGATTTTTTGTTTTGTTAATTCAACTTGTGCATTGTTCTGTTCATCAGTAAGCGATGTATTCTCAGCAGCAAATGAGACGGATGAAAAGGAAACCGTTAGAATCAAACTTAGTAGAACGCTTGCAATTCTTTTTTTCATATTTAATTCAGTCCTCCCGTTGTATGAATCAGATTAATTTACTTGCATAAATTGGTTTCAGTTTTTGAAGATTTAGAAATCTTCTTAATTTTTTTACGTATATGTAACTAAACTTTCTTGATAGCACGCTCCCTCCTGGAAATATCATACATTCAATTATTTCAGAGTAAACCATCATGCACTTTGTAACTATTAACTGGATTAAACGTGCATCAACATGTTGTTTTACGAACAATAAAATGCTCTGGTAGTTAATTGAATGTAGATTCCATGTAGAATCAATTATTTCACATCTTACAAGGGGATATTATAATATTTGTGAAATAATGTCAATAATAAAAAGTATATGGGAATCTAAAATCTTGAAACGAACTTTGTTAAATTTTATTTGATTATTTCAAATTCAAACAGTAATCGTTGTAAAGCCCCATTGATCCTTACGATCGGCGGGGCTTTACATCTATGCTCACAAGTTTATGATTAACAAACGTAGTTTCAAACTATCCATCTTTATTATATCCGTACTTCAACTCGCTCCTATGACTTGTTTAAAGCCGCTCTTCTTTTCCAACGTTTCAACAGCACGTACAATCCAAAAGCACCTAAGAAAACCACCGCTGCCGGAACGATATAAGGTTTAACAATCTCGTCCACGTGCTCCCATTGAGAGCCTAATTTGAAGCCTAAGTAGATGTACAATGAGGTGATCGGAAGCATGGCCAAGAATGTAAAGATACTGAATTTAAACACATTCATCTTCGCCATTCCACATGGGATCGAGATCACGGTCCGAATACCGGGTACAAAACGTCCATAGAATGCTACCCCGCTGCCATATTTCTCGAAGAACTTATCGGAAGCGTCCAGATGGTGGGGGCGAATCAAGAAATACTTGCCGTATTTTTCGACCATCGGCCTGCCGCCATATCGTCCCAGGGCATACAACGTCAGAGGTCCAAACGTTCCGCCTACGGTACCAGCGAGTATAGCCAGCCAAAGCTTCATATCCCCAAGATACACCCAATATCCCGCCATGGGCAGTACGAGTTCAGCCGGTACGAATTCAAACGACAAGGCAATAACGAGACCTGCGTATGACAAATCTTTAAAAAAGAGTATAAATTGCGTGATCCATTCTGTCATGCTTTCCCTCCATGAATCTATCTTTTTTATATATAAAAGAAACACTCCTGTACAAAGAGTAACAATAGCGAATAGAGCTTGTCAAAGTTCAGAGGAAAGGCCTTTTCAGGTCACACTGCGGCAATATGTTTACCCGTACATAAGGTAGATATGGATTCATTGACACTTCATATAGAACTGAATACCGAAGCAATGATATAATCCTCTGAAAATGCTTCCAAATATAGTGTGATAAAACTATCACTAGCTTCTTCACCATCCTGCACATAAAGAGAAGGAGATCAGAACATGACCGAAACTTCGATTATCGACCAGATCCATATTATTGAATACGACCCCTCTTACGCTGCTGTGCGCAAGACCGTGGAGGCCGGATGGCCGACGGGAGTGTGGTTTTGATTTCTTTGACTACACGTGGAAAAAGGGAGATGTCTCCCTGCGGGCTGAATTTGAAAAGTCGGGTCGCGGGCTGACTGCCCTCGAAACACCGGATTACGAAATCTCTACAGAGGTCGATGATCATGATCTGGTTTTCGGTTCCAGCTATAAGGTTCGCTATCGCATTAAGAACACTTCTGCGTCCGAACTGGCAGTCGAGATCAAGGCACATTATACAAGGGTAAGCTACCGAGGGACTATAGCTCCATAAAACAGGGGCAGTCTGGACTTCATCTTTTTCGTCTAAGGCTTACAGCTGTTTTTCATTGTTGGGGATGATCTGACTGGGAACCCTCGTTTCGACCAAACGAGGGTTTTTATATGCTTATTTTGCTTCATACCAATGGTATATCTATTCATAATCATAGGCTGTACAATCATTATTTTATGGTTGAATACAATGTATCCTTTTATTGTTTCATGTATATCATATAGATATACAACTGTAGGGAGGTGAGGTATAATTGGAGCATCAATCAAACGAAAGGCGTGGGATTGCCATGACTACAGCCACACTTAGCAAATGGGGAAATAGCAGTGCAATTCGCATTCCTAACCAATTGCTTAAGCGTCTTAATCTGGAAGAAGGCTCGGAAATTGAGATTTTGGTGACAGAAGATAATGAATTGTTGTTGCGTCCAAAAACCAAGCCTGTAGAGTCCAATGAGGAACTACGTAACCATCTAAAGACTTTGCTCTCTAAAGTGAAACAGGATACAAGACATGAAGAAATAGACTTTGGCACTGAAGGGAACGAGTTACTTTGATTATTCCCAAGCGAGGCGATCTGATATGGCTTGACTTTGATCCTCAAGCGGGTCATGAGCAAGCCGGGAGACGACCGGCTATTGTTCTATCGGAACTTGAATTCAATGAAATAACGGGTTATGCCGTTGTATGTCCCATAACGAGCCAAGCCAAGGATTATCCTTTTGAAGTTACACTACCAGAAGACCTGCCATTTTCAGGTGTTGTTTTGACGGATCAGTTGAAGAGTCTTGATGTGCGGCAACGACGTATCCAAATTGCGGGGCATGCCGAACCAACCTCTGAATTTATGAAATCAGTTCTACGCAATGTCCGTTCTATATTGGCATAATTGAAAATTAGTAGCTGATCATATTCCTAAATCCACGTCTAACTAAAAGACGTGGATTTTTTCTTTCATACCTAAATAGATTCGTCCATCCTTGACGCTTCGAATAAGAGCTTCCGAAAGGCATATATAAGTTGGAAAGAAAGATTTTTAATTCTCTGAAAATGCTTCCATTTATAGTATGATAAGACTATCACTAGCTTCTTCACCATCCTGTACATAAAGAGAAGGAGATCAGAACATGACCGTAACTTCGATTATCGATCAGATCCATATTATTGAATACGATCCCTCTTACGCTGCCGCTCTCGCGGATATGTGGAACCGCAGTAACGAAAGCTGGGGAGGTGGTACCAATCTTAGAACAGAGGAAACAGTTCGCCGGGAGATGGAGAGTTCATCCAATCTTTATGCTTTTCTAGCTGTTCATGAGAAAGAGGTTGTTGGCTTCTGCAGTTTTGCTCATTACCGCTATGACGAGAGAGCGTTATATGTACCGCTGCTTAACGTACGCCCTGACTATCACGGTTATAAGGTTGGACGTAATCTGATCTTGAATGCTGTGCTCAAGACCGTGGAGGCCGAATGGCCCCGCCTGGATCTGTTCACATGGGCAGGGAATACAAAGGCTGTACCGATGTACAAGAAATGTGGATTCTTCTGGGAGAAAAAAGATGATAATGTGCATCTGATGAATTTCATCCCCACCATCTTGCAGACCGAAGCACTTGCTCCTTATTTTGAGAAGTTGGATTGGTATGCAGACAGCACGCGTGAACTCGTGGTCGAGCCGGATGGCCGACGGGAGCGTGGTTTTGATTTCTTTGACTACACGTGGAAAAAGGGAAATGTCTCCCTGCGGGCTGAGTTTGAAAAGTCGGGTCGCGGGCTGACTGCCCTCGAAACACCGGATTACGAAATCTCAACAGAGGTCGATGATCATGATCTGGTATTCGGTTCCAGCTATAAGGTTCGCTATCGCATTAAGAACACTTCTGCGTCCGAATTGGCAGTTGAGATCAATGGTGAGGATAACAAAAACATTCGATTTGCGCTGGACGTTGCACGAGCAGTCGCTCCGGGAGAAACCATCATCGTGGAAGGTGAGTTTCACCTTGATCCAATTACAGAGGAACAGAATAACAATAAGACTCATCCCGTGGTTGCCAGCACATGGTTGATCGGCGGTAAGAAAGCGGAGTTCAGGTTAGGTATTGCCCCGAAATTCCCGGCCAAGATCAAGACCATCTTGCCTGTGAAGGAACTCTATCCAGGTATCCCGGCTGAGTTGGTTCTGAACGTGGAAAATAATGTGGATGCCGAAACGGAGTTCAGCTTGAACCTGCCTGAGGATGAATTCCTGGAATGGGCGGAGCGTTCGCTGCGCTTTACGGTGCCTGCCAAAGGCAAAGTGTCTGTGCCAGTACCTTTCACCTTGCGTTCGTATGGTCTCTATTCCCAGGAAGTAGAAGTGACGGCAGTCCCAACGGGGAACCATGTGATCTCTTTTACAAGCAAAATTTCTGTACTGATGAAGGGAATCGAAGGGAAATATGGCGGGCAGATTGAGGATCAATGGGTGGCTGTGAATGGCGCATTCTCGCTCCATATGAACAAGCATGATAATGTCATGTGGATTGAATATCCCGGTTCCCGTCATTCATTCTGGTGGACTTATCCGAAGTTGGGTAAGCCGTTTGCCGAAGAGTTATCCAAGAAACAAGCAAAAGAAGTGAATATTTATCCCGAAGGGGAACGTCAGGTTCTTGAAGCGCTGTATGACTCGGAGGATTTCCCTGGCTTGCAGATCAAGTCCGTGGTCAAGCTGTCTGCGAATGGAATCGCCGAATTCCACCAGGAGGTTGAAAATACACGAGATACCGCCTGGGAAGAAGACCTGTTTCTGATGAATAACTTTGGGTTCTATGGTAGCAGGTTAATTCTCCCGTACCAAGATCGTTTTGTGGATATGGGAGATTCTTACGCTGGCGATCCGAGCCATTGGGACAGCGCCCAAATCACGGAGAACTGGCTGTTCTGTAAGGAGGAGTATGGTGCCAGCGGTATCTATTGGGACCCTTCTCTGAAGTTGCTTCGCCCGGAATACACGCTGGGGTTTCAGCATGAGCTTGGCCGTATTCCCGCAGGGACCGTTATGCGGACCAAGGCAACCGTATATGCTTTGAACACGTTTGCCAAGTGGCACGATTTCCGTGCGTTTGCCCGGAAACAGCGTAACCCGATCATTCCGTTGCTGCACAGTCATCTGGATCTGACACTGAGTGAGGGGAATCCATTTGCCCCGGACGTGCTACAAGCAACGTTGACTGAACACAAACTGGTTTCGCTTGCGGGCAAGCTGGAGCTGTATGTACAGCAAGGTGGCGAACCGGAGGTTATGGCAAATGCGAAGGAATTCAGTCCGGAGCAGAACCTAAACTCCGCCAAGCTGACATTTTCACCAGACGAAGCGGACCGAGACCAACACGTGAGTGGTTGGAAAGTTCGTGGGCTATATCGGGGTGAAGATCGGATTCAGGAGCGAACTGCCCTTTGGTTCCCGCAGAGCGGAACAGAGGTGAAGCAGAAGATTGAAGAAGGTTCTGCTGGACCTTTGTACACTGTAGACAATGGCGTATTGTCGATCGCTGTTGCTCCTGAATTCGGGAGTGTAGTACACTCCCTGAAATATGCAGGAGAAGAATGGCTGGACAGCTCGTACCCTGAACCGGCTCCACGCTCCTGGTGGAATCCGTGGTACGGCGGGTTGGGTGTGGGGATTCCGGGCATGAATGGTTTCAGCCGCCAGTTGGAACAGAGAGCCGCTTCCTGGACAGAGCACAAGGACCAATTCGGAAACGTCTGGAAGGGTATAAAGCTGACCACCTGGATCGAAAAGCATGAAGCGAATCGTGGAATCACGATCAACCAGCATTATCTGATGCTCCCGGGTGTTCCTGTGCTATGCACGCTGCTTGCCGTGACAAACGAGAGCGGCCTGACGCTGACGGATTACTCGCTTGCGGAGGAACGTTTCCTCCAGCTTTCATCTGTATTTGCGGAAGGTTGGATAGAGCAACCGGGTAAAGATCGATTCCCGCTAGGCAAGGTGGATGTGAGCCTGCCACTTGAAGACCTTTTGCGAGTTGGATCAGTTTCGCGTGAGAACATGCTGCATGCAGTCCATCGTTACCCGAATCAGAGTGCATGGGGTGTGGCCAATAATCAGGTGACGGGTCTGCAAGTGAATCATCATCTGACAATCCATCAAGGGGAAACGGTCTGGACGGAGCCGACATATCTGGTTCTGGGACAGATTCCGCTGAGTTCAGCGGATGTGCATGACCTTCTCAAACTGAATTTTGCAACTTTTACCGATGAAAAGGAGGCTTCACATGCCGATCATTGATATTCACATTCATCTGTCGGACATCGACAGCTTTCACCGAACAGCGATTGATCTGTCCAAAGTGGATTACTCTGCCGCTGGTCTTAAAGCGGAGTTCGATAAGAACGACGTCATTCTGGGTATCGGAATGGGGGTTACGGAGCAGACGAAGGGTGCGTTCCCGGATTCCAGTTCCCCTAACCCGATGGGGCTTGATTTGGAAGAGAAGGTTCCGTCATTCCTCATGGAATGCGTGGGCATCAATCCCAATGCGCTAGACGGTAAAAGCGCGCAGGACGAGCTGGACCGAATTGAAGCTAGACTGCAATCCCCGGAGGTAGCCGGAATCAAACTCTATGCCGGATACTATCATCATTATGTGTATGACAAAATCTATACCCCGGTCTATGAACTCGCAGCCAAGTACAACTTGCCTGTGGTGATTCATACAGGAGACACGTACTCCATGAATGGATTGCTCAAGTATTCGCATCCACTGACGGTGGATGAATTAGCCTTGCAGCAGCGCGGTGTGAACTTCATGATCTGTCATCTGGGTGATCCCTGGGTGATGGATGCAGCTGAAGTAGTGGCGAAGAATCCTAACGTGTATGCGGATTTGTCTGGTCTTGTGGTGGGGGATCGGCCCCATTTTGAACGGTTCATGAACGAACCTTTATTCATGGATCATTTCCGCCGGGCCTTGGTCTATTCGGATCATTACGAGAAAATGCTGTTTGGCACCGACTGGCCGCTTGCGCCCATCGATCTGTATGCCGAATTTGTCAGCCGACTTGTACCGGAGCAGCATCATGATAAAGTCTTCTACGAGAATGCCTTTGGGCTGTTTCCACGTATTGGACAGCGGATTGCCGATCTGGGTTAGAACCTAAGTACCGAATTCTTAATATCTGAGGGGATGTAGACTATGCATGTTATGGAAGCATGGATGGTTATATTGAATCCCTGTGATGTAAGCTCCTGCCACTTTGCTGGCAGGAGCTTTTTGGTTCAGGAAAAAAGTGAATTCGTTTTACTAATGTGGAATTGAGGGATCAGGAGAACAAAGGTTGAGTCACCATTTTCATATACTTTTTTAAGTCGTCTTTTGCATGTGGGTATTGTTCCCAAACCCCAAGGTTCCAACTCATATAACGGATCCCGAGATATCGGGATGCCAGAGAGAAGTACTTTTCGAATTGATGTTGTGGAATATCGAATCCGTGAGAACTTAGGGACTCCCGATAGATCTCAACTTGTTTCAGATGTGTACGGCGCAGAGGGATATCGAAGAAAAGGGAGCCATACCTTGCTTCCTCCCAATCGATAAAATAAACATCCTCATTGTTGTGTACCAATACATTGCCAGGATTCAGATCATTATGAATCATCGTATGTGTATGTTCATCCTCGATGAGAATTTCAAGATCATCTACAATACTACTTGCTACAGCTTCAATTTCCGAAATGAGCGGTGATCCAAATTCCTCAAGGAATGATGGACTTTTTATGGCGGTGTTCCACAAAGGCCTCCAGCGTTTTTCCATCATTTCGATGATATGAGATCGATCCACGATAGGTATCCATGGCAGTTCTTTTTTCACCCCCATATTCGTTCCATGTATGTAAGCCAGTGCTCGTAATTCTTTATTCTGAAGCAGATCCATATCCAGATGACTATAATTGGTTTGGTAGTCCACATCCTGAATGCAGATCAGACTGCGATCTTGAGTATGAACTTCATTTGATAGACTATAAGGTACATTGGCTCCCTGTAAAAATAATTTGGACAAGGCAGAGCGTTCAATGAACGTGGCCTTCTTTGTTACGAAAGAAATATCCCTTTTTACTCCATTTATAAGGAATTCAATATGATGTCGAAGCAATTCAACGGCTTGAGATCCCGCACCGATAGGGTTACTTTTGATACTTAGAATGTGAATATCCGAGGATACATATTGATTAATGGTTTGTTTTATTAAATGTTGTAATGTGACAGACTCCATACTGATCTCTTACCTCCTTCTTGCCTGTATTTGTTTTTACGAATAAAGAGAACTATAATGATGGATGCACAAAATTTCAGACTTCTTTGGAGGAACATACGTTATGAGATCTTTTCAGTTTTACAATCCGACCCGGCTGATTTTTGGCAAAGGGCAACTTCAAGCACTACAAACCGAAGTTCCAAAATACGGAAAACGTATTTTGCTTGTATATGGTGGTGGAAGCATCAAACGCAGCGAGCTGTACGATCAGGTAATCAGCCAGTTGAATGAAATCGGAGCAGAGGTTACGGAACTGGCTGGTGTGGAACCGAACCCTCGTCTGTCTACGGTTCATAAGGGTGTAGAACTATGCAGAACACATAACATTGATCTGGTTCTTGCGGTTGGCGGCGGCAGTGTACTTGACTGCGGGAAAGCCATCGCGGTAGGAGCCAAATACGATGGAGACATGTGGGATGTTGTTGTGCGTGAAGCAACCCCGGAAGGCGGACTTCCACTGGGTACAATTCTAACGATGGCAGCGACAGGCTCCGAGATGAACAACGGTTCAGTGATTACCAATCAGGACACACAGGAGAAATGGGCATGGTTCAGCGAGTATTCTTTCCCAGCGTTCTCCATTCTTGATCCGGTGAACACATACACGGTACCTCTGGATCAGACGGTATACGGCATGGTGGACATGATGTCTCATGTGTTTGAACATTATTTTCATCTGGATACCAATACACCGGTTCAGCTTGGATTCTGTGAGACGATTCTTCGTACCGTTATTGATACGGCCCCTCGTCTGATCAAAGATCCGGAAAATTATGAACTGCGCGAAACCATTCTCTACTGTGGAACAATGGCGCTTAACGATGTCCTGAATATGGGTCTTGCCGGAGATTGGGCTTCTCACAATATTGAACATGCCGTTTCGGCCGTGTATGACATTCCTCATGGGGGAGGCCTTGCGATCCTCTTCCCACACTGGATGAAGCATAATCTGGATGTGGATGTAGATCGATTCAAACGTATGGCCGTTAATGTATTTGATATCAATCCTACTGGAAAGTCGGACAAACAAGTGGCTGAAGAAGGCATTGAAGCGCTGCGCAACTTCTGGACTTCAATTGGTGCTCCTAGCCGTCTGGCTGACTATGACATCGACGACAGTCAGATTGATGTGATGGCTGATAAAGCGATGCGATTCGGTCCGTTCGGATTCTTCAAAAACTTGCAGCGTGAAGATGTAGTACAAATTTATCAAGCTGCACTGTAATTGTAAATCTCACAATCACTTTGTATAGTGATTCTCATTAAACAAGGACCTTCCTGTATTACTTAGGAACGTTCTTTTTTTTATTATGACATCATATCTTGTGCGCTCCATCGTTTTTTCTGGACTTCAATGTCATGTGATCCCCTTTTGGAACTAATCTTTCGGTTCAACTACGGCTTCATTGACAGGGGTATCCTTTCGTTTCAGATACATCTTGCTTGGACGATGCAAGAGTACGATGAGCAGGGCAAAGAGATGAATCAGGGTGAACAGGTTACTCTCATTCGGAATGGCAACGAATAGTGCCAGACTCAGAAACGTCACAGTGAGCTTGAACTTTCTCTTCGTGATGAATATAACAGCGAGCAGGCTGGGACCGATGATAAACAACATTCTGGCTAAGATTACGCCAGAGGCGTAAGCCAGATCATCTCCTTTGCGTAAGAAACCCAGATAGGCCTCCATGTTCTGGTTGAAGTCAATGAGGAACACGATGAAGGACACAATCACGTAGATCAGTTTCACACTCAATAAAATGCGCACGACATTTAATAGCGTAGGTAATGCTGTTTTTGCCATATCACTTCTCCTATTCGACATTTAATAAAGTGGGCATTTTCGGATTCAATGCGTTGTCCCTCTTCCTGCACGATATGTATTTCATATATTATACGATGTTGATGTCATATTTTGTATTAACCCAAAGTCTTCATTTTCCGATCGTTTGCAGTGGCCTTTGACCTAGTATAACTGGCGAAACAGCTTACAGATTATTTGATATCGACCGATATAAAGTAGATACATAGAATTTGGGCTTCATAATGACGAAAATGAAAATGGATGGTGAATGTAATCATGGTATTTAGCAAGGCAAGAGAACGCATGCGCAACATGTCGTTCAGAGTGAAACTGCCACTTATGATCAGTCTGCTGGTGTGTATCGTACTGGCGGTAACTGCAGTAGTATCCTACACTGTAGCGGCTGTCATCACACTCGACAAAAGCAAAGATGAGATTAAAGCAACCTCGGACCGGGTGGGGGCAGGTTTGTATGCTTCACTAAGTTTGGAGGAACAATCCACCTTTTTGATCACAACACATCGGACCTTCCAGGATCTGCTGGAGATTCGGAATACGAATGGGCAGGAAGGTGAGAACTTTTTCTCGGAAAACAATGAGCTGCTGGATAAGGCGAGTGGTATTCTCGCGGACAGTCTGGCAGGTATGGAAGGCAACAACAGTCTGATTTTGTTGGATCGGAATGGCATTATTATTGCAGCGAATGATCCGGCAGTTATCAAGGTAGAACGCGGAGATCGGGCATATTTCCAAGAAGCGATTCAGGGTAAAAACGTGATTAGTGAAGGGATTGTAGCCAAGTCCTCAGGACAATTGGGTACGGCTTTTGCCATGCCAATCTACAATGAGAATCAAGAAGTACAGGGAGTGCTTGTATCTGCAGCATCCACCTCGTTCTTCGTTAATCAGCTACAAAATATCAATATTAATGATGAGGGAAAAGTGATCATTCTGGACCGTGTAGGTACGGTCATCTACGATTCAGCGGATGAGAAGTTGGCAGGCCAGAAGATGGAGTCCGGCGAATACCAATCATTGATAGATCTTGCTCCTGGCGCTGAACTACAACAAGGGGATATTAGCACAGATGAGAAAGTGGCGTATTACTCCAAAATCCCAAAATCCGACTGGACCGTCGTTGTTGAAGATAAACTGAGCGATGTGCAGAAGCCTTTGCGTGCGATGGCAAAACAGATGTATATTGTTCTGTTTAGTGCTATTGCGGTTTCCGTCGTATCGGGTATTCTGATCTCTTTGCTGGTAACCAGACCAATTACAAGACTAACTGTGTTGTTCAGACAGCTTGCGGGCGGCGACTTGACGGTGCAGGCTCAAGGTAAATATAGCGGAGAATTCAAACAATTGGTGGACAGCTTCAATACCATGGCAGCAGGCAATAAACAGCTGATCTCCAGCATGAACCATTCCATCGGCATCCTGAAAACAAGTACATCCGAGCTGGAACAGTCCACACAGCAAACTTCAACCACGATTGCCGAAACAACGACAACAGCATTTGAGATTTCACGAGCGATGGAGTCCCAGGCGAACGATACGGGAGCCATTGTGGACAAATTCATGAATGTTGGTAACAAGATTGCAAACGTGAATGGAATGTCGCAGGCAGTGAAGTTCAAGGCAGATGAAATTACGGATGCATTCAAAAATAATCATGTAGTCATTGATGCACTCATTGCGGTGAACGGGCAGAATGAGATTGAAGTGGGCAATATCTCCAAAATTACAGTGCAACTCGCCGAAAGCTCCTCGGGCATTCACCAGATTACAGGTACGATTGCTGAAATCGCAAATCAGACGAAATTACTTGCGTTGAATGCTTCGATTGAGGCCGCAAGAGCAGGTGATCAAGGGCGTGGCTTCGCAGTCGTTGCTTCTGAGATCCGCAAGCTGGCAGAGCAGACGACAGCTCAATCGGAGGATATCAACCGAATCGTGATGCAGACCATTGATCACGTGGAGCAGAATAACCGAAGTGTTCAGGCTATTGAAGCGATTGCGGAACAGCATAAGAGCAGCGTTAGCCAGACGAAGGAGACATTCAATTTTGTCACTGAGAATATGAATGAGATGATGAGCCAGGTTCAGGCTATTGCCACTGAGATCGAATCCATTGAACGAGATAAGGATGACGTCATTGGAGCTGCACAGAATCTGTCCGCTTCCGGTGAAGAGGTGTCGGCTTCTGTTGAGGAAGTCACAGCAACAATGCAGGAGCAGTCCGGCATGACGGAACATTTGACAGATATGGTGCAGAGAATCGATGAACTGACCAAACAACTTGCCGAAGAAGCATCTCGCTTTAAAACAAAATAGGAATACGAAAAGAAACCCGTTTTTCAAAAGAGAACCGGGTTTCTAGAACAAAAAGAGCACCTGTACCCATCTATGGCTACAGGTGCTCTTTGGTGATGTGTTACTCTCTTCGAATGGAAGGCGCATACGCCAGCACTTCCATTTCAATTAAATAAGGACCTAACCCGCTGAATACGGTAATACGGGCGGGATAGGGTTGTTTAATCATTCGCGCATACACTTCGTTGTATTCGGGCTGATCCTCGACTCGGGCCAGATGAGTGGTTACCTTCACAATATGATCAAGTGTAAGTCCGGCTTCTTGAAGGATCACCTCAATATTACGAATGCACTGCTCAGTCTGCTCCTTGATGCCGCCGATAGGCTCAAGCGTCTCTGGATCGACACCTACTTGACCTGCGACGTAGACCAAATCTCCTGCGCGTACAGCATGGGAGAAAGGAAGCGGGAACTTGGGTGCTGCACTTGCATGTATGATGGTAGACATTGTAGCTGTCATTCCTTTCCTAATGAGTGTGTATATTTGGTGTTAACTGATGCCAGTTCGTAGTCTGCTGATAATGATGAGCGATGGACAACAAGCGGTCTTCTCTCATGAGTGGACCGGCAAGTTGCATGCCGATAGGTAATGGCTTCCCTAAGGTGGTATCAAACCCGATGGGTACGGTGATGGACGGTAGTCCTGTATTGGTGAACGGTCCGTTGAAAATCGGGCTACCTGTCTTGTAGCCATGTGGGGCCACATAGGGTGTTGATGGGGTCAATAACACATCCACTTCATCGAACAACAACATCATCTCGCTCCGAAATATCGTTCGGATGCGTTGTGCCTGCAAATAATCAACGGCACTCGTCTGGTAACCGAGTTCAAGCTGCTCCCGCATCGTGTGGCCGTAACGATCAGAGGCTTCCGCAAAGCGTTCCTGATGGAAGGCGGCAGCTTCTGCCCGCATAACCGTACGATGAGCAGCAATTGTCTCTTCCATATAAGAAGGCAGGTCAACTTTCTTCCATTGCATGCCCAGCTTCTCAAGCACAGCGATTGCCGACTCTACCGCTAACAAGATCGCCGGTTCATCAGTCTGGAAGAAGCTGCTCGGCAGCCCGACCATCATTCCTGATATAGGACGCTCAAGAGCATTTGTTAAGTCTGGCTTGCCATAAGGAAGCGTGAAGGAGTCCAGCTCATCTTGCCCGGCCATCGCTTCCAGAACGATTGCGTTATCTTGTGCAGATCGAGTGAAGGCGCCAATATGATCCAGGCTCCAACTGGCTGTGATGACACCATTACGGCTAACTCTGCCGTAAGTCGGCTTCATGCAGGTTAATCCGTTATAAGCTGCGGGTCTGAGCAGAGATCCAAAGGTCTGCGTTCCGAGTGTAAAGGAAGCCATGCCAGCCGCTACTGCAGCGGCAGAGCCGGAGCTGGAACCGCCCGGGGTATGTTCTAAATTCCATGGGTTGCGGGTTGGCGGTTCTCCTCCCTGAAAGGCGTATTCCGTCGTTGTTGTCTTGCCGAGCAGGATAGCGCCTGCAGCTTGCAACTTATTAATCACAGTTGCATTCGTTCCGGGTACGAAGTCTGGAAAGGTACTTGATCCGGCCGAGGTGCGTATGCCAGCGGTATGGACAATGTCTTTGGCTCCATAGGGAATGCCGTGCAGAGGACCGAGATATTCGCCATTCATCAGTTTCTGTTCAGATACTCTTGCGGCCTGCAAAGCCTGTTCGGCGGTGACCGTAACGAAGGCTTGCACAGAAGGCTCTACTTTCTCAATGCGGTTCAAATAGGATCTCGTAAGCTCTACAGGAGATATCAACTTGTTTTTAATCAGTGTTGCGGCTTCAGCAATCGTCAGCTCGTTAAGTGGTTTGGTAATCATCGAAGAGGCACGCTCCTATGCGGGGGATTGGGCCCTACTTCTTCTGGCAACTTGAAGCTTCGAATCAGCTCCAAGTCTGCTGTAAATAGGGCAAGTTCCTCGCTCGTAATAAATCCGTCCTCATATTTGGCGCTTTCTGTACGGCGGTGTGTGAGATAGTCGTCCTGGTTCAGAGTAATCACCCTTTCTCTCTCTATTTGGTGGTGAAGCTTGAATCGATAATGTCCTCGTAAGCGAGGTCTTCCTTCAGATTGCCGATGAAGCGCTGCATATCGATTGCGGTGTTAAAAGCTGATTCATTGATGAGTCCCTCCGCAGGATATACTTTGCTGTCGATCATGCGTTGTACCGCTTGCTCCACGACGTTTTTGTCCAGATTCGGGAATTCCTTCACGGCAACTGCTTTCGCGCCTTCAGGGTTCGATTGAATATACTCCAGGGCTTGCTCAATAGAGGTGACGAAGCGCTGGGTGAGATCAGGATTTTTCTCAATGAAGCTTGCAGTTGTATTCATCGTTGCAAAGGCAAAGTCAGGGTAATCCTTGGTGAAATCATGGACAATATGAAGTCCCTCTGCAATGCCTTGATCCAGTTGCGGTTCGTAAACGATAGCAATGTCGGCTTTGCCGGCTAATACAGCACCAAGCTCGGAGCCATTCTGAACCTCGGTGATCGTCACATCTTTGTCGATATCAATGTTGTTGTCAGCGAATAGTTTCCGCAGTAAGCTGTTCGAGCTTGTAGGTGCCAAGCCCACAACGATGGTTTTACCTTTGAAATCCGCTGTCGAGTTCACGGTTACTCCTTCTCGCGCAACTGCCCATACTGGAGCACTGCCGGATAGAAGGACCAGTGAGCGAGCATCTCCGCCCTTTGCATTAGCAAATGCGACATGCTCAGGACCGTGGAAGGAGAACGCCGACTCGCCTGAAATCACCGAAGACAATGCTGTTGGACCGCTTCCGGCAGCACGGATGGAAGATAGCTCAATGCGATTCTCCTTTAGAAAACCTTGGTTGTTCGCTACATACAAGGGAAGGTAGAGCAGGTTGTGATACACCTCGGACACCATAATTTTGTCCACCTGCGTATTTGCTTGCCCCCCGCTATTAGATGCACCTGCACCACTCGCGGGTGTTGTGGCATTGCTTCCGCATGCACTGAGCAGTGTAGTCAAAATAACCGTCATCGCTGTTAGAATTGCTATCTTTTTGAATGTACGCATTAGTCATCAGTCCCCTTTAATCATTGTAGGTCAGCTATACAGATGTGGATTTGCTGCTGGTCTTGTTGTCATTCCATGGAAGGAGACGGGATTCGATATAACCGACACAGGTGTAGAGGAGTATGGCGACCAGCATAAGCATGAACACGCCAACCCATACGGCCGGAAGGTTGAACAGGTTACCTTCGACGAATACCATATGTCCAAGTCCTTTGTCAGAAGAGATGAATTCTCCACCTACGACAGACACCAATGCCAAACCGATATTGATCCGGAAGGCCGAGATGATCCATGGCAGAGAGGAAGGAACGATAATTTTGCGGAAAATTTGTGATTTCTTCGCACCGAAGGATTTCATCAGATTAATCTGGGATTCGTCGATTTGATGCGTCGCTTGGTAGGCGGATAACAGTGCTACGATAAACGTTGCTACGGAGGCCAGAGCAATCTTGGAGAAGATGCCTGAACCAAACCAGATGATAATCATGGGAGCAAGTGCGATCTTCGGAATACCGTTCATCGCTACAATGAATGGATCGAGCACACGGGCAACGGACTTGGAATACCACATGAGCAGTCCTGCCAATGATCCGATTAAGCTTCCGGCTACGAATCCGATAACGGTGGCATTCACCGTTGCAAATGCGTCTGTAAGCATTTGCCCTGAGCTGGCCATCATGATGGCGGCATCAAGAATGGCGCTTGGTGATCCCATGAGGAATCCATTAACCAGCTTCAAACGAACGGCAGATTCCCAGATCACCAGGATGACCGCTACAATAATGAACCGCCACAGCATTGTTACCAGCCATTCTTTGGAGAAGGTGGACTGTCTACGTTTGCTCTTGCTCTTCGTAACTCCAGCAGGCTTTCGGGCAAGGGTAACTTCAGGTGATGTGCTTTTCATTAGCTGATCCTCCCATTTGGATATCAAGCTCTGACCAGATCGATTCAAAATACTGCTTGAACTTCTGGTCGGAGCGGGCTTTCAGTGCTGAACCGTATTGCGAGGCGAGACCAATGTCATACACCTGCTTCACGGTTGTTGGTCTTTTACTCATAACGGCAATACGGTCGGAGATGGCGATCGCTTCCTCGATGTCATGCGTGATCAGGACGCCTGTCTTGCCCTCGGATTTGAGAATGGATAAGATTTCATCTTCCAGAATGAGTCTGGTCTGATAATCAAGTGCGGAGAAGGGTTCGTCCAGTAATATAATATCGGGCTGGGTAACGAGGGTACGAATGAGGGCTACACGTTGGCGCATACCGCCTGATAGTGTGGAGGGATAGGCTCCTGCGAATGAAGCCAGGCCATAACGATCCAGATAATCCATGGCAATATCGCCGCGATCCTTTTTGGACATGCCCTTCACTTCCAAGCCTAGCGTGACATTGTCCAGGATGCTTCTCCAAGGAAGTAACAGGTCCTTCTGCATCATATAACCGACATGCCCGGTGGTCTGATCGATCTCTTCGCCACAGACGATAACCTTGCCATTTGTTGGCTTAAGCAGACCTGCGATAATATTGAAAATCGTACTTTTGCCACAACCGCTCGGTCCCACGATACTGAAGAACTCCTGCTTCTTGATTTGCATCGAAACCTCAGCCAGGACCTGAATATCTTCTCCGGTTGCACTGACAAATGATTTGGATACGCCTTGTATCTGTATAGCCATGATAGGTAGCCCCTTTCCTACAGCCTGATGGTGTTCATTCCTTGATGTGAATCGATGTTAATTAACATGACATTAATGAATATATTCCTAATCATATAGACTGTTTGCATAATTGTCATTAGTTACTATGAACATAAAAATAGAATTAAATCAGTTAAAATGCACAAATGAAGATTGAACATGAATTGAATATGAAAAGAACGTGTCATTATACATGACACGTTCTCTATTTAAGACGTATGATTAGCTTCACTAGGGGCTGGATTAACATTCAAAAGGGACTCAAGTGCGAAGGCAACTCGGAAGCGAAGACTTTCACTCGGATCCTTGATGTTCCTGCCGGTTAGCTTCTCGCATTTCTCCAATCTGTAGATCACTGTATTGCGATGTACGAATAACTCTTTCGCTGTATCGACGATCTGGCAATGATTCTCATAGAAGGAGGACAAAGTTTTCATAAGCTCGTTACGCTCGTTTGGATCTCGGTCGTTGAAGGGCTTAAAGGTTTCGTGATGGAACTGCAGCATCTCATCGTGGGGGATCATGCGCAGCAGACGGCTTATATCCATGGTTTGATAGGAATGAGCGAAGCGTGTCTTACGCATCTGATAGCCGGATTGAAGCGCCTTGACTGCTTCTTTATAGGAGAGCCCAATATCCAATACATTCGTATAGGGATTACCTATTCCGAAGGATAGGCTGAGCTGCGACTCTGTATACAGATTGCTCGCCATCCGTTCAAGCTGCTGAACAACGGTGTGTTCGTCCCAAAACGATTCGGCCAAAAAGACGAGTATGCCAAACTGGTCGTTCTTAGTGAACATGACAAAGGAGAGATCCATTCTGGCGAATTCCTGTTTAATCAGCTCATAATTAGCGTCTCGTTCCGAGATGAATCGCTCTTCCCCAGAGGGAGTAGAGTTCTGCTTAGGTATGCCCGCTAAGGATTCATCCGTTTTGGCAATGATCAGAACGGAACTTCCTTTGGCTTGTAGCCCATATTTCTTGCCGCGATGCAGCGCTTCTTGTTCCGAACGAATGAAGCCCTGAATGAGATCGGAGAAATATTCATTTTTGTAACGGCGGGAACGCTCTTTGACGGCTTGCTTCTTGGTTAACTCCAGGCCGATCACATTGACGGCTTGTTCCAGTGCCAGAGTGGAGAGCCTAGAGCTTGCGGAACTGTCATATAGTGCGATCAAATAACCCTCGTGCCGATCTGTGAAGATGGGATGAAGCTCGGAATGTCGGTATTTATCAGCAGTAAGCAGGCAGATCGAGATTGCGGTATGAAAGGAAGGGTGCTCATCAATAAATGTCAGTAATGGCGCGGCGAGAGACTGGTCATCCATCTGTTGTGCATAATGGGAGCTTGCCGTAATCTGCTTCTTCGAACCAAGCAGTAGTACAGGTGAGGATAGCAGTTGAGACAACGTATCTACGATGGATGGTATGCCTTTTCCCTGCATCACCATCGTGGAAAATTGCTTGTGAATAGACAAGGCATAATGTAGCTCATGGGTTTTATTCTGAAGGATGGCACTGATCGAATGTTGAAATAATTCACCGAGTGTATTGTCTATCTCAGACAGCTCGATGATCGGGAAGCCCAGCATGTCGGCTGTTTCAAGCAGTTGCGGGGATAATTCAAGAGAGAAACGCTGTGTCTTGACAGCAAGCGCCGCACAACCAATCGTATGCATGTCTGTAATGAATCCAAGATGAGCATCTGGGCGGTCTTTCAGGATATAACCGTTCGTCAGCAGCATATCTCCCGGCTTCAGGAATTGTACAATATCTGGCGCGTCCATAATATTAATCGATTGCACCAAGCGATCAAGGCCACGATGCCCGGCAATAACCTTTGCTTTGGAGAGAATGGGGATAGTCAATAACTGTTGCAGATCCATCTTCAACCCACTCGCTTTCATAATGATATGTTATAAAATCTAACATTAAGTGAGGTGGGCGTAAAGAAGAGTTTGGATAAAGAGGCTGAAAGATATCGTATTTTTCATAATTCTTCGGTTTCGTTTGAGATTCAAAACGATATGAAATTGACCTTTTAGCGTCATTTTTATGTAACGAGCGCATTTGTTACGTTTTTAAATTGCAAGGTCTGAAGAATATGTACTCCTGTTTCCTGATATACCTGTTCCTTCTGCTTGCGTCTGTGAATGGCAGAGGCACTCCAGTGTCGGTACTATCCCATATTGGAGACCTTGTGGTCTCACACAAAGCACTCCCTATTCGCTGAAGTTGGTATTACTCAATCTTTGTTCGGATCAATCTGTATCGAAGAATAGGCGCTAGTTCTACTTGTATTTTCACCCCCGTTCGGCAATATGATTCTTTGTGCATTCTCTGCTTGGAGCAAGTGAATTTGCGCTTTGAGTCTCGCGTTCTTCTCTTCCAAGGTAAGTTCTCGTTTTAAAGGGTCTCCTGAATATTTGCCTCGTCCATCCTGTAAGCGTGTCTCTCCATACTCTTTATAACTTGCTCTTCATCGGTCCGCTGCGGCTTTAATCCGGGTCATACCGATGGTCTGATCGTCAAATCCACAAGCCTCAAAGTTGCTTACCTTGTTTTATCGATGCAATAAAGAGTTGTTTGAACTCGTACATATACGTAATTTCCTTGGTCGATGCAGAATTTACATATGGTGTTCTACTTCATGTGCTTTAAATGTTTTTTCCTCATTATTTATTCTCTGTTCTCGTCTTGCAATTTTTAAGTTTAGAAACGAATTGCTTCAATTTGATTTTGTTCAATTAAACTAAAGAAAAGAATATGGGCTCACCAACTTTATTTCAGAAATATGTCTGTATATACGTTAGCTGATAGGCCTAGACAAGGTGGAGACGAATTATGCTCACATATAGTATGTGGGTTGAAAAAACTACTGTACTCACGAGTCTTATACACACCTACAAGTAACACTTTATAACCAAGATAACAAATAGAGTATTCATGGTAGCGAAGCTGCTCCAAGAATACTCTATTTGTTAATTTTCTTTGTAGAAAAACTAAACTCTATTCATAATATATTTTCTAAACAGATTTTCAATGAATACATATACTAATATTAAAATAAGACCTATTAGAACACCAAGTCCAAGTCCTAAAAATATACGGATAGTTGAGATATAAAGTGGAGTATGAATATGAGCAAAAGTATCTACTAAAGAAAGCTGACCTACCGAACCAATAATTAGAAAAGGAATAGCTAGGCGATAACGTAAAACTAAAAATAATCCAAAAAGGTATAAGGGGTGAGCGAACATAAACTCTTTAAACCTAGGCCTAACTCCAATCGAGTTTTCCAATATTTTTCTAATGAATATCTCAATTGCAGGGGCTTCCCCAGAATTGCCAGTTCGAGATATATAATAAAAACCAACGATTCCTATCACAACAACAGCTATAACCCACCAAACTTTAATGGATTGAATCAGGATGTATCGTAAACGCTTTATTGGAGATTTGTCAATAAACAAAAGTATATATAGTGTGACTAATGCGATAGGTGCCAAATGTAAGACGCTAACCCCACGAAATTGATTAATGGAAAGCATGTAACTTACATTATTCAAAAGACTTACTATAAAAGGAACACTAGTTAAAGTGATTACAGTAGTGATTACGAGTAGTTTAAGGGCAGTTAATAAGTTTTTTTTATGATTAACAGGAGTAGTTTGTTTCCTTAGGATCATTTTTAAAACGGTTATTATAGCTAAAGTTGGTGTACTAACACCTACTCCTAAAGCTAAAGCCTGCATAAGGATGTCACTGTTATAGAAGAATAACCCGATGCTGCTTATAATTCCAATTATGAAAGAAGGTATAGTCAATAACATGAAAAAACTTGATATACATAGGGTTATAAGTGATAATGCTCCTAGAATTATCAGAACTTTTAAGGGATTCTCCCATGAGTTTTTGTTAACTTGAAAAGCTTCAGCTTCCTCGGTAGGGAATCCTTGTTTTTCAAGAGTTGGAATAATCCCCACTTGATCATCAAAAGCGATGAATAAATTATCTAAAGAACTTACAAGGCCAGCTTTTCCTGGGTTGTTAAAGATAGCTGCATTCAGATAAAACATTCTGATATTTCGATCTTTTGCTGCAAGTAAAAAACGATCCACTATTGTATCTGCCGTTAGTCGGGTCGCATCTATACCTGATAAGGAATATAATCGTACAACATTAAAATTTGTGATTTTTGCCAAGTAATTAAACCCATATTGGGACTGTGGCAATAGGTTTTCAATTGAAATAATACCTATATGATGTTGATTCAACAAGTTTCCAAACAAGTCAAGACTTTTTAGATCTTCTTGGTCTGTAAATCCTTTTACACTATCACCATCAAATAGAATATGTGTTACTCCCAGTTGTTCAAAAACTTCCATTTGTTGCTTAACTTTCTCATGATCATATGGGAGGGATCTGTCTGAAAAACGGGGAATAATTTCAAATCCATCAGAGCTCAATTTATTAAGCGTAATAGGATCAAAACCAATCGGTTTCATAATAGCCTCTGCTAAAGCAGCCTCTATTACAATCCCCTGCTTTCCATTGAAAGTCCATTCTCTTATGGAAACATTGGAGAAAGCTTCGCGTATAAATGGATCCATCTCAATTCTGGCATCATCATCTGAATAAATGATATATGTGAAATTTTCAGAAGAAGTAGAATCAAGTTTTTGTGCTTTTTCAAGCTCTTCTGTGCTGTAATAGTTGATCCGTTTTAAAAGCTGTAAATCTTTCAATGTGCTTTCATATATCGCCATTGACTTAACACCGGCTGTTTTTAATGTAGCTAACTGCTCATCTAAATATTTTTCTGGTTTGCTTTGATAGTTTGCAATTTCGGTTAAACCCCTGTAATCAAATATAAATTCTACTTGTTTTGCAGAAGATTCAAGTTTTGTACGGTTTGCAAGATACGGTATAGTAGCCACTAAACTGATTACAACTAATACATATAATACCAATTTGAATCGTTCGTTCAAATTACTAAATCGATTATCCATAGAAAAACTTCCGCCTCCATTTAGACAAAAAATAACAATACATCAAAAATATATATCAATCGTGATTGTAATTCTAGAGCAATTGGTTATTTTTCAGAGAGCTCTTGGAAGATCACGAGACTATTTAATTAAAAGGTGAAGTATGTACTAGCTGTACATAATATTGTGAATGGCAGGTATTGATGAAAGAAGATTGGAAAGAAAGTATATATTCTTTGACGTACGCGTCGAAGAAAACGTACTCATTTTTTTCTGATTAGATATGATCTTCTGAGATAGATCAATCGTTATTTTGAAATATAGATAAAATATGTATTTAAAAATAATATCATGCAAAATTAGAATTTTGTTGATGAAAGAAGAAATTAGTTGTATATTGTAGCTATCCAACGGAAAATGGAAAAAGTTATGTCATAATCTTTTAATTACTATAAAGGAAAAAAAGATGAAACTCAAACTTAATTAAGGAGTGCACTATGAAAATTGGATTGATAAGACATTTTAAGGTAGCAAAAGAAAAACCTTCGAGTTACATGTTAACAGGTGCAGAGCTGACAGAGTGGCTTGAGCAATATGACCAAGCTGAAATTGAAATTAGCGAAGTGGATATGGGAACTACCAAGTGGCAAAAATGTTTTTGCAGTGATATGGAACGAGCTATTGAGACTGCTAATGAAATATATAATGGGGATCTCATTATCAATGAGAAACTCAAAAAAATACCTCTACCTCGGTACGCTCAAGTTTGGAAGGGGAAGTTACCAATCATCATATGGGGAATTATCACGAAGTTTATCCTTAATTCTAAACATAAGTCGGTTGTGGAAAGTACAAAAGAAACGGATAATAGAGCCGTTTTAGTCATGAATGATATTGAGGCAGCGGCTGCTGGTGTAGATATCCTCATTGTAAGCCATGCAACTTTTATGATGAGACTAAGGAAAGAAATACTTAGACGAGGATATAAAGGCCCGGGCTTTAAACCTTATCCAATCAATGGGAAGATCTATGTGTACGAAAAATAGTTGAGTATATACTTCATAAAACAGGGGGTAAACGCAAATATGATGAACGTAACAATGGAAAACATAACAATGGATTATCTACAAAAAGGTGAAACAAAAATTACTGTACTGGATAGTAAAGGAAATGTAGACGATTTTTACGGTTGGGCGTTACATAACAAAAGTGAAATTGAGAAGCTGGTTTTACAATATGGTGGCGTTCTATTTAGAAATTTTAATGTCAGCTCCATCGACCTCTTTGAAAAATTCTCGACTATCTTTACCCCTGAATTAGAGAAGTATAAAGAACGTTCTACCCCAAGAAGTGAAGTGAAAGGGAACGTCTATACTTCTACGGAGTATCCAGAGGATCAACATATTGCGATGCATAATGAAAATTCATATGCTCACGTATGGGCACAAAAAATATTTTTCCATTGTGTGCAGCCTTCTGAGGTTGGTGGTGAAACACCAATAGCTGACAGTCGGGCAATCTTGAACCAACTGAATCCAGACCTTAAGGATAAATTTGCTACAAAGCAGGTATTATACCAAAGAAATATTGGTGGAAACTTAGATTTACCTTGGGAGGAAGTATTCCAAACGAATTCTAAGCAAGAAGTTGAAGAATATTGTTCAAATGCGGGGATAAATATTGAGTGGTTTTCGGACGGCAGATTAAGAACAAAAGCCATTCGGCCTGCAGTAGCAAAACATCCTCAAACAGAGGAAATGGTTTGGTTTAACCAGGCACATCTATTTCACGTAACTAATCTATCCCCTGCAATTCGTGAGTATTTAGTTCAAACAGTAGGTGAAAGTAACCTACCAAGAAATACATACTACGGAGACGGAGATACCATAAGTGATGAAGATCTGCAAGAAATAAGAAATGTGTACGATGAACATTCTCTCGCGTTCCCATGGGAAAAGGGAGATGTACTTATGTTAGACAATATGTTGATGGCGCATGGAAGAAGACCATATAAAGGCGCACGGAAAATAGTCGTAACCATGGGAGACTTAACTTCTAACTACGGAATTTGAAAATATTGCGCAATAGGGTGGTTGTATGTATTGGTATGTTTTATTTGTCGAAACAGGGAAAGAGGCTTTTGTTCGTGAAATGATTCGAGAGCATTTTTCAGACAAAGTAAAGTGTCTTCTACCTTTGAAACGGGTAAGGGAGAAAAAAAGTGGATGGTTCTATGAAAGAATCATCCCGTTATTTCCAAGCTATCTGTTCATACAGGCAGATATGAAGTTAATGGATCACAATGACTTATTGAAAATCCCAAATACGTACTACATCTTAAAAAATTCATCAAAGGATATGAATATGGATCGTAATTCTTACCTGAAATCAATCAGTGAAGAGGAAATGACTTTTATATTAAAGCTCCTCAATCAAGAAGACACCGTAGATTATTCAGATATCAGAATAACGGACGGGAAAATGGAAGTGATTTCAGGGCCACTGTTAAACTATAAAGATAATATCCAAAAAATAGACATACGAAACAGCAAAGCGAAAATAAAATTGAATCTATCCTATTTAGAACGAACCATTTACGTACCTATTAATGTGATTCGATCAGCAACTTTGGTTGAAGTAATAGATGCTTAGGCACATTACTCTCATATCAGAGGGACATATGATTACAGAAGAATGCAAAATGATTTTGGATGAAGTGCCGAAGGTATAAATATTTTTTTTACAAATTTAACTAAAAGAGTCATTTGCTCACATGAGCGGGTGGCTCTTTTTAATGGAGGCATGTGAAATTGGAGAATCTAAATTTATTCTGTTTTCCATGTGCTGGTGGAATGTCTAGCATGTATTCTGATTGGAAATCACACTTACTACCCCATATAAGTATAGTTTCTATGGAACTCGCTGGACGTGGTTATCGTACAAATGAATCTCTTTATAGCTCTTTTGATGAGCTGATCAATGATATGTTTGAACGTATCCAACCATATCTCGAAAATCAAGGAGAACCTTACGCACTATTTGGCCATAGTATGGGAGCGAGTATCATATTTGAATTAACTCACAAATTAATACAAGAAGGATACAAGCCACCTGTACATCTGTTCATTTCTTCAAGACGACCACCGCATCATACTAGAGACGCCTTGCTTCATACCTTGCCTGACGATCAGTTTTTGAATGCACTTCAAAAGTTAGGTGGTATAAGCGAAATTTTAGTTTCTGACGAAAGTTTCTTATCCTATTTCTTACCCATTTTGAAATCAGATATAACCAATTTAGAGTCGAATAATGGGGGGGAAGAGAAGCCATTATTGGGTTGCAATATAACGGTTTTAATGGGTGAGGATGAAAGCATTTTAAGCGAAGAGATCCGTGAATGGGAAAGGTACACACAAGGAGAGACATCCCTACATACCTTTCCTGGCGGTCATTTTTACTTGAACAGTCAAAAGCAAAATTTGATAGCAATGATAAATAACACTCTGATGAATGTATACACAGGAGAATATGTATGAATAAAGTAGCCCTATTATTCCCTGGACAAGGTTCACAATATGTTGGAATGGGCCGAGAAATTTGGAATAGGTATGAAGGAAGCCAACGAATTTTCGAAGAAGCAAGCGATGCAATACAAATGGATATTAAAAAACTATGTTTCGAAGGTGAAGGCAAAGTACTTGCTCAAACGATGAACGCTCAACCTACCATCCTAACCGTATGTGTGAGTATTTATCATGCGTTTAAAGAAGAGTTGGACTTTAAACCTTCTTTTATGGCTGGGCATAGTCTTGGTGAATATACAGCTATGGTATGTAGTGGCGTATTGTCGTTCTCAGATGCAATTCAGTTAGTTAGAAAAAGAGGCATTCTTATGCAAGAAGCTGATCCTGCGAGAGTCGGAAGAATGGCTGCTATTTCTGGCATAAGTGCGGAACTCTTAAGTGGCATTTGTAGAGAAACGGCGAATGAAGACTACCCCGTGACCATAGCTTGTGTGAATTCAAATAAACAAATTGTAATATCAGGCCATTATATTGCAATAGAGAGCGTTTTAAAAAGCGTTGAAAAAGAAAGAGGCACATATACGCTTTTGAATGTCAGTGCTCCATTTCATAGTCCATTAATGACTACTGCTTCTGACTTATTCTATTCAGAGCTGCAAAAATGTACATTCAATACACCTAAATGTTCGCTTATTTCTAATGTTAGTGGTCAAGCATACTTGGAAAACGATTCCTATAAAGAAAAGCTCAAACAACAATTCGTACTACCCGTTAGATGGTTAGAGTCCATCAACTATATGATAACGCAAGGTGTTACTACTTTTATTGAACTAGGTCCTCGAAAAGTTTTAACCGATTTCATGAAATCGATACCAAATACTTCTAGATCATTATCTATTAGTGATTCCACAGATTTAATGAGAGTTAAGCAACTCTACTCTGAATTACCCAAAGGGAGAGAGTTGGCCAAGCTTAAGAACTACTTAACAGCGGCATTAATTAGTAGAAATCGGAATATGGAATCCACTTATTTAACAAAGCTAAATTCATTGTTAAGTGAGTTAAAGGGGTTAGTAGAGAATACACCTACAGAGCCTTTATTTAATTCAGAGGAAAACGCTAAAAAGCTTTTACAAGAAATATTGAAACTAAAATACACTACAAACCAGGAAGCGAAAGAAATAATGGAACATTTGTAGAATCGCGGGAGGTAGTCATGTTCACCAAAAAATTCAATACACTGATTGAAGTAATTCAAGACCGGAGTAACTCAGCAGATGAAGGAATTCTCTTTATTGATAGTGATAAATCAGAGAGTTTTTTACCATATCGACAATTATACATTGAATCATGCAGATATCTCGCTTATTTGCAAAAAGAAGGCCTTCAACCAGGCCAAGAAGTCATTTTTCAAATTCAAAATAATAAATTATTCGTTATTGCTTTCTGGGCATGTTTATTAGGGGGAATGATCCCCGTTCCAATAAGCATTGGAGAAGATGATGAACATAAATTAAAACTGTTTAAAATTTGGGATATCATGAGCCGTCCTCATTTGATTACTACTGAGAAAGCCTTAAACAGTGTTAAAAAATTTGTGCAAAAGCATTCTTCTTTAAATATTGATGAGATGTTGGAACGTACGAGTTCTATCAACGATACATCTTATCCCGATGGCTTATATACTCTTAACACTCCTTCTCAAGACGATATAGCCTTTATACAATTTTCATCAGGATCAACTGGGGTCCCGAAAGGGGTAACATTAACACATAAAAACTTAATTTATAATATCAGTGGGGTTGTCAATCACACCCAAATTAATGAGAAAGATTCTTTTCTTTCATGGATGCCTCTAACACATGATATGGGTCTGATTGGCTTTCATTTAGTTCCTCTGGTAGTAGGAATTAATCAATACATTATCCCTACAGAAGTATTTATCCGAAAGCCAATCCTCTGGCTAAAAAAAGTGGATGAACATCGAGCAACCATGATTTCATCTCCAAATTTCGGTTACGGATATTTTCTTAAATTCTATAACCCAGAAAAAGACTATAAATGGGATCTATCATGTGTGAGGATTATATATAATGGTGCTGAACCTATCTCAACTGAAGTATGCGGTCAATTTTTAAAGACATTATCCGTATATGGCTTAAAAAGAGAAAGCATGTTTACAGTGTATGGGATGGCTGAAGCTTCCGTAGCGGTTTCTTTTCCGGAATTGTCAAAACCGATAAAAACGATATATGTAGACAGAAACCATTTAAATACAGGCGATTTTGTAAAAGAAGTGGAAGTAACAGATGCTCGTGCAGTTTCTTTTGTTGAAGTAGGCAAAGCCATTGATTATTGCGAATATAGAGTTTGTGGCAATGACAACGAGGAAATAGCTGAGAAGATGATTGGTAATATTCAAATTACAGGGTTAAATGTGACTAGTGGCTATTATAATCATCCAGAAGCTTATAACGATATTATAACCAGAGATGGTTGGCTAAACACAGGAGATTTAGGTTTTATAAATGAGGGTAATCTTGTGGTAACTGGCAGATCGAAAGACATTATATTCATTAATGGAAAAAATATATACCCTCAGGATATTGAGCGAGTTGCTGTTGAGCTAGAAGGTATAGAGCTTGGTAGGATAGCTGCTGTTGGTGTTTATAATAAAACAGAATGTTCGGAAGAAATAATTGTATTTGTTGTTTTCAAAAGAAAGACCGATGAATTCTTATCCTTGTCAAAAACGTTAAAGAGGCATCTATTTCAAAAAGGTGGATGGAATGTCGAGGTAGTTCCAATTCGAAAATTGCCTAAAACAACGAGTGGAAAAATTCAAAGATATCAATTATCAGAACGATATTCAGCAGGTGAGTTTCTAGCATATATTCAAAAATTGAATGAGCTACAGGTAAGTAATGAAATACTAAAATCAAATTCTTCTCTTCATCATATTAAAGAGAAATTATCAAAGCTGTTAATTGAGGTTTCAGGGAGAAAATCCGTGAATATGGAAGAAAGCTTTTTTGATTTAGGTGTAAATTCCCTAAAACTCGTTCAAATCCTAGAGATTATCGAAAATGAGTTTAAAACGAGTTTGGAGATTTCGGAACTTTTCTCATACCCCTCAATAACGAAACTTGCTCAACATATCTATGAGAGTAAGCAAGAGGATTCGATAGAAGGACACAGCAATGCAGAGGCAAAAGATAAAAAGGATATTGCAATAATAGGTATGGCTTTGAATGTACCGGGTGCAACAGATTTAGATGTATTTTGGGAAATGATTCAAAAAGGAGAACACCAATTAACTGACTTTCCGAGTAATCGAATTGAGGATGCTAGGTACTGTGCCAATTTGATTGATCTTAATCTAGAAGAGACTCCATTAAAAAGAGGAGGGTATCTACATTCAATTGATAAGTTTGATTATGGATTTTTCGGAATTACTCCAAACACAGCTCGATTGATGGATCCAAGTCAGAGGTTATTTCTCCAGACTGTGTGGCATACTCTTGAAAATGCTGGGTATGCAGGTAACAAGATTAAAGCAGGGAAAACTGGTATTTATGTTGGATATTCTAAAGTAGGATTTGATTATGAACGGCTAATTACTTTGAATGACTATAATGAACTCTCAGCGGGAATTGTAGGAAACTTACCATCCGTTTTAGCTAGTAGAATAGCATATTTTCTGGATTTAAAAGGACCAGCAGTTACTATCGATACCGCTTGTTCTTCTTCACTAGTAGCGGTGCATCTGGCTAGCCAAGCAATTATGAATGGCGATTGTGAAATGGCAATTGCAGGTGGAGTTCGAATTAGTTTATTACCTGTTGCGACTGGATTAGATATTGAATCCGCTGATGGATTAACTAAAACTTTTGATGCTCAGTCTGATGGTACCGGAATAAGTGAAGGGGTTGGGGCAGTTCTTTTAAAGCCTTATGACCAAGCGGTTAAGGATGGAGATCATATTTATGCGGTATTAAAAGGAAGTGCAGTCAACCAGGATGGTAAAACGATTGGAATTACGGCGCCCAATCCGTTATCTCAAACCGAAGTTATTGTAAGTGCATGGAATCAGGCTGGGATAGACCCTGAAAAAATTGATTTTATTGAAGCACACGGTACAGGCACCAAATTAGGTGATCCCGTAGAATTTAAAGCATTATGCAATGCGTTTAACCAATTTACGGATCAAAAACAATTTTGTGCTTTAGGATCTGTTAAGAGCAATATCGGTCATTTATTTGAGGCGGCTGGTATAGTGAGTTTCATTAAATCAGTATTAATGTTGAAAAACAAGAAGGTGCCTCCCCTTGTACATTTTGAAAGCCCTAATCCGCATTTAAAATTAGAGTCTTCTCCGTTTTATATAAGTAAAAATTTAGCGGAATTTGATGTAGAGCAGTCCCCCTTAGTAGGTGGAGTCAGTTCCTTTGGATTCAGCGGTACTAATGCTCATGTAATTTTGCAAGAATACGTATCCCATCCTTTGGAATTGAATGAAAGAAAAGAAGAAAAGAATCCTCACTATTTGTTAGCGTTATCTGCAAATAATGAGGATTCTTTGTCTACGCTCATTAAACGTTATTTGAATTATATGGAGCGAGATCACTCATGGAATCTACTAGATATTTGTTACACAACGAATACTGGCAGACCGCATTTGCAGTTTCGTGCAGCAATTACCGCCACCAACAAAGAAGATATGCTTACCAAGTTAAGATTACTTTCTGAGGACATGAAAAATATTGAAGGGATTTATCTGGGAAATGTAAACACTCATACGGATTATTCAAAACTCAAAGAACAAGTCTGGGGCGTCCTTTCAAATGAAGAGCTTGCACAACATCGATCAGAAAAAATAGCGGAGTTATATATTTTAGGAGCCGATATCAGCTGGGAAGGTTTTTTTAAAGGGGAATTTTATGGAAAAGTTCCTGTTCCATTATATCCATTTGAAGAAAAGCGTAGTTGGTTAGAACCTAAGCTTAACAAAAATTATGGGAATCTTTATAGGAGGAGTAATCAGTTGGGAGATAACATCACCACAATTAAAACCTTTATTTATACTATTATCTCTAAAGTATCAGGCATATCAATTCAGGATTTAGACGAAAACACTCATTTCATCTCTATGGGTTTAGATTCTATTTCACTAGCTCAAGTAAGAAATGAGATTTCAGAAAAGTTTAGTCTAGATATACCAATAGGTAATTTTTTTGATTCCATCACTAATATAAAATATCTAATTAAGTTTATTTCAAATCATAGCCATGCTCAGTTTGAAGTTGAGTCCACTTCACCACAATTAACTTCAAAATCTTCTCAATCTCACATGGAACCGACAATTAAAGAGAAGAAGAAAATGGAGGGTTCACCTGATCTATTGGAACGAATTATTTCTTCACAAAATGAACTACTAAAATCTCAGAATGAAATTATAAGTTCTACATTACATGCACAACTAAAAGTCATTAGCCAATATACAAGTATAGATACCTATGGTATTGAACAATTGAAACAAGAAGTAGCGGCTACAACAGCTTCAGAGTCTAAGGTGAAATCACAAGTGACTGCTCAGCAGGAGACTAAACCTTTTGTACCGTATCAATCGCAAGATTTCCAAACAAAAATAGATCTAACCCCAAAACAAGAACGTTACCTTGAAGACTTTGTGAATAAATATGTAAGGAAAACGAAAAAATCGAAAGAGTATACTGCTCAAAATAGACTTATCCATGCGAATAACAGAAACTTAGCTGCTTTCAGAATGGTTTGGAAAGAAATGGTCTATCCAATCATAGGACATTCTTCGCAAGGATCTAAAATATGGGATGTAGACGGAAATGAATACATCGACATCACAATGGGTTTTGGCGTGAATTTGTTTGGACATAACCCTGACTTTATTAAGAACTTAATGGTTAAAGAAAACCTGAATACCCTACCTGCTCTCGGGCCTATGTCAAATATTGCTGGAGATGTGGCTGAAGGAATTGCAGCACTAACTGGTGTAGAACGAGTTGCATTTTACAATTCTGGAACAGAAGCTGTTATGGTCGCTCTCCGTTTAGCTAGAGCGGTAACGGGTCGACGAAAAGTTGTGATATTCTCAGGCTCGTACCATGGTACCTTTGATGGTGTTCTGGGTATAACTAATCTTTCAGATGATACGTTTACTGCTAGACCAATGGCTCCTGGGATTAATCAGAACTTTATGGAAGACCTGATCGTTCTAAACTATAACCAAGAAGAGTCTTTAAAAACAATCAAAAATCTTGGTCATGAAATATCTGCTGTGTTGGTAGAACCTGTTCAAAGTCGACGTCCTGATGTGGCACCTGCAGAATTCTTGCGGAAACTAAGAGAAATTACTGAGACCACAGGTACTGCACTTATTTTTGATGAAGTGATTACGGGGTTTAGAGTTGGTCTTGGCGGAGCTCAAGAGTCATTTGGAATTACTGCTGATCTTGTTACTTATGGAAAAGTAATTGGTGGCGGTATGCCCATTGGGGTTGTAGCTGGAAAGTCCAAGTTTATGAATGCGATAGATGGAGGTACATGGAATTTCGGAGATCTGTCTTTGCCGGTCGATGAAGCAAAACGAACCTTTGTTGCAGGCACATTTAATACTCATCCTTTGACAATGCGTGTGACAATGGCTGTTTTGGAAAAGTTTAAGTTAGAGGGTGAAGGACTAATCACAAAACTTAATAATCATACAAATAATTTGGTGAACCAGTTAAATCAGATTTTCACCAAGGAAAAAGTAGCAATACATGTCGTGAATTATGGGTCCTTATTTAGATTTGTTTGCTCTATTGATAGTGATCTGTTTTTCTACCACCTAATGTATAAAGGGATTTATGTATGGGAAGGACGAAATTGTTTTCTCTCCACGGCGCATACTAACGAAGATATGACTAAAATCATCGATGCTGTCCAAGAAACAATAAGTGATCTTCGTAGAGGAGGCTTTTTACCAGAATCACCTAAAATCCCTCCTAATGGGGGAAACAAGGCGAATTACGAAGGGTCTCTAGAAACAGGTGATCTGTCTCAAGAACTTACATTAACAAATGAGCAGAAACATATTTTATTGGCGTCACTTTCAGAAAAGGAAGCTTCTACTGCTCTTAGTGAGTCTATCCTGTTAAAAATGAAAGGGAAATTAGATGTACACTTACTAAATCAAGCTTTTAATCAGGTTGTTGAACGTCACAGTCTTCTGCGAGCAAAGGTTGATATTGAAAAAGAAAAATTAATTATCCAGGAAGAAATATCTGTAAATATAGGTCAGACTAACTTCACACAAATTGCAGCAAGTAAGGAAGAGAAGGTATCTGAGTGGTTAGAGAATGATGCATTGAAAACCTTTAATCTTGAAGGGGATGACCGTCTTTTCAGAATAAATGTGCTACAGTTAGAAATTGACGAGTTTTGGTTTATATTAACCATCCATCATATTATTGCGGATGGCTGGTCTATTGAAGTAATTCTTCAGGAAATGGCTAATTTATATACGGCATTAGTGCATAAAAATCATCTTTTGTTGCCTGAATCAGCCTCTTATGCTGAATATATTGATTGGCAACAATCAATATGTGAGAAAGATGCGTTTAAAGAGGCAACCGCTTTCTGGAACATGGAGCTGGGTAGTGCTATTCCTTCTCTAGTCTTACCGACTCAACCGTTAGAACGGTCAAAATCAGGATATCGTGGCGCGAAACATACCTTGAAGATAGATTCCGCACTAACCCAAGCTTTAAGAACGTTTAGTGCAGAAGTAAGTAATACTCTGTTTGTAACTTTACTAGGTGCATTCAGTCAATTTATGCAGTCTATCACAAATCAAAATCATATAACTATTGGCATACCAACGGCTGGACAACTTCAATTGAAAAATCATTATTTAGTAGGTCCATGTGTAAATATAATTCCGTTGTCTTTTATGAGCAATAGCAATGATCAATTATCTTCTTATATGGAACATATCAAAACACGGTTAGACAATGTGTTGAAACATCAATATGTACCGATGGCAGCAATTGCTGAAGAGCTCACAACACCTTTTTATCCTGAGATAAATGTAGTATTTAATATGGACAGACCAATAAAGAGTGTTAAATTGGACGATATCTCTACTCAAATAGGGGAGTATCCGACTAAATATGTTGCATATGATTTGTTTCTCAATGTTATAGATTACCGGGATGAATTGTATATTGATTTTCAATACAATACGGAGTTTATTACAGATGAGATAATAAAGATGTGGGTAAATGGATTTTCCGAGCTTTTGAATGAGATGATAAAACGAGGAGCTTCTGGTAGTAGTGCTATTGATATGTTCACCATTGAACAACATGATAAATTAGACAAACTGTACGAAGCAATGCAATCGCTTCATGTTGGAAAAAGTACTGAAAAAGAAAAAAGTGACTTTGGCAAGCCAGAGAATGTACTGGAAGAAAAAGTGCTAGAAATATGGCAATCAACCGTAGATAGAAATGTAATTAGTCGAAATGATAATTTTTTTGCCATTGGAGGTAACTCCCTTAAAGCAACCATCATGTTGGCAAAGTTAAATAAGGAGTTTGGAAAAAACGCAACAATTGGAGTTTTATTTAAAAACCAAACGATAAAAGAGTTGGCTGAATGGATATCAAATAATGAGGCGGAAATGGGATTGCCAATACCCATCTTAAGCTTAAAGAATGATTATGAAACTTCACCTGGACAGCAAAGAGTTTATTTTTTGCATCAGATGGATCCAACAAGTTTGTCACAAAATATGGTCCAGAGATTCATCCTATCTGGGAAACTAGATGAAAATCATTTTGTTGACTGTCTGGAAAAAGTCATTCGTAGACATGAGGCCTTTTTTACTTCTTTCTATGTAGTAGAAGGTGAAATAAAACAAAAAGTTGATATGAATCTACCATTTAAGGTAATACGAACAGAAATGAGTATTGGTGATTTTGAGGAACATAAAAATCAATTTGTTAAATCATTTGATTTATCCCAAGCACCTCTTATTGAAGTAGAGCTCGTAAAAATAGAGGAAAGTCATCATGAATTACTCATTAATGTCCATCATATTATTACAGACGGATATTCTCTGGGTATTGTACTCGAAGAGATCAAGCAAGTTTATGAAGGGGCTATACTTCCTGAAGTGGAGATTCATCATAAAGATATCGTAGCATGGCAAAACTCTAAATTCTCTGAACTTGAAACTCATGAAAAATATTGGATAGATGTTTTTCAAGGAGAACTACCAGTTTTGCATTTACCATCTAACTCATCAAATGTGATTTTAAATGACGACAGAAAAGGAAATCGAATGTCTTTTGCCATAGATGAATCATTTTTAGTTCAACTTGAATCATTAGCTCAAGAAACGAACACTACGTTATATATGGTTTTATTATCGGCATACAATATATTACTTTATAAGTACTCAGGGCAAGAAGATATCATTGTAGGAACATCACTTTCAGGTCGAAATCATGAAAGTAGTGAAAGAACAGTAGGCTTATTTATGCAAACATTGGCTCTACGCAGTCAACCAAGTGGAGACAAGACGATAAATGCATATTTAGAGGAGATCAAAACGCATACAATTGATGCTTTCGAACATCAGGATTATCCATTTGACTTAATTGTAGAAAAACTCTCTATCGAAAGAAATGGTACTGGGAAAGTCCTTTTTAATACCATGTTTATATTACAAAATATCGCGTTAGAAGAAGTAAGTTTTGCGGATCTCATACTGAAGCCAATTGAAATCCATTCAGGAGACCCTTTATATGATCTCTCTTTAATCGTGGACGAATATGATAATTCTTTGATAGCAAATATTGATTTTAATAGTAGTCTATATTCGATTAGTACAATCGAGGGTTTGTTTAGTAACTACTTAAATATTCTGAAGGGCATGGTGTATAACCATAAGATTTATATTAAAGATTTGGATATGCTTACCAGAGAGGAGAAGCAAGCACTTTATGCATTTAATCCTGTACGTACGGATTATCCAAGAGAAAAAACAATTCATGGATTATTTAAAGAACAAGTAGATCGAACACCAAAAGGTATAGCTCTCATTTACAAAGATAAAAAGGTAACTTATCAAGAACTGGACAGAAAAGCAAACAAAGTTGCAGCCTTTTTGCAGGAAAAAGGAATTTCTCGTGGAGATATTGTTCCGCTGATGATGGAGCCCTCGATAGAGATGATTGCTGGTGTACTAGGTGTATTAAAAACCGGGGCAGGATACTTACCTATCGATCATGAATATCCGATGCAACGCGTCAAATTTATGCTTCAAGACAGTGCGAGTACGTTACTCCTAACAGGAAGTAATCATTTAAAGAATAAAGAAGAACTTGGAGTTGAAGTAGTAGAATGGTCCGACATTGAATTAACAAACTATGATTTTTCAGCTACCGAATCATATGGGGGATCACATGATATAGCGTATGTAGTATATACCTCGGGTTCTACCGGAAAACCTAAAGGGGTTATGATTAAACATACGTCCTTAATTAATATGTCTACGTGGTATCAATCGTTTTATGAGATTGAGGACAAGGATTGTATCAGTAAATATGCAGGATTCGGATTTGATGCATCAGCATGGGAAATGTTCCCATGTTTAATTAGTGGTAGTACATTATGTATTGTTCCACAAGAAATACGTTTAGATGTTGTGCAATTGAACGAATATTTCGAAAATAACAACGTGACTATTTCCTTTTTACCTACGCAAGTATGTGAACAATTTATGCGATTAAATAATACATCTCTACGTGTACTACAAACTGCTGGTGATAAATTGAAGCATGTACAGAAACATCCTAACGTAGCCTATGAATTATTTAATAATTACGGTCCGACAGAGAATACAGTTGTAGCAACAGCATTTAAAGTGGATGGTGCTTATGTAAATATCCCAATTGGGAAACCGATAGCTAACACGAGTATTTTTATCAGGGATAAAGATGGAGCTTTAGCAGCTGTAGGGGTACCAGGGGAGCTTTGCATAGCGGGAGAAAATTTGGCAAGGGGTTACTTAAATCAGCCTGAATTAACAGCAGAAAAGTTTGTTACCAATCCATTTGGATCCGGAAAGATGTATTGTTCAGGAGACTTAGCAAGATGGCTTCCTGATGGAAACATTGAATTTTTAGGTCGGATCGATGATCAGGTGAAGATAAGAGGGGTCCGTGTGGAACCGACGGAGATTGAAAGAATCCTGATCTCGTATGAGGAAATCCAGACTTCAACAGTGCAAACAGTAGAACATAAAGACCAACTATTTTTATGTGCGTATATTGTCGCTAATCAAATGGTAGAATCACAGGTGCTCCGTGAAAGATTAGCCACTGTTCTTCCAATCCATATGGTACCTTCCTACTTTGTGTTTATGGATCAGCTACCCATAACACAAAACGGAAAGCTAGATAAAAAAGCATTGCCTACTCCAAAAATTACGGTTATTGATGATTATGTTATGGCTAGTAGCGAAACTGAGCTTAAATTGGAAAATATCTGGTCATCAGTATTAGGAATTGACAAGATCGGCATCAGATCAAATTTCTTTGAATTAGGGGGGGATTCTCTTAGTGCCATACATCTGGTTTCAGCAATAGAAGAATCACTGTCTGTTCGCGTTACTTTGCAAGATTTCTTTAATGCAGCGACCATTGAAAAGCTAGCAGTATTAATTGACGCTAGTGAGAAGCATAAGATTAAAAATATCATTACAACTACAAAAGATGATAAATATGACGTTTCCTTTTCCCAAAAGAGAATGGTGCTATTGAATGAACTTGAGGGCGGCGGAACGGCATATAACATGCCTGCATTACTAGAGTTAAGAAAGGGGACAGATGTTGAAAAGATTGAGGAGATTCTTAAACACTTAATTAAACGTCATGATATTTTAAGAACCTCATTTTTAATTGAGGATGGCAGGCCGGTTCAAGTTGTACATGATGATGTTCCTTTTACTATGGAAAAACACTTCTGCACTAAATCGACAGGAATGGAGGAGCTACTTTCTCAGTTCGTACATCCATTTGAACTAAATAGTGCTCCTTTGCTTAGAGTTAAATATGTTAAAGATGAACAAGGTAAAGAATTCCTGTTGACAGATATGCATCATATAATCTCTGATGGTTTATCTTTCAGGATATTAATGAGTGAATTAGCTGGATTATATAGAGGCAAGAAATTACCTGAGTTGAAGCTACAGTACAAAGATTATACTTCATGGTTACATGAAAAAGTGCATTCAGGAGTGTGGGAGGATCAAGAAAATTACTGGGTAGAATCATTAAAAGGTGATCTTCCTGTACTCAATTTACCAACAGATTTTCAAAGACCAATTCAAAGAAGATATGAAGGAAACACACTGCGTTTAGAAATCAATCAGGATTTGTATAAAGGACTAGACTCATACGCTGCAAATAACGGCATCACTGTGTATATGGTATTGTTCACAGCTTTGAACACATTGCTCTATAAATACACGGGACAGGAAGATATCATTATTGGAACACCAGTGGCTGGCCGTACAACTCGGGAGCTAGATGGTGTATTAGGTATGTTTGTTAATACACTTGCACTTAGAAATAATATCACGGGGAGTAAAACTTTTGCACAGTTGCTTGAGGAAATTAAAGTCACAGTCTTGAAGGGTCTAGACAATCAAGAATATCCTTTGGAAATGCTTCTTGAAAAAGTAAATGTTCAAAGAAATAACAGTCGCAATCCACTATTCGACGTTATGTTCAGTATGACTTCGGATGTTGATTCAGTAAATGAACCTTTCGAAAGTATAAATCATGTGTCGACAAATGAAAGTAAGTTCGATTTAACTTTTAATGTACTAGCTGAAGAAAAAAGAATGGTATTAGAAGTCGAATATGCGACTTATTTGTTCGAAGAGAAAACAATTCTTCAAATGTGCAAAAACTTTACTAGTATCTTAGAAAAAATAGTTATGGGATATGAGCATGTTTCTTTATGTGATTTAGAAATGCTTAGTCCAGAAGAGAAACAGAAATTATACTCATTAAATCCTACGCGAATTGAATATCCAAACGATAAAACAGTTCATGAGCTGTTTAGAGAACAAGCAGAGCGCACTCCAGATGATATTGCTTTAATCTTTATGGATCAAACCATGACTTATCATGAACTGAACACATTGGCCAATAAATTAGCATCATTTTTAAGAGAGAGAGGGGTTACTCGAGGGGATATAATTCCGCTAATGTTTGAGCCTTCACTAGAAATGATTGCGAGTGTCTTTGGCGTTTTAAAGACTGGAGCAGCATACTTGCCTATCGATCATGAGTATCCAGTAGAGCGTGTGAAATTTATGCTTGAGGACAGTGGTAGTACCCTGTTTATCACGGGAGACAGATGCATAAGTAATAAAGAATCATTTGGAGTAGAAGTGATAGAATGGTCTGCAATTGATTTCTCTAAATACACTGCTTCAGATTTTGATTCCGTTGGAGAACCTAACGATCTTGCCTACATTATTTATACTTCTGGTTCTACAGGAAAGCCGAAGGGAGTTATGATCGAGCATACTTCCCTAATTAATATGTGTACATGGAACCAAACGTTTTATGAGATTGAACGAAATGATTGCGTCAGTAAGTATGCCGGATTTGGATTTGATGCATCAGTGTGGGAGATATTCCCTTGTTTAATCACTGGTAGCACATTGTGTATTGTTCCACAGGATATACGTTTAGATATTGTGCTATTAAATGAATATTTCGAAAAGAATAAAGTCACTATTTCTTTTTTACCGACACAGGTATGTGAACAATTCATGCAATTAGAAAATAAAACATTACGTATAATGCAAACTGCTGGGGACAAGTTGAAACACTCTCAAAAGCATCCTAACGCAAGGTATGTATTGATTAATGGTTATGGACCTACGGAATATACCGTTGGGGCAACCTTATTCAAAATTGAAGGAACTTATGCAAATATTCCTATCGGCAAACCTGTAACCAATACAAACATCTATATCCGAGATAAGGATGGAAATTTGGCTCCGCTTGGCGTACCTGGGGAGTTGTGTATTGCAGGAGATAGCCTGGCAAGAGGATATTTAAATCAGTATGAATTGACGAATGAAAAGTTTATTACCAATCCATTTGGACATGGGAGAATGTATTGTACTGGAGACCTAGCACGATGGCTTCCTGACGGAAACATTGAATTTTTAGGTCGGATCGACGATCAGGTCAAAATACGTGGTGTACGCGTAGAACCTGGAGAAATCGAGCGTGTTCTAATATCGTATGAAGAAATTCAAACAGCAATAGTTCAAGCAATTCAACATAATGATCGGTTATTTTTGTGTTCCTATATCGTTGCAAATACAGAACTGGAAACACAGATGCTTCGAGAAAGATTATCCAGCGTCCTTCCGATCCATATGATACCTTCTTATTTTGTGTTTTTGGATCAATTACCATTAACACCCAATGGGAAGATTGATAAAAAGGCTCTACCTTTTCCAGATTTCACATCAAGTATTGAATATATAGCGCCTACAATATCAGTGGAATTCAGTTTGGTAAAAGTGTGGGAAGAAGTATTAGGGGTTGAATCGTTGGGTGTTAATCACAATTTCTTTGATATGGGCGGAGATTCAATTAAGGCATTACAAATAGTCTCCCGTCTACGAAATTATGGGTACCATACTGAAGTGAAGGATATTTTTTCCTACCCAACAGTTAAATCTATAAGTAAGCATGTGACATCCATTGTTCGTCATATCGATCAATCACAGGTCGAAGGCGAAGTGGAACTAGCCCCAATTCAACAGCAATTTTTTGAACGTGATTCTTCTACCTACCATCACTTTAATCAGTCAATAATGCTATATAAAGAAGAAGGATTTGACGAAAATAGTGTGAATTTCGCGTTGGAAAAACTAGTCGATCATCACGATGCGTTAAGAATGTCGTACCATTTAGACGAATTGGGGAATGTAAAACAATGGAATCGTAAAAATAGTGTTGAAATGGATTATTTCCAATTTGAGATCTTTAATCTAATCAATGATCCTTCTCAGGAAAAAAGAGTTGAGGAACATGCGAATATGTTACAACGTCGATTTAATATTTTTGGCGGACCTTTATTACAAGTAGGATTATTTAAGACTGAATCTGGAGATCACCTTTTAATTATTGCTCATCATTTGGTAGTAGATGGTTATTCTTGGCGGATAATAGTGGAAGATTTTCTGAGTGTTTATGAACAATCTCTTAATAACCAAACGCCAACGTTACCTTTAAAAACAGATTCGTACCAAACTTGGGCTAAAGGGTTAATTCATTACGCACAAAGTAAACATCTCGAAGATGATTTGCTTTACTGGACCAAACTTGAAAAACTCCAAGTTAACAAACTTCCTATTAATCAACAATTAGGTACTGACTGCTACAGGGATAGTTATACTCTGGTTCAAAGATTAGATATTGAAACTACAAAGAGATTAACTAAACAGGCCCATTTAGCATATAACACTGATACTAAGGATCTCTTACTCACCGCTTTAGGATTATCTATAAAAGAATGGTTGGGTGTTGAGGAGTTTTTTGTTGATTTAGAAGGTCATGGAAGGGAAGATATTTCTGATCAGATTGATATCTCAAGGACTGTTGGTTGGTTCACTTCAGTGTATCCTTTTATGATTAAGAATCAAGGGAATAATGATTTAAGCTATTTCATTAAAGAAATTAAAGACGGTATTAGAAGGGTTCCTAAAAATGGTTTTGGATTTAACATCTTAAAATATATTAATACTTCACTAACTAGCTCAGCAATTAAATCAGATATCGTATTTAATTATTTAGGAGAATTCGATCAAAATCTATCGAGGTCTTTAACTTCTCAATATCCTATGGGAGATGAAATGGGACCTAATTTAGAGAGAAGCCATAGTATTGAAATCAATTGTATGATTTTAAACGGTGAAACTATTTTACGATTCACATATAACAAAAATCAGTTTGAAGAACAAGAATTCACCAATTTCTCTGGACTATTTATTAAACATCTTCTCCTCCTTATTGATTATTGTTGTAATTTGCAATCTAGAGAAAAGACAGCATCAGATTTTACGTATAAGAAATTATCTCAAAACCAGTTAAGTATGATTATGGATTCGCTCGGGAAAAAATAATCGTTAAACAAATGGAGAAAGGGTTGACATTCTAAATGACGGTATCAATTCAGAATATTTATAGACTTACTCCCTTACAAGAAGGAATACTGTTTCATCACCAATTTGATAGTGATTCTGATGCATATTTCGAGCAGCTATCTTTCACTCTAGCAAGAGAACTAAATCCTAAAATTCTAAACCAGAGTTTAAATACATTAATTGAAAGATATGATGTGCTTAGAACTGCATTTGTTACTAAAAATGTTGAACAGCCTTTACAAGTAGTTATGAGTGAGAGAACAACTCAAGTGCACGTGGAAGATATAACTTCATTAAAGGAGTCAGATCGTTCAGTTTATGTTAATGAATACATGATTAACAACAGACAAATAAAATTTGATCTGGAACAAGATGTTCTAATGAGATTAGCTCTATTTAAGATCAGCGATAAATCCTGGAGGTTTGTGTGGAGTTTCCACCATATTATCCTTGATGGATGGTGCTTAGGTATTTTACTAAAGGATTTATTTCAAATATATGATCTCATATGCCAAGGTGATGAGATTTTACTTAATGATGTCCAGCCGTACAGTTTATACTTTGAATGGTTAGACAATCAGGAGAAAGATACAGCAATGCAATATTGGAAGGAAGTTTTAAGTGGATATACTGAAGCTTCTTCTTTGCAATTTCAAAAAAAGTATAACAAGAACGAGATAGTGGAGCACAAAAGGTATAATTTGTATTTTGAACCCAATCTAACTAAGGGATTGGAGAATCTCTCCAATCAATATCAAGTAACATTAAGTTCTGTTATGCACACAATATGGGGAATTCTTCTTCAAAAATATAATCAAACTGATGATGCAGTGTTTGGATCAGTTATATCTGGTCGCCCACCTGAGATATCAGGAATAGAATCGATGGTCGGTCTCTTTGTGAACACAGTCCCATTGAGAGTTAGGAGCTTAAGTGATACTACCTTTATAGATCTTACTCAAAATGTCCATCAGTTAATGGTTGATGCTAATAAGAATGGGTTTATTTCCTTAAGTGATATACAGAGCTCCACTACTGGAAATAATCAAATTATTGATCATGTTGTTGCTTTTGAGAATTATCCGATTGAAAGTCTGGGAGAACAGACTTCATTGCTCTCGGATATTGATTATTATGAACACACCAATTATGATTTTAGCCTGACAATATCACCGGGAGTTGAACTTGAGGCGGCTTTCACATATAGCACCTCGGTCTATGATTCGGAGACGATTGTTCAATTAGGTAAGCACTTACTGAAAATAGCCGAACAAGTCGTGAGTAATGCTAGTGTTAACATAAGAGATATTGACCTGAAAACTGAGACTGAAAAAAAATTAATTTTGGAAGATTTTAATGATACAGTTACAGCGTACCCTACCGAAAAAACAATCTCTGAGTTATTTCAGGAGCAAGTTAGAAAAACACCAGATCATATTGCTTTGCAAGTAGAGGTTGCGAAGCTGACATATCGTGAATTAAATGAACAAGCAAATCAGATTGCTGTCAAACTGCAAAGTAAGGGCACCGATTCGGATGAGATTGTCGCAGTGATGGCAGATCGCTCGATGGAAACGATTATCGCAGAACTGGGGATTATTAAAGCAGGAGGGGCCTATTTGCCCCTCTCCCCAGAGTATCCTGCAGAACGTATCGGCTATCTTCTAGGTGATAGTAGAGCCAAGATTGTTCTCACCAAACAGGAGTATGCGCCTCTTTTCGAAGAGGAATCGGTGGAAGTACTGATCATAGACCAAATCCTTGCTGAACGAGCGGAGGCCGTGCCAGCGGTGGTGGGCAAAGCAACAGATTTGGCTTATGTGATGTATACCTCAGGAACCACAGGCAAGCCTAAAGGTGTCATGATAGAGCATCGTAATGTGGTTAGATTGGTAAAGAACACGAACTAT
>NZ_JAULSQ010000009.1:0-226383 GCF_032452295.1 Paenibacillus sp. ClWae2A
GATCGTTCCAGCGGTAATGGTCGCTCCCAATACACTTGTAATCGTACCATTCAGCAAGTTCGTCAGCGTTCCCGCTGTCACTGTGGCTCCGAGCACACTCGTGATCGTTCCGGCGGTAATCGTTGCTCCCAGTACACTTGTGATCGTACCATTCAACAGGTTCGTCAGGGTTCCCGCTGTCACCGTGGCTCCGAGCACACTGGTAATCGTACCATTGAGCAGGTTCGTTAATGTACCTGCGGTCACGGTTGCTCCCAATACACTTGTGATCGTACCATTTAGCAAGTTCGTTAATGTACCCGCTGTAACTGTGGCTCCAAGTACACTCGTGATCGTTCCGTTCAAAATGTTGGTAATGGTTCCGGCGTTAATTGTAACCGTGGTCAAACCTGAGATGTTACTGATGGTTCCGTCCAAAATAATGCCAACCACGTTCCCGCTCGTATCCGTTCTGACAGGCTGGGCTGTGCCTGTACTATCCTGGCCGAAAATCAACGTTCTCAGATTATCCGGATTCGTATTAAACGTTGTAAAGTTAGGCATGTGCCTCGTCCTCCTCCCTGGTCAAATCTGTGAGATCATACTCCCTTATGGCATACGCTGCGCCTGAAAGTAAACGTCGAGCCGGGTCGGCTGATCCGGTTCAACGGATCGAATTGCAAGCCGGGTATAACGCAAAAATCGCAATGGTACCAGCGCTTTGGTCTGGCCTCCCGCGACCATCTCCTGGCTGTCCACAGCATAGTCCACGGCATTGGGGCTGATCTGGATCTGTACAAGAGCCGGATGTTTCCCCCGATTCACAACGCCATAGGTATACATGCTGAGTGATGAGGTGTCTTGTGCCGGGAGTGAATCCATGCTGCTACTGGTTTCGGCCCCGACATACGTATGCTCTGTAAAACAATGAATAGCACCAGGGAGTTTCGTACGTGAGGAAGCACCCTGCTTGAACCGGGGACGAGTAATCCGGGAACAAGGGGGTTTCAGCAATTTAGCGCGGCAGGAATGACGGGAGCGACGGCGACTGACATATTTAGTTGGTTGCTTCGTTCTCTTCTTGCTTCGCTTTGCTGTTCGACTCATCTCGATTTCCCCTTAAAAAATGTGCTTACGCATCGTATGCCCGGATTGGATATACGGGCACGGCAACTGCCGTTATTTTGGAATTTGCAGTCAGTTCCCAAACGCTTTCTCTTTTTCTTACATACACTGAAAGTAATGAGGACATGCGAAACAAATGGTATCGTGAAGCCATTTCAATCTGTTCAGAGGGGGGGACAAGATGACAAATTCTAATGTATTCAACCAGTCTAACGGGCCCCTGTTCACTCAACTGACCAACACCTATGCAGCCCCGGGTATTGAGGCTTCGGTAAATACCGGTGCGGCTGCGGCAGGCAGTTTTTTTGCCCTGACGACAAATAATATATCGATTCCTTCCAGCCAAAACCTTCTTCTTCAAATCCTGAATGCGACTGGAAGTGGCAGAACAGTACGTATTGCCAGCCTTTCGGGAGGTACAACTGCTGCAGCTACACTGGTCGTTTATTCCGGCGGCACTGTGACCGTAGGAAGTACACCTGTACCCGTCAATACATTGCTTGGCAACGCCAACACCAGCATCGTGACCACCAGACAAAATACCGGCACTCTTGGGGGTACGTTCACAAGCTTGCTCAGCATACCTCTTACTGCGGGAATGTATTCTTTGGATTTAAACGGTTCCATTGTTGTTCCGCCGGGACAATCACTATCCATTAGTTTAGGAACTGGCAGTCAGACTGCGGCCATTAACCTCTTCTGGTGGGAATTCTGAGCAGATCCTGATAAAAGGAGGTGCACACTGTGCCAAACAATAATGTATTTAATCCATTAAATCTGCCCGTCTATACGTCCAACACCAACACGTACATTTCTCCCGGCATTGTTGCTCCTCCGGAGAATAATGCTGGCAGTACAGGCAATCTGTACAATGCAGGTTCCACCAACTCCACAACATTGGGATTGCTGGGAGGAACAGTTATCGCCACCGTACAATTGGCCAATCCAGCAGGGAGCGGGAAGACCCTGTACGTATCCCGGCTCTCCGGCGGAATCACGGTTGCACTGAATCTGTTGTCATCCTTCAGCGGTTCCATGAGTCTGACCGCCAATGGAACGCTAAGCTCTCCCAGTACACTAACATCGGTGAACAGCAATCTTTCCAGCAGCAATACCAGCGTAGCCACAGTACGGTTCTCTGCTGCAGCGCCTTCAGGAGCGACCTCATTGATGGCTATGCCCCTTCAAGCAGGGCCGTTTCTATCCAATGAATTTGGCCGTTACGTGGTTCCTCCGGGTCAAGCTATTAACCTCTCTGTCAGCGGATCCCTTTCGGTTGGTGGACTGATGGCCTCCACTGCTTATTTCGCCTGGTGGGAAGTGTGATTCGTTCAATATATAACATTCTAGGATAGCAAACGGCCGACACACATTAAAAAAAATCTCTTTAGTGTCTACCTGTCTTATTTCCCTAAAAGCATAAAGATCGAACCATCAAAGAAAAGCACTGTATCATAATCCGTTACCTCTACCGATTGTTCAGCACAGAGCATCTTAAATTGCTCCCACTCCTGTTTTAATAAGTTATCTTCACTTATACCTTCTAAGTAGATTACGAGAATGTAATGGCCACCTAATGTGGCGGCGACACGTAAAACTTCATGCTTACAGTGTGTTATATTCTCACGGACATAAAAATCGATTATAGATTCACTTAAGATACGATCATCCGGATGTATGACTTGTTTCACGACTTCATCCTCAATAGGATCTGCCATTTTCATGAGGTTTAAAATCCGACTTTTAGCCCTATTTTTAGCTGCTGTTACTCTTCTCAGTGTTTACCTCCACTATCAAGATATTTGCATTATTGCAAAATCGATGCGAGGTGACAAATTTTAAAGAATAGAGTTTAGTCTGCTTTAGACTTTGGCTCGCTGCGGGATGTTAAACGAGGGTCAGGAACTTAGAGCGGAGTAACTCCGCAGCAGTGCCTGCTGGCTCTTAGGTGGACGCTCTGGCCGCCTTAGAGCCGGTAGCATTAGCCCCCAGAAACAACAAAAAAGACCTTCTCTGAAGAAGATCTTTATCTAGGTATCCATCCTATTTTCCGTTTAGAGAGTAAGCTTAATCATTAAGATCAAAAAGAGCACCCATATGGATGCTCTTTAAGAATGAGTAAAACGATGATTTATTATTCAATGCATTTCTTTCTTTTTGTCCATTTCAGCCCATACTAGATAAATAATTCCTAGACATAGTGCAATTATTTCTGGGATAAAAGAAAAGGATTTAGTAACTGACAAAGCGTACTCAAACATACCCTCGCCTAAAACATTATCTTTGCGCCCCATAATTGCCGCAACAATAAAGTGTGTAGTATTTCTCGAAATAAACAATATGGCAGAGATGACAAGGAGGGTAATACCTGCTGCCCGTTTATTCATATAATCATTCCTCCTTGGTATCAATAGATTTGTTTTAATTCGGAACTGTATCAGTTTCCATTACTACATAGAGCCCATCAGGCAACCCTGCATTTCCTTTTTTCGCGATATAAACGTCTAGAAAATATTTCTCATCCGTTATTTTCACATTGGTCTTACCATCGAAGTTCCATAGTTCTTCATACATTGTACCAAAAGAATTACTCATGTTGGGAGTATATTGCATCCATGAGTATTTTTTTGGCGGTATTGGTTGAGCAATTGCATCAGTGTTAGAGTATGAGTTGCTCCACGATGCCCCTACTGATACCCCTGCAGTAAAAGCTTTTTTTGTATGGGAAGCGGACAAACTAACGTTACTCGTAAAGGATTGTGAAGCCGCAAAGGAGATAGTTCTAGTGACAGTTTGTGTCCCAGAATTATAAACCGGAACGGAAATTCTGCGAGCTAAATTTTGCCGATACACTGTAGGTACGAATCCAGCCTGAACGTATCTACTTCGATCAATCAAAGCAAATGGTGTAATCAAATCATCATCATTAGAACGGCTCTTTAAATCCCCAATATTAATTCTATTAGTCATAATACTTTTCTGTGCTTCTAAAAGTTGTTGTTTTTCCTCATTTTCTTTTATTAAAAGATCATACTGCTCAGTATTAAGCTCTTTTTTAACCCCATCTTCAACGATAAATGCTCTTGATACATTAGACTCGGCCGAAACTGTATTTTCAGTTTCAGCAAAAGCAGATGAGCTGGTACCTCCTACCATTGCCACTACTAGAGACAGAATTACAGGAAACTTCAACTTCAACTTCATTTTTCAATTTCCCTTCTCTTAGGTTTATTTACGTACAACCAAATACAATTAATGTATTAAATGTATCTAGTTATAATAAGAACACCTTATCTCAGTATAAAGTTATGGAATTTTATAAAAAATAATAATTTATTATCCATATGAGAAAATAAAAACCATATTTATATGTTTCCGCACCAGATCCAAGGTATAATCACTAAAAAAATACCGATGAGGAGCACCGTTTCTTTGAATATTCAAGCTCAATCAGAACAAGACGTACTCTTCATCGAAGAATAGTTTTGGGAATTGATCTCTCACTTTTTCTTCCTTAGAATCTACAATCGTTTGATAAGAAAACAGTTGGGCGTCAATGCTCCAAGGTTTAGTAACCCATAATTCACGGCTTCTCTCCTCTGATTCATATTCAAGATAAGGAACTATATCAGGATCAAGTAATGCATCATCAATTCCTAAAATATTGAAGATACGCTTGTCGTATCTTATTTACATGTAAGTTCGCTTCTCTCAGCTTTAGTAAACCCATGGTTATCTCCTCACTCTTTTATGGTAGGAACAGTTAGCTATTAAGAGAGACCCCAAGTTTCAATATGGCTAGTTGTCTGACTGTGGATACAATGATGTTAGAAATCGGACAAGTCTGTCAGACCGATTCCTGCGGAATAGTCTCTTTGGCTTCAGACATGAGAGGTTGCTTTCCCTCCCACAAGATACGCTGTAGCAGTATGCCGGCAAGACCAATCACGAGCGTAGCGAGACCGATATATTGAAAAGTGGGGCTCGGCCCTGCAACTCGAATGAGCGCCCCACCTGCAAGTGGAGCTACCACCAGTACAACACTGGATAGTGAATTTTGAATGCCAAAGACGCGCCCTACATAGGCAGGAGGGGTCTCCTTTTGCAACAAATAATTCAGTGTTACCATAAAGAGTCCATTACCTATCCCAATGCAGAGCCCCCAGATAATGACCCAAATTTCAGGTGTTTGTGGGCCGATCCACCCCAACGCAGCGATTCCGGCACCTACGAACAGATATCCACCACCCAGTCCCCACCCATACCCAATTCTCGGCAAGCGATTTAACAACAAAATGATGACGACTGCTCCTGCGCCTGCAGATGAACCCAACCAGCCGAGCAGTGATTCATTACCTGGCTTGATCTCCCGAAACAGGGTCGTAAACTGATAATCAATCATAAGAATGGCCATGAGTCCAAAACAGCCGAACAGAATCGTACTCAGCACGGTGCGACTGCTCTGTATAAAACGCCAGCCTTGCTTCCACTGGGAGAACAAAGATTCCGATCCATCCTTTTCACTATTAGCACTTCCGTCTGATGCAACGGACTCCAACTTCTCCACCAAACGCCGCAAGGGCCATAATACCGCACCCGACAACAGGCGGGTACAGGCATTAATGACAATACAGATTTGTGGTGAAAAAAAGGCCAAAATGACTGCACCTAGAAGTGGTCCCGCCACTTTAGAGCACTGGCTTACAAAACCGTTTAGGGACGATGCCTGAAACAGATGCTCTTCTGCCACTACCTGGCGGGTTAGCGCCTGCTGGGCGGGAACATGGAACACCCCCATCATCGCTCGCAGGGCGAGAAGTGGAAGCAGCCATACCGGACTTGGTGCGAATAAAATAGCAACGGTTAATCCCACGGTGATTACATCACACAGGATCATGATTTTCACTTTGTGCAGTCGATCTGCCAGGGCACCTGCAAAGGAGCCCAGCAGTATGCCCGGGACAGCCATACATACAGGAATAAGGGCAATGATCAACGGATCGGCGCCCCAACGGTAGGCAACCATCACCTGGATGGCGAGTGCATCGAACCAGTCTCCAAACGTAGCCAGCGAGTATGCGATAAACATGCGGACAAACCGGAGGTTGGTCCATAAGCTTTTGGAAGATTCCACGAGTGATTCGGTGGATTCCTTGGATGTGGGTTCATTTGAAATGACGGTCATACGTGTACTTCCTCCCTTGATTACAGCCGTTAGCGGGCTGTATGTTCCTTGGCTGTAATCATAAAGGAGTTATATCAGAGGAAGATCAGAGGATGGGGAGATAGGAGATAAAAAGTTACGTATTTCATCTACAATTTGCTGTCCATATGTGGGAACACCGTAACTTTTGCCGATTTCTGCATACACTTGACGATACTTACTCCGAATTCTGCCTTCAATTCGATGTTGAGCCATGAACTGGAGAATCTGAAAGGCAGCATTCAGATATAGCGGTGCGTTCAGAGACATCTTCAATACGTCCAGGCCATCATCCATTCTAAGTTCCGCTTCACGAACTCGTCCTTGCCGAAGTAACCATAACCCCTCCATCACCTGAAAACGTCCAATCTCTCGCAGATACGGGGCTTCCTTCAATCCTGACCGCAGGACTGCCATCTGAGCTTCAACAGCTTCACCGCTGCCACCCCACAGTTCCACATACAACGCTGCAAGTGCTACAGGCAGTCTGAAATTCTTCAGCTCGTCAGTCTCTATTACACGATACGTTTCTTCCAGCTGCGCTTTGGCCCGTTGATATTGGCCCACCTCTACATAGACCTCAACGATGTTCAGAATGCGGAGTTCGCGTAGCTGATCGGCAGACAATGCAGATGAACTCAATGCCTGCTCATACAAAGGTAAGCTTTCTGATGGTTCAATTAGCGAATGGACAAAAATTAATAACCAGTATAAGCGTTCTTCGAAAGCAATTTCTTTGGTTGTAATCAGCCACTCCAGATCTCCCTGTATAAAATGAATATACAACTGATAATAAGGGGCAATCTGGATACCCAGCGCTTCCTGCTGTTGAACCAGGGTCTGTATGGCATTTCCCTGCCCAAACAAGTGATATTTGCGAAGTAATCCGTGAATGACTTCCTGCATTTCTGGGTCCTGAGCAGAGGGGCTAGCGGGTAGAGCGGACTTGTTCTCCTGCACAGCAAGCCGGTATCCATAGCCCCGTACCGTGTCCAGACTGATCTCATCCCAGCGTTTCAATTTCTTGCGCAGGCGATAGATATGATCGTCCACGGTGCGTTCAACCGGATATTCAAGGGGCCATACCCGATCCAGCAGTTGACTGCGGGTGAAGACTTTTTCCTTGTTTTCATACAGAAAATGCAGCAGTGCAAATTCCTTGGCGAGCAGGGGAATGGATTCCGTTCGCCGAGTGACCGTATATGTTCCTTCATCCCATTGCAAAGACATGTCAGGTCCTCCTACTATGTATAATTCGCTATTCCGAAATAATATAGATTCGTTCTTTTCTTCAACGTGTTCAACATACCACAAAAAAAACCTTTGCGAGAACGCAAAAGGTTTTTATGGTCTATCGTATAGATGGCTTAGATTGTAGATCACGCTACGTATATCTGTTCTTCCAACAAGTGTTACCTTGCCTTAACCCAGCACGACACGATCATCTGCCATTTTTTTGCCGCTAATCCGTTCGAATTCACCAAGCAACTCAGGGACAGTCAACGTACGCTTGCGCTCTTCGCTGACATCCAGAATAATTCGGCCTTTGTCCATCATGATCAGACGGTTACCCAGACGAATGGCCTGCTCCATATTGTGCGTCACCATCAATGTAGTCAGTCTCATCTCACGCACAAGTGTCTCCGTTAGTTCCGTGATCAGTTCGGCACGTGAAGGGTCAAGGGCTGCCGTATGCTCATCCAATAACAAAATCTGCGGCTGGGTAAACGTAGCCATTAACAGGCTGAGTGCCTGCCGCTCCCCGCCAGACAAAAGACCCACTTTCGCGTTAGGTCGCTTTTCCAGTCCGATTCCCAGCTTCTCCAGTTGCGTGTTGAAAATCTCCCGTCTGGCACGGGTAACTCCGAAGCCCAGTCCGCGTCCTTTGCCACGCTTGTATGCCATCGCCATATTTTCTTCAATGGACATATGTGGTGCTGTTCCTGCCATCGGGTCCTGAAACACCCGGCCAATCCAACTGCTGCGCTTGTGCTCTGGCAGGTTTTTAATGGAGCGGTCATTGATCAGTACATCACCCATATCCGGCTTCATTACACCCGAAATGATGTTCATCAGCGTAGATTTACCTGCTCCGTTACTGCCAATCACCGTCACAAAATCTCCCGGATTCATCGTCAGGTTCACGCCAACCAGCGCGGTCTTCTCATCCGTTGTGCCTGGATTGAACAGCTTGGTTACTTGTGTAATCTCCAGCATGATCACATACCTCCCTTCGTCTGATGACCCCCGGATCGCATCAACTCTTCCGTTCGTTTGCGAGCCAGACTTCGCTGCTTCATGGAGCGCTGCATCGTTGGGAATACAAGGGCGATAATGACGATCACCGCGGTGATCAACTTCAGATCAGATGTATCAAACCATTCGACCTGTAGGGCAAGTGCAACCACAATCCGGTAAATAATCGAACCAACGATCGCTGCAAGTGTAGCCCAGAAGACCGTTCTTGCACCAAGAATGGCTTCACCGATAATCACCGAAGCCAGTCCAATGACGATCATACCAATGCCCATCGTGATATCCGCAAAACCTGATTGCTGTGCAATGAATGCACCAGACAGGGCAACCAATCCATTGGATAAGCTGACACCTACAATCGTAGTCACATCGGTATTCGCACCAAAGCTGCGAATCATGCGTTTGTTATCACCTGTCGCGCGGAGTGCCAGTCCAACATCAGTTTTCATGAACAGATCCAGCATGATTTTAAACACCAGCACTACGATGATGATCAAAACCATGACATGCTCATCTGAGAATGGATTATCCATACCCATAATGGATTTATTCGGTGCGCCAAGAATACGCATATTAATGGAGTAGAGCGCAATCATCATCAAAATCCCAGATAACAATCCGTTGATTTTGCCTTTGGTATGAAGCAAACCTGTACAAGCCCCGGCCACCATGCCGCCAGCCATTGCCGCCAAACAGGCGAGCCAAGGAGAGAAGTCATTGGAGATCATAACCGCCGCGATTGCGCCTCCTGTTGTAAAACTTCCGTCTACGGTAAGGTCAGGAAAATCGAGTATGCGGAACGTAATATATACACCCAGTGCCATCAGTGCATATAAAAGCCCCAGCTCAATCGCCCCTTCAATTGAATTCCAGCTTATACTCACGCTACTTCCTCCCTGTCTATCGAAAAGAATGAGGCGAACCCGTTGCACGTTCGCCTCGCATCCATATTGCCGGATTACACTCCGGTCAGATTATTGAATCAATCTCATAACTCATTAAACTATTGTTTTTGTAACTAGATATAGACAAATTGAATCGTTTTGATCTATATCTACCCTTGATTGAAGTAACTAAAGGTATTATGAATTGATTCTATTGAATAATGTTGTTTTCCTGGTCTTTTACTTCCGCTTTCATCTCATCCGTAACCGTGATACCTTGGGCTTCAGCTGCTTTCAGGTTCAGGATCAGATCCAGTTTGTCCGGAACGGTGACTTTCATATCACCAGGATTCGTACCATTTTTCAGAATGTCCGCGGCCATCTCACCCACCTGATATCCATGGTCATAATATTTGAAGCCAACCGTTGCGAAAGCTCCTTTTTCAACGGTATCCCGATCACTGGAGAAGAACGGAATTTTATTACTGTTCGCCGTTTGGATAATCGTATCCACCGCACTCACGACAGAATTATCCAGCGTAATGTAGAAGGCGTCTACTTTGCCAACGAGAGAATCCGTTGCCTGTTTTACTTCAGATGTATTCGTAACTGGTGCTTTCACCAGCTTGATATTATGTGTTGCGAGCGCTTTTTCTGCGTTATCTGCCATAACCACCGCATTTGGTTCACCTTCGTTAATGACCAAGCCTACCGTTTTCACATCCGGCAGATTTTTAGCGATAAAGTCAGCCAATTGTACAATAGCCTCCGGATTCGTGTCGGATGCACCTGTAACATTGCCGCCCGGCTTGTCCATATCGGTCACCAGTTTTGCACCCAGTGGGTCTGTTACTGCTGCGAACAACAATGGCTTGTCCTTCACTTGTTGAGCCAGAGCCAGCGCAGATGGTGTTGCGATTCCGAGTACAAGATCATTTTTGGAATCACCTGAGATTTTCTGTGCAATGGACAGGTTGTTCGTTGAATCACCTTGCGCATTATTGTAATCGATTTTGAGGTTCTTGTTCTCTTCAATACCCGCATCCTTCAGGGCTGCGATGAAACCTTCGCGTGTAGCATCCAGGGATGGATGTTCAACAATCTGGGAGATGGCAATCTGGTATGACTTTTCCTCGCTGCCTCCACCTGTTGTACTCCCCGATCCTTCGGATTCCGAACCTGTACCGCTGTTATTTCCGCAACCTGCCGCAACGATCATTGAAGCAACCATCATGAGTGACATCCAAAATTTCTTTTTCATGTGTGAGAACCCCTCTCCATCTTATAAAATGTGGTTACCCTTATCGAATTCCATTGACACGATAGGGCGGGACAAAACGAACGCTTCAACGCATTGTTGCTTTGATCGACAAAAGCAGACAAATATAGACTTTTCTCATGCGACTGAAGTCCATGACCCGTGTTGGTGTTTTATTGTTCCCCTAATATTAAGGGGCGTCCCGATATCCGTCAATGGTTGAACCGCTTCCAATTTACTTTCATCGTATGATTGTGATAGAAAACATTACATTAAACAAAAAACCACCCACATTGTTCTGTAGATGGTCACCATGGATACAACAAAATAAGGTCCTACTCATGAAAATGGAGTATGAAGTCTTCTTCTAATCTCGTCCACAAGCATTGTTTTCTCCGCATCCGATATGGCATCCGCGATCAATTTGCGCGCCGCAACGGGAGCAATCCAGGGTTCGATATCTGCATAACCAATACCGGACAACTTCTCATACTCCTCCATAAAGACACCAATGCTGTAATCTCTCGTCGCATTCAGGACAACCGTCGCTTCATGCGGCAGATGCGGGGGCAGTATCGCATATCGAATCATAATAATGTATTCGGCCAAGTCTGCTTCCGGATTCCCGGTAGAGGCATTGTTCCAGTCAATAATGACTGCATCATGATCTCGAAGGAGTATGTTACCCGGGTTGGGATCACCGTGACATAGTTGCTGCCTCATGGGTAATCGATCCAATTGGGCAATAACGGCAGCTTTCTCCGCTTCAGACAAGTATTTTGCTTCAACAATGTTATGTTTGATATTTTCCCGCTGACTCGGCATATTGGACACAGCATGTGAATGAATCTGATGAAATAGCTGGGCTGTAATTCGGGCATTCACGAAATCTATGCCGACATCCAAAGGCGCCTGTATTCTGGACTGTTCTACTGATTGGTCTACAAAACGCTTCATGATTGTCTCGCCATCAATCCGTTCAAATACAATACCTGATCGCCCCTTAACGGTCACCAGATCATATGGTTTGGGAACAGGCAACCCACACGCCGAAGCGATTCGGCAATGATGAAGTTCGGCCTCCAAAGCAGCCGTAATCGTGTTCGGTTTAGCCAGTTTAACGATCTTGCTCCCGTCTTCCCATTCGAATACTTCTGCACATCCACCTTCTCCAATTTTGTTGCCGAGCCTATGGACCATGATGCTCACTCCTTCAACGGATTTAATAAGTGAGACCTTCTCTATGCAATAACATCTCGTACATTTCCCGGATCATGTCAATCGCTTCATTCATCTCCAGCTCCAGGGTGTGAGAGTTCAGAAGTGTTCCAATGCCAATCAGATATATCGTGAGCTTAAGGAAAATACGCTTGAGTTGTTCGACCGATACATCCTGCAATCGCTTGCTATACCGCATGTAGAACGTGGTTAATTCTTCACCCAGAAACTGATCGGTATGGGGATTGTATTGTCGGTAACCCGAAAGATACAACGTTCGAAATAACTGCTTCTCGTTCTGTGCAAAGTACAGGAATCCAATCGTCAGGTTCAAAGCAGGGGAATTGGCATCGTCCTTATACTCCACCATACTGTGACGGGCGAATTCGGCAGCCTTGTCATAGACGTTTGCTTTTAGCTCTTCAATGTTACTATAGAGACTATATATGGGTTGGGTGGAACAATGGAGTACCTGGGCAACGTTTCGCGCAGTGAGCGCCTCCAAGCCTTGAGTCCGTACAAGCTCAAAGGCGGCAGATAACACTTTTTCTTGCGTAATCTCGGATTTGGGTGGCATATATTTCTTCTCCTTCCCTTGTTAATAACACATGTTATATAACGTATGTTATTATGAGTCGAATCATGTGTCAAGTGTACTTACGGGATGAGATTTTGCATATTTAAAATTTTCAAAAAAAAGAGGCGTCCCTCCCAATGTACTTTGGGTATGGTCGCCTTATGTCAATCAAAGGATAGCTCCAGAGTGCTTTATTCCTTTTCTTTTTGCAGTTCCTCTAATTCAGATGAGGTTAGCCCGGTAGCCTTAATAATAGTAGCCTGATCAAGACCCAAATTGAGCATATTCATTGCGATTTTCCGCTTGCTCTCAGCTTCACCATCTTTAATTCCTTCCTCCATGCCTTTCTTGAGACCCTCTTCTCGTGCGCCCTCAATCATGGAAGCTTCGTCCCACAGAAATTTCTGACGGTCGATATATCGTTGACGTGCTTGCTCATCCTGGCTCAGAAACTCCAATACACTCATGGCTTTTTTCAAAGCCGGTTCCGGTTCGTGCATCATTAACGCCTCCCATCTAATATTGAGTTATGTATAAAAAATCTGGATGTTATCTCAAATTACATCACGCATCTCACTATAAATATAACGTATTTACGTCATTTTTATCCAAAAAAAAAGAGACTGTCTCGACGAATCGAAACAATCTCTTGTGTATAAACCAGTTAATTCCCCGACGCTTCGCGAATCTCATACTTGCACCTTTTGCCTCCATCGGCGTAACATTCGGTACGCTCCACCTCGGCTTGAAGCAGCGAGCGGAACAGTTCCAGTTCACAGCGGCAAGCCTGCTTGTAGACACTCGCGACTTGCACAATCGGGCAGTTCATTTCCGTAATAACGTAGGTTCCATCTTCTTCTCTGGACGCATCCGCCATATATCCGTTGGCATTCTGGATTCGCGCGAGTTCCTCCACCCGTCCGGCCAGATCCTGGCCCTCCATCTGTGGCAATCCGCTACGAAGCAGCTTGTCTCGGCGACTCTCGAATAATGCATCCACCACACCGCTCCCGGCTGAGTCAGACAATTCTTCAAGCAGTTCCAGCGTAAGGGACGAATATGATTTTGGGAAAAAGCTGTCCCCGCGTACCGTCAATTGGTACACCGAGGACGGACGTCCGGCCGTAGCCCGGGCCTCCCGAACCTCGATCCAGCCGTCCTGCTCCAGTGCCGTCAGATGACGGCGAATGGCCATGCCGGTCAGACCCAGATCAGCTGTCATTTCCCTCGCGGTCAATGTACCTTGCTGCTTCAGCATGAACAAAATCCGTTCACGCGTCGTTCGTTCCTCTTCGCGCTTCACGATCAGCACCTGCTCTCCTGCTTATGCGTGTACCGGTGCTGCCTCTCGGCAAGCATCCGAGCAAAAGCGGTTATGCGTCTCTTCGCAATCCTCACAGCTTACATGCTGCAGGTTGCAGGTTGGACAATTAATATATCGGTCATGTGTTGTTCCACAGTGATAACAGCTGGCAATGACAATATCCTCGTCTGTCCGGTTAATCGGTACAGAGATCCGCTCGTCAAATACGTAACACTTGCCATCGAACAGGTGGCCTTGTACTTCAGGGTCTTTACCGTACGTGACAATACCGCCGTCCAATTGAGCCACGTCCTGGAATCCTTCATTGATCATGAACCCAGTCAGCTTCTCGCAGCGAATGCCGCCAGTACAATAAGTAATAATGGTTTTGTCCTTCATGTCACCCAGGTTCTCTCGAATCCACTCCGGAAACTCGCGGAACGACTCAACATCTGGACGGATGGCCCCGCGGAAGTGACCGATTTCGTATTCATAATCATTGCGACCATCGATAACGATGACGTCATCACGTTGCAAATGCTCATGGAACTCTTTCGGTGAAAGGCGCTTGCCGCTAATCACATTTGGATCAAGATCTTCGTCCACGCGGAACGTAACCAGTTCTGCTTTGTGACGAACAAAGATTTTTTTGAACGCATGCTCTTCCACATCATCAATCTTAAATACCATATCGCTGAACAACGGATTCGCATGCATGTCTTTCATGTACTGTTCCGTCTGTTCAGGCGTTCCGGATACCGTACCGTTAATGCCTTCGGATGCGATCAGAATACGGCCTTTCACACCGAGGTCCTTGCAGTATTGCAAATGCTCTTGTGTAAACGTCTCGGGGTCTTCAATCTTCACGAACTTATAATATAAAAGCACGCGATACGCGCTGTTACACATGTATATCACCTGTTCCTATTCCATGTTGTTATGAGCCGGATCATCCGGCAAGACGACTACGTTGCACCCTTACTTGTAAAAAGAAAAGAAACAGCCGCCCGAAACTTCGTCTCGAACTGCTGCCTGACATTCGACTTATATTCCTGCATTCTAGTTTATCGGAAGCGGAACAGCTTAGTCAATATAAATGTATAGAAAGGGATGAAAGATATGGAACATATCTTTCCGCAACAACCATCCTATTCCGAGATCGTAATGACCGAGGTCACAAAGTGATACGACTCATTCTCCAATACCGCCTGCGATAACAGGATTTTATTGCCTTCCGGACTCCAGGCAAGCGGGTCAGAGGCGTTATCCATATCCGCCGAGATCTGGAACTGCTCAGCCGACTCTGTGTTGGAGACGAACAGCCCTTTCTCATTATCATTCTCGGAATTGATCGTATATGCAATCTTGGAATCATCACCCGACCAGCTTGTGCCGAAAATCTGTGTGCCTCTGGCGAGTGTGGCCTTCTCATTGCCTTCCAGATCGGTGAGCACCAGCGCCCGTTTGGTGTCCGCTGTTCTTTTCACAATCGCAAGCCTTGTTCCATCATTAGAAGGGATGACCCATTCCACACTTTTCAGCACCTGTTTCACGTCACCCGTCTTCACGTCGTATGCATTCAACTGGCCATCTTCACCCGTAATATAATAGAGCATATTGCCTGACACTTTGATACTCCGCACATTGAAATTGCCTGTCTCCACCAGTACTTTCGTTGTACCGTCCAGACTTGCCGAGATCAGATCACCCTTCATATTGGGGAAAACGACATGTTCATTATCCAGCCATACGCCCTCCTGAATAAATCCATCCTCCTTACCCGCAGGGGTTGTCTCCCCGTTATGCAGGTTCAGGAAGTAGCCTTTGCCCGTATTTTCCTCCGGCTCCCGATAGAACAGGTACTGACCATCCGGTGACACCAGCGGTGCACCCAGATTGGCTTCACTTTCCTTGAGCGGCGTGTCTGTGCCTTTGGTTAGATCATACATATATAAGTTATGCGGATATCTTTCCTGGCCCTCAACGGTGACTGGTTTCAAGGACTTGTTCTCCTTGTCGGATACAATCCAGTCGTCACTTAGCCATGCGATCCCGCGCATATTCGGCAATTTATCAATTTTCTCCAGCTTAAAGCTCTGGTACACGGACGTGTTGGTATTATCTTTTACTGTAATGTCGGTGCCCGTTTTCCCGCCTTGTGCGTTGCCCCCCGGCTCCGTTGTTCCCCCGCATGCTGCTGTCGTTATCAGGGCAATGGCCCCCAACGTGCCCAAAGCTGCTTGTTTCCAATTCATGATGGCCCCCCCTGGTTTCTCTTGCTATAGACCAAGCATACACATCGCATACTTCCAAAGTTATTCAGACTTGTTTCGAACTTGTAAACTTGAATCAACCAAAGGGAACATGAGCTGGAACGTCACACCTTCCCCATCTTCTGGATCGCCCGGCAACAGGGTAATTGTACCGCCCTGTTTTTCAACAAACTGCTTCACGAGAGATAGTCCCAGTCCGGTTCCGCCGGTTTTTCTGGCTCTGTCTTTGTTCACAGTGTAAAAGGGTTCAAAAATCTTCTCCCGCGCCTCTGCCGGAATCGGCGTACCCGAGTTATAGATGCGAATGATCGCTTGACGCTCCTGCATCCGCAGTTCGCTCTTCACCCGGATCACACCATCCGGAACGTTATATTTAATGGCATTATCCAGCATGTTGATGAAAATGTGCATAAGACTCTCCCGATCGCTACGGATCACCGCTGGTTCAAGATCCAGTTCCATGTTCAGCGCAAACTTCTCCGCTTTCCCACGCATCCGGCCACAGGCATCCTCCAGCAGAGCACTGACCTCTACATCTTCGGCCTGGTTCTCGAAGTCATACTTCTCCAGAGCAGATAAATGTAGTACTTTCTCCACCATCTCGTACAGCCGCTCCGTTTCTTTGCCAATGTTACTTGTGGCATCATCAAGCAGTTGCGGATCATCCTTATACATGTCGAGCAGCTCCACATAAGCTTTGATCGATGTCAGCGGTGTCTTGAACTCATGGCTAATGTTACCGATATATTGTTTCTGCTGCTGTTCCAGCGCCTGAAGTTTCTCAATCGCCAGTTGCAGCTTCTGCTGCTCCGCATGCATGGCTGTGATATTTTGCTGGATGGATGTACTCATATAATAAATGCCCTGCCCCAGCTCTCCCAATTCATCCTTGCGCTTTAAAGGAGACTCCGTAATGTAATTCCCTTCGCGAATGGAATCTGCGGACCTCTTCAGTCGGGTAATCGCAACGGCAAACCGATTGTAGAACAGATAACCTAATATGAAGCTCAGCGCAACAACGGTAATTCCTGCCCATATGAACAATTGAAGGATGCGAGTATAAAATTCATGGTAGCTCTGGACAGGATATTGTATCCATACGGCGCCCATCTGTCCATCTGGACCATCTAGCGGTGCGGCATAGAGCAGGGTCTCGCCCTGCTCATGATAGGCTATTTTATTTTGCAGCGCATAGTCTAACGTTTCCTGAACGAGTTCACTCTCGCCGGAGGCGAAGGATGCTCCCACCTGCTGGCCTGTCATGTTATAGAGTGCTATTGGCAATCCGGTAGAGTTGGCCAGTTCCTGTGCCAGCCTGCGGCCATTTCGCTGTAAAAAAACGTCCTGATCCAGATGAACGGACTCGGTGTAGTAGGACTGTCTCACATTCAGATTCACCAGCCTTGTCTGCTGCGATAAAATACCTTCAATCTGTGATTGCTGATTGCGTTCAATACCGCGCAGGACCAGTGAACTAAGCACAACCACGGTCAGGATAAGCAAGGCTGCCAGAAAAACACTGAACTTCAGCTTGATGCTGACTCTCATATGGCCCCGCCTGTATCAGGTGCAGAGGCTTTGTAGCCAATCCCGTATACGGTCTGCAATTTTTGCTGATCCGTATCTACAATTTTTTTACGCAAACGCTGGATGTGAATGTCTACGGTTCGTGTACCACCCGCATACTCCATGCCCCACACCCGATCTAGCAGGTCGTCTCGTGTGTACACACGCTCCGGATTGGACATGAGAATGGTCAGCAGGTCGAACTCTTTTGGTGTCAGATCCAGCTTCTCCTCATTCACGGTCACTGTGCGGTGAGCAACATGAATACGCAGTGTGCCATTCACGATGGCCTGATTCTTCGAATCGTCAGGTGGTGGACTGCTTTTCTCGACACGGCGCATGAGCGCTTTCACCCTTGCAAGCAGTTCACGGATCTCGAATGGCTTGGTCATATAATCATCGGCGCCCATTTCCAGGCCAACGATTTTGTCCACGATATCATTTTTGACGGTCAGCAAAATAATGCCGATATCCTCGCGGTCCTCCAGCCTGCGGCATACGCCGTATCCATCAAGCCTTGGCATCATCACGTCCAGAATCATGACCTGTGGGTGAAACGATGCGACCTTGACCAAAGCCTCTTCGCCGTCACTCGCAGTCTCTACTTCATATCCTTCGCGCCGCAGCGCGTAAGCAATGGCACTGACGATACTTGATTCGTCATCCACCACGAGCACTTTTTTATTCATGGGATTCATCCTCTTTATCTATGTCATGAGTTAGTTTATGGGTCTATGTTAGCAAGGTCCGTGGGAATTAGCTATGGATGAGTTTGCAATTTGTATGAGAAGCTTGCATCCTCTCAGCTTGGACCTGGCTCTACTTTCTTTATACCCTAAAGGCAACAAAAAGAGCCAACCCGTGATTGGATCAGCCCTTAATCTATAGATTCTCAATTCATGTTACTGTTTAGGCAACAACTTCTTAATTTCATCTTCGGAGAGTCCAGATGCTTTAACTATAGCAGAGAGATCTACGCCAAGTGTAAGTAATTCACGGGCCATTTCTCTCTTGCCTTCCAACTTACCCTTGGCTGCACCTTCAGCTCGTGCGCCTTCAATCATCGATTTTTCGTCACTCAATGCTTTCATTCGAGCATCGTAGGCCATTCTGGTGGACGCATCCTGACTCAGAAATTCCAGCGTATCCATCGCCTTTTTCAACATCGGTTCATTCATGGCCAGCACCTCCCAGTTTGATGTATCTATTCCTTTCAGGAATAATAACCAATTCACGAGTCCGCCTTTTTCCATCGGAACAGAATACTCATCCAATTTGGTTAGTTCCATCACATGTATTTCGATATCATCCGTCAAACCAATACCTGTATGATCTTCTCGTAAATGAAAAACATTGTGATATCGCTCATTATCCAGACAGGAGTAGTTGAGTATATTAATAGTCACGCATTTTTTGAGTAGACTATAGTTTTCACCCTTTTTTATCTGATGAAAGTACATCTCACTCCAATAAAACAACGTCCTTTTCTCCATGTTATACGGGTTAAACAGCTGCATTTCAATGTTAATTAGTTTGCCTTCTACCGTCTTTGCTTTAATATCCAGAATGGATTGTTTATCCTCTGGACTATCCTTATCTGTATACGTGTTAACCACAGTGATCTCCGTAAGAGGAGATTCGCCGGTCTCTATAAACGTGCTGTTCAGAAAAGCTAACAAAACATCTTTGTTTTGCTCACTTCCAAAAATGCGTTTGAACACAAAATCTACTCGTGGATCGAGTAATTCCGTCACTCAGCATCAGCTCCATTCTCACCAGCATTATATCATAATTCCCATATAGCCTCAGCTTGATAATGGATCTGCACATATATTGCATTTACTCCTCAAATGACAGATTCAGCGGCTCGTCCGACATCTCGTACTCTGTCTCCATATGTGTCAGCGGTGTGTTCAGGTCAACCTCCTCGAAGCGGAAACTGTCGACCCACACTTTTCCTTTACCGTTCAAAATAACTCCGAATGAAATGACCGCGCTGCCCTCCGGCACATCAAGCACAATACTATACTGATTCCATGGCTGCGTACCCGTAATTGGCCGATCATGCATGTTATCAAATTGAAGTACATCATGAACGTTATTATCCACACGCATCCATAATCCGCAGAACGCATCCACATGCTCGGTCTTCACGAATCCCGATAACTTCATCCGCTTACCCACATACTTGTCCGCTCTGAACTGTTGCATCATCGTTGCGAACTCGTTAGGCTCCATAGGCGTAACGGCCTTCAAATATCCTGATGCTTTTCCCTGATGCACTTCAGCTGGATCAATGCCCATCTCATAATTCTGCGGATGACTCCCGGTTAACATCCAACCTGTAATTGTTGACGTCTGATTCATCTGTAATTCTCCTCCTCTGGTTCTTCCTTCGAATAATTTCAGATCGAACAATTTGCGAAAACGTCCCGGCGGCATGCCATATAATTTGCGAAATGCACGGGTGAAGGCTTCCTGACTCTCAAAACCACATGCCAGGGCGATGTCCAAAATGCCCGCATCCGTTGATCGCAGAGTCGTGGACGCCAGACTCATCCGGCGATTGCGGATATAATCCACGATGGTCATGCCCACCTCATTACGGAAAATTCGATGGTAGTGATACGGCGACAACAACGCCTCGGATGCCACTTCTTCCAGCCCGATCTGCTCATGCAGATGAGTCTCAATATAGAACAAACTTTGCTGAATCATTGCACGATAACGGCTCAACTGAGGTAAAGCCCCCTTCCATATCCTTACTATACGTGAAGGATGTCATCGCCGTTTTGATCATTTTTGCTATCTTTATTTCTCCTTACCTCTGCCGGAGATGCAAAAAGAGCCAATCACGGATGGAATCCTTTCCGTAATTGACTCTTCTGGGAAACTGCTGCCCTGTGGCTACTGTAGAGCCACTTCATTAATCTACAAGCAGGTTCATTTATCTATTTGTCAGACAGCCGGTACCGGCTGTGCACCAACCTCTTCGTCATCATGCTCCACCAGTTCATGTTTCTCCCAAGCTCTACTCTTCCAGCGGAAGTACATAATGACCGCGCGGGTCCACTCATCCGCCGCAATGGCAAGCCACACACCAGCGAGCCCCAGATGAAGCTTGAATATGAGCAGGTATCCCAGAGGCAGACTCATGCAGACCATGGAGATCAGACCCATGTATACCGGGAACTTTGCATCCCCTGCCGCACGCAGGGAACCAATGATCACAATATTGCAGGTACGTCCGGTTTCGAGCAACAGACTGAGCAGAATCACTTGAGCCCCCAGCTTGATAATTTCCGGATTATCCGTAAATATGCTCATCAGCGGTACACGGAAAAAAATGATGATTACATCAATGATAACCGTGGCCAGAAGGGCCCATTTCACACTGTCAAAAACACGTTTGTACGCATCGTCTTTGCGCCGCGCACCCACAAGCCGGCCTACAATGATCGATGTCCCCATACCAATCGCCATGCTGAACAAGTAGATATAGCTGGAGATATTACCCGCATACTGCTTGGTTGCCATAGCTTCTGCGCCCAGATAGGTCACATACAGCGTGAACACGAGTTGGCACGAATGATATACCATCGATTCCATCGCAGACGGAATGCCAATCCGCAGAATTTTGCCAATGAATTTCTTGGACAACTTAATGTAGTATTCGAAATCCACCCTTACCTCGCTCACACGATACAACAACCAGAAGAAGATCAGCAGGCAGATAAAACGGCTTCCCACCGTGGAGATCGCTGCCCCTTCTACCCCAAGCTTTGGCAGGCCGAAGTGTCCAAAGATCAATGCATAGTTACCAACAACGTGAATCACGTTCATGAATACAGCAACATACATCGTTTCTTTGGTGTAACCATGTGTACGAATCGTCGCAGCCAGCGCATTAATGAGTGCCTGGAGGAAGATCCCGCCACCGACGATATTTATATACGAACGGGCAAAATCATAAATTTCGCCTTGAATATTCAGAAGTGTTAGCAATTGTCCTCCGAACAGAAGGAAGATTCCGCTCAGGACCAGACCTACGATAAGATTCAGTGTGATCGCATTACCCGTAACTTGTGCTGCTTCACTTAACTTTTTCGATCCGATATATTGTGCTACTACAATCGCAGCACCATGTCCAATGACTTCCAATACAAGGATAGCGATAGAAATAATCTGATTGGCTGCTCCAACGCCGGAGACCGCATTATCGGATACCGAGCTGAGCATGAGCGTATCCACGCTCCCCATCAACATAAATAAGAAGAGTTCCAGGAAAATAGGCCATGTCAGTCGAATCAGATTCAGATCCTTGGCATCAGAACGAAGGGACTCTTTGGTTGAGGATATTGCTGTCATTTTCTCACCTTTCCCATGTGGGCTTTAATTCTTAGGGTATGTTAGCACAGGTGGTTTGAAAATGCAGTAGTTTTGCGAAAATAGTTGAAAGTTTTTTGTAATTCCATAAATAGGTATTTTCAGCGTTTTCATCAAGCCCCGCTCCGTACGCCTGCCAGAGGTTGTAGAAGACAAAAAAGGCCCCTCCCAACTCGCTTTTAAGCAAGTAATGGAAGGGCCCTAGGCCCTCAGCCTTTTAACCTTTAACAGAACCCGCAGCAATTCCCTCCACGATTCGATTACTCAGGATGAGAAAAGCAATCAGGATCGGCATAATGCTAATCATCAGCGTTGCACCAATGGCTCCCCAATCCGTTGTATATTGACCGATAAAGTTCTGTACACCAACAGTCAGGGTTTTGTACGAATCTGTACTGATGAACGTATTAACAAAGATGAATTCATTCCAGTTATAGATCATGTTGATGATCGCCGTTGTGGAAATGACCGAAGACGTCATCGGCAGCACAATCCGAAAGAAAATCCGATGCACGGAGCAACCATCCATCACAGCGGCCTCTTCCACTTCACGGGGAAGCGCGTAGTAGAATCCGAGTAAAATCATAATGGTAATTGGCATATTAAACGCAATGTAAGACAAGATGACTGACAAAGGATGATCTGTGAGATGAAGCTTCAGGAACAAGCTGAACAACGGGATCAGCGTGGAGTGCACAGGGATCATCAGACCCACCATGAATAGCCCCAATACCAGCGAACGACCCTTCCAGCGCATACGTGTAATGGCAAAGGTCACCAGACTGGCAAACAGCACGGTGAACACCACCGAGACCACCGTAATCCATACACTGTTGAAGAAGTATAAGCTGATATTTCCCTCTGTCCATACCTTGACATAGTTTTCCCAACGCGGGGTAGCAGGAAGGGAAAAAGGCGCCATGTCGAATACTTCCTGATTATTTTTAAGCGAGAACAACAGCAGCCATACCAAGGGCAAAATTTGCAGCAAAGCTACCAGGGACAAGAGGAAATACAGCAGAATATATCCGAATCTCCTTAACCATGCCGAACCTCGGCTTGTCCCCGGGTACGTTGGCAATCTAACGGCCGTATCCGTCTTCACCGGATGGACCTCCTTTCATTTCACTAGGGCGTGTCTGGAAACTCCGAAGGTGGCAGATTTTGCCGAATTTTCGTTCCAAGCAAGGAAATTTTCCGCAGGCGTGCCGGGGCACGTCAAGGGAAAGTGACGCAGCAGGGAGCGAAAAGGCGGTAAAAGATGCACTTCAGCGAGTTTTCAGACACGAACTAGCGTCAGGAATACTGGATCGTATCTTTGGATGCTGTCGCTTTTCGAAGCAGCCAGGTAACCAGCAGACAGATCAAGAGCAGGAAGAAACCTACAGCACTGCCGTAACCAAAGTCGAAGCTACGAAACGCCTGACGATACATATAGGAGGCCATCACTTCGCTTGATCCATTCGGTCCGCCATCGGTCATCACGTAGATGAGATCAAAATACTTGAGTGAGCCTACCACAGCCAGTACAACGGTCACCTTGATGACTTCTGTAATAAGCGGCAGCTTGATTCGAAAAGCGATCTGCCAAGGGCTAGCCCCATCAATCCTGGCTGCTTCCACCAGAGATTCCGGAATATTTTTGAGCGCCGCATAATAGATCAAAATATAGAAGCCAGCATACTGCCATAGAATCGGCACGAACAGTGCATACAGCACCAGTGATGGCTCCGCCAGCCAGGCTGGCGGATTGCTGAAGCCGATCGCTTCCAGAAAGGTGTTCAGCACACCATTGCTGGGATGATAGATCTTCAGCCATAACTGGGCGATCGCGACCGAAGACAGCAGCATCGGGATCAAATATATTTTGCGGAACAGATTGGCCCCCTTGATCTTGCCTGACAGCACCAAAGCAATCATCAGATAACCGACCAGACTCAGCGCAGAGAACAAAGCAAGCAAAAAAGTATGGTTCGCACTCTGCCAAAATGTTCCGTCCTGAAGCAGTCTGGCGTAATTATCTAATCCAATAAAGGTCATTGCACCGATCCCGTCCCATTGCATCAACCCATAATACCCGGTGAGCACGATCGGGATGTACACCAAGACCAGCAGCAGAAGCAGTGCAGGAAGCACGTACAACGCAGCAACGAGACGGTTGGACATGACTTTGTCCATCACATTATCCTCCCTTCAAGCGTTCAAACGTGTGTACGTCAATTGCCTTTATCAATCGCAGCCTGATGATTCTTCACAAAGTCCTCCGGTGTCACCGCTTTGCCAAACAACGCCTGAATCATGTCCAGATGTGCCTGAGCGGCTGCCGGTTTCATCTGTACGTCTGCAAAGAGTGTAAGGCTGCTGGCCTGATTCAATTCGTTCAGCAGGTCGATGTAGAGCTGTGGCAGCTGTACTGCAGCTGTATCCACTTTGGTTGCCGGGATGACGCCTGCTTCAGTTACCGAACTTTCACCCCATTTTTCCACAAAGTATTGCACAAACTTCTGCGCTTCTTCCTTCACTTTGGAGTTCTGGGCCACGAACAGCCCTACGCCTGGACCACCTACCCAGCTGTTAATATCGCTCTTGCCATCTTCCATTGTTGGGAATTTGAAAAATCCGATCTTGTCCTTGAATTCCTGCGGGATGTCCGGGTTGGTCGTGAAGTTTGGCAGTTCCCAGGTACCCATCAGATACATAGCAGCCTTTTCGTTCATGAATTCGGATTTGCCCTCATCGTTGGACAACCCGTTGAAGCCTTTGTTGAAGGCATTCATATCCACCAGCTTTTGTACCTCGGCAGCAGCTTGAGTCAGCGCAGGATCGTCAAACTTGCCAGAGCCATTGATGGCCTTTTCCAGTGCATCTCCACCTAACCGATTCGCCAGATACATATACCAGAGTGAGCCGGTCCAGCGATCTTTATTGCCCAGTGCGATCGGAACCTCACCGTTCTCTGTCAGTGTCTTCAGCACATTCAGGAATTCATCGTACGTTGCTGGCGGCTGCAAGTTATATTTCGCAAAAATGGCTTTGTTATAATAAATGGGGGAGATATTCAACTCGATTGGTAACGCATATGTTTTGCCGTCTATGGCATAAGCTTCTGTTGTTCCGGCTATGAATTTCTCGCCCAGCGAGTCGCTCAGCAGATCATCGACCGGTGCGAACAGATTCCCCTTTACATAAGGCTCCAGAAATCCAGCAGCCCAAGTTACACCAACATCGGGCAGTTCATTGGATGCTGACAGAATTTTCAATTTGTTCTTATATTGTTCATTCTCCAGCACTTCCTGCTTAATGGTTACATTCGGATGATCCGTCTGATACTGCTTGATGATATCGTTGACCAGTTTGTTTTGCTGTGCGGAACTGCCTGCTGGCCAGAGGTGCATGAATTTGAGGGTTACTTTCCCATCTGTGCCGTTGCTGCCTGTTTCACCCTCTTCATCCGAACTTGAACTGTTACATCCGGATAAAATTACGGCGAGAACCAGCGTCCATGACAGAAGAATGGCCATCGTCTTTTTGCTCATTATTCAAACCCCCTTGGTTTTTTCGGTTAATGTAACCGCTTTAACCAAATTGTAGCACGCGCCTATCACGCCTATAAGACCAGAACAATTTGGAAAAACTCCACTTTTTTGAGGTTATTTGTTATTTCGTTCAGATAGGGAATGTCGATATTTGCTTGGACTAAGCCCCTCAAGACTTTTAAATACTGTGATAAAATACTTATCCGTCTGATAACCCACCTGTTCAGCAATCTCCGAGATTGGCATCGTTGTCTGCACAAGCAACTCCTTCGCGCGCTGAATGCGTTTGCGGGTAAGGTATTCACTAAAATTGATGCCGATCTGTTCCTTAAACAATACGCTGAAGTAACTGGAGTTGAGATGGAGTAAATCAGCGATTTCACGCATGGTCACATGTTCACCCAGATGAGCATCCACATAGGTCAAAGCTTCACTGATCTGGCTATTGAGCCTTTGTTCTCCGCGCTCCTTAACATCCAGCAGCTTGGGGTCAACCATTTCTTGCATCGTTTGAATACGTCGCTGTTGTTCGCTAAACTTCAAGGCTTTTTCGACGGTCTGCAGCAATTGTTCCTTATCAATCGGTTTCAACATATACTCCACAACACCCAGTTTAATGGCCTGCTGGGCGTACTGAAAATCGGCATGTCCCGACATAATAAGAACAACAGGCTTGTTCGAAAAATGTTGAATGGCTTCAATCAGAGACAAGCCAGAGAATTCCGGCATGCGAACATCCGTTATTAACAGATCTGCCGGCTTTTTCTTGAGCCATTCCACGGCCTCGACGCCACTTTCTGCAGTCTGAATGTGATTTCGTCCTGCCGACCATCCTTCCAGTGTCTTGCGGATACCCTCTCTTGTACGCGGCTCATCATCAACGATAAGAATCGTTTTGTCATGAATCATATGCACCCTCCGTTCCCTTGGGAATCTCAAAGCAAATGACGGTTCCTTCCCCAACCTTACTTGTTATGGAAAGCCTGCAACGTTCGCCAAGTTGGCTGCCAAAGTAAAGCTTCAGTCGCCGATGTACGTTGATTAGACCTACGCCTGTACCCTTGTTAGATACAGCGGGGCCACCATGTAAAGCATGAATGACAGATTGAAGCCGTGATTCATCCATACCGGGACCATCATCCCGAACCTCAATGCGAACCAGATTCTCCTCGGTCGAAGCATCCACATGGACGATTATCTTTCCCGGTCCCAGTTTACTCTCAATGCCATGTAGAATCGCATTTTCCACCAAGGGCTGTATAAGCAGTTTTGGGATTGGGACCTTACGAACCACGTCGCTCAGCTGAATCTCCCATTGCATTCTCTCTCCCAATCGCATCTGCATAATTCGAAGATAACGCTCGGCGTGTTCCAGCTCGTCGGCAATCGTAACCCATTCATCCTGCTGTGAACTGGAGATAATGTAGCGAAATAATCGGGACATCGCCACGACCATACGTGCCATCTCCTCGTCTCCCTTCTCCTCAAGGGACCAATAGAACGCCTCCAGTGTGTTGAATAGAAAATGGGGATTAATCTGAGACTGCAACGCCTTCAGCTCAGCCCGGGACTGCATGATTTCCTTCTCATGAACCACACGGGTCAATTCATTCTGCCTGTAAACCATCTGGTTATATACGTTGTTGAGTTCATTGATCTCCATCGTAGAGCTGACCATTAGATTCGGTCTCATTGCTCCTGGCTGTGCACTGCGCATGGCCCGCATCAGCCGGATGAGCGGACGTGTAATCATCGTGGACAGAAAGAACGACATGATAAGGAAGAGGATAACACCAATCATTCCCGAGACGAGCAGCGCCGTTCTCAGGATGGATACACCTTCCGTTGTCTCCCGCAGCGGGGTCAGGACAGCAAGTGTCCATCCCGTTAACTCCGATTTTTGCCTGACGACGATATAGGATTCCTCCCCGTTCTGCACGACTGATCCGCTGTCCAATATGGCTTTTGGATCGAGATTAATCTCCAGATCGGAAGTCACCACTTCGCCTGCACCATCCAGGAGCATGATAGAGTCCTGCGAACCATCTGTCCCATTCGAATCATTCAATTGAAAAAAACTGCGTTGCATCCGCACTACCACATAACCTCCATGTTCGAAAGAATGATCCAGCAGGTTAATTCGCCGAATAGCCAGGAGCACACCCGGATCTTCAGGGTCAGCGCCTGCCCATACCAGTCTGCCTTTTCCTTCATCCGCCAGACTGATCCAGTTGCGCTCCACTCTGAGATCGAGGGATCGGTCATCCATCGGAAAGATGCGGTTATAACCCGTAGTATATATCTCCATACTTTGCGCGCCGTTGATGAAAGACTGATAGCTGCCTGCAATCTGCAGGAGGGCTTGACGCTGATTAAAGGTGGCCGGGTTGCCTTGTTTCTCATCGCTGAGCAAACGCTGCACGTATGAATCATCCGCCACCTGGGCGGTCAGCGAATTCACTTGTGCAATGAGTGCATCCAATCTGCCACTGGCTTGGACGGCGGTTTGGTGAATATGTTTCTCCGCATTGCTTTTCAGCAGAGCAGCTACTCGATCATAAGCCGATATGCCTGCGAGCAGCAGAACAACAAGCATCACCATAACAAAACCAATGAAGATCTGATTGCGAAGTGAGTTGAAATGTCCTTTTTTCCCGTGCAACTTCCCCATTCTCCTCTCTTTTTGGCATGTAAAAGAACCCACCACCTTACGCCCGTGCTCTTGAAGACTGGGTACAAACGATGCCGGATTTATCTACGTATTCAGTTCCCCTATATAAAATGAACGAAAGAATATTTACACTAGCCACTACGATGACAGATTAACCTTCCAATCGCTGTTATCCCCAGATTTTTTGATTCCCTTTTAAAGGGGAAAATCCGGGGATAAAGGCGAACGCTCCGCTTTTTCAGGTTATTTCTGCCCTCTCCGTTCTCGTGTAAATGTTTAGTTCATTTATATAGTTAAAGCGCTTGCAGAAATGAACCTTACTCTTCTTCTCTCTTAGTCTTTGTTTACCGATTAAACTAACGACTAAAAAATAGCATAGTTTTACAGGTTAATCAATCCTCCGAAGAGTTCCCAAACGTTAAATGACAAGGATCAAAAAAAAGAGAGGGGACTTTTAAAGTCCACCTCTCTTGGTTCATATCCCTTCACACATATCCTTCTCTGTGACACATCTTCAGTTATTTCACGGACCCTTGGGTAACCCCGTTGATGATCCACTTCTGTGCAAACAGGTAGATGATAATCATTGGCAGCAACGCGAGCAGGTATGATGCAAACGCAAGGTTAAATTCGGTATTGAACTGTCCTTGGAATACATACTGTACCAGCGGCAACGTGTACTGTCCCGGATCACTGATAATAATGAGTGGCAGCAAGAAGTCGTTGTACGTGGACAGGCAAGTCAGAATACCAACCGTGGCACTGATTGGCGCCATGAGCGGGAAAATGATTTTCCAGAACGTGCCCCAGGTTGTCGCCCCATCCACAAATGCCGCTTCCTCCAGCGCTACCGGAATGGACCGGATGTATCCAACGTATACAAATACGTTAAATGCCAGACCATAGACCGTGTGCAGCAGGATCAGACCCACCAGATTTGTCATCTCCAGTGATGCGGTCAGTTTAACAATCGGCAGCATGATGATCGGGAATGGAATGAACATCGCGCTGACGAAGTAATAATACAGTCCTTTGAAAAACTTGCGTTTCTCCATATTCCGCGCAATCGCATAGGCCACCATCGAGTTACTGAGCAACGTCAAAAGCACGGTTGATGCGGTAACGATTGCACTGTTACGGAACGATTGGAAGAAGTTTGTCATATCGATGGCCCTCGCGAAATTCTCCCAGTGAAGCGTTGTCGGAATGGCAAAGACCGATTGGGCCATCTGTTCCGGATTTTTCAAAGCAATCGTAACGGTCATATATAGGGGGAACAGAATAAACAGGGTGCCCAGCACAACGAGCAGCATAACGAGCCAATTGATTCGTGTACGGCTTTTCATTACAGATCCATCTCCCTTCTTTGCAGGAACCGGATTTGCAGAATTGAAATCACCGCAATAACGATGAAGTAAATAACCGAGTTCGCAGATTGATATGCATATTCGCCGCCTTCAAATCCTCCGGTGTAGATCAGATGGGAGATGGACTGCGTCGCCCGTCCGGGACCACCGTTGGTCAAGGCTACGATTTGGTCGAAGACCATAAGTGAGTTTTTCATCGCCAGCACCATATTAATGGTGAAGAAAGGGGCAATAAGCGGGAAAGTAATGCTCCAGAATTCACGCCATTTGCCTGCACCATCGAGGTTGGATGCCTCGTACAGTGTCGTTGGTATCGTTTGCAGACCAGCCAAATACAGAATCGTATTCAGGGCCACCGATTGCCATACGGCAACAATGACGATACCGATCCAAGCCAGACTCTCGCTGCCGAGAATGTTGGTGGATAGCGCATTGATGCCCAGATTTTGTCCCCAGATCGGGAATACGTTGGAGAACAGGTAGTTAAATATGTAACCTACGATCAGTACACTCAGAATATTGGGCAGGAAGTAGATGCCGCGGAAGAAGTTACGGAACTTGATTTTGGCATTCAGCCCGAGTGCAATGAGCAGGCTCAGAATATTGGTCAGGATCGTTACAACGATCGCAAATTTGAACGTAAACCAGTAGGCGTTGCCTACATTGTCATCTTGGAACAAGTTGAAATAGTTTTTGAAACCAACAAAATCATACTCTTTCCCGAATCCGTTATAATTCGTAAATGAATAATAGATGCCCTGGAGGGCCGGCAGGGTCATAAATACAAAGAACAATATAACCGCCGGAACCGTCATCCAGTAATAAGGTGCGATACGCTTGTTCATACTCCATCCTCCTTCAGACAAGGCTTAACGCCGATTGGCAACCTTGTCCCATTCTTTGTCGAGTGTATCTAGATAGTTGTCGATGTTTTGATTCTGCAAAAAGGACTGTACGATGGAATTCAGCTGCACGGCAGCCGGAATATAGTGATCGGGAAAGTCAACAACCTTGCCCTGCTCGATATATGGCATCAATTCCTGTACCGCAGGATCATCCTGCTTCACACCTTCGACCGCAGAGAACAGCGTCTGTTCGTCAATATATCTTCCGATATTTTCAGGCTCTAACAGGAACGCAATAAACGTCTCTGCCTGCTCGCGATTAGGTGTGTCCGCTGCAATGGTAAACAGGGAGTCGATCCCGTTCACCAGCTTGATCTCGCTTGCATCGTTGCCCGTTGGGAATGGGAAGAAACCAATGTAAACATTTGGGTTCGCTTTGCGAATCTCCGAGATGGCCCAGGTTCCCTGGATGTACATGAAAGCTTCACCGTTAGCGAAGGCACGGTTACCGTCCGAATAAGCTTTACCAAAGTTATCGCTGTGACCGTATTTCATGAGTTCCAGTTGCTTCTCAGCTACCTCGCGGTACTTCTCCTTGAACGTCACTTTGTTATCGCGCCGCTCTTGGTAGAAATCAATACCTACCAGATTAGAGGCCAGTGCATTGAAGGGCAGACTAGTCTGCCAGTCATCCTTGTATGTGAAGTAAAATGGAATCTCACCTGCATCCTTAATCTTTTGGGCGGTCGCAATGAGTTCATCCCACGTCTTGGGTACATCCAATCCCATTTCCTTAAACAGCGTTTTATTGTACATAATGCCGTTTGCATTAGTCGCGTAAGGAATACCTGTCACTTCGTCCATACCTGTGAGATCATTCAGCATTTGTATGTAGTTTGGATCAATCGTCTGGAGTAATGAACTATCCGTCAGATCGGTGAAAATATCACTCTGGGCCAGGATTGAATACGTGTCCGTTGCCCCCATGGCCATAATATCCGGTATATCATTTTTGACGACACGGGTCTTCAATACCGTCTCCGCATCCGGCGGATTCACCTGTGTCACCTGAATATCGTCATGCTCCGCATTAAACGTTTTGATCAATTCATCAAAGGTTGTTTTGGCTTCAGGCTTGTTCTGGAAAAATTCAATCTGTACTTTGCCATTCGCGCTATCTCCACTGGTACAGGAAGATAAAAGTACAGCCATCGTTCCACACAGCAACATTGTCCCGAGAGCCTTGGTAAGCGTTCTTCTCATGTTGTACCTCCCTCAGCTTTATATACGTAAGAATTTACCCATTCAAATGGTGAAATAACCATTTGGTTAATCCTTCCAAACTAACTTCAATCTGAATGGATGATACAAGCCTTTATTATTCCTAAAACGGTTTCGATAAAAATGAATCACGGCAGTTCTTCCCATGACCTGAATCAGGCATAACAAAAAGGACACTGGATGATATCCAATGTCCCTCATTTAATAAGCTTATGTTCAGCCACTGTAAAACTTCTATCCACTTGTTACGAACGTTCTGCTTTCGGCAAAGCATTGCGTAAACGCTTGGTCCGATAACTCTGATATGCACGAATCAACATCCCGATGATGATCATGACCACACCGATGTTAATTGCGACATCAGCGAGATTCAAAATCCCGCGTCCTGACGGAAACACGAGGAAATCCGTTACCCGCGCATAGATAAATCGATCGATCGCATTGCCTAAAGCCCCACCGACCATAAAACCCGCGCCAGCTTGCATCCAGAAACCGCGAATCTCACCTTTACTCCGGTAATACAGCATGCCCGCTATGAACAGAACAGCAATCACACCGAACAGACGCGCATTTCCCTGAAACATGCTGCCCGCCATTCCACTGTTCTCATAATGCTGTAACTGCATGCCCGAGTCACCCAGTCTCATGACGTCGCCAACTTCCATATACATCCTCACTGCAATCTTGGTTCCCTGATCCACCAAAGTCACCAGCAGTGCTACAAAATAAAACAGCATCGTGCTTCTCCTCCTGCCTACTTAGCGATAACTTATTTTAACTTTAAGAGTTTTGAGTATATTAGGTTTCTTTCACTTTAACACAGCCGATGTATGGTCTCCAAATGAGCCATCTTCAAACACGTCTATAACGTCGACTAACATCGTCCAGTCCGCATTTGGAAGGTACTATACCCATTCATGTCGAATGTAGACATCAATCATATATGTATGTAAAGGGGCTGCCTGTAATTTGAACCTGACCATGACAGAGAAATTAAAGGAAATGCAGCAGGAAGAAAAAGACTTGGTATTTGGCACATTTGATTCTGAAACAGCGCTCAACCTTGGCCTGCATCTGGTCGAAGAAGCGAAGCGTCGCTCTCAAGCCGTGACCATCGACATTACCCTGAAGGGACATCGTCTCTTTTTGCATGCGATGGAAGGCACTCATCCCGACAATGAAGACTGGATTCGACGCAAAAACAACGTGGTGAATCATTTCTCCTCCAGTTCTTGGCATACAGCTCTGCGGCTTAGAAGCGAAAACCAAACGCTTGAACAGGATTTTAATCTGCCTTCAACGGACTATGTCCTGGCTGGTGGCGCTTTCCCGCTGATTCTGGAAAATGAGGGACAGGTCGGCACCATTACAGTATCCGGTTTGCCTGATGAGGAAGACCATGATCTGGTCACGACAGGAATTCGCTCGTTTTTGTTGCAGCAAAACTAGATTAAGTGGAGCAAAAAAAGCCCACCTGATCAATATAGATCAAGTGGGCTTTACTAGCTAAAGCAGCATGCTCAGGACGGATTTTTGCTTTTCATAATATGGTACACATTGCTAAAGCTGCCGGAGAGAATGCCTGTAATCGGGAATATGGCCCAATTGATATCCCACCGCTGATATACAAAGCCTGTGAACAAGAAGATGGCTGTCGCCAGCGGCCATACAATCGCTTCCACGGCTCTCACAACCTTTACTTCTTGCTTCTTCTCTACCGTCAACTGGTGCTTCTCCAGTAAGTTCGTGTAAGCCCCCTGAATATTCCCGTAATATACAAACAAGAATGCTCCTACCCCAGCCATGACCATAAAGGCAGATACACCATAAGAGGCGTAGTTATCATTGATAGAGGAGGCTGCGAAAATAAACACAGGAGACAGAATGCACAGGCAGACACCCGTAATGATGGCTATACGATAAGTCAGAGCGAAGCTCTCCCGACTATGCTGAATACTCATTTTAAGTGTATAAGGAAGCTGGAAGCCCTTCTCCATATGACTGAAGCGTTCAAGCTTCATGCCACTGTGAATGAACATGCCTACCGCAATCGCAATCAGCACAAACATGCCGATCAGGCCCAGTACAGTCCCCGTTTCCACCGAACGGTTTGCAGCTGAAGTGGCATAGTTCTCAAATAAAGTATCCATGAAAATCAGAAACGCCACACCCGACGCGCACAATAAAACACCCAGCCCGATCCAAAATCCGGCATTTCTTTTTGCAGTGGTATATGCGTAGGCTTCTTCTTCCGTCAGCACAGGTACTGCCTCTTCCGCATTGACTGGTTGAATACCGAGTTCTGCAGTTAGCTCCTCGATATTACCGAATTCTGAGATCACAATACCGATGGCTTCATTCTCCGACTTGCCTTCCCGCTTCAACTCCAGGTACTTATCTTCCATCCCCGAAAGGAGCTCCTGCTTCAGATGCTCCACCTCGGGTGTCTTCGGTAGACCAGCAAACATGTTCTCCAGATACACCATAATTGTCTCCATGTTCCGTCACAACTCCCTGATAAATAGATTAACAACCTCCTGCGTAACCTTCCATTCCTCACACTTTTCTCTGTAATAGTCGAGGCCGGGCGGCGTAATCCGGTAATAGGTACGACGCTTTCCCAAACTATTCTCATCCAGGTAAAACGATTCAATATAACCGTTCTTCTCCAATCGGGTGAAGGCCGAGTATAATGTCGTCTCCTTCATGACGTACTTTTCCTCTGTCAGCTGCCTGATGTTCTTGGAAATCTCGTAGCCGTACGACTCCCCTTCGAGCAGCATGTAGAGGATCAGCGTATCATTGTAGCCACGTATAACGTCACTGCTGATCACAAAAGATACTCCTCCTCATTACTTCATCTGTCGTAGTAGTTGAAGTATAGCACAATTTACTACGACAGGTGAAGTAGTTATTCCAAAAATGGGCAATAAAAAATCCGTACCTGGGATAGGCACGGATTTTCTTCTTTTTCCTGTAGTTAAATTCCTGCGTTTATTGGATCGCTGACAGAACGTCCAGCAGCATGGATTTGAATTTGGGCCGATCAATGCCCTCACAGACACGTACATTGGGCTCTTTGCCAAAACGTCCGTTGATATCAACCACGCTGTATCCACGTGTCAGCTCTCCTACCGCTTCCACATCCACATAATATTGACCCGACTTGGTCATGATGGATTCATCTGCCGCAACAGCCATCAGCAACGTATCGGGATGAGTGGTGCCATTCAGCTTATGTACCGACTTGTTGAACTGCATAACCACTTTGTTGATTGCGGTGAAGAAGTCAGCACCCGATGTACCCAGAGCCGTAATCTCTGCATGATCGTCATCGTCCATCACTGAATATTGCGTACACATCTCCCAACCAACCATTGTGATCGGAATGCCCGCATGCAGTACAATTTTCGCTGCTTCCGGGTCTACGTAGAAGTTATACTCCGCCGCCGGGGTGATATTGCCCAGTGCATTATTCGTTCCGCCCATGATGTACAGGTGAGCAATCTCTGGAATAATCGTTGGGTCTTTCTGGATCGCCATAGCAATATTAGTCAGCGGGGCAATCGCCAGAAGTTCAATTTCACCCGGATGTGCGTGCACCTTCTCAATGATAAAATCAACCGCATGCCCGCTCTCGGGACGCTGATCCGCCTTCGGGAAATGCGCGCCGCCCATGCCGTCATCGCCATGCACGTCTTCCACTGTACGGTGCTGAGCTTTACCGTAGGCCATTAGCGGTCGCTCGCATCCTTTATACACAGGCACTTTGCCGCCATGTCCAGCAACCTGTACCGTGTACAGAGCATTTTCAACCTGCTGGTCGAATTGTACGTTACCACCCGTAATCGTGATGCCTTCCACCTGAAAGTGATGCAATGCCGTCAGGATCGCAATCGTATCGTCTCCTGCTGTATCTGTATCGATGATGACTCTTCTCATGATGCCGCGCTCCTTCTTCCGTTTATATAGTACATTCTATAAAACACTATGTCTTATTTTACATCAAAAATGTACCGATGACGATGGAAACGCCGATGATAATCGAACGCAGCAGCTGGGCTACCGCCATATTTCCTCGTGCGATTTCGTCACACACCCGCATTTTTGGAATCAGGAAATCAAATATAATATAGACCAGGCACAGCACAATAATTCCAAACGCCGACCACAACAGCATATCCAACCACGAATGCGTCGAGAAAGATACCATACCTACAATAATACACAGTCCCAGCAATTTGCTGCCCATGTACATGCCCGCCGCCTCGTTACCTTTAGCGATTTCCTCACTATCGTTATACCGGGTCAATTTGCTAAAAGCGAAATATCCACATACCAATACCACCAGCAGAATGCCCACACCCACCGCCACATTCACGAGGTTTAATCCCAAATTCTCCATTCCTTCTCCTCCTCATCATTCATCCGTTCCCGAACTGTAGCCGCACAATAATAGGCCATATCTCCAGTTACTTTCTCCCCAACCCTGGGTAACACCCCAGCCAAACGCCCACCGATAACAAACACCCCTGTAAGCAGATAACCGCTGTACGCCCCATCTTCCGTCTCGATCACGGCCTGTTCCATCGGAACCAACTGCTGATAGATTTTGGGCTGATTTTCGTAATAAGCTGCAATCTCTTCATCCTCGTCTGTTGCCCCAGATGCAAGATTGGATTCCAGCACCTCGTTAAGAGAATGCTCTGTATCCTGCTCCTCTGTATCCTGCTTTCCAAAGGCATTGTCCGTTCCACCATCCAGCAAAAGAGTTCCTCTGCCTTCGCGCCCCCAATAGCTTTTAGCTACATATGGTATGGCATTCAGCTCGAAAGGCTCAGCCGAAAAATAGGTTGGCAGCAGATATCGAGAAATCACGTCCATTTCTGCTTCATCAAAGAGGGTAAACCCGCAATAATCCGGGGTTTGCTCGTTACGCTCGTAGAGCGACCAGATTGCCGCCATGAAGCCTTTACTCTGCATCAGTACATGCTGAACCGGATTCATTAGACCTAGTCGTCCCTCCCGTACAAGATCAAGCAGAGCTACCCCAATCTCCACCCCTGTCGTCTCATCCCGATCATCAATCAGATACTCCAGTGGATAGAGACGGTACAGCAAGTTAATCTCCCGACCCTGATGGTAAAGCGCCTCCCCTGGAACAATCTCCAGTTCCTCAAGTGGAGCATAGAAAACTTCGTATCCCGCTTCCTGACAACGTTTCATCAGGTATTCCGTATTTGTTCGATCTTCGACATGTTTGCCAAAAGAAGTGAATGTCACAGACCCCTTTAAACCCTGCTCTGCATAGAATTCCAGCCATATCCTGAAACACTCCCGAATACGTGTATCCATCTCGGCAGATGGTGCAGTTAGCGTAGCATCCTCAGCAAGACCGACCAGGATATTTTCCAATGCAGCAGCCTCCGGTATGCCTGTTGGAGTGTCCGTATTATTTTCAATACACTTCGGTCCAGCCTCTCCAATAATCCAGTCCTGACGGGTAATGCCTCCAGTTACCATCTCCATACGTGCTGCCGGAATAAGCCCCGGATGGATACCCAACTGATGATCCAAAAAGGAATCCGGCATGTATTGCTGGATAAATCGCATCACTTTACAATAAATGCCGTCTACCGCCTCGGCTGCGGCACGCAGCTCTTGTACCTCCGAGGGAGAATAGACCGTCAATGCAGGCACACAATACTGCTTCCCATACATTCGATGATATGGAATCTGTTGTTCCGTTTCGCCCTGAAATACTTCTTCGTGACTAAACGGTAGTTGAACCACTTGCCTCATCCGGTTATCCTCCCGAACTGCGGAAGAAGCTACCAAAGCCGCTTGATTTGGACTTGGATTTGCTATAGGAGCTGTTACTGTCCTTATTGCTTCGATACGACGACCCGCCGTAGTAGTAGTGCCCACTGTTGGAATCATATTCACATCCGGTATCATACTCCGGGTCACATTCATCATTGTTGCTGCCGCAACCGGATAACACAGCAGGAACTGCCAGCATCAGGGAGAAAGCAACCAGCTTCGCTTTTGATCCGGGTTTCGATGCTTGCCCCCGCTCTTGGTCACTCATCACAGATCCACCTCTTTCATATAAAACAACACTTTCTTGCGATCCGCATCCAGCACGGAATACAGGAACTCATACGTCTTGCCACCGCGAACCATATAATGGTCCAGCAGTTGCTCGGCAAGCTCCATTGTATAGGTGGATGAAGCTGTGAGCTCCAACTCCTGAAACGAACTTCCATTCCACAACATATACTCTGCGCTGTAAATGGAAGACATTTTGCACATCGCCAGCGCAGCATCCGCAATGGCTGCACCGTACTCATCCGGCATCTGTTGGTCATACGCCATCACGTATACCGCATGTTCCCGCCCATCCTGGCATTCATTGGACAGATGCGCCCAAAGTTTGTTTTTCACCAAAGTGGCATCCACCAGTTTGCGCATGAACAGTTCATCTCGTGTGACTGAAGTCTGTTCCAGCACCCCAGTCTCCGCCTGTCGATCATCCGACCAACTCCGATACGTCAATGAATAATAGATACCGATAACCTCCCTTTTTGCGAGCTCTTAGGTGAGCCGTTTCAATTCATACAAACGTATTTAACGCATCAGAAGGAAAAAAGTTACACTAGTGAATCAATTTCATAGTACCTTTAGCTGCTTCAAATCAAGGCTAGACATAGATCAAAATGGTTTAATTTGTCTCTATGTCTAGTTACAAAACTCCATTTTTAGTGATTTATGAAATTGATTCTATTCACCATGACATGTAAAAATAAGAACAGGTTGTCGCCACGTTCTTGGATCAACAAAGCTTGAAAAAACAAGCAGATTCCACGTTTGATATGTTTTAAGCCCGTGTCAAAAGGCCGGAGAAGATTCCCCGACCTCGTTTGTTCAACCTTATGCTCATGCCATTCGGACCTATAACTCAGCCCACTGGGCCAATACATCATTATATTCAGCGGACAATTGCTCGCGATCATGCCAGATTTGTTCAAGTTCAAGCGGATTGTTCTGCACCGTTTCCAGCTGTTGATCCAGCGCCTGAATCTGTGCCTCAAGACGAGCCAAAGTCTGTTCCAGCTTCTCCGCAGAGTGTTGATTGCCATTGCCACTTCTATCATTCGATGCAGTTGCAACCGAATTAGCTTCTGGCTTCTTCCCTGATCGGACAGTCCCCCTCGACGTTGTCGTCATACCTGACTTCATCTCTGACTTGGCTTTTCCGCCGGATGGAACGGCTCCCCCTCCTGTGCCCTGACCTGTCGCCGCCGCACGAGCTTGCAAATCAAGCTTCTTCTCACGATACGCCTCATAGTCTCCCAGATAAGCGGTCATTTGCCCGTTCTCCAGTTCCCAGACACGGGACGCAAGGCGATTGACGAAATATCGATCATGCGAGATGGCAAGTACGGTTCCTTCAAAATCAACCAGTGACTCTTCCAGCGCTTCTCTGGATGCGATATCCAGATGGTTGGTCGGCTCATCGAGCAGCAGTACATTGGGTTTGCGCTGCACCAGCAGAGCCAGCCGCAGGCGCGTCCATTCCCCGCCAGATAACTGTCCCACTGCGCGGAATACATCGGCTCCATAGAACAGGTATCGAGCCAGAATCCCGCGTGCTTCGCCTTCCTCCACGCCTGCTTCCAGACGGAAGTATTCAAGCACATTCAGCTTCGGATTCTTAGGTTCCTCCTGTTGAGCCAGATACCCTACATCCACGCGTGCACCCCACTCCAGCTTGCCGGTATTGGGTTGCTCATCTCCAAGCAACAACTTGAACAGGGTCGTCTTGCCGGAACCATTGCGGCCAATGAGTGCAATTTTGTCGCCATATTCAAGCAGACCCGAGATCCCGCGTAGAATCGCTCGCTCGCCATAACTCATCTCCACTTGTTCCAGGACCACGACCCGTTTACCTGTTCGATCCGTAGGACGAACATCGAAGTCGGCATTGCGCCGCTCCAATATGGGGCGCTTCACCTGTTCCATCCGTTCCAGCGCTTTGCGCATGGAAGCGGCCCGCCGAAAGAACTTTTCATTGCCACCAACTCGGCCCCACTCCTCCAGCTGGCGGATCGTTTCCTTCATTTTTTTGATCACCTTCTGCTGCTCCTTGAACTCCTCGAATTGCTGCAACAGCCGTTGTTCTTTCACTGCCATATATTCCGTATAGCCTCCTGCTGCCGTTAGCGCCTCACCATCCTCCAGCTCCAGCGTTCCATTCACTACCCGATCCAGAAAGTAGCGATCATGCGAGATCAGGACAATGGTGCCGGAGTATTCTCGTAAAAATCCTTCCAGCCACTCCACCCGCTCCAGATCGAGATGGTTCGTGGGTTCATCCAGCAATAGGAGATCGGGTTTTACGATCAGCTGCGAGGCCAGCACCACCCGGGTCTGTTCCCCACCGGACAGTGAACCGAAGCGCCAACCATAATGCGCCTTGGCGATATCCAAACCGTCCGCCACCTGATCGATCCGGGCATCCATTTCGTATCCACCCTCACGCTCAAACTGATCTTGCAGCGCCGCGTAGCGTTTCAACAGGCGCTCCAATTGATCTGGGTCTGCAGCACATGCCGGATCGGACATCTGCTGCTCCATTTCCTTCATTTGCGTGCGACATATCATAAGCTCCTTGAATCCAAGGCTCAGCACATCCAGTACGGTATGGTCATCTAATCCTTCCGGAACCTGAGCTACATATCCCATTCGTGTATCTTTTTTTATCATCAATTGCCCTTCATCCGGCTTGTTCATTCTTGCCATCAGGCGCATAAGTGTGGTCTTGCCGCTTCCGTTGCGGCCGATTAAGGCAATCTTGTCACCTTCCATAATTTCAAATGTAATGCCGTCCAGCACCAGATGTGCTCCGTGGTATTGAGTCAGTTGTTGCGCGCTAATCATCATCATAATAAGGTTCCTCCTATGGTATGGAAGATCCTGACCGCAACACAAAAAGAGCCGCAGGAGGTTAGCTCCGCGGCCCTTCAGAATTCAAGCAATATCGCTTATCGTCCGAATGAGGTCAAGGCAGGCATCTTCTCGCAAATGTTAACTTCCGTATATTCAAAATTGGACAGACTTCTCCCGTTGGTCAGAAAAGTATGAACAATGCCAGCCATAGCAATCGGCAGCTGGCTAATACGGTTGTTAAGCATCTCGTGATTCACCTGTCTTCACCTCCCATGTCATAATTAATGTCAATATATCACAGACGAATGCGTTTCCGCAACCATCCCATCGCCAATTCATCCTTTTCCACAATAGCTACAGCTCTGATTAATCCCTGCCCCGTCGCCGAAGCATTACATCCCTGATCGCCACCGTAATAAGTGTTAACATTCCCGAGGTACCCAGTGATGCGCCGAGCAGGGCATATCCGATGCCGTTCCACCCGCCAATATCGATGCTGATCATGATTACAACGGCACCGCCAAGCAGGGCCACACATGGCAATATATATTGTACCCACGTCATTCGCCGTCCTTGCAATCGGTAGATAAGCCATTCAATCAGCAGCTGCACCGCCCACATTCCCAATGTCCATAAGATCAGTACTTCCATAAGGTTCCCCTCCTGTTGCTGGATGGATCAAGCCCTTTGTTACAGACCTTACGTTACTTCAACCACTCTGAGAAAAAGTTCCGGTACCCTTCTTTCATCTTCGTGCGCGAAAAGGCACCAAACGCATACTCCCGGTTGTCTTCTGACACACTGCGCGGCGCTGCCGCAGCCATGTTCACCAGTTCAAACCAGTTATCCTCGTTGCCTGCAAAGGCATGCGTGGATCGAATGTGACCGTAGCAAGCATGCTCCGGTTTCACGACCATTTTGCCCATCGCCATCGCTTCCGTCAGCGGCATCGCAAACGTATCAAAGGCCGAACAGTTCCAATATACCTTGGATGAATTCATCAACGTAAATATCTCATCCTGCGTGAGCGCAAACTTCAGCTTCACGTTGGCAGGAATGTCATACTTCTTCATGGTTTCCCGATAGCGCACGCCGCCAAACACCATGTACACTTCCTTGTCCGGGTTCTGCCGAGCATATTCCAGGACCAAGTCCGGTCGACGGTTCGCTTCATCCCTACCGATCCAGAGCACCCGATTATGTACGACCTGGCTCGGGTCATAGTGCCGGTTCGCCAGCTCTTCACTAAAGCCAATCGGGATGACGTTCACGTCATGTACGCCGAAATTGCGGGCCAGTTCTGTTTTCAAAAACTCGGTCTGCACAATCGCTTTATCCACCATCGTATAAAATGGCTTCATCATCTCATATCCCGTTAGCGCGGGATCGGGAAAACTGTGCGGAAACAATACACTCTTTGGTAGGAACATCTTCAAAAACGTAAACCCGGATACGGTGTAGATGACATGCTCTATATTTTGGCTATGAATCTGGTCCAGCACGATATCGTAGTTCACCAGGTCACCTTTCTCATGCTCATAACCCGGCAACCAGTCGTATCCGCTGACATGACGCTCCGGCGAGATGAACACGATATCTACGCCCAGTTCCAGACCAATCTGCTTCAGCCGATCCGCAAATACGCGTGGCCCCTGTGCTTCCGTGAATTGAATTTTACGCATAACAAGTGCGACTTTACGCAAGTTTCTCACCCCTCATTTCTATTCCTCACCCATGTGCCTCATGCACTGTTCCATCGTCGCTGCCGTCTCATGCCATTGGTTCCGCAACTGTTCCTTCGGCCACACACATTCCTCACTTCTGAGATCGCCATCAATCAAACGCAGCATCCAGAGTGAGAATGCAATAGCATAGGCATCGTACCATTCTGCAAAAGAAACCCGTTCAATCTGCATGCCCAGGCTCCCTAGTTTGTCCAAATAAACATCCATGACCCGCTCTCGCAATACAGGCGTAACTGTTCTGGGAAACAGCGGATGCGAGAGATCAACTAGGTGATATATATCCCACAGTGGCGTATTCAGATGGGCATGCTCCCAGTCCAAGATGACCAGTCTGCCTTCCACCTCCGCCATGTTACCTGGATGCAGGTCTCCGTGACACAAAACAGTAGGAAGTTCTTCCTCTGCCGTAAGGATCAACCTAGTGATCTTATCCCAATCGGATGCGGATAGCTGCATATCCAATCTGGATAACAGTTCATCGGTAGATTGCCTATGCATTTGCAACTCATCCAATATTGTGCGAATAGACGGTTTCTGGCCCATGCGAGGCAGCTCGTTCCACTCCGTAACAGGCAATGCATGCCATGCTGCCATATGTGCCGCTGCGCCGAGCATCGTCGCTTCTTGCGAATCATGCACCAGTTGCCCCAGATCCTCGTAGATCATCCAGCTCTGTGCTGGAGCAATGGTAAGATCCGACGCTGCAATGAGCTGCGGATAGATCGGGGGTAGACCTGACATCACACGTTCGTACATCCATCGTTCCCGTCCATGCTGTGCAGGATTCGTCAGTGGTTTGAAAATATAACTGCCCCCGGTAGGAATCGTGAATCGCTCCACATATCGTCCGTTCATTCCTTTATACAACTGTTCGCGGCTTGTTATATAGTAATCATTCAGCATTCCTTCAGGCGTCACCCAGCTATATGCATCCATCTCTTCGTTCACGCTATCCACCATCCGTTTCGTTCTCCCTGCTGCTCCGATGTTGATTTCTATTCATCATACGTTGCCGTTCACAAGCCTGCAAGCTTTGTTCGTAAGCGCTTATTCAGTGTCTTAATTTAGAGTTTCAAAATTGCTTGTTGCATTTTGGTTAGTAATCACTTACTATAAAATCATGAAGAACAAATCTCATGTGGACAGCAAAAAGAAAGATATCCTACAAGCGGCGATGCGCTTGTTCGCAACCAAAGGCGTTGACGGCATATCCGTCAAAGAGATCGGTGACGCCGCCGGAGTAACCGATGCGGCGATCTACAAACATTTTAAAAACAAAGATGCCGTTGCACTGGAAGCCTTCACCCAATACTGTGTCGACTATACTGCACTGATTGACGGGTATGTTCGACAGGAAGGTCCGGTGTTGGAACGCTTCAAGCAACTGGTTACCGAGGTTCTCCATCTGCATGATGAAGATCCCTACGGACTGCTGCTAATTTCACAGAATCATGAAATATTCATTGAAGCTGGAAGCAGCGAGGATTACCGTCAGCCATTGGATGCGTTAATGGATCTGATCGATCAGGGAATGATGAGGGGGGAACTGCCTCAGCAGGATTCACGGCTTACAGCCGTGCTGGTGATCGGTGCAATTACACGCATGGCGGTCTCCAGTATGCAAGGTGAGCTACCAGAGCTGTTGGTACCTTATACGGGCGAGACTGTTCACCGACTTGCATCGATGTTGGGGCACTTACCTCAGAAGTAACGATGGAGATGGGATGAAGCTAGAAATGGAGTAGCGGAGTGTAGGGAAAACGACGTGAGCAACTACATTGTTTCCGAAGGAAACAACCTTCGTAAACATCCGCTTATCTCGGCTGAATCCCATATTCCGATGCGGATGATGCCACTAGGCATGCTTCGTAATCAAAAGCGGACTCTTTGAACAACTTCTAAAAGAGAATCATCAGCATACCATCAGGATATACGAATAATGGATTACCGGGTCACACGTGACCTTTTCTTTTTGCACACGAGGTTAGTGTTCATTAACTAAAACAGTCAGGAAGTGTTATCTTCGATGAAGAAAATATTAATTATTCAAGGCAATCCCGTCTCACCCAGTTACAACGGTGCAATCGCCGAGGCTTACCGTAAAGGTGCGGTTCAGGCTGGTGCAGACGTTCGCATGATCAACCTGAACGAACTCGCGTTCAACATGAATCTGGAAGGAGGATATCGTAATAAACTTCCACTTGAACCGGATTTGCTACAAGCTCAAGAAGCAATCAAGTGGGCCGAGCATCTCGTATGGGTGTTCCCAATATGGTGGGGAGGACCACCTGCCCTGCTGAAAGGTTTCGTTGACCGAATCTTCATGCCAGGTTACGCCTTCAAGTATCAAAAAGGAAAACTTTTCCCCGATCAACTGCTCAAAGGCCGCACCGCCCGCATGATCACCACGATGGATGGTCCGAGCTGGTACTACAAATGGTTCCAAGGTGAGCCCGCACATAAAATGATGAAAATCTCCACATTTGCACTGACTGGCATCAAACCTGTGCGGATAACACCTGTAGATCAAGTTGGGAAGAAGTCTGATGAACAGAGAAAGAATTGGTTGGATAAGATCGAACAGCTTGGGCGGAAGATGGGGTAAACACTTTTCTGCAAGAAAACTTCATCGGAAGTATATGCTTCTCTCCAGATTTTCACGTTGTAAGTTAAATCAAAAATCTGGGGATACTCATAATTCAAAGGTAGTCCTGTATTCCGCGAGTGGCGCACTTGTAATTTTAGTTTAACTTATATCAGAGAGCAGAAATGTACCTATTTCCAGTTACAAAAAAGGGTTGTCCCCTACGTCTTGAACAAGACGTAGGGGACAACCCTTTTAGCATTCATTATGATCTAACGAACCGTAAACACGCTATTAGCGCCATTTTCGATAAGTCTGAGGTTTAACGAATCGTAGACGCGTTATTTCCTCGATCTGTGTATCATTTGGAGGTTTTAAACTAGTTTGCACCGGAATAACTTCACTGAGGTTCGTTACATTTTGCATTCCGCACTATATCGCCATTTAACGCTCTCTCGATTCGTTAGCGACTTCGTATCCGTTCATGCAATGGAGCACAACCATGGTAAGCAACCCCAACGAACAGCCATCTACAACCATACAAGCAACGCATTACCCAAACGAAATACGACCTGATGGATGCTCAGGCAAAATAGCTGTAACCAGTTGCTGGACTGCCGGATGATCTGACTGCATTACCGAATCGCCGGCATCACCGCTATAGACCAGCTTCCCCTGATCCATTACGGCAATACTATCGCAGATCGTCATGGCGGCCCGAATATCATGTGTGATAAAAAGATAGGACAACCCATACGATGCTCTGAGCTCCGCCAATAAGGATAGGATTTGCGTCTGGTGCACCATATCCAGGCTGCTGATCGATTCATCCAGTACGATTAACTTTGGCTTGAGCGCAATGGCTCGTGCAATGTTGACTCGCTGTAATTGCCCGCCGCTGAACTGATGCGGAAGCTTGCTCCCATCCTCAGGTGTAAGTCCAACCTGCTCAAGCAGTTGTCCAACCACACGAAGTTGTTCTTTTGTAGACAAACGCTCGTAATTATCCAGTGGCTCACCGATGATCTGCGCGGCAGTCATGAGTGGATTCACAGCCGAATAACAGTCCTGGAACACGACCTGCAGATCACGTCGTAATCCCTTGAGTACGGATTTGCTGGATCGGTAGATATCCTGACCTTGAAATAAAACCTGACCCTGGCTGGGCTTCTCCAGACCAAGAATGATTTTGCCCAAGGTACTTTTACCTGCCCCGCTCGTACCTAACAGTCCCAGACAAACACCCTTTTCAATCGTAAGTGAGATATCTGCCAGCACAGGAGGACGCGCTCCCGAACGATCCAGCCAATTGCGTTTGCCATAGCTATGGCTTACTCCACGTACCTGAAGCATCAGGTCATCCTCCTCTTTTGTACTTGGCAGAAGCAATCTCGGAAGAAGCTGAAATTTCACATCACCATGCCCATTTCACCCCTAAGCCTACCCACTCAAAATCCAGTTCATACCCGTTCTACACATACATTCATTGAACGATTCATCTCATCTGCCATTCGCTATCGTCCCAAAGACATACTGGGCCTGGCATTTAACAACATCCGGGTATACTCATGCTGCGGGTGATCAAACAGTTGATACACATCCGCCTGCTCCACAATCCGTCCCTTCTGCATAACCGCGACTTCATCGGCCATATGCGAGATCACACCCAGATCGTGGGAGATGAGCAAGATGGATGTGCCATATTCCGTACGTAGCCGATCCAATTCCAAAAGCACCTTCAACTGATTCACGACATCCAGTGCCGTCGTTGGCTCGTCAGCAATAACCAGGGCTGGTCGCAGGCACATCGATATGGCAATCATTACCCGCTGTAACATACCACCACTCAGTTGGAAGGGATATCGCTTCATCAGTTTGGCCGGCTCGGGCAGGTTCATGTCTGCCAAGGCAGCAATAGCCCGTTCTCGGGCTACTGCTTTCGACATCCCCGTATGCGTACGCAAGGTTTCAATGAATTGAGATCCGATCGTATATACGGGTGTAAAAGCATTCATCGGATTCTGCATAATAAATCCGATGTCCTTGCCTCGGATGCGCCGCATCTCCTCACCTGACAAGGAGCCAAGCTCACGCCCATTCAGGCGGATGCTGCCTGACACTTCCATCTTGCGCGGATCAAGCAGATGGAGCAGCGCGTTACACGTAACGGTCTTGCCGCTGCCACTCTCGCCGACCAGACCGAAGACACGGCCTTTTTGCAATTCGAAATCCATAGGCTCCAGTAACGGGACTGAACCTTCCGTTGTTCTAAGCTTCACTTGCAGATCCCGAACTTCAAGTACCTTCGCTGCATCAACCATCGATATGCTCACCCCCGTCTGCTTTCCACCCGTTCAACTGCAACTATCGTTTCGCAATACCATAACGCTCAGATAACGATTCTCCCAGGATGTTGAACGTCATGACCACCAGCAAAATCAACACACCCGGATAGATCATCAATTCGGGATGACTCCGAATATAACCCGTTCCTTCATGAATCATGGCCCCCCATTCTGCATTCGGGGGTTGAATACCGAGTCCCAGGAAGGACAGTGCAGATATATCCATAATCGCCCAGCCCATCTCCAGTGTGCCCATCACAACAATGGGACGCTGCACGTTGGGGATGATATGTCTGCGGATAATCGTCCACGAAGAGGAGCCGCTAATCCGCGCCGCTGCGATGAAGTTCCGTTCCTTCAGACTAACGACCATATTCCTACAGATGCGTGCATAATACACCCACTGCACCATCATGAGGGCTAGAAGCACCTGCATCAGACCTGGGCCGAAAATCCCCACAATGCCCAGCACCAGTACTAGATTCGGAAACGCCATAATGCCTTCACACAAGCGCATCAGTAGACTGTCCACCCAGCCACCAAGGTAACCAGAGATCGAACCTACAATGACACCAATGAGCAAAGACGACAGAAAGATCAAAGTAGCAAATCCAAGCGACACCCGCGCTCCATACATCAGTCTGGTAAGATTGTCGCGTCCCAGATGATCCGTTCCCAGCCAATGCTCAAGCGATGGACTCGCCAGCTTCTGTAACAGATTCACCTTAACCGGGTCATGAGGAGCAATCCACGGAGCAAGTATCGCAATCACGAAGAAAAGTAATAGGATCACCGAGCATATTTGAATGGCTCTCTGTCCTTTAAATACCGCACACCATTTGTTTATCAATGTTCTGCCCGTCCTTTCGCTGAAATCCGTGGGTCCATAACGAGCTGCACCAGATCAACGAGCAGATTGCATACGATGAACAGGCATGCCGCCAGGAAGACATAACATTGTATTACGGGAATATCCCGGTTAAATATCGCATCAACAAAGTATCGTCCGAACCCAGGCCAGGAAAATACCTGCTCTACAATAATGGTGCCTGTGAGCAGCTTGCCCATACTCATCCCCATCCCCGTAATGAGGGGCGATATGGCGATTTTCAGGACATGCTTGAGCATAATCACTCTTTCGCGAATCCCGCGTGTTCTTGCATACTTTACATATGTCTCCTGCAATTGCTCCAGTACACTGGAACGTAACAATCGGGTGTAGACCGCAATAAGAATCAAGGAAAGTGTAATCGTAGGCAGAACCAGATTCTCCCACGATCCACGCCCCTCCACAGGCAGCCAGTCCAATTTCACTGAGAAAAAGAAGATCAGCAGGTAACCGAGCCAGAATTGCGGAATAGATGCTCCAAAATAGGAAATGGCCCGGCTGACCATGTCAATCCAGCTATTCTTGTACACCGCCGCCAGTATTCCCAATGGAATACTCACCAAAGCGGATAACAACATACTCCAGAAGGCTAACTCAGCCGTAGCCGGGAGCCTTAATTTCACCTCATCCCATACGGGTTTATTGGTGAGATACGAGGTGCCGAAGTCGAGCTTGGCAATTTTCTGAATCGTATGCGCATATTGGGTTAACAAAGGCTGATCCAGGCCGAATTCATGCCGTTTTTGCGCAAGCAGCTCCGGTGTGGGATAGATATGAGCAGCTGTCAGATAAGCCTCGGCCGGATCAACTGGTGAGATATGAATAAGCGCAAAGGTAACGAGTGTAGCGATAAAAACGATAGGAATGATCGCGATCATTCGTTTACCGATATAACTGATCACCAAACGTTCCTCCCTTTTATCAAGCTACATGGATCATTATTGATTGCCCAACTCAATGCCTACAAACGGATTTTCATCACGGTTCGCCGGGAAAATAAAGTTGGAAATTTTCTTCTGATATACCGCCGTTTTCTTAACATACGAGATGGGGACAATCGCCGATTGTTCCTGAAGTGTTGTCAGGATGGAGCCATACAGCTCCTGACGTTTCGTCTCATCTGTTGATGATAGTGCGGCATGTACCTGCTCGTCCAGTTCCTTTTTCATCGGCAAGGCACTGAGCGTCTCAGAGATACCAAATCCAGGGCTCGCTACAACGTTAATGAAGGAATGTGGATCATACGGAGCACCATAGTTGTACCAGAAATACAGGTCAAAATCATTGGCTTTCAAACGTTTGATCTGTACCGTCAGTTCCAGCCCAGTGAGGTTTACCTTAACCCCAAGCTCGCTCCATTCCGCCTGAATGGTCTCAGCCATCGCTTTCTGAATCGGGTCCGTCTTGTCAAAAATCATTTCGAATTCAAGCTGTTGGCCGTCTTTCTCACGAACGCTACCATTCGCAGGCATCTTCCAACCCGCTTCATCCAATAAAGCTTTGGATCGTTCCACGTTATATTCGATCGGTTTCAGGTCAACATTGGTGTATGGGTAGTTTTTGGATAGTGCCGTATCTGCCGGTTCTTCCAGACCCAGAGTGATGCCTTCCACCATCGCTTTTTTGTTAAATCCTTGCTGGAGCGCCATCCGTACTCTGAGATCAGACAGCTTCGGATTGGAGGAATTCAGCAGCAGATCCCGCGTACCTACCGGATCAGACAGTTGACTCACATATTTATCGTTGTCACGAAGCTGTTGGAACGCATCCAGACTGATCATACCTTCACCGTAGATCAGGTCGAGATCACCTTTTTCAAAAGCAAGCACGCGGGTTTCTGCATCAGGGATGATTTTAACCGTAATCTGATCCACCTTCGGTGCGGTCCCCCAATAATTCGGGTTACGTTTGAAAACAGCATATTCGTCCTGCTTGTAATCAGCCAGCATCCACGGGCCCGTTCCAACTGGCTCTTTGATGCCTTGGGATGTATCTCCGTCATCCGGGAATCCGGCTTCACCCAGGAAGCGGAAAGGACGAACCACAGACAAATCCTGAAGAACAGGATAATACGGCTCTGTGAGTGTCATACGGAACGTATGGTCGTCCACAACCTCCGTCTTGTCGAGCACACCTACAATTCCCAGCCAGCTATGTGTAGCTTTATTTTTCATCACAGCGTCAAAATTCTTTTTCACAATCTCAGCATTAAATGGCGTACCATCTGAGAATTTCACACCTTGGCGAAGCTTGAATGTATATACTTTGCCGTCATCGGAGATGGTCCATGATTCTGCCAGCGCAGGTTCCAGTTTTCCGTCCTTCTGGTAACTGATCAGTGGCTCATAGAGCATCGATTGGGCAAATAATTGCGAAGGATTGTACGTATGCGGATTCATTGTACCGATATCACGTGGCCATGACATCGTAATCGACTTCGTAGACGTTTGATCCGAAGCAGCAGATGAGGATTCATCTCCACTTCCTGTATTGCTGCAACCCACAATAACGAATAGCAACAAGAGCATAGTTGCCAGCGTGAGGGCCGAAGATTTGCGATGTTGTACAGACATGGATGTAGAACCCCTTTTCTCTATTTTATGATAATGATTATCATATTCATCCATTAAGAATAGGCAGGAGACCTCCTTTTGTCAATATAATTCGACATTGTATGTATCACTACTAAATATGCCAAAAAAGCCCTTCCTGTAGGAGGAAGAGCCTCTCGACCTGAATATGAATCACAACTGCAAAAATAAGTTCCACAATAATCTGCTATTCCTTGTTCACAGCATGGAAATCACGAAAGTACATATACAGATATATCACCTGAAATCTATCTTCACATACGCCTTCTTGTTTCTCGTTTAAACTTCTACAGCGATGCTCTCATAGAACCGACGAATCACCTGCTCCGCTGGCTTACCATACACCCCGTATCCGTCATCGGTCAGCGCATCCTTCTCCGCGTGTAGATGTGCGCTCCAATCCCACAGACCGAATCCGCGTACCCAGTCACGCTGACTGACATGCCGGAACATCGCTTCATAGAACCGCTCCTGTTCCTCAGCGCTCACTTCGCCTTCCAGTCCCCAATCGTTTGGAACCTGGGCCGATCCGCTGCGGCTGGGACAGCCTGCTTCCGCGAAGAAAAAGGGTTTACCATAGGGAGCAATCGCCTGTTCAATACGATCCAGCTGTGCCTCCCAATCTCCGATGGGATAATAACCACTGGAAGAAATCACGTCCACAGCATCCCACCACTTCACATGATCTTCCTGATACTTGTCCGTGTTGTATGACACCAGTCCCGTGTACACTTCACGCACACCAGCGATCACCTCGCGCCACTCCTGATCCCGACGCTCGGATTGCACCATCTCACAGCCAACAATGAACATCTGACACTTTTCCTGCTCTGCAATCGCTGCATAATGCTTCTGAAATGCTGTGTAGCTGCGGAACCAATCCTTCCACTTTGGCTCACAAGGCACATCGATATCAAAAAAGTTAATATGTGCACGCCATGTGCCATCGGTACAGTTGACGGTTGGTTTCAGAATGACACGCAGCCCGAGTGTACGGGCATAACGAATCATGTCCACCAGTTCATCATCCTCTACCAGATGTGTACCCCGATACTTGACCTCTACCGCCTGCGGATGATCCTGATGTGCCGCCAGTGCAAAAATAACATGTGAACTGCCTGTACGTTCAGCCATCAGGTGCAAGGATTCTTTGGCTTCCTTCTTGCGGAAGTCGCCCCTGCCACTCATCCAGCCAAATGTAAATCCCTTGATATACTCCATATGCATTACAGCTTGCCTTCCTCGTGATCTCCTGCAATGACTTCATCCGTCTCGATCACATAGTTCACGATCTCTTCGATGGTCGTGTAAGCCACGCCAACATACGTGTCGGCAGCACCGTAATAGATGGCAATACGTCCAGTCTCGGCATCATGCAGTGTTGCGCACGGGAAGATGACGTTATCAACGAAGCCTTGTTCCTCGTACCATTTTTCAGGTGTCAGTACGAAGTTGGACGAACGATATTTTACTTTGGAGGGTTCATTCAGATCCAGAATGACCGCACCCATGCTATAGACAAAACCGTTACAGGTTCCAGTTACACCGTGGTAGAACATCAGCCAACCTTCGGACGTTTCGATTGGAGCGGGCCCGCCGCCAATTTTGACCGATTGCCACCAGCCTTGGCCGCCCTTGCTCATCACATGACGATGCTTGCCCCAATACACGAGATCCGGGCTTTCACTCAGGAAGATATCCCCGAATGGCGTATGTCCACTGTCGCTCGGTCTGGACAACATTACATAGTTATCGTTGATTTTGCGTGGGAACAACACGCCATTACGGTTGAACGGTAGCATTGGATTTTCAAGGCGGACAAATGTTTTGAAGTCATCCGTCTTCGCTAGACCGAGTGCTGCACCGTAAAAATCAGTACACCAGATGATGTAATACGTATCCTCGACTTTGACCAGACGCGGGTCATACGCATAGTTCGGCATAAACGAATCGCCATTTTCATCTACAAATACAATGCGTTCCTCTTCAATTGTCCACGACAATCCGTCTTCGCTTGCGCCCATGTGAAGGTGCGGACGGCCATTAACGGTTTCGGCGCGGAATACCCCAATGAATTTTCCTTCATACGGTACAACAGCACTGTTGAAAATACGGGCAACGCCTTTGACCGGGTTACGCGGAACCACCGGATTCGCCGAATGTCTCCATACCGGGCCTTCCGTTCCCTCCGGTTTGTTCTCCCAAGGCATATTCGGCAAAGCATCCCCAACAATGTGTACGTTTTTTGTTTCAGCAACTGACATTTTTCATTTCTCCCTTCGGTTAGGCTTTATGAAATGAATACTTAAAATTACACTAGACCACTTTGATGACAGAACAACCTTCCGATCGCCGTTATCCCCAGATTTTTTTTGATCCCCTTATAAAAGGGGAAAATCCGGTTATAAATGCGACCACTCCGTTTCTCCAGCTTTTTTCTGTCCTCCTCGTTCCTGTGCATTCTCAATATGCATTTCATATAGCCTTTCGTTTTTTTATTTAACAGAGCCTTGCGCGAAGCCGTTGTAGATGTATTTCTGTAGTAGTAAGAAGATGATCATGGTTGGTATAATGGCAATCATAATGCCGGCGCTGATGACCTCCCACTGTGATCCAAAGGGTCCCTTGAATTTGAACAAGGCAGTGGATATGACCTGCAGACTGTCCTTCGGCATATACAAGAACGGTGTATAGAAATCGTTGTAGATGTTCACACCCTTCACGATGATGACCGTTACAATCGCCGGTTTCAACAGTGGCAGAATGATTCTCCAGTAAATGGTGAAATACGATGCGCCGTCCAGCATGGCGGATTCATCTAATGCACTGGAGATGGAGCCAAGAAATTGCAGGAAGATATAAACCGCGATGATATCTGTACCCAGGTACATGACGATGGCTGCCCAGCGTGTGTTGAACAGGTCGAGCGCGTTGATGATCTGGAATGTGGCAACCTGCGTTGTAACACTTGGAATCAGGGTAGCGAGCAGGAATGCCGCGACCATGATTTTCTTACCTTTGAATTTAAATCGATCCAGCACATACGCAATCATGGAACCCGTTAAGGTTGCTCCGATAATGGAGATGACCAGGATAATAATTGTATTTTTGAAACCAACCAGCATGTTTCCATCTACAAAGGCCTTCGCATAGTTCGCAAAGTTTAGCCAGTTGGCTGGTGGGGCAAGCGGGCTGCTGGTGGCATATTCCGTATTCGTTTTGAGGGATGCAAACAGGATGACCACGATGGGTAGCAGTGCAATAAACGCCGCAAGTATGAGGGAAGCATATTTAACCACGCTCGCAAGGGTGTATTTGAGTTGTGTCACGTTTATTCCTCCCCTTTCATGGTGACGCGCTGCACAAGCGTAACAAGAATAACGATCATGAGCAGCACCACTGCCATGGCGGATGCCAGTCCCAGCTTGCCATATTTAAATGCCAAGTGAACCGTCTGAATTACAAATGTCATACTGCCGTTGGAACCATCGGTCATGATATATGGAATATCGAACGCACTAATTGCGCCGCTAATGGCCAAGATCAGGTTAAGCTGCAAGATGCGTGTTATACTCGGCAGGATGATATGGCGGAATTGCTGCCAGCGATTGGCGCCGTCAATATCGGATGCTTCATACACATCCTTCGGAATGGAGGAGATCGCACCCAGGAAAATGATAAAGTTGAATCCCATGTATCTCCATACCGATGCGCCTGCAAGAGACACATTGATAATATTCGGATTACCGAGCCAGAGCTGTGTGTATTGTCCAAGCCCTACAGCATGCATGAGCATATCGAGCGTGCCGTCTGGTTTGAAGAAAAAGAGGAAGATAAAACCGATGGCTACACCATTCAGCAAATAAGGGAAGAACAATATGCCTTTAAAAAAGTTTTTGCCTCGGACTTTGAAACTCAGAATTGTGGCAAAATAAAGCGCCAACCCCATCTGCACAAACGTAGCCACGAAGTAGTACAAACTGACAATAAATACTTTGAAGTATTCGGGATCACTGAATATGCGCGTATAGTTCTCAAAGCCAACATAATCGAACCTTTTGCTATATCCGTTCCAATCGGTGAAACTGTATTTGAACATGTTGATGACCGGTAAGTATGCAAACGTGAACAACAACGCCAGCGGAATAATTGAGAAGGCACAGATGATAAATATGCGTTGCGCTGAGTAACCCCAATTCGAAACCTTTAAGTACTTCATGCTCTCCACACCTCCAAGCGGTTCACCCGCCTATATATCGAAAGACTCCCGTCCAATGGAATTCCTGCGGAATAACTGCCGGGGGAAGAGCATGGGTATCATGCTTTCCAATACCACATACTCCATGCTCCATTCATAAATGGGTTCCTATATCCCCGCAGTCCATTCATTACCTGGTCCACTTACGTTAATCCAATTATTTTGTGAGTTCTGCCCGTGCTTTGACCCACTTGTCATTTAGGTCCTTCATGATGTCGTCATATGATTCCTTGCGGTTACCGATACCCGCTTCGATAATGCGTTTCTTGAAGTCAGGCTGCCAGAGGCCAATTTCACCTTCGTTATCGATCTTGTCAACCAGACCTTCCTGACCTTCTTTGGCAGGTGTAAGTGTGGAGAATTTAACGTCTTTATATTGATCCAAAATGGGTGGCAATTCCGCGTTTTTGTCTGCATCCATGCCGCCGCCCTGTTCAACTGCGTAGTTCGATTTCGCCAGGAACCAGTCAATCCAGGCTTTGGCAGCAGGTTTGTTCTCACTGTTCACGTTCATGCCGATGTTATAGTCGGCGGAAAGTGGTACCACAACCTCGCTTGCATTCGTAGGAAAAGGAAGGAATCCAATGTCGTCCGGGGTATCCGTCATGCCTTGGATCTGTGTGATCGCCCAAGAGCCCAGTGCCATCGTGGCGATTTTGCCTTTGGCAAGATCAGCTTTGGAGCTTTCCCAGTCGGTTGTTGTTGGATCTTTCTCGATTAGACCGTTCTTGGCTGCATCATAGAGCACTTTGTACAGTTCATAGTGCGGCTGACCAGGCACAAAGTTATCATCTGTGTTTGGTTGGTCCACATTCACGTAATCTATGCTACCTGCAACCGTTGGCAGGTCTGCTTCCCATTGGGTTAATGCCCAGCCGGATGCATAGTTGGTGTAGAGCGGAACCGCGTCAGTATTATCTTTGACCAATTGAAGGGCAGCCTGGAATTGCTCCGGTGTTTTTGGCAATTCGGTAATGCCTGCGTCTTTGAAGACTTGTTTGTTATAAATAATGCCGGAGAACGTGATAACCGTAGGAATACCATATACCTGGCCATCCACCATGCGTTCCTCAATAGCGGTGTATTTGTCTTTCAGTTCATCGTACGTGCCGAGCGGCTCGAAAAAGTCCGGGATATCCGCGATCGGAACGCTGGTCGGGATCATCAGAACGTCACCATAATCCTTGGTACTCATACGGATCTTCACTTGTCCTTCATAGTCAGCCAGTGCCTGGAAGTTTACTTTCACATCCGGGTATTCCTTATTGAACTCAGCAGCGTAATCTTTGAATACGGTATCCACAATATCTGTACGTTGCGTCAGAACAGTTATTTCACCTTTGATATCTGCCGGATCTGTACTGATCTCCTCCCCTGCCTGCGAAGATCCACCTCCAGATGAACATGCAGCAAGTAGTGAAGTGATGAGCAGCATCATCAGCAACATCATCCAACCTTTGTTTTTTCTCAATTGTTTCGACCCCTCTCTTGATTTAATTAAGTTATCGTTAAGGTTACAAGATGAATTCTATTATGGTAACGCTTACCTGTCAATTCATTTATTTATAACTTAACAAGAAAAATTGCGATGCATTTCGTTGACATCTGTTTTTCAGGGCACTAATATTGTTTAATAAAGTTACCGTTAACTTAACTATATGTATTGATTAAACATTTACACGAAACGTAGAGGACAGAAAGAACCTGAAGAAGCGGAGCGTTCGCCTAAAAGCTTTCTGAAAGAAAGCTACATCGGAAGCATACGCTATCCCCCGATTTCCCCCTTATAACAAGGAATCAAAAAAATCTGGGGATAACAGCGATCGGAAGGTTATTCTGTCATCGGAGTGGCCAGTGTAAATATTCTTTAGTTCAATTTATATATTAAGATTTATGTAACACGTTGAAGGAGCGCTCACTTATGAATACAAAAACACCCCAACTCCAATCTGAGATTAAGGCGCATTGGGAAAAGCAGATTTTACCCTTCTGGTCCAACCTTAAAGATACAATCCACGGTGGATTCTACGGCTGGGTTGGCAATGATCTTCAGGTGAATCCACAGGCCCCCAAAGGCGGGATCGCCACGGCACGGCAATTATGGTCTTTTGCAGCAGCCTATCGGGTTACCGGAAACGAAAGATGGCGCGATCACGCGGAGCACGCCTATCGTTTTCTCGCTGACCATGTGATGGATACTGAATATGGCGGTATGTACTGGATGGTAGATTACACAGGGGAAGCGCTGGATACTAACAAACATGTGTATACGCAATCATTCGGCGTGTATTCACTTAGTGAGTACTATCGGGCTACCGGGGATGCTTCTGCATTGGAACTTGCGAAAACGCTCTTTGCGCTAATCGAGGACAAAGGTCTGGATGCTGAACTACCTGCGTACAAGGAACAATTTGATCGCACCTGGAATGAACAGCCTAATGAAATGCTGAGTGAAAACGGGGTGATTGCGGATTACACAATGAATACGCATATCCATGTGTTAGAGGCCTACACCACGCTCTATCGCGTGTGGCCGGATCAACAAGTGAAGGCGGCGCTGGAACGCCTGCTCAGAATTCTATATGAACGGGTGTATGACCAAGACACCAAGTTTCTCGGGGTATTTTTCAACAAACAGTGGGAATCCATCATTGACCTGCGCTCGTTCGGACATGAGATTGAAGCCAGCTGGCTGATTGACGAAACACTGAAAGTTCTGGGGATGGAACAACATCCGGATTACGCGGCGATGGTTACAGATATCGCCTATAACATCTCCAATGTGGCTGTGAATGCAGATGGTTCCCTGCTTAATGAACAAGAAGGTGAACATATCGATGAGAAGCGCATTTGGTGGGTTCAGGCGGAGGCGATGGTTGGCTTCTATAATGCGTATCAGCGCACAGGTGATCCACTGTTTCTGGAGAGAGTGGAACGCTTGTGGACCTATACGCAAGAAAACATCATTGATCAGCGCGAAGGCGGGGAATGGTACTGGTCGGTTGACGGAAACGGTATACCTGACCAGAGCGAAATTGCCGGACCGTGGAAATGCCCGTATCACAATAGCAGATTCTGTATTGAACTAATGGAGAGGATGGGATCAAAATGATACACCCGAAATACAAGGAGTTACTGGAGAAACAGGAGCAGTTGCTTACTCGCCCCAATGAGATCAATTCTTCCTTCTACAATGGCGTATATGATCGGTATCAATATCCGGTAATCACTCGCCATCATGTGCCGCTGCATTGGAGATTCGATCTGGATGAGACGACAAACCCACACTTTATGGAACGCCTGGGCATTAATGCGACGTTGAATCCAGGGGCCATCTATTTCAATGGCAAATACGTCATGGTCATCCGTACGGAAGGATTGGACCGTAAATCGATCTTTACGCTCGCGGAGAGTGACAATGGAATTGACGGGTTCCGTTTCACGGGTAAACCATTAGTCTGGGATGATATCGATGCGGATGAAACCAATCAGTATGATATGCGCCTTGTTCAACATGAAGATGGTTGGATCTATGGCATCTATTGCTCGGAACGCAAAGACCCGGAGGCTCCTGCATTTGATACATCCAGCGCAGTTGCACAGGCAGGACTGGTCCGTACACGGGATCTTACAAGCTGGGAACGGTTGCCCAACATCACAACGAATTCCCCTCAACAGCGCAATGTCGTATTGCACCCGGAATTCGTGGATGGAAAGTATGCCTTCTACACCCGTCCGCAGGACGGATTCATCTCAACTGGCAGTGGTGGCGGAATCGCCTTTGGTCTGTGTGAGGATATCTTGAACCCTGTCATTCATGAAGAGACGGTTATCGACGAACGGCAATATCATACAGTCTACGAGGTCAAAAATGGTCAGGGCCCTGCTCCGCTCAAGACGGATCGTGGCTGGATTCACATTGCTCACGGAGTTCGGAATACCGCAGCAGGCCTGCGTTACGTGTTATATACATTCGCTACGGATCTGAATGATCCGGCGCGTATGATTGCCAAGCCGGGAGGCCACTTCATTGCCCCTTATGACGACGAGCGTGTAGGCGATGTGTCCAATGTTATTTTCTGCAACGGGGCTGTGGTCAATGAGAAAGAAGAAGTCTTTATCTATTACGCATCCAGTGATACCCGCTGTCATGTGGCAACAACCACGTTGGAAAAACTGGTCGATTATACGTTCAATACACCGGCTGATCCATATCGTTCCTTGGACTGTGCTAGCCAACGGGGTCAGATGATTGAACAGAATGAGAAGCTTCTACAGAAACAATTGACATAACATCGGTAGAGCGTCCTCTCAGGGAAACCTGCAATGTGCTGAAAATTAGCGAAACAACAGCCAGAATGGCTTTATTCCAAGTGGGTAACGATGTATACTGATATGGATTGTTATTATGTTGGAGGAAAGTGCTCATCATAATGACAGCACATTGTGCCTATACCGGCTTGAAGGAGGCGACCATACTGAAGAACAATATCACCATGCGGGATATCGCCGACAGGCTCGGGGTCAGCAGTGTGACCGTCTCGAAAGCATTGAATGATAAAGATGGCGTGAGTGGCGAATTAAAGGAAAAAATTAAAGTACTTGCTATCGAAATGGGCTATCGGTATAATGCCGCTGCCCGTTCGATGAAGGAAGGCTTAACCCATAATATTGGCGTAATTATCCCGGAGCGTTTTACCGGGCCTACGCAGTCGTTCTATGTACGCGTGTTCCAGCGCATTACGAAACATCTGGAGGAACAGGGCTACTATGGTATTCTGCACATTCTGAATGTGGAGGATGAGGAAGAATTAACGCTGCCCAAGCTGTACAGTGACAACAAGGTCGATGGTTTCATCGTGCTCGGACAGATCAGTAAAGAGTATATTGAACTGGTGCGATCGATGGAAGTTCCCAAAATGTTTCTCGACTTCTACGATGAACATTCGGACATTGATTCCGTCGTTACCGATAACTTCTACGCTGCCTATGAGCTGACGAACTATCTGGTTCAGCAGGGCCACCGTAACATTGCTTATGTAGGGAACCTGTATTCCACGAGCAGTATCCAGGACCGATTCCTCGGGTATTACAAATCCTTGCTGGAACATCGGTTGCCAATGAATCCGGATCTGGTTCTGAATGATCGGGATGAACGGGGTACGTTTATTGAGATTGATCTGCCGGAACAGCTGCCAACCGCTTTTGTATGCAACTGTGATCAGGTCGCTCATCTGCTCGTTCAGAAACTGACTTCCATGGATATTCAGGTGCCTGGCCAATGCTCCGTTGTTGGTTTTGATAATGATATCTATGCGATGCTCTCCGATCCCAAGCTGACAACTGTTGAAGTGGATGTGGAACAGATGGCGCGCACGGCAGTTCAGTCCATGCTCAAAAAGGTCGACAACCCAAACCGCAGTTTCGGCCGTGTACACGTGAAAGGCAACATCATCTATCGTGACTCGGTGAGTGCTGTGTCTGCCTCATCAGATACTATGGATATCTGAATTATACAATTAAATAAACGAACACAGATGACTGGCCTTTATCTTACTGGCCAGTCTTTTTTGATGCATCGGAGCTTAACGACGGCGATGATCTGTTGAATTCTTCAAAAATGTAGTCGTTCTCCAAATCGAGAGGATGAGGATTAACTCATACACATTGGTTAAAGTTCCGGTTTCCACTGGTAAGGAGATTAACTGTCCTACAAACAATAATGCAGTCCCAACAAACAGCCATACCCATTTATGTTTGAAAAGAACGATCAGGCTAACAAATAAGAGTACAAGCCCCACGATGATCACCATCATCGGCGGACCTCCATGACCTTCTGCCATATATCTCAGTACTCCATACTCTTCTATAACCTTGAGATTTTTAACCTCGGATAAAGTAAAGCCTACAATCTGGTAGATAACCAGACCCAGCGTTATCAGCCATGCTACCACATTCGTTATACTTCTATTTGCAAACTTGGCACCTGAGCTACGCAAGATATGGTAGCCAACCAGAATAAGGGTAGGGGTAGCAAAGGCATGTAGCCAAAATCGAAGGCTACTAAGAACAATTAACAATTCCCCTTCCCCTATCAAATTACCTAAAGCAATAATTCCATTATCATATGCCAAGCTGAACGCTACAAATAGCTGAAGACTGGAATACGCGAGCCATTGCTTCCTCTGGGTTAAATCGACGCCCATCCAAACAACAAGTATCACATAAACAAGAGTAAGTGCGGAGTATATCCATACATCCAAGCTGCTTCACCATCCTTATTGGTCAATTCTAATAAATTATATTTACCGGTAAGTAAAATTACAAGGTGAATTTGTATTAATGACTTTTTATGGAGCTAAATTACATAAAAAGAGCACTCCCGGCTATCGAAGCTGCAGGAGCACTCTTTTCCTTGTTTGAAGAATGAAAAGCAACAGGTTACTCTGATATCAATAACTTGTCTTCAACCAATTGTCCTTGGACCAGGTCAATTTACCCGAACCCGCACCATTCGAAGCCGTGAGGCGTGCATTTAACGTAGATGGATCATCCGTGGTATAGCTGTAAGGAAGTGTTGAGAAACCGTTCCACGAGAACGATTTCACCACGGCCGGGATTGGCGCCAGTGGACTGCCAGACGTATCACTGCTGCCACGGAATGAGCTTCCATCCAAAGAATACATGGTATCGGTCACTCTGATTTTGCCGGTATAGGTTGGGTCTGCCGGATCGGTCTGATTGTTGCGAACAGGATACAGCACGTCCTTAATGACTGATTTCTCAACTAATACGGCTCCGCTCTCTGTCGAGATTGCCCCATTGCCAATGATATCGAACTTATAACCTTTGGACGCAATCGCTGTTGCCATCGCTGTTGTAATTTTGGCTTTAGCGGCACGTGCCCCTGTCGAATCCATCACGATGTTGTATGCATGTGCGTTGCCTCCACGCAGGCGTGGCATCCGATCCTGAATATCTTTGTAAAAGTTATGGTGCAGGGTCATGGACAGGTTGGCGTTAGCTGATTCCAAGCTGGTCGAACCAACCAAATGTCCTTTCTTTTGTGGTCCCGAGATGGCGATAATATCGGCTTTGCTAAGACCTACCGCACTGCTGCGCAGGTAGTTGTACATGGGATAGGAAGCCTTGTTTGCTTCCAATTCGTTAATCTGCTGGGTAACCCAGCTGTTCGAGCTGCCGTCATCCCCTTTGAAAAGGGACCAGGAGATGGTCACGCCACTGGTTCCTTTTTTCGAATCGACGAGTCCGTCATAGGCTTTATTAAATGTGCAGTGATCGATCCATACGTTGCTGTTCTCCTCCAGGGTGATGTAATCCCAATCGTTCTTGTCGTAATCACCTTTGGTGGATTCATCCCATTCCCATAACTCATCGAATTCCAGGTTCCGGATAATGACGTTGGAGCTTCGTTTCACGCTGATCGCAGCGTGTTTGATTTTGGAGCCATTGGCGGAGAAAATCGTGAGTCCATTGAAACCATCAATCGTGAGCTTGCTAACACCGGTCTGTTTCAATACGGGATGCGTCAGCGCATCATTATGCTTGGCAAAAGGAGAAGTCTGCGCTGCGCTCGGAATTTCATTCCATCCCAGATTCAGATCGTTCATGATCTCAACAACTTTGACACCGGAGTTCTTTTTCAGAGCCAATGCCAGATCGGTCGCATTATACACTTTCTTATACGTGGCTGTGTTAGATTCGCTAATGATGCCGCCGCCCGCGTTCCCTTGGGAGAAGCCTGTAAGATTGTAGTCCGCGTTACCCGCTGCCTGCACACTTGCTGGTCCGGACAATAATGTTAGCCCCAACGTTATAGCCAAGGCTGTGCTGCACCAGCTTCGAAATTTAGTTTTCATCGATTCCATTCCTCCCAAAATATGATGATGACATTCGTCCATCGCTGCCATGCCAGGTACGAAGGACATGTTCTCAATGTAAATGTTGAAAGCGATTACAACAATAATCCCTATCTCACTTTCAGGTGGAAATGCTGATGTGGTGAGGGTTTGTACTGGAAGCAACCTTGAATCGTACAGAGTTAACTTGGGAAGTGAGGTTTCAGGGAGATATCGTGGCAACAAGAACTTTCCAGACGGGATGAAATTAAAAAAGCAGGACTGCATCTGCCGCAGACCTGCTCGATTTTACTTTTTGATAGAACGTGTCCAGAAGCCGCCATGGAACTGTTTGGGCTCCACGGTAATGACAAATGCTTTGGGATCCAGATCGAGAATTGTCTGATAGAGCAATTTCTGGTTTTTGCGTTTCGCCAGAATCTCCATCACAAGCCGATCCCCATCACGTCCACTGCCCACCCATGCGGTGACCCCGTACCCTTTATCCCGCAGGGCATTCGCAACGTTGCCGCCCATCTGGTTACAGATCACTTTAACGGTGACGTAACCGAGTGCAATCTTTTCTTCAATCCAGGCTCCGAGCAGCACACCAAGTCCGTATCCCACCGCATACACGATCAAGGCAGAAGGCTGGGTCAGATATTTGAGCACCAGATTCAGACCGAGTACATAGATCACAATCTCACCCATGCTGATCAATGCGGCGATGTATTTCTGTCCTTTGAGTGTCAGAATCATCCGTAATGTATAAGCCGATACATATACAATCTGGATCAAAAAGATAAATACCAATATTTTAAACAATAACAATCCCTCTTTCCTGGCCTTCACAACGGAATTGGCCCTTTGCTGCATATCCTCGACGATTTCGTATCATCTATGCTTCCTGTATGTTCGCTCTATCTCCATCATTGGACGTTATACCCTCATTCTAAACGGTTGGATGTAAATCCGTAGGCATTTTCTGCTCTCTGGCAAGCCGGAACTGCCATTATAGAACCGTTTGTACCGATTATCAACCCGGCGGAGGTCCCAGGGTCGAAAACAGGGGTCTTTGAATATGCTGTATCATCATAAAACCGAGCACGATCACACAAGATATCAGGTCAGAACCAGGATGGATGGGTCAAAACAAAAAGGGGGTACCGTCATGCAGCTATGGCAGGAGATGGAGCGGGAAGGCATGGAGGAACTCATTTTTTGCCATGATGCAGATAGTGGATTGAGGGCAGTCATTGCCATTCATAACACGGCCCTTGGACCTGCGCTCGGCGGATGCCGCTACTGGACTTATGCGTCCGAGGAAGAAGCTGTTCGGGATGCTGTGAAGCTTGCCAGAGGCATGACGTACAAAAATGCAATCTCCGGACTGCCGTATGGTGGCGGGAAAGTGGTCATATGGAATGTGCCTATTGCGAAAAATGCAAAACCGGATGAGGATGGTTGCGGATCTCAAAGTGCTGAGCAGGTCGCTGGAGATCTAGGGGTAGAGCAGCAAAAGGGCGCTGCCGCTGAACGGGAAGTCGTCGCCGATCAGGGTGCTGATCGTATAGATAAAAGCCTGGATACGGACGTATCCAAGCGGGCGCAGCGCTTTCGCGCACTGGGTCGTTGTCTGGAGCGGCTGAACGGACGGTACGTGACCGGTCTTGATCTGGGTACCACGGCGACAGACATGGACCAGATCCGACTGGAGACCGCACATGTGACGGACACCACGGGTTCGCTTGGGGCGCAGGATGACTTCACTGCCGAGATGACCGCCTATGGCGTACACATCGGCATTGTGACCTCGCTGCGCCAGCAAGGCATTGCATCTTTGCAGGGCATTCCCGTTGCCGTCCAGGGACTGGGCAAGGTCGGGTATGCCCTGTGCCGTTACCTGCATGCAGCCGGGGCACGGCTCATTGTGGCAGACGTTGTACCGGAGCGTGTACAACGTGCCCTTGTGCAGTTCAGCGGCGCCATCCCGGCCGATCCGGCCCATATCCACGCCGCTGACTGCAAGGTCTTCGCCCCCTGTGCCCTAGGGGGCGTACTGACCCCGGCAACGGTGGAGGAGCTGCGCTGCTCCATCGTTGCCGGGGCGGCCAACAACCAGCTGAGTGAACGACAGCTGGTTGCAGGCCGCATGCAGGCGTGCGGTATCCTATACGCGCCTGATTATGTGCTCAACGCAGGCGGAATCATCTCCACCGCCTACGAGCTGGAAGGCGCCGGGCCTGACCTGATCCGCCAAAAAGTGGCGGGGATTGCAGGCACGCTAAGCAAGGTATACGCAGAAGCTACGCAAACTGCAACCTCCACTGCGGATGCAGCGGATCGGCTGGCGGAATCCATCCTCCGAGCAGGCGATAAGAGATAGGGCGCGACGCTACTGCTAGTCCTTATTACTACACTGGACACAGCTTCTGTATGCAAACACCCTGTCACCTAAGTATATTCATACCGCCAACACATCCGCCGCCACCCTATTGGTCCAAAGTTTAGTATTACCTGGAACTCATCATGGGCTTCGCTCGATTTCAATATTTCGATGTACCGAAAGTGAGCCTCCACTGCTTCACTCCATTTTAATGAACTTGATACACGTTATTAGCCCCTTTTAGCATGGATCTAATATCTAACGAATCTCAGACACGTTATTACGCCTAATTTGGTCCTTTTTCAAGCTAAATAACTACTTTTCCGAAGGTTAGCGTTCCTGAGGTTCGTTAGAATTTATATTTCTGATTAATCCCCCCAATAGGTTGTCTCAGATTCGTTAGCGTTGCGGACGAGAGTTCTATGGGGTAGGATCACTTATCAAAAGAGCTAACCCCGACATCAGCGTCTAGGTTAGCTCTTTTACCCTCTCTTATCGTTTAGCGCTCTTACTCTCTTTCACTACTACTGCAACTTCTCAAACTGCAACCGACCTTTTCTCCGGTGTCTTCTTCTCTCGATACAGCAGCGTCCACAACAACAAATTCGCCACGATCAGTAGCGCACCATAGATCCAAATCCCCCCTGACATTGATCGGAAAAAGACATGGACACCCCATAACATAGCAAGCACAGGAAGGGCGGCAAATACATACCAGCCATCACTTTGCTGCGCCATACTGAAGGATTGGGAGAACGGCGGCTTACGCAGCAACAACTTGCCTGCCAGTGGCACAAGCGCAGTAGCCGTCAGCATAATAATCGCAATATCCGGCAGTATCCTTAATCCAAATGTCCAGGTGAACAAAATGGCATTTGCCAGAAATACAGGCAGGAACATGTTGCATAAGAATGCCTTCAGAGCGCCTTTATATAATGCGCTATCATTCGCCATCGGTGCAGCGCGAAAGGTCCAGAATGCCTTGTATTGTCCCGAAAATTTCAGCATGACCACCACCGTTACAACCAACATCAGCACGATGTAAAAGGTGTATACAAACGAACTTTGCCTAAACTCCGCCCAGGTGGAGGATTGCAATTCGGTAAACCAAAATACATAAGGTAAAACAAATGATAAACCAAGCGATGGATACACCTTTAGTTTGAATTCCCTTTCATTACGCATCATGCTGGCTGACAGACGGAAGCAAGCCTGCTCCTCTCTCGAACGACTGACCACCTTGGAGATCAACCGATCCCATCTTCCACGTCTGCGTCCGGAGGACTGACCCGAATGTGCCATTTTCTCCAAATACAATTCAAAGGATGGCATAAGCTTCACATATACGATCAGACTTACCACCGGAACCAAGACAGCCAATGCTGTGAAGGTATATATCCACACATTCCCACCGCCCGCGAATAACCATTCATAGGCAGCCGCATACCATAACGGAGGCAACAGCAACTGCCACCAAGCCGGGGTAAATACCATACCAAAATCAATAATACTGAACGAACGGATGACCAGCTGATAACCGATCGCAATCCCCACGGAAAGCAGAATCTGCACCATATTGATCATATCCTTCAGCTTCTCACCATCCAGAAACTTCATCATGAACAGATAGATCAGGGACGTTGTCACCAGAATCAGCATATTGATCAGAATTAAGTCCACGAGGAAGATCAAAAAGAATCCGATCCCATGCGTCACCAACGCGGCAATTAGCGGTATACCGGTTAATGAACCCGTCAGCAGCAGCAGATAGACGCCTGCGTGAATGGCTCGGGCCATACCCACCGTTCGCCCATTAACGGGTTTCGTCATAATGATATTACGATCCCGAATATCCAGCAGCACGGAGGAAAAATCCGAGATCATGGACGTCATGATCATAAACATCAAGATGCCGAACACCAGACCCATCTGTAGCATGAAATGCCCTGTATCCCACACAATAAAGGGAACCATCATCAGTCCCATTAATCCATACAACCACAGGGATCGATGAAACTGATTACCTTCCTTGCGCTCTTTTTTCCCTGAATTGTTGGATAAAATGGTAGGAACTCTGCGTTGATCCATCTGGAACTTCACTCGCAAGATCAGGCGCAGCACATCATAATCCGCCCCTGTTCTGGCGATGAGCGGACGAAAGCGATCCAGAATCTTGAGTGTGCGGAAGTCGGAGGATTCCTCCATATCAGTACACCTCCTGCACAATCGATACAAATCGCTCCGCAATGGCTTTGTGCTCATTGAAGCCTGTCAATTGATTAAATACTTCCTCCAACGTCCCTTCCATGGACTGCTGTTGAAGCTGCTTAAACGTACCATCTGCCACGACGCGTCCTTCAGCGATCAGTACAATCCGACTGCTGATCTTCTCCACTACATCCATGATGTGGGACGAATAGAAGATGGTTGTACCTTTGGCTGACAACTGCGATAAAATCTCTTTGACCACCATCACACTATTGGCGTCCAGTCCGCTGAGAGGTTCATCCAGGAACAAGAGATCCGGGTCATGCAGCAGCGCAGAGATTAACAGCACTTTCTGCCGCATGCCTTTGGAAAAGGATGCAATGCGGGAATGATATGATTTTTCGAGTCCAAAACAATCCATTAGCAGCTTGGCTTTGTAATCTGCATCTTCATAGGACATGCCGTATAACTCCCCCGTGAATGTCAGATACTCCGCAGGCGTTAATTGCTCGTACAATTCCGCCACCTCCGGAACATAGCCAATTCTGCGTTTATACTCTACATCCCCATCCGCAATATCTTTACCAAAGATTCGCACCGTGCCTACATATCCTTCAACCAGCCCGAGTAAAATCTTAACCGTTGTACTTTTGCCAGCCCCATTCGGACCAATATATCCAATCATCTCACCGCGATTCACTTCCAGATCGATGCCATTCAGCACATAACGTCCGTTGTATCTCATACGCAAGCTTTCAATGGATAGCACTTGTTGTTCACTCACTTCGTTATCCAGCTCCTGTCTCTATCTTTTTCTACAATTCTACTAGTTTACCACAGTTTGGTATGATTCTGATCGGAAATAGGTCACGATATGAGCCATCATCTGGATATCCCCTTCGAGTAAGAGCATCACATCACAAGCGTGAACACATCACAAAGCCCCTGTCCCACCTTATGGTAAGAGACAAGGGCTTCCACATTATTTTGAATCTTATTTTCTACTATCTAAAAGTCTTATTGCACCTTAACAATCTGAAAATGCTGATTCGTACCGCCATTATCCGTCCACTGGATGGCTGCTGCCCCATCTGCCAGGGATTGACCGGAAATGTCCAACACCTTGCCGGTACTGCGGTTCTTCAGTTTATAATAACCACCGCCTACACTGACTAGTTGCCATTGCTGGCTGGCCCAGCCCCCATCATTCCACTGTTCGATGACAGCCCCATCGGTCGTGGCACCATTCTCCACACCGATTAGTTTACCACTGGAACGGTTGATGATTTTGACATAACCGCCACCCGCATCGGTAATCTGCCACTGTTGACTTGTTGTTCCCCCATCTGCTCGCTGCTCCAAATCCGCACCGTTGGCGGAAGAACCCCCGATGACATTTAGCAACTTGTTGCTTTTACGGCTAATCAACTGATATGAAGCATTCGGGTCCCAGACATCCGGTGTACTCACTCCGGTCACAGTCCCTGTTGCTGTATCAATCGTAATACTGCTGGCCCAGTTCATCGCCAGACTGGTTGCACTCGGGAATGAAAGTGGCAGCCAGACATACTTGGAATCCTGCACAGGTCCGCTCCATGCACCAGCCCAGCGATCACCCATGTAAAGATAGGAGGTGGTCTGTGAACCTTCTACAGGAACAACATAGGTGGATTGGGAACCATACGTTGTGCTGTCTCCAAAATTGCTAAGGCCGCTCCATGTGCCTGTAATGCTGGAGGCTGTCGCATATTTGGCCTGATTCGGATTCCAGCCAGTAGCACCTGAAGTGATCAGGAAGTAGACGCCGTCTTTTTTGAATAGGGCCGGTGCTTCACGATATTGTCCAGGCCACAGCGTTGTGACTAGGGATTCCACACCCAGAAAATCCGGGGTCAGCTTATATATATTCAGATCTGCATTCACTCGGGTCGCAGAGATCAGATAAGCGGTTCCGTTATCGTTGTATACCGTCATGTCTCTGGAATCATACCCAAGTGGACGATAACTGCCCACATACGTGTAGTTGCCATCAACCGTATTCGAAGTAGCTACCGCCACTCGGGCCTCGCCATAATCCAGACCATTCTCTTTATGCATCCAAAGCACGTATTTGCCAGTCGAACTGTTATAGATGACTTTCGGACGTTCAATGTTGGAGATATTTAGTTCGGCAGCCGAGTTGCTGGTCAGCACATCATTGCGATACTCCCAGTTCTTCAGATCCGATGAACGATACACCGATACCGCCTTGAACGTTCCATTCGTATTGCGGTTCTCTCCAAACCAGTAATAATACCCGTTTGCCTTGATCATCCCGCCCCCATGGGCATGAACGACATTGCCATTGGTATCCTTGAACTGTACCCCGTTCGTTACACTGAGCGGAGCAGCTGAAGCATTCGGTCCGGGTGCGAGCAGCATGCCTATTGATTGCAGCGCCAAAACCAAAGCAAGCAGATAACTTAAGCGGCGGGTAAAGCGACGTGAATGTGTATTCTTTTTCAACCATCCATCGTTCATAGCCATATCGTAATGCACCTCCATGTTTTTTGTGAAGCGCTTACATAAAAGAAAATCGATATGTCTTATCTGCCTCCGATCGATGATGCATTTCAGCATTAGAATTCCTGGCAATACTGGCTGAGCGTTCACCTCCCTGATTCCGATTGTATCCGCCACGTTCCTGCTCGAATAGTGAACAATCCGGCGGAAGATGTACAATTTTATACTCCGCTCTCTCGATCAACAGCAAAAAGACGCTTCCCCCGAAGCGTCCTCTGCTATACCTGCCCTGCCCCTCCATGATGTAACGATCTCTAGCTGTGTGCGGCTGTTCATAGACAGGTTTTTATATGATGTTTTATCGGCGTATACTCGCCCTTATTGCTTAATCTTGGTCGTCAAAATCCTGGTCAAACGATAACACTTTACCTGTGTTGGCATCGATATCTACATCTGCTTCACCTTGAGCGGTTCTCAGCTCGATCTCATACACATAGCGACCATCATCATGATCCAGCTCGACTTTGGTTACTTTGCCACCCGTAACTTGTTTCAACGCAATGTTTGAAGCTTGGGACGCCGTCAATTTGACCTGCTTGGAAACAGAGTTATTGGACGTGTTGCCTGTTGCAGTACCTTTATAATCGTCGTCATCATCGTAGTCCTCATCATTCACAACCGCAAGAATTTTGCCTGTATAAGCATCCAGACGAACGACAACATCATTGGTTCCTTTTCTGTCGATCTCAACTTCATAGAACGTTTGGCCGTTTCTACGCTCCAGATCCACGTCATCCACTTTACCATCGGCTGCTTTTAACGCCAACGCTTTCGCTTGTGATGCATTCAGCATTTTACCTGTGCTGTTCTGATTCTGTGTTACAGATTGTGTTGTTGACGTTGGTGTAGTTTGCACCGATTGTCCGTTCACATTCCCGCTAGCCGCTACGGCCGATCCACCAAGTAATACTGCTGCTGACAAGCTACCAATCCAAAGTTTATGTTTGTTCATCATCATCATTCATCTCCTCGTTGTTGTTGTTTTCGTTCTCGTCTACATTTATAGAATAACCTGCAGGAATGAGAGATCAGCGAGAGTTAGATTAGAATTTGATGAGAAAATGAAGAGAATACTCATTTAACAGGTATTCATTGTTCATCTAATTGAAAAAGATGACCCCTAAACTAGGAATCATCTCTCTAAAGCAGTTTAACACTATATTTAATGTGTTCCTTGTAACATGTTAATCATCGTCCTCATCCCAAGTCACGGAACGAATCGCTCCCGAGATGGCATTCACCTGCACAATGGCTTCCCGGCCATCCTCCAGATCAATTTCAACCAGATAATACGGATTCCCGCTATTGGTTCCACGCAGTTCGATGTCGTCCACTTCTCCCGGGACCTCTGCAAGTGCCTTCTGCTTCGCTTGTTTTTCGCTCAGAAACTGAGGTTTGGGATCATCTTTGGTTGGTTCAGTTGTCGGGGCTGCTATTACTTTGGAAGATATCGTCTCTCCCGTGTATGGATCAATCGTGAGTTCTTCACGGCTGTTATCCTTCGCCTTCACTACCGCGGTGTATACCGGACTGCCTTGCTGCTCCACAAGTTCAAGCGAGACCAATTGGTTATCTGTTTGTTGTTTTAACAACGCCGTCTTGATCTGCTCGCGGCTCCATAACGTCTTCTCTTCCGCTTGGGGGTTCGACTCCAGCCGTTTAATGGAATTCACCGTAGCCGTGACGGCATCCACCTGCACATCATACAGTCCGGTCTCCGAGCGGAGCTGCATGATATACGTCCCGTCCTTCAACGTGGAATTCACAATCTCTCCTGGATATTGATCCAGTACGGATTGGGCTGCCGCATCTGCTGTAAGTACAACACCAGTTGATTGCCACGGCTTCCACCACACAACAGCTGCCACAATCAGCACAACGAGAAACCCTGCACCCCACCAGAGCGATCTTCGCGATTTCGCCCATCCACTGTTCCCCTGTTCATGCCGTTTCATCTCCGGTGGTCGCTGCTCATGCTCTGTCATCACGTTTCCCCCTATGCACTCTCTTATCATCCCCAGTTGATCTGATGCTTATCAGTATATAAGAGAAGAATGAGAATTTCATGAGAGCGGCCCGTTCTGAACCGATAAAGGCAAAATAATCGAAGCCTCGGTGCCTTCACCCTCGGTGCTGGTCAGTTCGATCCGTGCTCCAACTGCTCCTGCAAGCTCTTTGGCAAGTGACAATCCCAGACCTGAACCGCTTGCGCCTAAGCTGCGTGTTCTGGCCGGATCAACCCGGTAGAATCGGTCAAATACCTTCTCCAGCTCGTCCTCCCGCATACCAATCCCGGTATCCACAATCCGAATACGGCACTCTTGCCCCTTGGCTTCTAGCCTGACTTCAATTGCATCCTCACTATACTTCCGGGCATTATCCAGCAAAATAAATAACAGCTGCTTCAGCTTGCTCTCATCGCTGATCGCCCAGATTGGACCTGAATCTTCACACCGGACTTCACGGTGATAGGCTTCGCGAAACGCACGTGTGGAGTCTGTTGCCAGTCTCGTGATATCCACACGCTCCAACTGTACATTCCACTGCTCTGGCTGCTTCGCGAGCAGTAACAGTTGCTCGGTCATCTCTCGCATGCGAACCGATTCGGACAGAATCGCCTCCACCGCTTCATCAAATACCTCGGGCCGCTCTTTTCCTCGCCGCTGTAGCAGACTGGCATAGCTTTCAATAATGGTCAGCGGTGTTTTGAGCTCATGAGATGCATCGGATACAAATCGTTCCTGTCGTTCAAAGTTGGATTCGAGCAGATCCATCATCCGGTTAAACGTCTGTCCCATCGTTTTCAGTTCATCTTTCGACCCTTCCTCCAGTGGAAGACGCTTGAATTGGCCGCTGGACTGAATGTCACTCATTGTGCGTGTCATCTGCTGAATCGGTCTGGTCATCCGATTCGCCAGAATCCGGCTGGAGATAATAGCTGGGATCAGAGCAATAATCGTAACGGCCACAAGCACGGTTCGCAGTACAGACAGGCGATTCTCTGTCTCTGCAATACTCTCGGTGACCTGTACATTCACCACCTCGCCATCAGGCCAGATAACCGGGACTGATACCCACACATAACCAATCTGTTCAACTTGGGTATACTCCGATTTCTTCTCACTTTCGTACTTATAGGGCAGCTTGCTCAGCTGCTCAGAAGCTGCTGTTGTTGTCACCGGGGAACTGGTGCCGTCTTCATTAACGATTCGAAGCATGCCGTTCACAGGCGCGTAGGCCCGCAGCAAGTCATCCGGCGGAATGGAGCCGGCAGACTGACGTACTCCTTTGACAATAGACTCTGCTTCCGCTTCCACCCGATTAACCTCGTTATCAATCGACATCCGTTCAAACACGATGTAGACCGACAGGTTCACCGCGATTAACAGCACCGCAAATAATACAGACGAATATCCGTAGATTTTACTGCGCAGGCTCATAACTGTTCCTTCAGGACATATCCTACGCCCCGTACGGTATGTATTAAGGGCGGTGTGAATCCGTTATCCACCTTTTTTCGCACATAACGGATATACACATCCACCACATTGGTATCTCCATAATAATCGTATCCCCACACGGCCTGCACAATCTGGTCACGACTGAGCACCTGACGTTGATTCTGCAGCAGATACACCAGCAGGTCGAACTCACGTGGAGTAAGCTCAATAGCCACGCCATCTCGGGATACCTCTCGCGTTCCTTCATTTAGTTTCAACCCGGCAGCCGTCAACCAGCCCGCCTCAACTTCATCCTGATGCCCAGAAGAGTCATTCCCTGTATCAGCAGGTGTAGAAGAAGAAGCGGAAGAAACAACAGACGCCACTGCACTAAGCCGCAATGCGGCCCGAACTCGGGCAAGCAGCTCTTCAATCTGGAACGGTTTGGTGATGTAGTCATTGGCTCCAAGATCCAGGCCGGATACTTTGTCTTCTACAGAATCTTTGGCAGTGAGCATAATGATCGGGACCGTAGCATCTTTGGCCCGAACTCGCCGCAACACTTCAATTCCACTCAGACCAGGCAACATCACATCCAGCAGAATCAGATCCCACTGTCCTTCAGCATACTTCTCCAGTCCTTCTGTTCCACTACCAGCCTTGCCCACCTGATATCCCTCATACTGTAGTTCCAGTTCCAGCAGACGTGCTATTTTGGGCTCATCCTCTATGACCAGCACGGCTTCGTTCATGCAGCGCTCCCCCTCATCCCCATCATTTCATTCTCCCGTTATCTTACAATAACATCTACAATTTGCCCAAGGCATCTTCAACCGGATGCTCCCCGGCAATTAGATCAAAGGCCATACGGTACGTCTTCTCTTCCTGCAAAGAAGCCACAATTACGCGGGCTACATCTTCACGAGGGATGCTTCCCGGCTCCAGATCGGTTCCAACTGCAATCTTGCCTGTGCCCGGTTCATTCTTGAGACCACCTGGACGTATAATCGTGTAATTGAGATCACTTGCAAACAATGCACGATCCGCATAATGTTTCGCCACGTAATAAGGCTTAATGGACTCTGACCATTTCTCCCGTTGATCTGCGCCATACGCACTGACCAGAATATATCTGGAGATTCCTTGCTGCTCTGCGGCTTCCATCGTTTTCACCGCACCGTCGAGATCAATAAGCAGTGTTTTGTCCTGACCGGTAGATCCGCCAGAACCCGCTGTGAACACAATTGCATTATGATCCTTCATTGCCTCAGCCAAGTCCTCCACACTACCCTCCAGATCACCGATTACCACATCGGCACCGAGTTCCTTCAGTGCGTCCGCCTGCTCCGGTTTGCGGATCATGGCCGTTACTTTATGTTTGCTTTCTTGTACCAACTGCTCCACCACAAACTTGCCGATTTGTCCATTTGCTCCTATAACTAAAACGTTCATACGTCATTTCTCCTCTCAGTTGAACGGATGGCTTGTTGTTGCTCCCCGTTCCTTTTATTTAAAGATGCTCATCCTATAATTTAAACGAAAGCCGGCGCTTCTAAGCGCCGGCTTCATGTTCATGCCTGTTCAGTACATCTATGAAATGTGGATTCTTCCGTTGTCCCATTAATATGCCATATCCCCTAGGTACTTTATACGCGACCTCACATCGACCACTACTGCCGCACCTTTTTCCCATCTGAATATCTGTTATTCTTTGTAATCGTGACAACCAAAAAGGACGCCCAAAAGGGCGCCCTTGAATGGCATTAAGATTAGTAAGCCAGTGCGAACAAACCGTGAATATGAGCCAGGTAACGGATGTTACTTGCTTCTTTCATCATGGTTGCAGGCAGACCTTTCAGACGAGTCTGGTTGCCACCGATCATGCCGACAGCATCTTTACGACCCAGACTTCCCAGCGTACCGGAGAATACTGGTGTGAAGGATTCCATTGCGCCACCTTTGAACATAACGCCCAAGTTGTGACCAATAGTCTCACCCATTTGCCAAGCCAATTGTGCTGTTGGAGGGTACGGGCGAGCGCCTTCGCTAGGGAAGACCACTGCGCTGTCACCAGCAACAAACACGTCTTTGTGAGAAGTAGATTGCAGAACTTCCGTAACTTTCGCACGGCCACGATCCACTTCAATTCCGCTGTTAGCAACAACAGCGTTGCCTTGTACGCCACCTGTCCATACGAGTGTGTTCGTAGGGATGGAGCTGCCGTCTTTCAGCAGAACTTCGTTTTCTTTCATCTCGGTAATCGCTACGCCAACGATGAAGTTAACGCCACGTTTCTCAAGACTTGATTTAGCACGTTCAACCAGCTCTGGCGGGAATCCTGCCAGGATGGAAGGACCTGCTTCAACTGTGTACAGGGATACTTCTTTGAAGTCGATGCCTTTTTCTTGACATACAGCAGGAAGCAGGTCAGCGAATTCGCCAACAAGCTCAATACCTGTCAAGCCGCCGCCACCAATAACAAACGTAGCGTCTGCTTTGTTGCCGGACTGTTTGTAAGCATCAAGACGTGCTTCAACGTGTGCACGAATACGGTTTGCATCGCTAACCGATTTGAGCGTGAAGCTGTACTCTTGCAATCCCGGAATTCCGAAGAATGCCGTTTCGCTGCCCAAGGCAACAACAAGTGCATCGTAAGAGTATGTGGAGCCGCTGGTCATCAGAACTTTCTTCTCGTCCGGCTTGATTGTATCCACCGTATCGATTTTCAAGTTCACGTTTTTGCCACGCAGCAATTTTTCAAGTGGAAGAGCAACTGCTTGTTCAGCAATGCTTCCCGCTGCAAGACGGTGCAGTTCCGTGATAATTTGGTGTGTAGGGTAACGGTTCACGACAGTAATTGTCGCTTCTTCCGGAGACAAGTATTGACGCGCAGTCAATGCAGTCAACAGACCGCCGTATCCTCCACCCAAGATCAAAATTTGCTTCGACATATCCATCCTCCGTTCTTCTAAGTCTTAACGTTTCGGTTGTTGACGCTCGTTCAGGATGCTCAAGAAAGATTGAGCAAAACGAAGCGATTGTTGTACGTTTGGATCTTTAAGCATTTTCAGCATAGCGAACAAGCCAACTGAAGTTTGCTCTGTTTGCGCACGGTCATTGGCTTCGATGGCAGCAGAAGCTACACCTTTAGCTTTGTCTACAACAGGCTTAGCGAACTCGCCCATTGCGCTCATTGTGTCGCTGATCAGAACTTTGTCTGTTGCTACACTTTGTGCAAAGTCATAAGCTTTTGTCATAGCAGTAACCATTTCAGCCAATTTAGGCAGGTTCTCCACCAGAACGGTTAAAGACTCCTGTACCTCAGGCTTCATCAGTTGATCCAGAACGTCCAAGGACTGGCGCTCGGAAACGTTGGCACCTTCTGTAACTGGCACCTCTTGTTGAGTAGGCGATTGTGACATAAGAGAAAGTCCTCCTTTACTTTGGGATAGAAGTCCGCGACTTTCATGATGCCTGTCAAGCAGAGCCGAACCACAAAATACATCGAATACATCTAAATGTACCAAATTTCACACAATAGGATGAGCGTAGCTCAGGGCCACTCCCATATCATGCATTGTATCTTGGATCTATTGCGGACAACATGTGTTGACGCACAAAACGACAAGCAGGCCGAAACCGAACTCTATACCCTTATATTACACCTCTTACACATGAACATGAAAAAGAAATTTTTTACACTTGTGAATATATTGTGAACATTGTAGCAAAATCGATTTTTTTGTCAAGCATTGCGGTCGGATTAAAATCGATTATTCTCCTGTCCCAGATCCGTCATCCTACCACATGTGGTATGAAGACAAGATCCCATATGACCATATGTGCGATATGTACACAAGGAAGGATTTTTTCAACTGAACGATTCAGGAATTGTTTTCCAAAACCATGAATTTCATGCAACGAAATTGGTCACTGTTGTTATTATGCAGCTAGGGGTGCAGCCTTATTCCTGAAATGACATCATTTCTTGTTCAAGTATGAACCTATTCTGGCATGAAAGCAAAAAAGACACAAAGAAGGCCTGACGAATCGTCATACCTCCTGATATTTTGCTTTACTATTCGCCCGATTGGATCATTTAGGTCAAACCATAACTATTTTTGGGGAATGCTGAGCCATTCCTTCAAGCAATGCTTCTATTACAACGACAGCGGCTCGCTCCAATTCCTCCAATTCCAAAAGTATCGAGATAGCCTGATCGGCATGAAGCTTCTCATTAGGCAGTCCTCCATCTGGAAAAGGAAATAATTCCGCGAGTTTGTTTAACTTTTGGGACATGTTTCGATATAACTCTTCTGCCTGATGACAGAATGGAATCAAGCTGGAATAGCAGACAGTCGAAGCCCACTTTAGAGAAAGTTCTTTGAAAAACTCACTTGCATAACGTCTGGCATCCCACAAAACCGCAATGTTATAGGCGTGACCGTTCGGTTCTACCCGTCTATATTCTAGGGCTTCTCTCCAGACTGCATAGGCAGCCACACCACTGACTGTGTTCGGCAAGGTATACGGGTCCTCCCCACGATAATGAGCCAAAACAGCTGTCAGTGCCGCGTGCAAGTTCATTTCTCGTATCATGCCATCTGATTCCGCTGCCAGTACAAATACTTCCTGATTCACACCCCGCCCTACATGATCATAGGGAATTGTTCCTGATTTAATGAAATCGGTACCGTATAGGGTCCGGGCTGCATCATCATAGCCATAGATCAACCCGAATTCGGGAATATTCAGGTCCCACACAACGGCCGGAATTCCCCGATGAATGGAGTAACGTATCAGGGAGAGGGCCTGAACAAGTCTTGGATTAAGCAACCTTTTCCCCTTCGCTTTCTCCTCTAGCATCGAAGGATCGACCAGATTGGCATTGAGTCCCGCTTCGCTCGCCAAAGCCTCAACCGCATGGGAACGATAACCCATATGTTGCAATCCTCTTGTAAGCACCTCTTTGAAGTTATAGGCCGTAGGTCCAGCGATATGTATGTCCTGAGGCAGGATGGTCAAACGAAAAGAAAGTCCACTCATCCCCATAACCATAGGGAGGGACGGAGCTGGACCGATATAGCCTAACATCTCGTGAATGGATGCTGCTGCCGAGTTCCAGGTTTGGGGAGCCCGAAACGAAAGGGGCTCCTCCAGAGTCACTCGATTTTGCCCGAGTGAATTCCACTCTGCCAGCATTTCTTCTACAGATAAATGAATATGAAGCTGAGACACTTTTTTACGTGAACGGGACAGAATTTGATACACATTGGCACTTGTCAGATTGAATTTGTAGGCCATTTCTTGCGGTGACAGCTGCTCCATCCAATATGATGTGAAGACCTGTTGTTCTCTTTCATTCAGACAACCCAACAACCTGTGGAGATTGTTCCTCATTTCCTGCTGAGCAACAGCTTGATATGGATCATAGCCTGTTTCCTGCGATCTCCGATCGGTGTCATTCAAAAGATGGTTCAGCGTCATGTCGAGCGAGTCTTGATCGCTCCATGAGGCATCATCGGCTCCAAATGCAAAGAACGAAGAAAAATGTTGTTCCCGCTGCTGCTCTTGGCGCTGCATATGTGAGTACGCCTGATTACGCACAATGCGCTGCATCCAGGCCATAAAACGCTCAGCATTTTGAAGCTGTCCCATATGAATGAACGCACGAATAAGCCCATCCTGTAAAATGTCTTCTGCGAGATAAGAATCATGCGTAAGTGCTCGCACATAACGAAACAATTGCCCACGGTAACGGTGAATCAACTCTCCAAAGGCCTCTGTATCCCCCGTTTGAGCTCGTTGGATAAGCACGATATCCGGCTCCTTTTGCCGATCCTCTAATGTCTCATCTTCCCCTGGCCTGATGTGGCTATTGTTAGTTAATCCATCCATTTATAACTCCCTTTCTTATAGCGTCGCTTCACTTTCATTACTCCATCTTCAAAATAGAAGCTTCGATCATGGCTTCCGTCTCCGCGAGTGCCACCATGATTGTCGCAGCAGCCTCCCAGTTCCGAGAGACAAGACGGGATTGGCATTCCCCGAATTGGCGGGATTGTGCGTATTTCAAAGCAGAAAGGTCAGGATGGATTGTTTTAAAAAACAAACCATAATCATGGGCACGACGCGCGCCTACTGGCAGAGCAAAATACACATAATGAGCCCACTCATTACCATCGATTGCTCCAGCACGAACCTGTTCCGCCTTATGCAGAATGGCTGAAGCTCCGGTTCGTCCTTCCTGTGCAGCAATATCATGGATCTGTTCCGTAAGGGTTGATTTGAACCAAGTAAAAGCCCGGCGGTTAATCTCCTCCAGATCAGGATGTTCAATGCGTTCAGGACTCCACCATCGTCGATACACACCGCTACTCCATGGGAATTCAGACTTCCATGCTTCCTCAAGTTTATCGAGTGTCAGGAAGACATTCGGAAAGCCAGCCGGGTCATGCAGGCATATTTCATCGCCCCTCATATTGAGCGCCACTACATAATGATCGCAACCACCCAGATTGGGAGAGTTGGGATTGTAGACGAGTTTGCCCATATCCAGCGGCCCCATCATCACAGGGCCCTGCTTCAAAGCCTCTCTTAGCTCATCTACAGGCATCTCTGTACCCCGTGCTTGCACACTTTCGCGCACACTAAATCCCATAATGCTCATCGCCTTGCTGATGGCCAGATCAGGACTAGATGTACAGTCATCAAAAAATAGAAGGTCTTCCTGCGTGCGGAAAGCTCCTAGGGAAAAGCCACCTATAGCTTCAAGGACACTCGGGTCAACCTTTTCTCCAATGGACGACAGCAGCATTGAAGCTGAATTGGCATAACAATACGCACCATTTCCAATATAATTGCTCATATCATAACATCCTCTCATTCCTTTAATGAAGCACGCGATTATGCAATGCCCTATACTTATACTGACTCTTCGTACAGATCATTTCTGACAGAATATCCAGAACAAATTTCTGCCCGCATGAAATAGCGAACGTTTAGAATGCGGACATCCCGGTTAATAAGGACTACACCAGAAACGAAGGAGATGTTCGATATGAGTAATTCAACTAGCGATAAAATCAAAGCAGGTATTAATAAGGCTAAAGGCGAAGTGAAGGATCAGATCGGTAATGCAACCAATAACAGATCCCTTCAGGCTGAGGGTAAAAAAGACAAAGCCAAAGGTGCTGTACAGGATAAAATTGCCGACGTTAAAAGAGATCACTAGATCCTTTTGATACAAAAGTCAAAGAGCACGAAGATCTCGTGCAATAGATCGTTATAAAATAGCCTAACCGTCCGTGTTCGGAAGCTATCCGAAAATGAGACGGAGGCGCAAAAAAGCCAAGGAAGGTGTTACTCAATACACCCTTCCCTGGCTTTTTTTGTGTATTTTATACTGCTGGAACTGCGTATCTTGCCATATCGATAATGAAACTGCGGGTTTCCCTTGTTGTATGATATTCACGGCTGAACTGTCTTACCCATTCGGGATGTTCCTGATACCAACGAAAGGTTCTTTCCAATCCCTGTTCCAGGGGAGTTTGCGGTAACCATCCCAATTCCGCTCGCAATCTGCCTGAATGTACGACCAGACTGGACCCTCTGGACTGGGTTGGTTCTTGCTCCCGAATCTCTACAGCAGCTACGGATCGATCCATCGGTTTCAACAATTCCCCAATTTCCTGCATGGTTGTCCCAAGCCCTGTTGAAATGTTATAAACATGCCCGTCTTTGCCTTTCAGCATGATCTGTTCAATGGCTCGGAGGGCATCGTCCACATACAAGAAATCACGCACTGCCGATCCCTGAATATCCAGAGGAAGCCCGTCCAGCATTCGACCGAAGTTTCGGGGAATAATACGGTCTGGCAATTGCCATGGACCATAGAGGTTGGTCAAACGAAAGAGTTTGACTGGAAGCTGGTAACATTGAGCGTAGGAGTGAGCAAGCATTTCACACGCGACTTTGGACGCGGAATACGGAGAGACGGGTGCATACGGATCTGATTCGTGATAGACTCTGCCCCAATCGCCCCCATACACTTCAACGGACGAAGCCAGCAAGACCGGAATGTGATGTTCGGTCGCATATTGCAGAATTGCCTGAGTGCTGAGCGTATTATTGCGAAAGACCTCCCCTGGCTGATGATACGAATAATCCACGTGTGGCATGGCTGCCAAATGAATAATGTAATCTGTTCCTGGAGGCAGATGAATCCTGTCCGTTGCAAGGTCACAACAGATGAACGGCATCTCATGCAGAGGAGAAATGTGAACAAGCCTCTGACAATAATCATCCCGATCCAGAAGGGTAATTTGATGCCCATTTTGCGCCAAATACTGCGAAAGATTAAATCCCACAAATCCAGAAGCCCCTGTAATCACAATGTTCACACACGATTCCCCCTTGCGATTTATACAACGAGTGCATTGAAGAGAGTATATGTACTGAGTATAACCTTAAAATGATACATTTTGTATCATTTTACAATTGTTTTTTGTTCGTCTTTGAGTTTATAGGGTAATTTATAGTGAGGTGATGTGAGATGAATGAACGGAAAAAGGACATAGAGACGTTATTCCTTCAGGATGACGGTGTAATTCCCAATCATCCGACCCTGCCTGTGCTTTTGTATAAGAATGTATGGGCTGAAGAAGCTCTTCATGCAGAATCGTTGCTGAACCGTAATGGATGGGGAAATAGCTGGTTGAATGGTGTGTTCAATTATCATCATTATCATAGTAATGCTCATGAAGCTCTTGCTGTGGTGAGTGGATTCGTGGAACTGATTTTAGGCGGAGAAAATGGACAGAAAGTTTACCTTCAGACAGGCGACGTTGTCGTGCTTCCCGCTGGAACAGGGCATAAACGTCTGGAGTCCAGCACTGATTTTCGTATTGCCGGTGCCTATCCGGGCGGCATGAGTTACAACACACGCACAGGTGAGGAAGGCGAGCGACACAAGGCTCTTCAGGAGATTCAAGAGGTTCCGATCCCGGATACCGATCCGGTCTATGGGCAGCACGGACCGCTACTAGAAATCTGGAATGGGCAGAAATCTTAATACAAATGATGATCATAAAGAGGCATGTTATTGAACAATGCACAAGTGAAGTTGGTTCAGTACTTAACGAGAAAAAATAGACTGTTCCCGGACAAGTAGCAGTGACTTACCGGTGGAATAGTCTATTAAGTGTTAAATCTGAACAGCTGGTATCGGAAACACTTCCTGATCATCTTCCTGTATGCGGAAGGAAGTGCTCATGTCTTCCGTCTTATTTCAAACTTTGCGATCTCGTCGCTTACTTTCTATCTGTGCGTTTCAGCCTTAGTCCCTTTCAGCACTCGGCAAGCCGAACACTGTAATACCTCATTGCAAGTGGCTTTCCATCCATCTCAAGTTGGCCTAGCAGCACCAGTTGTCGCAGTCGGTATTCCACGAATGCAGCAGTAATATGCTGACTGCTCGTACCAATCACTTCACCCACAATACGAGCTGCTCGGATATATTTGCCTGGCTCCCAGTTCGGTGTCAGTTCCCTTACTTTCTGCATGATATACTCGTCCAACGCATCTTCAGGCAGACTCCGAATCACGCCATTCTCCATCATACGTAATAGCCCAGTCTGCGCCGAAAGTTCCAGCCAATCCTGCTCCAGTTGGCGGCGCTCTTGCTTGGACAATGGCTCTTGCTCAGAGCAAACGTGCCACATCGCCAGAAGCTTTTCCGGAAGAATCTCGCCTGTGTGGAGCACATCGTATTGAATGTCAGGTCTATCAAATAATTGCTTATATAAGCCACTCGTTTCGATAAGATATATAGGACTCTCGCTGCTCCGCAATAGATACATGGCGTAGAGCAGTCCTGTATTCTCATGTGCATTATTCGCATACCAGATGATGATTGAAGTCCTATCATCTATAGACTGTAGTCTGGTGTTGAGTTCAGACAACGAGTCCAGTTCATGCAGGGCGTATGCCTCACGGTCATTAAGACATAATCGTTCCGTCAGCCAGAGATGCCTGCGTTGCAAGTCTGCACGCCTGGTCAGATCTCCTAACGGACCCACAGCATAATCATCGTCCATGGAGAAAAAGCTCCGTTTTTCCTGATCAGGCAATGTACTCATTGCCATTTTCAAACTGCTAAGAGGTGATTCTCCAAACGTAATATGAATTTCATTTGGCTTGTCGACCTCGGCGAGAGCTTGTTGTTCCATACGCCCCAGATCCAAAGGAGTCTCCAGATCTCTAAACAGGGATTGCATGATTTCCGCAAAATCCACTTTTTCGTCTTGTTTTTCCTGCCGTTTGACCACGAGTTCTGATTTCATGTAGAGCACACGCAGCAATGAACGAAGTTCATGTTCATTCATGCGATTCAACATTCGGTTGAATGCAAATATATCCTCAATCATGCTGATCCTCCTTCCTGCCAACGTCAATATTGTCAGAATCAATTCTGCGCACTGATAGTTCTTACATTTATGAGGAAATCGATTTACCAGTTGGTTGATTCAGATCCTGTAGATCTTCACCATCTGACGAGGACCGGGTAAAGTGTCGCTCCAGTTTTCGGCTTGCCCACAGGGATACTGCAATGAACAATAACACGCCTACCCAGCGTACAGGGTGCTCCAGAAATTGTTCCACATTGGAACCAATATACGTAACAGAGAAGATCATGATCGCTTTACCACAGCCCACCGCAAGCAGGAAGGATAACAATCGCATTCGTGCGATACCTGCCGCCACATTAATAATGACGAACGGACCTACCGGGAAGATACTCAGCAGAAAAACATAACTGAATGCATTCCTTCGAATCCATACCATGCTGCGTTGCACACGAGGTTTGCGTGCCCATCGCTCTACAAAAGCGGATTTCCCAATCTCCCGTACGATCAGAAAAGTAACGGTGCAACCGAGGACCATGCCGATCCATGAATATATAAATCCTGCCCACAGACCATATACTGCACCGTTTACGCCCACAATCAACAGCGTTGGAAGCGGCGGTACAAATGATTTCATAAACGTAAGCAAAATTCCCGGTAACGGGCCCAGGGAGCGAAATTTCTCCAGCCAGAAACGAATATTTTCTTCTGTAATATATGACATAATGTCTAATGCTGCCGGGGTCATCTGCATCCATCCAATCTATACAGTCTAAGTTCTCAGGTTTGATGTTCACTATACATTTCATCATTCATATGGATGATGAAGCTTCTTTAGCAACTCCCTCCCAGTATAACGTACATCTTCGATGAACACCGTTGTCAATTTGAAGAAATTATTGCACAGGCAAACTCACTTCCCACCTAAATCAGAATTAAATCAAAAAAAGCACACCTCGACCTCTGTGGTCTTGGTGCGCTCTTCATATCGAAACCCCGATTCCATCTTCGGGGGCATTTATCCTTCTTCCAGCCGGGCTTCCTGCATGGTCAGTTCAATCAATTCTGCCTGATGTGCAGCATTCCATTCAGGAATACCGGAACGCATGAACTCTTCGGCATCCATCGCTGCTTTGGACTGGTTGCACAGATTACAGGCGCAGACACAGTTGAGCGGGGTGGTATGTCCACCTTTGGCACGCGGCAGCAGATGGTCAATCGTATCTCCATACGATCCACAGAAGTAACAAGTGTGGTGATCCCGGGTTAAAATATACCGCTTGAAATCCTTGTTGCTGAACAATCGGCGAATTGTGTACCGATTCACCACCACAGCGGCTTTTTCCTTGACCAGCGTGACCGCAAGCTCCATGTCCACTTCTTGATGCCAACGTCTGCCCTTGTCCGTCTTACCTCGCATCCGTACCATGCCTTGCCGGTTGGTCCGGAGCGAAGCCGGATCTTCCGGGTCGATGGCTACCGGGGCCGACGGGGTCTGGCGGCGGGGACGGCCATCCGTGCCAGCCCCGTGACTACGGCTGGCATGCGCGGGTCGCTGCCCGGATGTAGCGCGGGCAGCGTCTTCGCCGTTCGCCTTGGGCGCACGCTCCTTGCGCGCCTGGCGCGGCTTGGACCCTGGCGAGCCAGGCTGGCGCACGGGCGCAGGAGGCCCTGCCTCCGCAGCAGCCCCCGGCGCTTGCCGAGGCTCGCGCCCGGTGGCGGCAGGCTGTGCCTCCGCCGCCGTAGGCGTAGCGACCGTGGTGGCATCGCCACGGTCGCTCAGTGCCGGCGCAGGGGCCTCAGCAGCTATGCTGCGGGCCTGCCCTGCGCCGGCCACAAGCGCGCTAGCACGCTTGCGGCGCCGCTTGCGCTTGCGTTTGGCTGCGGCCGGTTGATCCGCAGCCATGGGCTCTGCTGCCGGGCCTTGCGGCTCAGCCGGCAGCAGAGCTTGGTGGGCCGCCGCAGCTTGCTCGGCGGCCTGCACTGCTGCGGCTGCTCTCGCGCCAGCCCGCTGTGCACTGCCCTTATCATTCGCAGCAGCATGGCCCTGCGAATGCCCTTCTTCCCCACGCCAGCGCTCGCCTAGCTGTGGCTCATCTCCTACCTCACCTGCCAAACCATCATGCTCCAGACTCGGCTCTCTCAGCTCATTATCTTTCAGTCCCTCTGAACGCTTGCTCTTCCTGCGTCTTCTCCTCTTCTTCCGAATACCTGAAGATGAGGGTGAAGAAGTCACCAAGTCAGCACGTTCATCGTCATTCGAAGAATTCGAGTCTACTGACGGTTGAGACATCAGACTACTGTCAGACTCAGCCACCGTAGCAGCTCCCTGCTCCATACCATGGGAGGTACGACCTGCCTTATTTCTCGCAGATGCAGAGGGTCTGGCAGTAACAGGACGTGTAACCACGCTATCCCGTTGACGCTCTATCCGTTCATTCGTTTGACCGCTCACGCTTGAACCTGCCTCGTGATCAGCCTGTCCACCGGGCTGACGACAGCTGCGGCAGGCTCCCCGCCTGGCTCCGGGACCTGCCCGCTTTCCGGTTCTGCGCCGGAATTCGGACATCGGCCGCTGTTGTCCGCAATACATACACGTTTTGCTCAGTCGCGCTTCTTGTTCCGTCTTTCCTTGCCGGAAAGGGGCTGGACCCGTCTCCATGTTGTCACCTCGGTTCCGTATGAATCCGGTTTCTTTCTATTGTATCACATCTGCTCGTGAACACCCTCATGGCCATAGGCCTGATAATCTTTCGAGTTGTACTCCTGTGTCTGTTCACTGCATTCGTGAAGAATGTGTTCCACATATTCCAATATATCCTGCATCGGTCTCCCGCATTTTTCGCATGTTGTCATTATATTCACCTTAATCCTGTTATCCATAATGTATTATCGTTCCGCCTTATGATTACCCCGCATACATGAAAAAGAAACACTCGTTCCCCACATCCAGCATATCTGTATAAACCAAAAAACCGCTTCCTGCTCTCCCCTAAGGTCGACCAAGAAACGGTTTATTATTCCTTTGTTGGAAATGTATCTTAACGGACGTCCAGTTGGCCCGAGTTCTGTTGTGGGACCAGACGTGGTTTCGGTTTTGGCAGATTGCCAAAGATGACCCATGCATATGGAACAAACCTTGCCGTCAATCCAACGACGATCCACGAAGCGATCAGAGCTACGCCGAATCCTCCGGCATACCACAAATGCACTAACCAGGAGACTCCTGTTTGCGGCGGATAATTCCGATACACCAGCAGGAAGAATGGATGAATCAGATAGATGCCAAAGGACAGTGCCCCAAGCCGATTCAGCGGCTTGACGATGAGTGACGGCCCTTTGCGAGAGAGCAGATAGGCAATCTGGATAAGTACCAGCGCACAAGCGAAGGTATGCACATTCCAGAAGAATTCATACCACAGTGTGTTATACGTTGCGATCTTCAGACGCAGCAGATAATAGATATACACATGGCCAAGTCCAGCAATGATCCATACCGCCCAGAGCAGAATCCATGAAGCTACGCGTCCTTTGGTAGCATTGGCCCGGCTGATGACAAACCATTGCTTGATTTTAGGGAAATACACTCCGATGAATGCCCCCAGCATGAAATAGGAAAAGTAAGAGAACGCCCAGCTTCCCTTGTTGGGTACCTGAAATCCATATTTATTACTTACGATGAATGCCCATTGAATCAATAGTCCAATCGGAACAGACCATTTCACTACGGAAGGATACTTCTTGAGCAACCATAACACCAATGGGAATAACAGATAAAATTGCATGTTAATAAACACAAAATAAAGATGTGTATAGGCCTTACCTGTAAACAATTTTGTGATAAAACTTACTGCCGATTCGCCGAAAGGTCGGCCCTGATAATGCGTGATATGCAGCAGCACAAAATACATCAATGAAAACAGGAAATACGGAAGCAAAATATACACGAATCTTTTCTTGTAGAAGTTACTCACGAGTTTCTTATCCAGCGGACGGGAATAATAGTTATAGAACAATACAAAACTGCTCATAAAAATAAAGGTTGGCGTACCATATTTCATAAAGATATTAATAAAGTTGTACAGCCAGTAGTAGCCTGAGCCCGTCATGTCCACCGTCGCATAGGACGTAGAATGCACGCTGAGTACGCCGATAATTGCCATGGCACGAACCAGATTCAGCTCTGGAATTCGCTCTCTTTTCAGTGTTTCACTCATTTTAAAGTTTCTCCTTAATGTGTTCGTCAATAGGTCAGATATGACTTAATACAATAAAGCTCTCTATCTATTAAAAGCCATAATGCTTAAGATGGGTAGTCCAATTTCTTAATAATTCCTAAATTTTCATCACATTTCACACTATTTTCATGTCTATATATGTAAAAAAGACCGCGAGTACGCGGTCTGAGGAACATCCTGCTCTCCACCAAATGATTGTTGGATCAACCGGATGAGAATGGTAAATTTGGGTTGGGGCATGATCCCTCCCCTGACTGAGTCTACTTCCCACGACTCGCCAGAATCTGTTTATACACGTCAATAGCCGCCTGTCTGGATGCCTTCAGATCTACAATGGCATCCTTGCGTGGCTGATGGATGTCCTTGCTATGCAGATCCTTCAGTTCAGGCAACCATTTCCGAATATAATCGCCTTGCGGATCATACTTCTCGGATTGTGTTACCGGATTGTTCACGCGAAAATACGGAGCTGCATTCTCACCAAGCGAAGCACACCATAACCAGTTACCACGGTTTTGAATGTTATCATAGTCACTCAGCTTGCGCCTGAAATAGGCTTCACCCAAGGTGAACGGGCATTGCAGGTTTTTGGTGAGAAACATCGCCGTGAGAATCCGGAGCCGGTTCGGCATATGTCCGGTTTCATTCAGTTCCGTCATGGCTGCATCAATAATCGGAATACCTGTCTCCGCCTTGCACCACCGTTCAAAGTGATCATCATGGAGAGCCGAGAGATCGTACACCTTTTCATATGTAAAATAGTGACTCTCATAGACCGACCGATACAGATAGAAGTCGCGGAAGCACAACTGCCTGATCCATTCCCCAGCCTCAGCCATGCGACTCGCCGCATCGTACATCTTGCGGATAGACACGGCTCCCACCGCTACGTAAGAACTGAGATGACTCGGTTCGTAAGCCTCATATTCATCCCGATGATCCCCATATTCAGCAATACGATCCGATAAGAATTGATCCAACAGCAGATGCGGGTCCTCGTCATTCGAACCACTGCCCTCAAGCAACTCTTGAGGTACCTGCATCGCATCCGGCCATTCAATCTGACGATCACTCACCTTCAATTCTGCAACCGTTGTTGCCGAAGGAGGGTTGGGATGTTCATTCATGAATTCCACCCACCGCCGATGAAAAGCCGCAAATACCTTATAGGGCTCCGACTTACCTGTAAAATTAGCAAAACCATTCAGATCCATCACCAGATGATCCGTCAGTTGTGTGAACGAAACCTCGCGTTCCTCACTGACTTTGCGTATGGCTCTATCCCGCTCGATTGCATAGGGCGTCATGTCCCGATGGACCACAATCTCGTCAATCTCGCCTTTAAATTCGTTCAGGATGAATTCAACCACTTCAGCCGGTTTGCCATAAGCAACATGTAGTTTTCGTTTGGCTTCAAGATACTGTCTGCCTAATTCCGCCGCATGCTGCCTAAAATTCACACCACTGTGTTCCTTCTCTCGGCCTTGCCGCAGGAGGAATGGATCATAGATGAGAACATGCATACTCTCTTCTTCGTGTTCCCGCAAATAATCGAATGCGGCCAGATCATCCGTACGCAAGTCTTTGCGGTGTATGAATACCTTCATGCCTCACCCTCCTGTCTGAACTTACGTTACTTACGCTTATTTGTCCGTCAGGTTCTGATATAACCTGCTTGTTTCCGGCTCCGGCTGATGTCCCAGATCCTCGTTCAATGTCAATGTAAATGAATGATATAAACGAAGTATGCCTTGCTGATCATCCATGGATGCATACACTTCCATCATGAGTCGGCAGATTTCTTCCGAATAAGGCTCCCGTTCCTGCAATATCGTTAATTGCTCAATCGCTTCCTTGCCCCAACCATGCTCCATGTCCCATCTCGCGATATCCATAACCAGCCCTGTATACTTGCGTCTGAGTTCCCTTGCTTTGGCCTGTGCCCAACGATAATCATGCTCTTCCAGATAATCGCCACGATAGAGCCGAATCATTTGCCTTAAATCATCGACATTGTCTGATGTGATGACGTTGTAGACCATGGCTTTTTCAAATTGATCCACATCACTTACCAGATTGCCTGATAACAGACGATAGCGGTTCATATTGTACTCCAGCTTGCCTGTCATGTTCCATTCCTTAATCAGCTTTCGAATCTGGTACACAGAAGTATGTAGATGAGTTAATCCCTTTTCCTGGGAAACATCACCCCACAGCTTATCCAGCAGAATCTCCTTGCTTACCCATTCTTCCCTGTGATGAAACAAAAAAGCAAACAATTCCTGTGATTTGGTTGTGCGCCACTTATGTTTCTCGGCACCCTGATCCAAGCTTCTGTAGATATCCAGATGTTTGAACGTGAGCAGCCCTGGTACTTCTGTATCCAATTCCACAGATACTGGTTCCGATTCCTGTACCTCGGCGGTGGCTGCAACTTGGGAAGTATGCGACATTATACTCGCAATTCGATCAATGGTTTTGGCCAATCGTGCGGAACTTACCGGTTTCAGTACATAATCCAGCGCATGCAGCTCGAATGCTTCCACTGCATGATCCGCATAAGCCGTAACAAAGATGATACGAATACTCTGATCCAATTGCTGTATATATTCAGCCGCTTCCAGGCCATTCATCTCCGGCATTCCAATGTCTAAAAATACAACATCTACACGTTCGTTTGCCAGAAAATGCAGACCATCACGGGCTGTTGAAAAACATTGCACCGGTGTAATTCGTCCGTCCGTTCGTAGTAGGCGCTCCAGATGAAGCTGCGCTGGCTTCTCATCATCGATCACAATGGCTCTCACCGTTCTTTCAGCCTCCTGCCATGAAAAATTCAATAGGAATACCGATTTTATCGGCATCCGCTTATTAGGGCGTGTCTCAAAACTCGCTGAAGTGCATCTTTTACCGCCTTTTCGCCCCCTGCTGCGTCACTTTCCCTTGACGTGCCTCGGCTCATTAATTGGAATAACTCACCTTTTGCACAGGGATGCGGAATCGGATCTGTGTGCCTTTACCCACATGGCTATGAATCTCCAGTCCCTGACCATAGAGAGACATCAGGCGACGATTTATATTTTGCAGCCCAACACCTCCGGGACCTTCGGTTCGTCCAGACTTCACCTGAGCCATACGCTCAGGGGGGATACCTACACCATCATCCTGAACCTGTACGACTACATACTCGCTCTCTTTGAAAATCCTAAGATGAACTGTCCCGCCGGCTGCCCGCTCCATCACGCCGTGGCGAATGGCATTCTCCACAAGTGGCTGAATACTGAGAGGTGGCAGATATAGATGCACGTCTGATTCCACCTCGTACTCAACCACCAGTCTTTCCTCAAATCTGGCCTGTTCCAGATGCACATAAGACTCCACCAATTCCAACTCTTTGGTCAAAGGAACAAGCTGCTCCCTGTTCTGGAAGTCAAAGCTTCCGCGCAGGTAATGACTCAATTCAATCAGCAGATCAGTTGCTTTGTCTGGATTCACTGCACAGGTCGCGATAATGACATTGAGTGCATTATATAGAAAGTGTGGCTTGATCTGGGCCTGTAAAAAGGCCATTTCGGTACGAATAGCTTCCTGCACAGAACTCCGCATCTCAATTAACGTCCGAACTCTGGCGCGCAATTCACCAGCATCCACCGGTTTGCTCAGGAAGTCATTGGCTCCCGCCTGAAATCCGTGTTTGATATCCTCAGGCAACCCTCGGGCGGTCAGCATCAGAATCGGTAACTCAGACAAGGAACTGTGCTCGCGCAGTTTGCGACATAACTCAAGCCCGGACATTTTAGGCATCATCCAATCTGTAATAACAAGATCAATGGACGGAAATTCTTCACGCAGTTTCAATGCAGTGGACCCGCTGTCCGCTGCAATCACACGATACCGTTCCGTCGATAACAGATTAAGCAATACCTGTCGATTCACGGGATCATCGTCTACAATCAGAATCGTATGCTCCGCTTCCGTAAGATCATCAGGCTCATCTGACTCTCTTGTCACAAGCTCCTTCGTCCCTGCTCCCTGTGCAGCAACATATCGGGCAGCAGTCGGTTTTGAATGAGTTTGCAGCAGCGGCAGCTTCATAACAGGCAGGGTGAAGTGAAAAGTCGAACCTTGCCCCGGCTCCGATTCAACCCAGATCTCACCACCGCCAAGCTCAACAAGTTTTCGTGTAATACTCAGACCCAGTCCGGTTCCATCATTTAATCGCTCGATCGTCCCGTTACTCTGCTCGTACGCCTGGAAGATATCCTCCTGTTTGTCCAAGGCAATGCCTACCCCTGTATCAGCGACCGATACCTTCACCCAATCCCCTTCAACACTGGCGTACAACCGAATCTCACCCTGTTCAGTGTACTTATAGGCGTTACCCAGCAAGTTATACAGAACTTGCCTTAGGCGATCTTCATCTGCCTCAACAAGTGGCAACGACTGGGGCCATTGCTGAATTAGTAAAACCGGCTTGTCCTCAAACGTGAAACCCGAGACTTCAACAACGGTACGGGCAACCGATTCCAGATCGACAGGTACCCGTTTCAACTCGATCTCACTATTTTTTAATTTGGAAAAATCCAAAATATCATTAACTAGCAGTGAAAGGCGCTTGCCGGTTGAAGTAATCATGGACAGATTTTTGGCTTGCTTGGGCGTGACCGCTCCGGCCGCACCTTCCAGCATCGATTGCGCAATATTAATGATGCCATGCAGGGGAGTTCGCAGCTCATGAGACGTGTTCGCCATGAACTCGTCCTTTAGGCTGTCAATGGCAAGCAACCGCTCCGAAAGGGCTTCCACATCACGGAATGATTGTGCAAAGCGGATTGCGGTCACAATCATCTGGGCAAATACAAATAATAAAAGTTCAATCAGCGCAAAGAACGCTGTGTCTAAGGTAGTGAACGCACCAAGCGTGTGCAGCACAACAACCATGAGTATGCTCATCATGCTCACCAGTGCAAAGTGGCTATCATTCGGCCGTCCTTTCAACCAATAGAACATGGCGCGCAGCGTATAGAACATAACAACAAGCGAGATCAGTAACATGGGAAGCTCAAGAGACGAGAAAAGGGTCGAAGGGAGCGTAAGACCCACAATAGTCTGTGCAACGATCAAAACTACACCCAGACGAACAAACCACTGGTGGACTGCTCCGGGTACACGGGCATCCATATATCGGAGCAAAAAATAATAGGCAAAGGCTGAACTAAGGAGCTGAATCCGAAGCATCTCATTATTGGTCAGGAACGGTACAAACGTTCCCAGTAACTTCTCCCCATGTGTCAGAGCGTATACCGCACCAGAAAGGCTGAATAATCCGAGAAAACGAAGCTCCTTCTCCGTACGTCGTAATCTGAATAGAAGTAGAAAGAAGGCGGCTGGCAAGATAAAACCGAATAAGGCCATCAGATCCTTGAGCCAATCTTGTTGCTGGCTCTTCAGGATGCTATGTTCGTCTCCAAACAAAATGGGCGCTACAATGCCCCCAGAAGAATAACTATAGTTCGATACCTGAATGATAATGTCAGCCGTGTTGCCTTCAATGGACGTGAATCCCGTAAAAGGAAGATTTAATTGCACATCCGTATCCGGGGTCTTTCCTGGCAGCCCTTTGCCGCCAATCTCTTTACCATCAATAAATACCCGGTGGGCCATGCGTATATTCTGCGTGCGTATGCCATAATCGTTTTTAATCGTTCGGGGTGTAAGCTGGACTTGCAAATGATAGGTTCCATACCCATGCGCTTGCCCCAGAGATTTGTTCCATCGGGCCGGAACCTGAGTGCCAGACGAAGCCGGCAATGGCTTGCGACCGGATACACTTGCTTCAATATCTGCCGGGCTCAGTAACTCCCCAGGGTAGAAATCCCAGACACCCTTTAGAGACGCTGCACCCTTGCGATCAAAGTCCCACTGGGTCAGGTCAATTCTTCCATCCGTTGCCTGGGGGTTACTCCGCTCACTTATTAACGTCTGGGCAATCCAGCCCAGTGGAACAATGACAATACATATGAAGCTTATGGTCAGCATAATCCAGTGTTTTCTCATCTATGTATTCCTTCCATCCACAATGGCGAGAGAGGTCTAATTTTGTCGATTTATTGCTATAAAACATGTTACACGTTTCTGGTGCCCACGGAAATAGTTTCCGTATCATAATCGGTCAAATTCATTATAATTTGAAGGATTTCTGTCTGTTTCCGGCAGATCTTGGTACACCAAGGAACCCCAGGCCGATGTCCACCCGAATGAACGAGCAAAATGGCCTGGAGTTGATTGAATGAAGATTTATTTAACAACTTGAGCAAGCTTCTGAACGATTCCGGCCCATCCCTGTTCCATACGTTCGCGTACGATAGCGTGGGCCTGTCCAAACTCGGTCAGTTTATCCGCATCCCAACCGCTGTGAATCAGTGTGAAATCCGTACCTTCGGGCTGTTCATTCAGTTGGAACGTCAATGTCCAGTCCTTCCCCCAACGGAATGACAGCTTGTGCAGCGGTAGAACTTCCGTCACCCGACATGGTGATTGACCGAAGGGGCCTGCCTCCAATATAAACTCGTGACCTTCCACAGGTTCCAGATTGCCTGGCATGAACCAGGTTTTGAGTCCTTGCTCGGTCGAGACCATCTCCCACACTTTCTCTACAGGTGCATGGAGCATAAGTTCCTGCCGGATATCTGGCAGTGCACTTGATGAACTTGATGATGAATCCATTCGAATCACCTCCTTAGACATATCTGTTCGTATGGACTACTGGATTTGAAGTTTGACCTCCGCTTTGTATCCACCCTATAATTGGAACATATTCCATAAAAGGTGCGTGATTCCTATGATAGTCTGCTCTGAAAAATCCAATTCCAACCGTTGCCGGAAGGGATAATCCTGCTGACTTCCCTTCCACGTTTTCATTTTAATACATTTGAATGTGGGGGACACCTATTATGTCATTCAGTTATTACGGTCCATTATGCACCGCCGTTTATGATCTAACGAAACCTGTGGGACACTCCTTGGAAGGAGACATTGAATTCTATCGCCATTATCTTCAGCGCTGCAAAGGACGTATCCTTGAAGCCATGTCGGGATCAGGCCGAGTGCTCATTCCTTTACTTGAAGCAGGCCTGAAGGTGGATGGACTTGATTATTCAACCGATATGATCAACTCTTGCCGTTCTCGTTGTATGGAGCGAGCATTACCCATGCCTGAGTTGTTCGTTGCCAATCTGGAGAAGCTTGACCTTCCCTATCGATACGAGGCAATTATCATTCCCGGAGGTTCTTTGCTCCTCATCCAAGACAGACAGGCGTCGATTAACGCATTACGTAATCTATTTCAGCATTTAGAACCTGGCGGCAAGCTCGTGTTTGATCTGTTTCTGCCCGATGTGACACAACCCTCTTCTGTAGAAACATCAATTGTTTCATTACCCGATGGTGATACGATCACGGTAGAAGTGAAAACCATTGAAGTGAACCTTCTTCACCAGTACTTAGTAAGTCTCATTCGCTATGAGCAATGGCATCAGGGTGCTCTTGCCGATACGGAGCTGCAACAACTCACCCTGCGTTGGTACGGCATAGAAGAGTTACGCCTAATTCTCGAACACATTGGTTTCTCTGACATCAAAGTGTACGCCAACTTTAACCCGGACCAGCTACCTACACAGTCGAATCAAAAATTCGTCTATGAAGCGACTCGAAGAGCGTAGCCATCCGTAATTGGATGGATATGCTGATGCTTCTCACTATAAAAAAATAGGCCACAGCAAAGGTTATCCCCTGCTGTGGCCTATTTTACTATATAAAATTTGCAATAACATTTACATGAGAACGCAGAGGGCAGAAATAGCCTGAAGAAGCGGAGCGTTCGCCTAAAAGCTTTCTGAAAGAAAGCTACATCGGAAGCTTACGCTATCCTCAGATTTTCACCTTTGAAAAAGTGAATCAAAAAAATCTGGGGATAACAGCGATCGGAAGGTTATTCTGTCATCGGAGTGGCAAGTGTAAATGTTAGTGCAAGTTAGTATCCACGCGAATATTGTTCCGCAATAGCAGCTTGATCCTTGCTGACACCCAGTTCCAGAGCGGCATGGTTCGCCCAGTACGGATCACGCAGCATGCCTCTGCCAACGGCAACCAGATCCGCATCGCCGTTTCCAATCACCGCCTGAGCCAATGCTGCATCCTCCAGCATACCCACTGCGATTACAGGAACGTTCAGTTCTTCACGGAAGCGACGGGCAAATGGCACTTGATACCCTGGATAGTTCCCCGGTTTTCTCTGTCCGGAAGGTCCTTCGCCACCTGAGCTGATATGGAACATGTCCACGCCTGCATCTTGGTAGGCACGAGCGATATTGATCGTGTGGTCGATATCGTATCCACCATCCGCGTATTCTATGGCCGAAATCCGCAAAATCAGCGGCATGTCTGCTGGCATTTCTTTTTTCGCTGCCCGAATGACTTCAACGCCAAAACGGGACAGATCCTGCCCATATGCATCCTCGCGATGGTTCATCAGCGGAGAATGGAACTGGTGGATCAGGTATCCATGTGCGCCATGCAGCTCAATGGTATCCACTCCAGCCTGTACTGCGCGGCGAACACCGGCTGCGAACTTCTGCACCATGGCTTCTACCTCTTCGGTACTTAACGCACGTGGTTCCTTGTACTTTTCTCCCGGGAATGTAACTACCGATGGGGCAACCGGCTGCGGTGCATCCTCTGCTTTTCGTCCCGCATGTGCGATCTGAATAGCTACTTTGGAGCCGTAGGCATGAATTCCATCGACAAGTTTGGTGAAGGCAGGCACATGCTCATCTGACCATATACCCAAGTCATTATCGGTAATACGTCCATCCGGATCTACATCGGTCATCTCGATTACAATCAGTCCTGTTCCTCCAACCGCACGGCTCACATAGTGAACCTGATGCCAATCGTTCGGAATGCCGTCCTTCGCAGTGACAGAATATTGGCACATCGGTGCCATGACGACACGGTTATTTAATTGCAGACTCTTGAATTGATAAGGGGAAAATAATTGTTCAGTCATTGATGTTGCATCTCCTGTTCCATGATCATGATATATATGAAGCCTTACTTATTTGTCTAAGTCCGAAAACAGTTTTCCATTCTTGCCGTAATTGTCCTTCTCCAAATCCTCAATGAAGATAAAGACTTTGCTCGGATCAACATCCAGTGTCTCACAAGCCACCTGAGTCATACGTTCAATCAACTGACGTTTCTGCTCGACCGACTTGCCTTCCAGTACCTTAACCGTGATAAATGGCATGTCTTGAACACATCCTTTCTTCATCATTTATTATGAACCTCAGTTATAGAAATACAAGTACGTACATTTTTGTGACCTAGTACCCTTTTTGATACCTAGGAATCCTCATAATTCGGCTCTGCCCCATTCTGGAAATGACTGCACAACATGATATGATAACCATAGAGAACCACAATAATTACTATACCCAATTTACATAAGTTGTGACTAACGGTTACACGATAACGGAGAGGGCAGAAATAACCTGTAGAAGCGGAGCTAAAAGCTTTCTCCAAGAAAGCTACTTCGAAAGCATACACTTCGCCTAAAAGTTTTCTGAAAGAAAGCTGCATCGAAAGCATACGCTATCCTCAGATTTTTACCTTTGTAACAGTGGATCAAAAAATCTGGGGATAACAGCGATCAGAAGGTTATTCTGGCCTCGTAGTGGATCAGTGTAAGACAAGTAGCTCAACTTATATACTACTCAAGCTAGGGAGCGATAATAGATGAAAGATATTTTAATTCAAAGACTGAGTACTTATGTTCAGATGGATACCCAATCCGATGAAAATAGCGAGACATGCCCTTCCACACCCGGCCAACTGGCTTTGGGCAAACTGCTCGTTGAAGAGTGTACCTCCATTGGTCTGCAAGATGTGACGATGGATGAGAACGGTTATGTCATGGCTACACTGCCATCCAATACCGACAAGGATGTTCCCGTAATCGGTTTCCTGGCTCACCTCGATACAGCGACCGACTTTACTGGCAAAAATGTCAAACCACAGGTTATCGACAACTATGACGGTGCTGATATAGTGCTGAACTCGGAGCTGGATGTAGTACTGTCCAACAAGGATTTCCCGGAGCTGCACGAGTATAAAGGCCACACCCTGATCACAACCGATGGTACAACGTTGCTTGGTGCAGATAATAAGGCAGGTATTGCCGAGATTATGACCGCGATGGCCTATCTGATTGAACACCCGGAAGTGAAACACGGTAAGATTCGGGTTGCTTTTACCCCGGATGAAGAGATTGGCCGTGGACCGCACAAGTTCGATGTAGCTGCTTTTGGAGCCAAATATGCTTACACGGTTGATGGCGGACCGCTTGGTGAGCTGGAATACGAGAGCTTTAACGCAGCTGCCGCCAAAATTACCGTACGAGGCACCAATGTGCATCCTGGAACTGCAAAGGATAAGATGGTGAACTCTCTGAAAATTGCGATGGAATTGAATCGACGTCTGCCTGTGGAGGAAGCTCCTGAATTCACGGACGGTTATGATGGTTTTTACCATCTGTTGTCTCTGGAGGGTGACGTTGAGCTGACAAAGATGAGCTACATTATCCGTGATTTCGATCGGGAGAAGTTTGAAGAGCGCAAAACAAATCTATTGAATATCGCAAACGAACTGAAGACCAAGTATGGAGAGAAAAGAATCACAATTGAATTGAATGACCAGTACTATAACATGCGCGAGAAAATTGAACCCGTACGCCAGATCGTCGACATTGCCCATGAAGCCATGACCCGACTGGATATCGAACCTGTTATTCGCCCCATCCGGGGAGGAACAGATGGTTCCCAGCTATCCTATATGGGCATGCCAACACCAAATATTTTCACTGGTGGTGAGAACTATCATGGCAAATTCGAATATGTATCGGTAGACAATATGGTGAAGGCAACCCGTGTCATTGTAGAGATCGCTCAATTGTTCGAGCAACGCGGAGATATCTAATTCACTTGAAGTGCATTGCAAAAAGAGCACCCCTTGGTATATTCGGGAGGGTGCTCTTTGTTATGTCGTATTGTATTTTATTGTGTCGCGTCATGTCGCTTAGATATGCAGGCCTGGTCTTAATTTTAAATGCCATCACTCATATATATTGCCTCCCGCGATGACACGCAACTGTTCCAGATCACAGATCACTAGCTTTCGCTGCACTTTGCTAATAATATCTCGATTACACAGATCTTGAACGACTCTATTAAGATGCCTATAGCTGGTGCCCAGCATATCGGCCAGTTCGGTGAGCTTGGAGGTCTGGATCTCTTCCGAAGAGGACTCGTCCTGGCCCATTGTGGACAACAGATAGCTGGCAAATCGGCTCTCGACCGGATATAACATATTCAGACTCGACAGGTTGGAAAAGGTATACAATTTGTGCGTAACTTGACCGAGCATGAAGTGGAGAAACTTAGGGTTCTCTGCATACGTATTCTGGAGAGCGCGATAGCTGATACCCAGCAAGAGGCTTTTGCTCACCGACTCTACCGTATTCATAGCCTCCTTGCCATTTACCAGTTCCAAATCTCCCACGAGCGCAAGTGGTGTACTGAAACGAAGCAACAGAGACTTCCCGTTAGGCAGGGTGGTATAGATCTTGAGCTTGCCCTGCACGAGAAAATACAATCGCTCGGGTCGTTCACCTTTGGCACATATCATCTCGCCCTTTGCAGCCTCAAGTAGTCTCAACTCAGTGAGTGCAGTCTCGTCCAGCACCTGATCGAGCCCATTCTCACGGGCCAGTTGCCGAACAAGTCCAAAGTTCATAATTTCTTTCATCCCGACTTCCCCTCCGTTGTCGTAAATAACGCACACAAAAGGACATATGTCCCATAAATGATATACAATCGTACAAATATCTTGATATAAAAATAGTTACAACTAACACTTATATCCAATAAATCAGTTCACATGGTAAATATTTAAAAATTTAATCATAAAATGTTCATTCTTTCATGCAAAATGCCGTTCACGAAAAGCCCTTCCTGTCCGATGAAAGATAGAGCATTCCATAGATCGATAAATAAAATACATTCAAATATTGAAAGGATGGTCCTCTTCCATGAACGTTGTAGATGCCCTGCTTAAAGTAATGCCTTATATCAGCCTGATCCTCAGAGAACCAGCCAGTTTGACTCTTTATGATCACGAAAAAGTATTAGAGGTCATTATGACAGATAAATTTGATCTTGGTTTTGAAAAAGGAATGACACTCTTGGAATCGTATCAAAACTTTGCCATCTTAAAAAATGGAAGAGAAGCTACTCTCTCTACTCTCTCCAAGGAAGTTTATGGTATTGAACTGGATATTTTGAACATTCCGATCTTTGATGATCAACAAAAAGTCGTTGCTGTTTTCTGTGTATCTTACGATCAATCCAATCAGAACCAACTTGAAGATATTATACAAGAAAATCAAACCATCAATGGTAACCTCGTTGATATGGTGCAGCATGTCGCCGCTCATGCCGAAGAATTGCAAGCAACCAGTGAACAGATCTTGCAGAACACAAGACTTGCTGTTCAGAACTCTTCCCAAATCAACAAAGTAGCCGGGTTCATCCGTGAAATCTCTGAACAAACCAACTTGCTTGGCCTCAATGCCGCTATTGAAGCCGCTCGTGTTGGTGAAGCTGGTGCCGGCTTCGGTGTGGTGGCTTCGGAAGTACGCAAACTCTCTGTGGATGCCAAACAAGCTACAAGTGATATCGATACCAGTCTGAGAGATGTACAACAGGTCATCAAACAGATGGAAGTTGAAGTCTCCCAGATTGCAGCCTCTTCACAGGAACAAGCCACGCTTGTAGCATCCTTTACGGATGTGATTGAGCAGCTTAATGTAACAGGGGAACGAATGAAAACTCTATCCGAACAACTGATCAGTTATTCGGTTAAAAAGTAATCAAAATATATCTTTTGATGAACTTTAGCTAGTGCAAAAATAGATTTTATATGCAACAAACAGGACTCGGGTTGCCCATGATGGATAATCCAAGTCCTGTTGTTTGTTGTGTCCATTTTATATAACCAACTACGTTCAGATAAAATCTTAATTGGCTACATGTATTGATTTATCTCCAATAACTTCTTCTTCCGACTGCCAGCATTCCACTTCACCCGGAATATGAATCCGGTCCCGGGTAAAGACGGGATCACGGCCTTCAGCCTTCTGTTTCTTGTAGTCCTTCAACGCTTCGAAAGTCACCTTGGACAGCATCAGAATTGCAATCAGGTTCACCACCACCATGAGCCCCATGAACAGGTCAGCCAAATCCCATACCAGCTGCACTTTGGCTACCGCACCAAACACCACCATCGCGATAACGCAAATGCGGTATACCCACAGCCAAACTTTGTTGGATTTGATAAACTCAATGTTGGTTTCTCCATAGTAATAATTTCCGATTAGTGTACTGAAGGCAAACAGGAACACCATAACCGCCAGGAATCCCGATGCCCATGAACCAATATGTACACTTAATGCAGCCTGAGTTAATTCAATGCCACCCAGATTGGAACCTTTGTATACCCCGGATAGCAAAATAATCATGGCTGTGCTTGTACATATCACTAACGTATCTGTAAGCACGCCAAACGCCTGAATAAGTCCCTGTTTCACCGGATGTGTTGTATCCGCCGTTGCAGCAGCATTCGGGGCACTACCCATCCCCGCCTCATTGGAGAACAATCCGCGTTTCACACCGTTCATCAGTGCAGCGCCCAACGTTCCGCCAGCAACTTGTTCAATGCCGAAGGCATTTTTGACGATCAACGCAATCATGGCCGGAAGCTGAGTAATGTTCGCCAGCACCACAAAAGCCGCTACCCCAATGTACAATACGGCAAGCACCACGACGATGTATTCCGACGCTTTTGCAATCCGTTTGACACCGCCCATAATAATTCCTGCAAATACCACGGCCATAATGATCCCTATCGTTAACCGATCCGTGCCAAATGAGTTCTCAAATGCAACGGTAATCGTGTTAGACTGCACCGCATTAAAGACTAAACCGAATGACAACGTAATGAGAATGGCAAATAAAATCCCCATCCAGCGTTTGCCCAACCCACGTTCCATATAATACGCCGGACCCCCGCGGAATCCACCCTTATCCTTCACTTTATAGATCTGAGCCAGCGTACTCTCCACAAAACTGGAGGCCGACCCGATAATTGCAATGATCCACATCCAGAATATAGCCCCAGGTCCACCCAGTGCGATAGCCAGTGCAATACCGGTAATATTCCCTGTACCTACACGGGCCGCCATACTAATACAGAACGCCTGAAAAGGTGAAATTTTGCCTGGTTCCTTGCTTTTCGGCTCTAGAAGCACCTTCACCATGTCTCCAATCATGCGGAATTGCATGAATCGGGTCTTGGTGGTGAAGTATATGCCACATACTACCAATAGTATAATTAACACTTTGGACCATAGAAAATCATTGAAAATGCCGACAATATCTTGTATTGTTTGCTCCATCGGTATGCCCCTTTTTATGGTGTATTTCAAGTACAGAGATGAGTCACGTGAAAAGTTTGTACCATTCTGCACAACACTAGCCCCAGACTTCGGGATGTTACTTATACTACAAGGGCACCTACGGAAATCGACAAATACCTACATGCAATTTCTAGATTTATTTTAAAAATGGGCTTTGATCGCCCAATCATTGTCATTTAACCTGACATGTCGGGTTCTATGCAAGAAGGAAAGGAACGATTACACTGGAACGAGAGTTCATCGCGGCGTTAACCGCCTTTACCATAGATTTATCAATCACACCATTCGCAGAGAAAGGGAATGACTGACATGCGTTATTTTATCGTGGATGATGATCCTGGCGTTCGTTCCATGTTGATGGATATTATTGAGGATGAAGGCCTGGGCGATATTGCCGGGGAAGCTGAGGACGGAGCACATATTCACGCGGAATTGTTGGAACTGCATAAGGTGGATGTACTGCTGATTGATCTGCTGATGCCCCAACGAGACGGGATTCAGACTGTGCGAGCACTTGAAGGAAGGTTCGAGGGCAAGATCGTCATGATCTCCCAGATCGAGTCGAAAAATATGATCGGTGAAGCCTATTCACTAGGCATTGAATATTATATTACGAAGCCGATTAACCGGTTGGAGATTCTATCTGTTCTGCGGCTGGTGAGCGAAAGGCTTCGGATGCAGCAATCCATCGCAGATATTCAGCGGACATTGCAGGGATTGTCCGGGTTGAATTCTATCGAACGTACCGCAGCTCCGGTTCCGGACAAAACAATTACGACAGCAGGACATTTCCTGCTGTCCGAGATGGGCATGATCGGTGAAGCGGGCAGCAGGGATCTGCTGGACATGCTGGAATATCTGGAGCAGGTAGAGACAGATGAGCATAAGCTGTCCCCCTATACGTTCCCATCCCTCAAAGACATCTTCCAGAATGTAGCGATACGTAAACTGGGAGAGGACGCCTCTCTCGCAGAGGTGAACAAGGAGATCAAGGCATCCGAACAACGTGTTCGCAGGGCCATCTTCCAGACACTGAGCCATGTGGTTTCTCTGGGATTAACAGATTATACACATCCCAAGTTCGAGAACTATGCATCCAAATTTTTCGATTTCACCGAAATTCGCAAAAAAATGCTGGAGCTGCAAAATAACGTTGAGCCTTCCTTGTCCCAGACACGCATTAATACAAAAAAGTTCGTACAGGTCCTATATTTGGAAGCCAAACGATTGCTGCATTAAACAGATAGATAATTGATATTTTGCAAAAAAACAAACGGGCATGAATACTATGCTGGTATGGTACCACCTCTTCAACTGAGGCAGTCCATTCCGGCTGTATTCATGCCCGTCTGTACGATCAAACGTTACAATTTATGTGATTCGTTCCGTATATAAAAATCAAAATCGCTTCGGGTTCAGGCCCGTGAATGGTTTCGGCTAATTCGGTTATACTCATTAATCAATTCGTCCAATGCCATAGACTGTCGAATCACATCCGGATGCCCAAGACCACCCTTGTTATGCTCTACCAGCATATGAAGGTTATGTCTGGCCTTCTCTATTTTATTTTTCAAATCCAAACTCATAACCATGACCCCTGATACCTCCTTATTCTGTGAACCATTTTAGTTTTTCCTGTCAATCTATAGTTGGATTAACATATGGCATAGGAGACAAGGATGTTTTGTATTCTTCTCCAAATTTTGATAAAGATTATTTTATCACACAAGAGCTTATCCGAAAATGGCTGATATGACGCAATTTTAGTGGTCTTATCGAGGGTTCGATTGTAGCGTCTGGCCTCATTATTTACCGCCAGAACGGATTGTGTCGTAAATGTGTATATTGAAAAAACAAAAAGTCTATTGGTTCAAAAGGTAATAAAATCCCTTTCCATAATGGGGTCATTCAGGTACAATAGGGCGATGTGTGTGTCCGGACCCGGCGGATACAAATGATGTAATTTAGAGGACGGCCAACGACGGCCATTGATCCTGATTTGATATTATTGGAGGCTTATCATCACCATGCAGACCGATTCACAGACTAAAGTCAAAATTGTTAACGCCGATCCCAGCGCAATGGGATTATTTGGGTTGGCTATCGTAACCCTGGTCGCTTCTTCCCAAAAGCTTGGCATTACGGATGGACTTAGCTACGCTATTCCTTGGGCGATCTTCCTGGGTGCCTTTGCCCAGTTATTCGCATGTATTCAAGATTCCAAACGCAACAACACCTTCGGCACAACAGCTTTCGGCGCGTATGCATTCTTCTGGTTTGCCATGGCGGCCAACTGGATGATCAAAATGGGCGTATTTGGCTCCACGCTTGCTGAACAGGCCGATGGCAAGCAGCTCGGATTTGCTTTTGCCGGATACCTCGTATTCACCCTGTTCATGACAATCGGTGCTATTGAAGCAAATAAAGTATTGCTTATCATCTTCATTCTGATTGACTTCCTGTTCCTTGGCTTGACTTTTGACGCTTTCGGCGTAGCTCCTCACATTTTCCACACCATTGCAGCATACGCTGAAATGGCGATCGGAATTGTGTCCCTGTATGGTACAGGTGCTTCGGTACTGAACGCTCACTTCGGCTATGCGTTCTTGCCTATCGGCAAACCGTCCGGCATTTTCAAGCCCAAGGCTTAATATACAGCAGTAAACCGCCAGCGCGCCGGTCCGCGCCTGGCGGTTTTTTTGCAGTCTGACTTCATTTGAATATGTATCTGACCTACACCTATACTAGGGATAACAGATCAAAAAAAGACCCTGCAACACATGAAATGAAATGTCACAGCAGCCATACTGTAAGGAGGAAAAGCATGAGAGAGATACCGAAACCTACGGAGATGGATCAGGTGGAGAAAAAATATGTACGTGAAACACGTTGTTTCAAGACGGCGCGGGTGTTCCCAACCGATGTCAACAATCATAATACGCTTTTTGGCGGCAAGCTGATGTCCTACATCGATGATATTGCATCCATCGCCGCTTCGAAGCTATGCCGGGTCAATACCGTAACGGCTTCAACCGACTCTGTCGATTTCCTGTACCCGATTAACCCAACGGACTCCGTTACGCTGGAATCGTTCGCGTCCTGGACAGGACGCAGTTCTATGGAGATTTTTGTGAAGGTGATTCGAGAGGATCTGAAGACCGGAGAGAAGAAAATTGCGGCGACTGCATTCCTGACCTTTGTGGCCCTGGACGAAAATAATCGCAAACTGATCGTACCCCGCATTATCCCGGAGACGGAAGAAGAGAAGAAACTATACGAGACCGCTCCGGATCGGGCGGCCATGCGGAAGAGGCGGCGGGAAGAGAGCAAGAAATTCGCCGACTTCCTGACCGTCACTTATCCATGGGAATAAAAACACGCTAAACAATAACAAGATTGAACACAAGCATTACATTATCTGGACGATGCCGGATAGATGGACACCGCTCTATTATCCGGCAGTTCGCCACCCATGGAGACACACCACTGTTGGTAGAGGCGATATGCTGCCCCACTCTCCAGCAACCCCTGACAAGTGTATATGCCCTCTTCGATGGAATTGACACGCCCCGCCGCGTACAAGCGGAAACCTCCATTTAACAAGACCTGATTCACAAAAGCAATATGACCGTCACCGCTTAATACACTTTCCGCCACTTCAATCTGCTTCGTAGCCGTCCAGACCAGTTCCGGCACGGGCATATCCAGTTCATAGGCTGCAGGATCAACCAATTCCAGCTTCATATCGCCGTCTTCCACAGCGTATACGCGGGTTGGCCGATCAATATACAGATCCTCAGAACCTTCCATTCCCTGTACAACATAAGCACGACGATAGTTAAACCGGGTGAGCAACTTCGCAATCCGATCCAGAAAGGTATTATGAAACACACCAAACACCAAATACGGTGAATGATTATAATCAATCAGTTTCTCTGCTGTGTTAAACACCGTTCGAAAACCCAACTCTTCCCGTAACGGACGAAGCTTACGAAGAGGCTCGCACCAGTCCTCGGAGGACACGTACATGACACCTGAACGCATCGCAGCGCTCTGAGCATCTTCCCGATCCATCTTGTGTGTATCAATTCCCACTTCCTTCAAAAGTACCGACAGCGTGACGCCCCACTTGGGCGGTAAAGGATCACTCCCGTGCAAAGTCACCGGCAACCCGGCCGCCGCGAGTACAAACGCAACCGGAAACGTGGCCATGAACGACTTTGTCCGCCCATCATAAGGGCCAGCGCAGTCCAATCCATCCTCAAATATGGAGAAACGTTCCGCACTGTTACGACATGCATGAACAAAGGCTTCCAGTTCCTCGACGTTTTCCATTTTCATTCGTTCAGCCATTAGAAACGCAGCCGTCTGGGCAGGGGAAACCTCCTGTTTCAGGATTTTCTCTGCAACGGTCAGTGCCTCTGTGTAATTCAGATCACGCGAGCCTCGTTTCCCACGTCCGACTTCTCGGAGTATCTGAGACATATCCATGGAGAATCCTCCTTCCAATTAAGACTGGAGCAGTTGATGTGCCTTCACAATTGCTGTGGCTACATCAACCATCCGTTTGCGTTCATCCATCGCTTTCTTGCGTAACAGGTCATAGGCTTCGGCCTCGGAGATCTGCTTCAGATCACTAAGGATGGCCTTCGCCATATCAATCCACTTCCGATCCTCCAGCCTGGATTGCAGCTGCTTCCGTTCCTGCTCCCACTGTTTGCGTTCCATGTAGCGCCGAGCTGCAAAGTGAAGAGTCCAGTGGATCTCGGGCCCGGTCATGGATGGTGTAAGAATTCCATCAAATGAAGTTTCGACCTCGCAGGATTCTGCGGAGGAAGAGACCGTATCTGGCGCGCACCACCAGAGCAGCGGGGAATCCGACTCCCCCTTTCCCAGGCAGTTCCCCCAGTATTCCACATCAGTCAGGGATAGGTGCAAAATGGATGCCTCCGCCTCACGAGCTAGCTTCACCGCTTCCGTTTCACTGCCCGCCACCTGTACATGGTACCCGTTTGCTCCCAGCAGCCTCTCCGGTGTCAGAGGGATTGCATCGGATGAGGCAGCTATCATCGGTTGAACACGGATGACCAATAAAGATCGCATGATGGATCAATCCCTCCCTACTTGCGTATAATCAGAGTCCACAATATTTAAGACGTTAATACACGAAAGCAATAAACATGTTACATTACCTAACAAAAATTAAGTAGTGACGATTATGCGTCTTATTTTCAACATTAGAATGATCTTTTCATGCCTCAAAATGATCTTTTTATGCCTCATCATGTTGCAATAAAAAAGGCTCGAACACTATACATGGCACCTTTTCTACAGTGTTTATCGTATTCAGCGTGCTAACGTTATCTAAATCCTTCAAATTATGAAAATATACTCGTAAAATGTCGTCGTCCATTCAATATTCCAATAAACTCATGTAAACATAATTAACTTTAAATTTCAAATACTTTTTTATGTTAACTATATTGACATGGATAGACCAATCTTTTATAGTTAAGCCATAACAACTCCATATTTGAATCGATCACAGTTACAACGGCGTAGCTGGTTGAAACGGCAATGAAGCCTGTTTTGCAATCTCGGAGCAAGGGATGCGTATGTATATGCGCAGTCCTCCGAGGCATAACAGGCTTTTTCGATTTTAGAGACAAGGTTTCGAGGCAGTTTGCAGAATGGACCTAAGGGGGCTAATCATAATGAGTACAACGAAAAAACTGGTGCTGGTCGGCAATGGCATGGCGGGAATCCGCACAATCGAACATATCCTTAAGCTTGCTCCACACGCTTATGAAATTACAGTTTTCGGCGCAGAGCCGCATCCCAACTACAACCGGATCATGTTATCTTCTGTACTGGCTGGCGGAACATCCATCGAAGATATCGTAATCAACGAGTGGAGCTGGTACGAAGATAACCGCATTCGGGTGTACCCGGGTGACCCGGTCGTTCAGATTGATACCAAGCGCAAGGAAGTTGTATCTCAAAATGGTGTACGCGCAGCCTATGATGAGCTGATTATGGCAACCGGTTCACAAGCGTTCATCCTCCCGCTTCCCGGCGCTAACAAGGAAGGCGTGATCGGGTTCCGAGATATTAAAGACTGCGAGACCATGATGGCAGCATCACAAAAGTATCGTAAAGCTGCCGTCATTGGAGGCGGATTGCTAGGACTGGAAGCAGCCAGGGGGCTGCTAAATCTGGGCATGGACGTCACGGTCATCCACATTAACGGTCATCTGATGGACCGGAATCTGGATCTCCCGGCAGGACTGATGCTCCAGCGTGAGCTTGAAGAGCAAGGCATGAAGTTCCTTTTGAACAAACATACCGAAGAAATCACAGGCAAACATCGAGTAAAAGCCATTCGTTTCACCGATCAAACGGTACTTGAAGCGGATCTGGTTGTCATGGCTGTCGGGATTCGCCCTCAGATTGAACTGGCTCGCAATACCGGCCTCGATGTGAATCGTGGAGTCATTGTAGATGATTATATGCATACCAGCATCCCTAGTATATCTGCCGTCGGCGAATGTGCAGAACACCGCGGTATTGCCTACGGACTGGTTGCTCCATTATATGAACAAGGTATGGTGCTCGCAAAACGCCTGGCTGGCGCGGCAACCGAAGGATACGATGGTTCGGTCACTTCTACCAAGCTGAAAGTATCCGGGGTTGACGTTTTCTCTGCCGGACAATTCAAAGACGCTGCGAACACGCGCAGCATTCGTATTCAGGATGATGTCGATGGTGTGTACAAAAAGATGGTGATTAAGGATGGGCAGCTGATTGGAGCTGTACTGTTTGGGGATACCACAGATGGCGCATCGCTGTTTTCTCTCATTAAGAGTGGCGAGAACATCAGCGGTCGGGAGAAAGAAATTTTGCTCGGCGTACCTTCCGGTAGTTCAGGCTCTGGTCCATCTGTCGCAGAACGTATGGCGAGTATGACGGATGACGAGATCGTCTGTGGTTGTAACGGTGTTACCAAAGCTTCCATCGGAGACGCTGTTCTGAATAAAGGCTGTAACACCCTTGGTGCAATCAAATCCTGCATCAAAGCCTCCGCTTCTTGCGGTGGATGCAAACCGATTATCGAAAACCTGCTCACGTATTATGCCGGCGATAATGTAGGCGAACAGACCAAAGAAGGCATCTGTGGTTGCACATCCTATGATCGGGATGAGATTGTTGCACAGATCAAAGAAATGGGACTCAAAAGCGTGAAGGAAGTTATGAACGTTCTCGGTTGGGATGAGCCGGAAGGTTGTTCCAAGTGTCGTCCTTCCCTGAACTATTATCTCGGTATGATCTGGCCGGCTGAATACACAGATGAGCGTGTATCCAAATTCACCAATGAACGTTATCACGCCAATATCCAGAAGGATGGTACCTACTCCGTTATTCCACGGATCTATGGTGGTGTCACTTCTCCAGCGGAATTGATCAAAATTGCAACTGTCGCAGAGAAATACGATGTGCCGTTGGTGAAATTCACGGGTGGACAACGTCTCGATCTGCTTGGTGTACAAAAGGAGAACCTGCCGAAGATCTGGGAAGAGCTCGATATGCCTTCCGGTTTTGGTTATGGCAAGGCGCTGCGTACGGTGAAGACTTGTGTAGGTAATACGTTCTGCCGATTCGGCACGCAGGATTCCATCGAGATGGGTATTCGTTTGGAGAAAAAACTCGACAAAATGGTGGCTCCAGCCAAAGTGAAGCTCGCTGTTTCCGGATGTCCGCGGAACTGTGCAGAAGCGACCATCAAGGATCTGGGTGTTGTCGCCATTGATGGCGCTTGGGAGATTCATGTTGGCGGTAACGCCGGAGTTAAGGTTCGTGCAGCCGAGCTACTCTGTACGGTGAAGACCGATGCGGAAGTGGAAGAGTGGACTTACTCTTACCTGCAATATTATAGAGAGAATGCAAAATGGAATGAGAGAACAGCGGCTTGGATTGAACGGGTAGGTCTGGATCATGTGAAGGAAGCATTGGCGGATCGGGATGTACGTCTCGCTCTGGTTGAACGTCTGGAAGTTACCCTGGGTCACACGGTTGATCCTTGGAAAGAAATCATTCAAGACGAGAAATTGCGTAAAAACTTCACCCCACTGTCCGGTGCCGAGCCGGTAACCCACTAGAAGAGGAGGAACAGCATGAACAAATTCCGGATTGGACACCTTGCAGATATTGATGAAAAGGGAGCACGAACCTTCCTGATACAGGATACGGAAATTGCAGTCTTCAAACTGAGCGACGGAAGTCTGCATGCCATCGAGAATCGCTGCCCTCACAAGGGTGGCAAGCTGTCGGAAGGCATGGTGTGCGGGACAGCGGTTCATTGTCCTTTGCATGATTGGAAGATTGATCTGCGTAACGGTAAGGTACATGAGCCGGATGAAGGCTGCTTGAATACCTACAAAACAGAAGTGGACGGCAACAGCGGAGAAATCTACATCACAATTGCGGGTTAAAGGGCTGGAGATACCCTGACATCAAGGAGGCGTGCGCTATGGATTTTGTTAAACCTGCAGAAGTGCTGCAATCGATGGTCGAAGCTGGTGAGAGCAAAGCCAGAATGAATCGGATACAGATGCTGATCCGCGGTTTTCTGGCAGGGGCGATCCTTGCTTTTGCAACCACATTGGCATATACCGCTGTAACTCAAACTTCCGTTGGTTTGGCAGGTGCACTGATATTCCCCGCGGGATTTGTCATTATTATTCTGCTGGGCCTTGAATTGGTGACAGGAAACTTTGCGATGCTTCCACTCGCCATGATGAAACGCAGAATCACACTGATGGATATGCTCCGAAATTATTTCTGGGTGATCACAGGTCATCTGCTCGGATGTGCATTCTATGCTCTGTTATACGGCATGACCATTACCAAGATGGGTACGGATATGAGCAACCCTCTGATTCAAACGCTGATCCAGACCAGTGAAGCCAAAACATTGGGATATCAGCATTTGGGCGGAGCAGGCATTGTACTGGTGATCATCAAGGCCATTCTATGTAACTGGATGGTCGCACTCGGGGCAGTGATGGCGATGACATCCACTTCTACTCTGGGTAAAATCGTAGCGATGTGGCTGCCTATTACGATATTTTTCGCCCAAGGTTTTGAACACGCTGTGGTGAACATGTTTGTCATTCCCGCAGGCATGATGCTCGGTGCACAGGTCAGTGTCGCTGACTGGTGGCTGTGGAATCAGATCCCGGTGTTGGTGGGTAACCTCATTGGCGGAGCTGTATTTACAGGCCTTGGTCTATATGCCGCCCATCACTGGGGAAATCCTGTAAAGCTCTCATCCAAACTGGCAACCATTCCGGGTGGTCGTTCAGGATTGGCAAGTTCCGATGTTACACCGAAATTGGGGACACGACCATGAGCCGGGGCCTGGTTAGTATTGTTGGCGCTGGTCCTGGAGATCCGGATCTAATTACGGTAAAAGCCCTGAAACGTATTCAGTCCGCAGATGTCATTATGTATGATCGACTTGTGAATGATCAATTGCTCGCTGAGGCTCGTGAAGGAGCACTCCGCATCTACTGCGGCAAGGCGCCGGGCCTTCACTCCATGAGTCAGGAGATGATTGGACGAATGCTGGCTGCACATGCAGCGGAAGGCAAACAAGTTGTACGACTCAAGGGTGGCGATCCGTTTATCTTTGGCCGTGGTGGTGAAGAAGCGCTTGTGCTGGCGGAAGCAGGGATTGCATTTGAGATCATTCCCGGCATCACTTCAGCTGTAGGCACATCCGCTTCATCCCTTATTCCGTTAACCCATCGTGGGATTGCTTCATCATTCGCATGTGTCACGGGAACTGGCAGTGATGGGTATGTTTCATCAGTTCGCTGGGACCTGCTCGCCCATAGCGTGGATACACTGGTCATCTACATGGGCATTTGCCAACTACCCCAGATTCAACATGAATTGCTTCACCATGGAAAAAGTGGACACACCCCTGCAGCTTTAATCGAACGGGGAACCACTTCGGAGGAACGGATTATTATCGGCACACTTGCCGAACTCCACTCCCTCGCCTTGTCACATCAAGTGAATAATCCGGCATTAATCATGATTGGAGAGTCGGTCCTGATTCGCGAACAGCTGCTTCAGATGCAACAGGCCGCAAACGCCTCCATGACCGGATAATCTGACTCTCTAATCCAACATCATACGCTCGTGAATAGTCCGGCCCTTCTGCCCTGGTTCAATCAGCAGACGGGTCGGTTTGATGTTAATCAGTGCCGTCAGCTGCTCTCCCATATAATGCGCAGAATACTTGAATCCAATCTCCGCCCAATGCATAATCACGCCCACCGTAGCAGATACCAGATAACTTAACATGATATCGTAATTAATAGTATGCTCGCTATCTTCGGTCACCAGTACAAAATCTTCGGTTAAGTACGTTCTAAACATATTACACAGTCGGGAACCCATATCGGAATGCATCGTCATTAATGCTCGGAAAATATCCTGATGGGCTTCTATATATTCAAATACCGGCATCGTGGATGGCAGCAATGCCGTCATATCCACTTCTTTGAGCTGTGCGTATGGTTCTGCATAAGCCTGTCCTACCCCTTGCATGAAGTCATCCAGAATGAACTGCAATAACTCCGGTTTGCCGGGAAAATGTAAATAGAAGGTTCCGCGGTTATAATCCGCCCGTTCCGTAATATCCCGAATGGTTAAAGCGTCTGCGCCCTTCTCCAATATCAAAGAAACCGCCGCAGCGATGATTGCATCCTGCGTTCTTCGTGCTCTCCGGTCCTGAGGATGTTCGATAATCAACATTTTCGCCTCCTTTGTTCATTATTGTAAACTAAATGAACACCGCTTACATCTCTGTCCAATAGCTGACATATGCGCTGTCAATGATTATTGTCACACGGCTATGTATATCTTAACATTGAGACAGGAAAGATAGACGACAGGTTGAAACTTTTTTTAAGAAATACCTGCCAATAATGAATAAGGAGCGAATATATCATGAGTACATCGTATACACATACAGCCGTTATTACAGGAGCAGCCGGAGGCATTGGTAAAGAATTGGCACGCCGCCTGGCAGAGCGCAAAATCAATCTGGTACTGGTCGACCTGAATGAAGAAGCCATCCAACAAACAATTACCGATCTGAACCTCGACAAGGAGCACGTCATCGCCGTAAAAGCAAACGTATCCCAAGAAGCAGACGTGAAAAACTATGTGCAAAAAGCTTTGGATGCTTTTGGCCGTATCGATTATTTTGCCAACAATGCCGGGATTGAAGGTCCAACAGGACTAATCGAAGACCTGAGTGTTGAAGCACTCGACACCGTGTATAACGTCAACATTCGTGGCGTATTCCTGGGTCTGCAAAATGTCATTCCCGTTATGAAAAAACAAAAATCCGGTGCGATTCTCAATACCTCTTCCCTCGCGGGTCTGATGGGCGCACCTGCCGTATCTCCATATATTATGTCCAAACATGCCGTAGTTGGCCTCACGCGTACCGCTGCCAATGAACTGGCACCTTACAATATCCGCGTTAACGCTGTATTGCCAGGCACAATCAATACCCGCATGATGCGCCAGATCGAAGCTAATTCCGGCAACGTGGAAGATTATCAATCTGCTACGGTATCTGCCATTCCAATGGGCCGTTACGGTGAACCGGAAGAAGTTGCTGCGGTAATGAACTTCCTGTTGTCCGAAGAAGCATCCTATGTAACAGCTTCCCTCTACACTGTAGATGGCGGCATGATGGGTCAATAAGAAGTTGTAAACGGTAGGAGCACTCGACAGGGTGGGTCGATAGAGCTTCAATTCCCTCCTTAGAAAAGTTATACCGACAGGTGTTCCCGAAGGGATGCCTGGTTGCTACAATCTAAAAAAGGCCTCAACACCACAGTATTGTGGAGTTGAGGTCTTTTTTATAGTATAACACTTGCCATGCATAAGGCTGCATATGTGACCACTCTAACGAACCTAGGACACCTTATATCGGCAAAAAGCGCTTATTTCCCGGACTAACGAATCTCAGACACGCTAATTCCGCAGAAATGCTGCAATTGCACCGAAAAGTCCTGAAATCCAGAGAATAACGTGTCTGAGATTCGTTACATTCCCAATCGAGTGAGAAATACCTGAATAGAGCGCGTCAGGTCGGTAGATTTTACCCGGATCACAGAAAGGCTTGATCGCTGGACTGAACAACCACCGCACACCAATAACCAAGCTCCTCATGCCGCCGATCATCGATACAAATCTCATTAAAACTCACGCAACAGTCTAAGCTCCAGATCTACGCTAACTTAATCTACGTATCCCGCATGGCCCTTGTCCATCAAATAGTCCATCTCAGCATCCAGGATGCTTTCCACGGTCAACTCATCCAGCTTCACATCTTTGCGACTAAGGATGTAGTCCGCCAGATCATCGCCGTCAATATCCACATCGTTACCTTTGGCATTTTCGTGCGCCTTGTTGATGTACGCTTGCTCATGCTTCAGCACAAGAGCGATGTTCGCCTGGCTTGCCTTCGTTTTATCTGCAATATATTGCATCATTTCTTGTTCATTAATTGCATTTGCTTCTGCCACGTTCAGTTCATCTCCTTGATTCATACATACTGTTGCCATTGTAGCATAGGTTAACCCATTACAGGCAGAACTTATGCCTGAAGAACGATTATAGAGCGGTAGCGAAGGTTTAGTGTTGAGCCGAAACGTAAGCAACATCTTTTCATACGCTGGCTCATCACGCCGTCCCTACGACAACCGCACGTAAAATGTAGCGCCCTCTCCGACCACACTTCGGGCGTACAACTCTCCTTTGTGCTGATCCACAATGGAACGAGCAATCGCCAGCCCCAGACCATGCCCACCATGTTTGCGGGCTCTGGAAGAATCCGTACGATAGAATCGATCGAAGATCCGATCCAGATGTTCCGGCGCAATGCCTTCCCCTGTATTGGACACGGCCAGCACGACATCATTATTCTGTTTCTGGAGGGTGACGTTTACCGACCCTTTGGGACCGGAATACTTCACAGCATTATCGAGCAGGATCAGAATGACCTGTTTGATCTGCTCACTATTCCCATGAACCGTAAGATTCGGCTCAATGTTGTAATCGAGGGAGATGTTTTTCTCAAAAATAACGGCCTCCATTGGCAAAATAATACTCTCTACCGCATCGCTCATATTAAACTTCGCATGAATCATCGTGGAGCGTGAGTCGTCCATCTGTGTCAGATAGAGCAGATCATTCGTAAGTCCGGTCATGCGCTCGGTTTCCGACTTGATATAGTGCAGCCACTTCGCCTGGTTAGCTATCGTATCCTCCTGATTCGCAAGCAGTACGTCGGTATTGGTATTGATGATCGCCAGAGGTGTCTTCAGCTCATGTGAAGCATCACCGATGAATTGTTTTTGCTTCTCAAACGCTTCTCTGACTGGTGCAATGGAGCGATTGGCAAAATAACGGCTCAGGAAGTAGATCACAATCAACATGATTAATCCAACAACAACAAATGTATAGATCAGATTCGTAAGAATACCTTGTTGCGCCGTCACATCAATGAATACGATCATATGCCCGGTACCACTCGAATCAACCACATAGGCCCAGTCCGTTCCATCCAGTGCAAATTGTCCAGTATGCCGTTCCGAATCACTAACTTTATTCTGGTCAACCTTTTGCAGCGCCTCCGTATAAAACGTATCTTCCATATCAAATTGAGAATGCGTATCCGTAACCTTCCACTGGTCATCCGTCTTGATCATGAACGAAACGGAACGTGCCGGAGGTGAGTTGGGATCACCCCAAGGTCTTCCATTATCACCACCCATGGCATCGGAGGGCAACGAACCTGAATTTGAACCTGTACCAGAGTCCGTCCCCGTCCCCCCATCTTCCCCACGCAGCATCTTGGATGAATTATAAGGACCGTGATAGAAATCAGACATCTTGTACAACTCCATATTTGTCTCACGTTGCACATTCTGATACGTAATCGTATAGATCGTCGCAAATGCCACCAGCATCAAAATGGATATGGAGACCAAATTCACGATCAGGAATCGATTTCGGAGTTTCTTGAACATCAGGACGTCACCTCAAGCACATACCCCACACCCCGAATCGTATTAATGCGAACTGCAGAGTTCAAGAAGGTTAATTTTTTGCGCAAAAACGAGATGTACACCTCCACATTGTTATACTCCACTTCCGAATCAAATCCCCATAACTTCTCAATAATCTGCTCTTTGGAGGTAATCGCCTGTTTGCGGGCAATCAACAGCTCCAGCAGCTCATTCTCCTTCAGATTCAGCTTGATCTCCTTACCTTTAACGCTCAGCTTCAACTGCGTTGTGTTCAGCTCAATGTCGCCGAATTTCAGTCCGTCCTCGGGAACCACTTCGCCCTTCCGCCTTAAGGCTGCACGAATCCGGGCCAGTAATTCCTCTGTGGCAAAGGGCTTGGCGATATAATCATCGGCACCATAATCGAGGCCTGTGACTTTGTCCGATAGTTCACCTTTGGCCGTAAGCAGAATGACAGGCGTATGATTACCTTCACTGCGGAGTTTCTTCAGGACGGTGATCCCGTCCATCTCCGGCATCATGATGTCGAGCAGTAACAGGTCGTAGATACCGCTCTGCGCATAATCGAATCCTGATCTGCCGTCGTGGACCATGTCCACGGAGTAGTTGTTTTTTTTCAAAATCTGCGATACAGCCTCTGCCAAATGAACCTCATCTTCCGCAATTAATATTCTCATGCTCTATTCATTCCTCTGCTTGAATTATTTCTCTCAATGGACTTGTTTTATATGTTCTTATTCTATCAATTAAACCTTGAATCAATCTTAATGCATTTTGTGCACGCGTACTATTATAGGAAGGTAAAAAAATGTTAACGCAATGTAAAATCATTTAAGATTCATTCAAGGTTGGCGCTCTAAGATACAGACATGGAAGCAATACACGATGCAACAAAACATACAACCCACCAACGAAAGGAATGAGTCCCACATGGCTATTGAAGTATTCAATCGATACGAGAGCAAATACCTTCTAACGGATGAGCAGTACGCACATTTCTACAACGACCTGCTGAAATACATGGAGCTGGATGCCTACAACAAGAAACATGAGTACTACTCCATCAGCAATCTGTACTTCGACACTCCACAGGATTCCCTGATTCGCGCCAGTCTCTCCAAACCAAAATACAAGGAGAAGCTGAGACTGCGGGCTTATGGAGTACCTGAAGAGAATGCAAAGGTGTATCTGGAGATCAAAAAGAAAGTTTTTGGCCTGGTGAACAAGCGCAGAACAGCATTGAAGCTGGATGAAGCTTACGAATTTGTCCGTTCGGGACAGGCACCGGAGCTGGCGGATTACATGAACAAACAGGTTGTGGAGGAGATCAAATACTTCCTTCGCCTCTACGATCTTGAACCGAAAGTGTATCTGGCGTATGAACGCAAAGCACTCTTCGACAAGAACAGCCGGGATCTCCGCATTACCTTTGACACCAACATTCGCAGCCGCAGATATGATCTAAAGCTGGAACAGGGAGATTACGGTGAACCGCTGGTGAAGGACGGACGATGGCTGATGGAAGTGAAAGCCGAGAAAACCGTTCCGCTGTGGCTGTCGCAACTGCTCTGTGAGCATGGTCTCTACCGCACCGGATTTTCGAAATACGGCAACGAGTTCAGACATCTAGTAAGAACGACGAACCTGAATTACCAGACGGAGCGCATTCTTGTACCAGGTACCGATTTCGACCCATCCATAGAACAAGAACAAGAACAATTAATTAGAGAAAGAGAGAGTGTAATATATGCTTGATTCCATCTTCAACTCAGCTTTGACCGATACCAATTTGACGTTTAACAACGCCGTTATCACCATTGGTCTTGCCATCATTCTGGGGTTAATCATCAGCCTCACCTACATGAAAACTAACCAAAGCACATACTCCCAGAGCTTCACCTTAACGATGGTTGTCCTGCCCGTCATTGTCGCCATCATCATCCTGCTCATCGGCAGCAACATCGCTCGAGCTTTCAGCTTGGCAGGTGCCTTCTCGATCATCCGATTCCGCAGTGCACCTGGTGATCCAAAGGACATTGCTTATGTATTGTTCACGATGGCTTCCGGTCTTGCCTGCGGTGTAGGCGCTTTTGGATACGCGGTTCTGTTCACCATTATCCTGTGTGTGCTGATGTTTGTCCTGAGTCGCTTCAACTTCGGGGGCAAGAAGAGTCAGCTGAAGACGTTGAAAGTCACCATTCCCGAGAACTTGAGCTATGAAGAAGCACTTAATGAAGTGTTCCATAAATTCAACGTACCATTTGATCTGAAAAAAATCAGAACGACCGAACTCGGCAGTCTATATGAGCTGGTCTACAGTGTAACCATTCACGAAAGTGTTAGCCAAAAGGAATTCCTTGATGCGATCCGTACACGGAACGGCAACCTGGATATCTCATTAACCATGAGTCCAACAACGGAATATTGATTTGTCATTCGAAGGGAACGATCTATATGAAGAAGAAAATGATAACAGGTAGCAAACTTTGGTCCATCGCCATGATTACCAGCCTTCTCGCAGCATGCAGTTCACCAGCAACCACAAGCTCAACTGCCAATGCTGCAACGTCAACGACAGGAACAACCAAAACGGTATCTGTCAGCGAACAAACTTCTGTGAAATATGCAGATCTGGTCTCTCTGGATGCTGACGATACCAACATTAGCTGGAGTGAGGCAGATTCCACAGCGATTAAGTTGAACGGTACAACTGCAACGGTAACCGGTTCGGGAGCCAAAGCAGCCAATGGCTCAGTAACCATCACTGAAGCAGGTACTTATGTACTTAGCGGTGAGCTAACCGACGGCCAGATCGTGGTCAATGTTGCTGATAAAGGCACCGTACATCTCGTATTGAACGGAGCTACCATCCATGATAATGACAGTGCAGCGATCTATATTCAGAAAGCCGGTAAAGCGGTAATTACACTCGAAAAAGGAACCAAGAATACCGTTTCCGATGGTAAAACGTATGTGTACGCAGATGCTACGACAGACGAGCCGGATGCTGCGATCTTCAGTAAAGCGGATCTTACGTTCAATGGTGCAGGTCAATTAACCGTCACAGGTAACTATAATGAAGGTATTACGAGCAAGGATGATCTGAAAATCATTAGTGGTAACATCAGTGTCAAAGCAGCCGATGACGGTATCAAAGGTAAGGATATGGTCGCCATCCAAACGGGTACCATCACCATTGAAGCAGAAGGCGACGGTATTAAATCAACCAATGACACGGATACCACCAAAGGCTTCGTTGCCATCGCAGGAGGTACCTTCGATATTCAGAGTGGCAATGACGGTATTCAAGCCGAAACTGCACTTGTTATGGATGGCGGCACATACAACATTGTAACTGCCGGTGGTAGCGCCAATGCACCAGCCAAAGTAGAAGAAGGTCCGTTTGGCGGCGGTGGCGGTGGATGGGGTGGCGGAACACCTCCAACGGATATGGGCACACCACCGGATGGCGAACCTCCTGCAGATATGCCGGAGATCCCTACTAACAGCGGTACGAATGCAGGTGCTAATACAAACGGCGCAGCAGCATCCAACTCTGCCAATACAACAACAACGACGGATAACAATGCCGATGCGGACACAGCAACAACAGCAACCGAGTCCACAAGTGCCAAAGCACTCAAAGCAGGTACAGACCTTACGTTGAATGGTGGTACGTATACCATTGATTCCATGGATGATTCCCTGCACAGCAACAATAACGTGACAGTCAATGACGGAACATTCAACATTGAATCCGGTGATGACGGCATTCATGCCGATCAGGCCCTGACGATTAATGGAGGAACTATCACGATTGCGAAGAGTTATGAAGGACTTGAAGGTGCAATCATTACCCTGAATGATGGGGATGTGGATGTAACAGCATCCGATGATGGCGTAAATGCTGCAGGTGGCGAGACGGAAACAGTTACGAATACAGCGGCAAGTACAGATAGCGCTACTACAGCAACCGATGCCGCAACGACTTCCAACATCTCTGTAACCGAAACGACAGGCACAACATCAACTACCGATCAGGCATCCCAAGGTACAGATGCTACTCAACAAGGACGTGGACCGGGCGGTATGGGAGCAGCAGCGAGCAATAACGAATTCCACATTAACGGCGGTACACTCACCGTGAACGCAGGTGGTGACGGATTGGATTCCAATGGTTCCATTAACATGACTGGTGGTACGGTTATTGTGAACGGACCAACGGATAACGGTAACGGAGCATTGGATTATGACGGTACATTTGTAATCAGCGGTGGATACCTCGTGGCTGCCGGAAGCTCTGGTATGGCACAAGGAACATCCGATGCGTCTACGCAAAATACCATTGTGATGACGTTCCCTGCAACACAAAAGGCTGGAACACTTGTACATGTACAAGACAGCGAAGGCAACAACATCCTGACCTTTGCTCCGGCAAAAGATTATCAAACCGTGGTTGTCAGCTCCCCGGATCTGAAAAAAGATGGCTCCTATGTGATCTACTCCGGTGGTACGTCTACAGGTAAAGCGGTGGATGGACTCTACACAGACGGTACCTACAGTGGCGGAACTCAAGTAGTTGCATTCCAATCGACCAGTAATGTGACTTGGGTGAATGAATCTGGTGTAACCACTGCCAATACAGGTATGGGCGGTCCTGGTGGCGGCGGACAAGGCGGATTTGGAGGCGGCAGAAACAGATCCCAATCCGGTACAACCTCTGACAGCACTGGCACTACAGGTATTACAGATTCGACAAAATAACTGAAATGAATAAGCTGAGTGTTCATGTCATGCCTTGCCCTGAATACCTAGCTTATCAAGTAACCAGTACTTAAATGACTTTAGAAGTCATTTAAGTACTGGTTTTTTAACTAATTGGAAACCCCATGTTCGGAACAAACTACAAAGATTAGAAAATATTAATAGGTTTTTATTGTTTTTAGTTAAGTAACGAGATAATATAAAATAATTATGTCTTTTTTACTACATGATAGTAACTTTTAAGGAAATTAGAACCAGGACACATGAACTACATCTTTAGATTTTAGAAAGAAACTCTTAGATTTATCCAATTCATTTATTAACGAAGGAGTACATGTAATGAGAAAAACATTTTCAAAAAAAGTAGTTAGCTCAGGTCTCGCTATTGCCATGCTTTTATCAAGTGCAGTACCTGTTTTTGGGGCTACAAACAGTAACTTGCCTGGAGAAACAGCAAGCACATTTAAAGACGTTTCAGGACACTGGGGTCAACAGGCTATTGAAGAGTGGGACGATTATGGCATTATTCAAGGGTACAACGGTAATTTCAGACCCAACGCGCCGGTGACAAGAGCCGAGTTCTCCAAGATGATCGACAGTATTATGAAATACATAGAACAAGGTAGCAATAATTTCTCGGATTTAAATGCAGAGCAATGGTATTACGATGCCATGCTTAAGCTGAATAAAGCAGGAGTATTGAATGGTATTGATGGAAAGGCATTACCTAACCAAACGATTACACGCCAAGAAGCAGCGGTACTCATAGATGGTGCTTTCCAAACGAAAGATAGTCAAAACCCTGTCACGTTTAACGATAGTGATAAGATTGCTGAATGGGCAAAAGATTCAGTACAAAAATTAGTATCCGTATCCGTCATTAGCGGAAGACCTGACGGTTCATTCAATCCACAAGAGAGTCTTACTCGTGCGGAAGCTGTTACTTTGTTTGATCGCCTGATCCAAACCCTTATTACTACGAAGGGAACATATTCAAATGATGTGCAAGGTAACGTTGTGGTTAATACGCCAGATGTAACTCTGAAAGATATGACGATCTCTGGCGACTTATATGTGACTCAAGGTGTCGGGGAAGGCGAAGTCACTTTGGATAATGTGATAATTAAAGGAAACGTCCATGTCCAAGGTGGTGGCGAACATTCCATTATCTTTAATAATGTAGATGTACAAGGAGCTCTTGTTGTTAATAAATACAATGGACGAGTACGTATATTGGCAACAGGCAACACATCCGTTTCTTTAACTTTCCTGGAGAGTGGTGCATTAGTTGTTACGAAAGACCTTACTGGCGGAGGTTTTGAAACCATCGAAATCCCTGCTGATCTTTTGGCAGGCCAAGAAATTAAACTGGATGGTAATTTTAACAAAGTAGTCAATCATGCTCCAAATGTTCAAATTACAGCAGCCGGATCAATCAAGGAATTTACTGCTGAAGCAGACACAAGGATCACGGGTAATGTCAACATTGATAAAACCTCCGGTCAATCCAGTGTATTAGTTAATGGTACAGCACCTACATCACCTGTCGGTACAACGACACCAAGCACAGGTACAGGTACAAGTTCAGGATCAACAGGAAGTGGAAATACACCCGTTGGCGGTAATTCAGGTAACTCAGGAAATTCAGGTGGATCTACACCAGGAAGTGGAAACCATACTATTGCTGTGACAGGTGTCAACGTTTCCCCTGCTTCGGTTTCTCTGGTAACCGGTCAAACTCAGCAGCTTTCTGCAGCAGTAACACCACAGAATGCTACTAATTCCAAAGTTATTTGGAAAATAGCTGAAGATCGTTCTGATGTTGTCAGTGTATCCGATACTGGTTTAATTACCGCTCTGCGTGCGGGGGAAGCAACCGTTATTGCAACGACGGTTGACGGAGGATTTACTTCCGCTGTCACCGTCACCGTTACAAAACCCACTCTAGGCATCCAACTGTCTAAATACGATCAACTAACGGCTGATCCTGAAACTGGAATCAATGAGGAAACAAAGACAAATAGCGAAAATATCTCCATTGTTAATGCGGGTAAATCAAAAATTAAAGCTCATCATTATGACGTTGCCATAACTGCTTCACAAGCTCTACAAGGAGCTACCACCTCCTCTGTATACACTGTAGTGTCATTAGTTGATGAAAGTGGTCACCCACTAACTAATGTTTCCGATGTGCAAGTGACACTGGATGGGCAGATGTACACGCCAGAGTATGGGGTCGGGCTTAATCAAGAGAACGAAAGCAGCTTTCTGTTGAAGCTGAACGTGAATCAACCTGAACGTATTGAAAAACATAATTTAATTATCTCGCAAGAGGGCTATTCGGAAACGTCAATGACAGTGACATATCGACCTAACGGGACAGTAACCATGGATTCAATTGGAAACATAACAGGAGATATCACCATTGGATCTGAGTTGACTACAGGAACAGTTGAATATGTAGGTTCACCTGTTAATGAAGAAGTCTCTTATCAATGGTATCAGTCTGATTATGAAAACGGGCCGTACGATGCAATCAACGAAGCAACATCGTCCACCTATACTCTAACGGAAGCTAACAGCGGTAAATATATTCGGGTGTACGTTTCAGCGGATGAAATTCAAGTCAGCGGCTCTGCACTCAGTGCAGCTTTCGGACCTATTCAGAAACTGGTAAGCGCAGAAGAAGTCTTTGCCGAACTGGAAAAGATCTTCCTAGGATCGAATTCGAACAAGAACAATATTGTAGGGAACTTGTCATTACCTTCTGCTCTTGATGCCTATCCTGGCGTTTCCATCAATTGGTCAACAAATGATGAAACAACAATTACAAACAGTGGCGAAGTTAAAAGAAACGAAAATGAAGATAAATTTGTTAAATTGAAGGCAGTACTTAGCGGTAACGCTATAGGCACACATGAATACGATTTAACAGTCAGAGCAATCGGAACAGATCAGGTGAGCATTGACGGATTTATTGATCCATATTTTGTAGCGGGCTATCCTCAAGCGTATGTTAAAAACGGAACAATTCATGTTAAATACGCTCTGAAATCACCTGCCGAAGTTTATATGGTTGTCAATGTGGTCAATGGATCATGGAAGTCTGATGTAAAATCTGTTATCGGGGGACATTCCGGCGAAGATATTATTATTTATGTGAATTCATGGCCATACTTCCAATTGGGTGCGGATCAAGTCAATGAAGTCCAGGATTTTGATACAGGAGTTAACATTACCAATACCAACAAATCAGAGGCAAAAGTAGAATTTGCTATTGTGGATTCGACTAAAAATTATACCTCTAAGGCAGTGACCAGAATTCAATTTGACAAAGCGGTTCTCGACAGTTTGGATAATCAACCACCTGTAGTTTCTAGCAAGTACATTAATGATGCACTGGATTCTATCTATATCTATTACAATGAGAAACTTGATTCAGACAGTGTTCCTGCTGCACAAGATTTTTCATTAAGTAAAGGTCAGGTGCAGTCCGTAAGCATAGTTAACTCTACTAAAGCATCAGGAATGCAGCCAGCTTACGTGAAGCTGAGTGTCAGTGGTATTACCGAAGGTGACTTGGCTAGCTTAAAGGTAAGTTATAGCGGATCAGCAATAAAGGATATCAGTGATGCCAACAATGAAGCGTTAAGTTACACGAATAACTCTATCGTATCACTAAGTCCAAAATTCACTTCTGTTACATTGAGTTCAGATCGCCGCACATTATTGGCGGAACTTGAACCGGGCTGGGACCCCTACGAGAATCCTAGTATTAACTTCGATACGTTAAAGTCTCGTTTTACGGTTCAAATTGCAAATGAGAATTACTACCCGGACATGGTAAGATACAGTTATGGTTCAACTAAGATGACGTATACCCTTAAATTTAACACTCCACTCGCCGAGGGGGATGGAGAGCTTAAGTTTAATACGAATGGGATAACAGATTGGGCGAAGGACGCCTATCCAGCAGAGTTAGTATATGGATCAATTGCTCAACTTCCTGATTCGGGAACTCCAACAGCAAATTATTCTCAATCGAGCGGTAAACTCCTTGTATCCTTTGCGAATGGTTTCCAATTGGACAACTCATCCGCTGTAGCTGCTGGTTTGACATTAAATGTGGACGGGGAAGAATTTAAACTTCGTGGTTATATCCTAACAAATTCAAAGAATCAAATTAATATTAATCTCAAAGATGAGTACTCTTGGAAATTCAAACAAGCTGTAGATCAGGGGAATAGTATCCAGATAAAATATATGAAAATGAATCAAGAAGACCAAGCGCAAATAACGGATAAAGCTGGTGCATTGATACCAGATTTTGATTACATTCCAGTAACGAAGCAACCTTAAGAAGCAAAAGAAAAGAAGCGACGAGTTCATCACTCGTTGCTTCTTTTTTTGCAAAATAAAATGGTTCATTAACCAAGATTGTAAAACCAAAGTAACCTTGATCACTAATATTATTATTTACACTTTCTTTTCGTCAAAATGCATACACATACACCTTGGTACGCAGGGCATCCCGGCATGTAATGGTGCGTAGCGGTTCCTTGCCCGGGAGGGCAAAACAGACGCTAATGACCTTGGCACCCGGCGGAAGCTCCCGATTGAACTTGTCCAGAAGCCGGGTCATGGCTCCCGGGAACAGATAACAGATCACACAATCTGCATGTTCATAGGAACTGGTGTAGATATCCCCGCGCATGAAGCGCAGCCTGCCCTTGAGAGAGTGCTTGTTTCCCTTGGCTCGACGTACGCGAACACTGAGATAGGCAATCAGTTGGGAAGACCATAAGGGAATGATAGAATTCTCTATCCCGGTCAGCCTTTTACCAGGACAATGCCTTACAACATCCAGCCCCAGTGTGCCCCATCCGGAGCCTGCTTCAAGCACATCCCCGTACCCGGGAATCCGGTTCACCTCTTGAATGACCACCTGCCTGACACGGCCGGATGTGGGCATCGGGGAAATCCCGTTCTTCCAACTGACGAGTATGATGGATATAACACTTATCAATGTCACCACGGCAATCAGCCATGGAATCAGGTAAATGATGAACATGAACTCATCCCTTTGTTATCACTCATTCATTCCGGCACATGAGACTTCATATATACACCCTTTTTATAAACGGACTTGATGGTAAAATGTACACCCAGCTTGCGATTCGTCCGATAGATTAGCGAGTTAATCTCGTCGATCCCTACCGCTTCACTCTCCAGCATGCTCCGCTCCGGCCACACCTGAGCCACAATCTGCTCTCGGGTCAAAAAATGGTCCAGTTGACTATACAGCAGCTTGAACAGCTGATACTCCTTCTTGGACAGCGGAATCTCCACTTCACCGATCTGCACGGTTTGCAGGTGATCCTGCAAACGTACACCCTCACCCAGCAGATCCGACACCCGATATTCCCTGGTCTCTCCAAGATCCCCTTCAGCGCGAAGCTGGATCAGTCCATTGACAAGTGTCAGGCTATCTCCTTCGCCAAACGGATATTTCTCATAGGGAACGAGGCGCTGCCCGTTCAGTTCGGTTCCATTTTTGCTATCCAGATCCTCAATCCATAGCTGTTGCTGTGCATCATAATGAATGCGGCAATGCCGCTTCGATATCATCTGATTATAAACAGACAAGTCCAATTCACTACCGCCTGTGTAACGTCCCACCGTAATGGAGCGACCCTGGCTTACATAAGCGAACGAGCCGTCACTTTCCTGCCCTGGCGTACGAATGACGATTTTTGCCGTCTCCCGCATATTATTCTCCCACCTTCAACGATCACTCGATCTCTATAAGAGGTTGTTCAAAAATCCCGCTTTTGATTACTACGGATGCCTAACGGCATCATCAGCATCGAATATGGAATTCAGCCGAAATGTCCGATGCTCACGTAGGTTTGCCTACGCTCCGCTACTCCATTTCTAGCTTCATCCCATCTTCTCGGTACTGAAAACCGGTCTTTTTGAACACGTACTATAAACATTTCATAACAATAATGATAAGATCATCAGATTTGTTCCATTGTTTGCACCGCTATAGTTCAATATAGTGGTATACAGGAACGATTTATGTTCAGTTCTACTCACTCTACTATACCAGACGTTGTGCTTTTTTTCTCATGACGGCCGGATGTCTACTTTAGCTCATTCAACAAGAGAGGTACCTTCTGATGAACAAAAAAAACATTTTCATATACGTGCTACTCGCCTTTGCCCTGTCCATGACATTAACCGTGCTCTCCCGTATGAATGATGATGGCGGAGAATCACTGAAAGGCACATCGGCTTCCGAAACCTCATGGTTACAAATGAAGATCCAACCCTAAGTCTACTCTATTATAACGTGATCACCACGCAAAACGTTTCACGAATGTCATATTAGGCTATGGCGCAGATGATCGTTGACACAGGGTTGTCCAGCCATAATTTCAATCATAAACCGCCCAGAACATAGACGGATAATATGATAAACTGACTTTACAGAAAATCTGTAAAGTCAGTTTTTTTGAGGAGGGGCTATATAGATGTTAATTAAAGCATTTAAGGAATGGTCTGACCAAAATGAAGGTCACATTGAAATACTTACTCCTACTGGGAAAACGACTGCTCTTAATAGATTCAAACCTGGTGCATCCGAAGATAAAATTAAAGATCTTTCCGATTATTTTTCTACTCCATTACCTCCAGACTACATAAGCTTTTTACGATTATGTAATGGAGCGTCCTTGTTTGAAGACCCTGAATATGGGGGGGAGAGCTTCTTATATTCAGCTCAAGATGTTATACATTACAATGAAGCATCAGATAATAAGATTGTGGTCGCCAATATTCTTGATGATCGAATTTTAATCGATTTAGAACGTTGGCGCTCTCAGGATCAAGATTACTTGCTGCTTTGTGAGAGTTTAAATCCTGTGGAATACGCAAGCCGATTTTACAGTAATTTTGAAACATGGTTAGATCGCTTTCTAATCTCTCAGGGTGAGAAGTTCTGGTATTGGAAGACAGAACGTAGCTTTGAAGAATAAAAGAAATTTTCTTCAGTTAGGCTGCTATTAAAAGTGTACCCTTTAAGATAGACACTTTAATTTGCGGAGGTGTGCGTATGCTCGATGAAAGAGAGATTCAAATTAAAGAGAGGATACAAGAAAGGTACGATATTACGGAGCAAATATATTCAGCTTGGTTTACTGAAAATCCCGCGATGCTTTTACCGAAAAATAGATTCTACCAAAAGGAAAACATAGAAAAGTACAGAGCCATCTCATATCTGCTAGACAGAGGATATATCGTTGCACAGCCCGTGGAGAATGATTCGGAGACAGTTGCAGTAACTATAACCCCTGATGGCATAGACTACTATGAGCAAGGATATCTTAATGGAAAAGCAAACGGCTTTCAAGTCGTCGAAGAGATTAAGAACAAGGAGTAAAGAAATTGTGAAGGAACTCTGGATATGAAACACATCCGGAGTCCTTCCATTTAGTTCAAATAAGAACATACACCAACAAGAACGTCCGTTCAAACCGCCCACACACATCATGGGCTGGAAGTAGAATCATTATATCAATCTTGTTTTTCCTCAGGCACAGTCGGTTCGTCGTCAGGCTTCCCTGTCTCTCTGGACTGTATTTCCTCCATCCGGCTGGACACCTTCTGATACAGGTAAGAGATTCCCAGCAATAGAACGCCGAAGCTGAAATAGGCAAAGATTTTGCTGCCCGAGGTGAGCATCCCCACATCATAGAACACCATCTTACCCGTAGCGAACAACGTTAGTCCTAGACCCAGACGCCGAATCATGACATATTTTCTACGGAATCCATAGGCAATATAGAGAATCGCGAGCAGCAGATAGATTAGGCTGAACATCAGCCCCACATCACCCCACTGGAACTGGATCGTCAGGAATACGTTAATGACACCCAGCAGATACACCCCTGCGATAACCGGGTACCATTCAATGCTCTTGAACTGCCCGCGGATGCCTGCAATCAGCAGATCCCTTCCTGCAAAGAATACCCCTACGTTAAAGATAATTAACACTAGCAAACCAACAATCTCCGCCGCTGTATGCTGCTGAACTTCCGGCTGAAGCGCTGGCATGGTTAAGGTTACAGCCAGTGCAATACAGCAGCCAACGGCATTCAGAAAGGTGGTGTACACCTGCACGAATCGGTCGCGCAGCAGCTTCACTTTGCCTAGTCCATACGCCAATGCAATGGTGAGCGCTGCGAACATGAGCAACTTGTAGAACATGTATAACAGGAACGTCCCATCGACAGTTCTGGTATACAATTCATTCGACTCATACAGCACGTATAACCACAGATTCGCAAGTGTCACATACTTGAATCCGTTCAGAAAACCCAGCTCCAGCGGACTGTATTTGAATCTCTCTCTGGAAAATGAACTGCTGCCAACTGCCCAGGCATAATAAAGTGTAATAAGCAGGGTCCCCAGCGTGATGCTGGTGTATTTTAACATAAAGTAAGAACGTTCCCCGATGAAGAATAGCGCCAGCAGATCATAGTACACAAAAGTGATTAGACATAGAAGCACAATGCCCCATCCGGCACGTTCCACCGACTTGAGCCGTTTCAGATGTCCAAGCGTAACCAACAGAACCCCTTCAATTAACCAGCCCATCGATAACCACTTGGCCCCGAACTGGAACGGAATAATCAGAATGGCAAAGGTCAGGGAAGTGACATAGAAGAGCAGAATGGTCTGTTTCTCCTGAGCCATATTGCTCTGGACGAATCGTGCCAGTCCCAGATACACCACGCAGAAGATCAACGCCAGCAAGCCCTGAGCATCATTCCAACCCGCCACATCAAATAACACGTATAACATCAGACAACTAATGCTCGTATTCATGGCGAGTAGAGCGAAATCCCACCAGGTTAACTTCATTCGGTGTTTGAACGGATATGCCAGTGTAATGCCCAGATATAATGCAAACGTCACAATGGAATACAACATGCCAATCTTCTCACTTGGCGACAGCCATAAGAGGATGAGCATGGATGGTGTGTTGAACAGGAAACTGATATAGTGCACTACCGGCCACCGTTTGCCAAACGAAATGAACACAATAATGCCATTTAAGAGCAGCAGATAGATCATGGCTACATAGACAGCAGGGCCCTCAAGCCCGAACGAGAACATATAGGAGAATAACGGCAGATATCCGCCTACCAAACCCAATGAACAGATGGTCTTCGACTGATACCTTAGGGACAACAATACGGAGATTGCCGATACCAATACAGACAGGGCAAGTCCCGTATATAACCCGATAATATGCAGTAAAAAGTAACTATAGAAGACGGAGCCGAACAACACGGATATCCCACCGCCGAGCAGCCCCATCGCAAACGTCTGCCTTTTGCGGCGGAACAGCCATTCTCCTCCAGCAAGCATCAGTGCACCGAGCAGGAAAAAGGCTCCGCTCTTCATCTCGTCATTAAACCAGGTCGAGTACGAGTATTGAAACGCTGCTCCAACCCCCAGAATGAGGAGCAAGATGGCCACTTTGTTGATCCAGCTAAGTCCAATCTTCATCTCCATGCGATTCTGCTTGATCCGGCGCTGAATGGTCTCTTCGCTCAATCCCTCTTCCGCCATCTGCTCATATCCACGCTCCATGTGCCCACGCAGAGCCTCTTCTCTATCCCGCACAGCTCGTCTGTGCGATTCAATGCGCTCATTCACCTCTGCCGCAAGGTAAGCAATCCTCTCCTTCACCTCATGGGAGTCCTCTTGCAACTCCTGTGCTGCCTGGTTGTACAGCGCGTTCAGATTGGATTTGGTTCGATGTTCATGGAATGCAATTCGATCATTATGTACCGCTGTTTTCCCTTGAAAATAGGTCTCCATCTTCTCCCGCGATACCCGGATCAGATTCAGCTTCTCATCCAGCATCTGTTCAGATAACGCCATACGAAGACGTGCATTCTCTTCTTCCATCTTGCGCGAGCGAAGTTCAAGCTGGCGTAGCTTGAGCTTATGGGCTTCATACTGTTCCTGTAACTGTTCATTCTGAACGATCAGGTCATCGGACTGGTATTCCTGGAGTAGGGCGTGATACTCCTTCGCCAGCTGTTTCTGCTGCTCCTGAACCTGCCCAAGCCGTTCCTTAAACTCCTTCATGAGCTTCCTCCGTTGCTTGATGTTTAATCTTTTCCCTATATTTTACTATATGTATGCCATAAAAAGAGGTTTTATTTTCCAGTTACTAATGATTCACTACAGCCCAAGCAACAAAAATAAAAAACATCAGCATTTCCGGTTTTTGCAATCAAAAACACAAGAATTTGCTGATGTTTTCTAAAATAGAAGTTAATTTCTCATTGAAGGGAATTAGTGAATTGCTTTAGGGATTGGTTTTTTCAAAAATACTCCGTAAGAGACGGCGCCCATGAGCAGCAGACCCGCTCCCAGTAAGAATACATTGTTGAAGCTGCCCGTTGTATCCAAAATGTATCCGGTTACAATTGGAGCAAGCGCTGCGCCCAGAAATCCACCAAAGTTCTGGATGGCTCCAAGTGAAGCTACCTGTTCACCCGGCGCAATGTCTGCTGCCAGCGTCCAAATGACGCCCGATGGCAGTTGGGATGCAAAGTAACCTACAGACAGAAGGACAATGCTCACCACAGTACTGTCAATGAACGGAATAGGTGCTACCGAAGCCGCCGCCAGAATAGCGCCACCTACGATGGGAACTTTCCGCGAAGTGACCACATTGACTCCTTTTCGAATGAAAAAGTCCGAGATAAATCCACCTAACAGCACTCCGATAATACCGGCTACGAACGGAATAGATGCAATCCAGCCTGTCTCTTTCAACGTAAAGCCCTGCTCCTTCTCCAGATAACTCGGCAACCAAGTTAGGTATACCCAGATTGTGAACATGATGCCGAAATTACCGATAATCATAAACCAGGTGCTTTTATGTTTGAACAGCGATCCCCAGTTGGCTTTGGGTGCATCTGTTGCCGCTGTCCCATTTGCGCTCGTGCTCTGTTCTGCAACGGCGGCATCCGGCCCTTTAATCATCTGCTTCTCCGCAAAAGTCGGATCTCGGTATACCTTGATCCAGATAAGCATGATGATCAGACCAATTACGCCGACAAAAATAAACATCCCTCTCCACGTCATTGTTAACATCAGAACGGTCAATAGCGGCGGTGCAATCGCGTTTGCAATCTGTGAGCCTGTATTGATAATGGAGGTTGGTAGTCCGCGCTCACTTTTTGCAAACCAGCGCTCTGTCACCTTCAAGCCGGAGGTGAAGAACGGAGACTCAGATACACCAAGCAGCATCCGCATGGCGTATAACAGGGAGTAAGAATTGGTAAATGCACTGAGTATGGTAGCGATGGACCACAGTCCTGAAGCCCATCCAAACATCTTTTTGGGGCCAAACTTGTCAACCAGCCAGCCGGCTGGCAAATTCGCTAATGCGTAAGGCCATAGGAAGGCAGACAACAGCAATCCCATCTGTGTGGAGGACAGCCCAAATTCGGCCGCAATGGTTGTATTCGCAATACTCAGATTGGATCGGTCCAAATAGTTAACCACTGCACCCAGCAGCAATAACAGAATAATTCCCCACCTTAATCCCACTTTTGGGGCTTGAGGTACCGTGGCAGGGGACGGTGATGTTTTTAAGGTTGCCATGTAAATTCACTCTCCTCAACACATATAAATATAAAGTTACTAAAAATATATATTATGAATAAATATGGTAATTAAAGGCTGCAGATAAGAAGCTCTGTCCTCTACTCTCAGACAGGCGCTTTTGAAGTATGCGTTTTCAAAACGTAATATCCTTTCCCTGAATTCCAAAGGATACATCCGTGCCGCCATGTGCGTTCACAACGATAGGCGTGAACCCTGCCCTTTATCGCTGTGAACTTCACCTCACGGCAACCCAACCTGGATAAGAATAATCAGCGTGCCGCGGCTACGGCCTGTAAAAATTCCTCAGCAGCCTTGGTTACTAGCCCATAATCGCCAGTATCTTTTGCTGCTTTGGTGATGTAACTCCCCACGCCAACCCCGACACAACCGGCATCCAGCCATTCATGTACATTTTGCGGTGTCACTCCACCAGTAGGGGCAATCGCTGCCTGTGGCAGAGGGGCCGATATCGCTTTGACATATTGCGGACCTACGGATTCCGCCGGGAACAGTTTGACAATATCCGCTCCCGCTTCAAGGCTTTCTACAATTTCCTTGGCCGTGAACGCACCACTGACAGTAACCGCTTGGTAGCGATTAGCTACCTTGATCATGTCTGGGTTGAGCTGAGGACTAACCAACATCTCCGCTCCAGCCAATATCGCTGCACGCGCCGTCTCACCATCCAATATTGTACCCGCGCCAATCAGAATGCCTTGGGACGCATACTTGCGAGACAACACCTTAATTACATCCAATGCTCCGGGAACACTCATCGTAATTTCGAGCGCCCGAATACCGCCTGCAATTGCCGCTTCTGCGACGGACAACGCTTCTTCTTCACTTTCCGAACGGATAATCAATACGATTCCGGATTCAGCGATGATTTTCATGTTTTCTAGCTTTCTCCACATCCAAATAACCTCCTGATTCCCGTTGTACCTATTAATGGGGTTTAATTCAATTCAATTTACTCTTCTGTCCTGGGATACAGTCGATCACCGCTATAACCCAGTTGGCCTGAAAGCTTCCAAGCAGCTTCCTTGACCAGTTTTACAATGTTCTCCTCACGTTCCGGAGTCATATTGGAATACATGCTGGCAACACTGATTGCGGCAACGGGCTCATCCCACTGGTCATAGACAGCAGAGCCGATGCAATACATCTCCAGATGGTCCTCCCGGTCATCAATCGAGTAGCCGCGCTCACGAATCTCCTGCATATCTTGCAAAATATCAGGAATGGTTACTTTGGAGAAGGATGTACGCGAAGGGAGTTCACCGCTACCTATAATCTCCAGCACCTTGCCGATGGGGAGCGCTGCCAGCAAAGCTTTGCCGAGACCTGTTGTGTGCATATATCTGCGGGAACCGAGTTTCGCTGTTGGTCGCATAACCGAATAACTCTCGGCCTTATCCAGATATACAATCCGGCCCTTATCCTCAATCCCGAGAAATGCAGTGCTTCCCGTCTGGCGATTGAGTTCTTGAAGCAGAGGTCTTGCCATATGGGGGATACCCATATTGGACAAGTACGCCATGCCTGTCTCAAACACGGCAATGCCCAGCCGATACGTTTTGAGACGAACATCATCCATTTCAATAAAACCCTTGTGCAGCAGTGTCTGTACCAGTTCAAACCCACTGCTCTTGGGTAAGCTCATTTGTTTACAAATTTCATTCAGTGTTAATGGAGCGCCACTTTTGGCAAATAGAACGAGTAAATCCGCGACTCGTTCAGCAGATTTATTCATGCGAATATGATCCATATTATCTCCTTTAAATCTTCGACGTCGAAGTTCGCATATGTGAACTTAATTCACATCACCGAACGATGCCCTCATTATAGATCAGCCGTACAGAAAATATCAACCGCTTTCTTAAAACTTTTTTTGTATACTATTTCTCCAAAAAGGATTGTATTTCAGTTGAAAACGGTATACTCTAATAGCAAATGTTCACCAATGCGAATAAGGTTCGTATATGCGAACTTTGATGAACGCTATAATACCTTTCATACTCATACGATCTGAATATTATGTAGAGGAGGGACCGTCCATGAAACCTGTCCTGATCTTTTTGATTGGCTCTGCCGGTTCGGGCAAATCCACCATTGGCAAAAAGCTTGCTGCCGAGCACCACTTTTGTTATCTGGATAAAGATGTCGTGTGCAACACATTTACAGGGAAGCTTCTGGAAGCACAAGGGTATTCCCCTCATGATCGCGACGGCAACACCTATTACCTCGATACCGTTATGGACCTTGAATATGAAACGTTGTTAAACGTGGCGAATGACAATCTGCAATTGGGTAGATCAGTCATCTTGGATGCACCTTTTGTCGGTTACTTTCGCGAAAGCGATTACATCAATCATCTGACTGCCAAATATGAGTGGAAAACAGTCATACCCGTGGTGTTGAGGGTAGATGTGAATGTTGATGTTCTTCAACAACGGTTGAAGAGCCGCGGTCTGGAGAGAGACAGGTGGAAGCTGGATCACTGGGAGACGTTTGTACAGGGGATGCAAGCCAATACATGCATGTGGGAGAATATCGAGGTTATTTCCGTGGACAACAGCTCAGATGAATTCGATCTCACACATCTAACCGCTTTGCTGCCTATTTCCGCTGCCATGTCATCTCAAAGTCCATATAACGGTAACGACTGAGGGAACTGGAGTCGAAGCAAGTTAACGCATACCGTTATGCCATAAAAAAAGTACACGGAAAGCATAGTGCCTTCCGTGTACTTTGTTATATTCTATCGTTGCAGCAACCTTCTTCTACTGCTTCTAATCTAGGTTTTATCCGCTGCCGCTGAATCGGTTGACTCCGGTTCAATAATCTCGGTTGCATCCGGGTCTAGCCAACTGGCGATCATGCCACGCACATATTGCAGATCGTCCTCCGACAGATCGTAGTACCATGTGCCACTGCGCGTTGCGCCTTCCCCCTTCAGCATGTAATTGCTGATCGTGGGTGCACCGTCTTTCATATATAAGGACTCGGCAAATTTCACGATAAAGTCCGAGGTCATATTGGTTGTAAAATTCGATCCGGCAATCTGGATTACATCCGGGATCTTGGTCAGATTTTTCACTTCCAGCGCGCGATTCATGAAGGCACTTAAAAAAATCCGGTGACGCATCGTCCGATTGAAATCGGAATCTTCCCGGTAACGCACATATCCAAGCGCTTCTTCACCGCTATAGATCGGTTTATTCGCTTCAACAAACAGTTTCTCATGAATTTTGAGCTTGTTCTCAATATTCTTTTTGATCGGCAGTTCAACGCCACCCACCGCATCAACAATATCCTTGAGCCCGTTAAAATTAATCGCGGCATAGAAATCCACTTTGTTCCCCAGCAAATTCTCCACCGTATCCATGGCCATCTTGGCTTCGCCGTGGGCATAAGCTGAATTGATCTTTGACTTCACATCCCGACCGACAATCTCGGTATAGGAATCACGTGGAATGGACAGCAGCAGCACTTTATTATCTTCTGGACGCACAACGGAATAGATGATGGTATCCGAACGGCTTGGTTCGTTATCCCGTTGGTCAATACCCAGCAGCAACAATGAGAACGGGTCCGTATGTTCCACGACAGGGGCATCCTTATCGCCAGCTGGTACAAAGGAGTCATCCAAGGCTTCCTTCACCTTAGCCGAAGCGAACAAATTAAAGCCAAACACGACGAGTTGCTTTTGATAAATAAATCCGAGTCCTCCCAACACAAGCAGAACACTTAGGGTGATGATCAATGGTTTCTTCCATTTCTTCTTCGGGTTCTTCGGCTTCCGTCTTGTTAAATGTGCAGCACTGTTTTCCATCATATCTCCTTTAATAACGGGTTCTTAGATTCATTTAACTATATTAATAACACGTTTTCAATAGATTACGTTATAATCTGCTATACAAATACGTGTTCAAAAAGTTTGGTTTTCAGTACCAAGAAGATGGAATGAAGCTAGAAATGGAGTAGCGGAGCGTAGGGAAAACTACGTGAGCAACGGACATTTCGGCTGAATTTCATATTCGCTGCTGATGATGCCGCCAGGCATCATTCGTAATCAAAATTAAACTTTTTGAACTACCTCTACAAAACGAGCATAAAGGGAGCGATGAATGATGGAGTATCGACGTTTGGGCCATAGTGGTTTGCGTGTGTCGGCACTGGGGCTTGGCACCAATGCATTTGGCAAACGCGCGGATGAAGCAGCTGCTACCCGCATTATTCATGCAGCCATGGATCAGGGCATCAACTTTATCGATACCGCCAATATCTATGCAGGCACGGAATCGGAACGCATCATTGGACAGGCTCTCACAGGTCGACGGGAAAACGCAGTGCTTGCTACCAAGGCCGGATTGCCCCGGCATGATGGTCCTCATGGGCGGGGTTCCTCCCGCTACCATCTGCAACAAGAGCTGGAACATAGCCTGCGGCGTCTGCAAACGGATTATGTGGATCTATACCAGATCCATACCTTTGATCCGCATACACCGCTGGATGAAACACTGCGCACACTGGACGATATGGTCACTTCCGGTAAAGTTCGTTACATCGGAGCCTCCAACTACGCAGCCTGGGAGCTGATGAAAGCTTTGGGCATCAGTGAACAGAAAGGATATGTGCGCTACATCTCCACCCAAACCAGCTATTCCCTGGCTGACCGTACGCCTGAGCTGGAACTGGTACCGATGTGTCTGGATCAGGGTGTAGGCATTATCCCGTATTTCCCGCTGGCAGGTGGTATTCTGACCGGTAAATATAACGGACAGGACAGCGTGCCTTCCGGGTCCAGAGCAGACACCGATCCGTCCTTCAATCGTTTTCTGCTGGAGCATAATATACAACTGAGTGAACAAGTGAGTGCACAAGCTGCTGCATATGGATGCTCCCCGAGTGTGCTGTCGCTTGCATGGCTGCTGACACGTCCGGCTGTATCCACAGTAATTGTTGGCGCTACACACACCGATCAGTTGGAACATAATCTGGCTAGCCTGGACATGTCATTGCCTGATGATCTGTTGACCGAATTGGGTCAGATCAGTGACTCTTTCCGTCGCCGCGAGCCGTTTGCGTCCTATCGAATCGATTGAGCAACCGAAATAGACCTCCCGACAAGATGAAGTCAGGAGGTCTATTTATGTTTTGCAGAGGTGTTATAATTATTAATAATTATAAAAACTTCCAATGACACTACATTCTGTAGTTTAATACATTTAAAAAAAGATATATTACGGATCAACTCTCTGTTTTTTGGCGAAGAAACTCCTGCATGATCTCCATATACTCTTCCTTACGATCATCCAAAGTTTCAAAGAATGCCTTGTCCGACTCCTCACACAGATGGATTCCCTCCACAGCCAATCGGGTTCCTTCTTCCGTTGTTGTAATAATATTGGCACGCGTATCCGTCTGATGACGAGCACGAGTAATCAACCCTCTCTTTTCAAGAGCACGCAGAACCTGAGAAGTCACATTAACATCTACTTTGGCAAATTGTGCAATTTGAACCTGAGTAACCCCTTTACCTTCCTCATCATGTTCATTGAGCCATAAACAGGCGTGCAACAATACAAATTGAGGTTGTGTCAGTTCGAGGGGCTCCAGCACCCTGCGTACTTCCTTTTGCCACATGGCTGTAACCTGCCATAACAGATATCCCGGGCTATCTTGTGCGTTTTTATACCGTGAGCTTTTCATCTCATACCTCCATGATGTGCGACTTATGCAACAGATTATGTACCCACCAGTCAATGAAGTATATCCATTATTCATATAACGATGATGGAAACATATCCGTTGCAATTCTGTGTGTTCTTTCTCAAAAAAATGAATTAGCGCGCAGGTATAAACTGCTTCACCCATTGTCCGAATCCTTGCGGATTGCGGCTCTGTATAAGAATGGTTCCTTCTCCCCGGAACCGGCATACCAGTCCTTCTCCACTTGTAACACTCGATAACCAGCCCTGTGAAGCTTTCTCAATACGGTAATCTACATAATGAGGCCATGCCACCAGATGAGCGTTATCCACGATCATTTCTTCACCCGCTGCCAGATTAATCGCATGGATGGCACCATAGGAAGACAGAAATACAGTTCCACGTCCACTGATCTCAATAATGAAGAAACCTTCTCCCGAAAAGAGACCTTTCTTCAGGTTTTGCATTTTGGTATTCACCTGAATGCCCTCAGTTCCTGCCAGAAACCCGTCTTTCTGCACATAGAGTGAATAGGAACCGTCCAATTCAACAGCCTCTACATCGCCCATGCTTGAAGGTGAGAGCAGAATCTCTGCCGACCCGCCAGCAGCCGTCAGTTCCTGAAAGAAAAACTTCTCCCCGCTCAGCATCCGACCGAACCCGGCAAACATCCCACCTTCTGCTGAACCCTTCAGTTCAACCGTAGGAGTCATGGATACCATCGCACCACTCTCGGCCTTGAACCGCTCTCCCCGCTGCAAATGTACCTTGAGCATCGCAAAAGCACCATCATATAAAATCTCATAGTTCACGGTTGCACCAGCTCCCTATTGTCAGAGTTAAAATCATTGAGTCCATTATCTTCCAGAACTGCTGATTTGTCTCCGTATTCCTTCACAATATGTTGATCTCCCCAATTGCAGAGCGCATTGAGAATCGGTTCAAGACTTCTTCCGTAATCACTCAATTCGTATTCTACTTTGGGAGGGACCTGATTATATACGATTCGGTTTACGATTCCGTCGTTTTCAAGCTCTCTCAGTTGCTGTGTTAACATTTTCTGTGTAATCGCGGGCATAATACGCTTGAGATCACTGGTTCGTCTTTTCCCATGTGTCAGATGACAGAGAATGACGCATTTCCACTTGCCACCGATCACCTCTAAGGTAGCTTCAACCGAGATGTTATATTTTTTTCTAACCATAACTTGCTTCCTCCCTGATGATTTGGTTACATCCGTCGCATGCTGTATAGGCACCAAAAAGTACGTAGGGTACTAAAAAGTACGTACTATTCAATCTATACCGAATAACTCATAATAGCATTTGCCGGTACGTAAATCTACATTCTGGGGAGTTGAGCAAGAAATGTTACAAGATTCAAAACGCAGCACGTGGGCGTTGCTAGCACTGGCCATTAGTGCATTCGCGATCGGTACCACAGAATTTATCAGCGTTGGGCTACTGCCCCTCATTGCAGATGACCTGGGCATTTCCGTAACTACAGCGGGACTGACCGTTACTTTATATGCATTAGGCGTTACCTTTGGGGCTCCTGTTCTGACCTCACTGACGTCTACCATATCACGCAAAACGCTACTGCTTGCCATCATGATTGGCTTCATTGCGGGTAACACGATGGCTGCACTATCGACGGGCATCACCATGTTACTCATTGCACGAGTAGTATCCGCTCTGGCACATGGGGTGTTCATGTCCATCGGCTCCACGATTGCAGCCGATCTGGTGCCTGCAAACCGTAGGGCGAGTGCCATTGCCATCATGTTCTCCGGTCTAACCATTGCCACAGTAACCGGTGTACCTCTCGGTACACTCATCGGCCAACATTGGGGCTGGCGCGCTGCCTTTATCCTGATTGTTGTGGTTGGCATCGTTGCGATGATTGGAAACCTGATACTCGTGCCATCCACGTTGAAGCGAGGAACACGAACGGCATTTCGGGAGCAACTGAAGCTGGTTACAGGTGGACGCTTGCTGCTTGCTTTTGCCATCACTGCCGTAGGGTACGGAGGAACATTTGTTGTCTTTACGTATCTGTCCCCATTGTTGCATGATATTAGCGGATATTCCGAGAAAACGGTAGCGTTCATCCTATTGTTGTACGGAATCGCCATCGCTGTTGGCAACATCATCGGCGGCAGAGCAGCCAATCGCAACCCGCTCAAGGCTCTCTTCTACATGTTCATCATTCAGACGATCATTTTGGGCGTAATGTACTTTACGGTACCGTTCAAGTTAGCAGCACTACTCACCATTATGGGTATGGGTATGCTCGCCTTTATGAATGTGCCTGGTCTTCAGATGTACGTGGTAACCTTGGCTGAACGATATGCACCACAAGCCAAGGATGTAGCCTCAGCCTTTAACATTGCCGCATTTAATGCAGGGATCGCTATAGGTGCCTATTTGGGTGGAGTGATCAATGACTCCATCGGTTTGATTCACACGACATGGGTCGGAGCCTTGATGGTTCTCGTAGCCGTAATCCTGACCGCATGGGCTAAAATGCTGGAAAGCAAGGATCAACATGCATCAGTCGAAATGGAGAAAGCCTCGTTCTAATTTCCTTTCCGACCATGGGTCTCACTCTTATATATATCAGTTCCAGCTTGCGAGGGGAACCGGTTTCAATTGTATTTTATTATACTATAATACGTTGAACCCAATTTGATCTACTATGATTTAATTTTGTATGATTAAAAAACGAAAATTCAGCTTAATATGACTGATTTTTACACACTTTAAGGAGGAAATCTCATGACAACAACTCAAACCGCACAACATTTACAATCCACAGTAACTCTGCATAACGGTGTTTCTATGCCTTGGTTCGGACTTGGTGTATTTAAGGTAGAAGAAGGATCTGAACTGATTGAAGCCGTGAAAAATGCGATTAAACATGGCTACCGCAGCATTGATACTGCTGCAATATACGACAATGAAGCCGGTGTGGGCCAAGCGATTGCCGAAGCTTTGCAAGAAAACAACCTGAAACGTGAAGAACTGTTTGTTACATCTAAAGTATGGAATGCAGACCTCGGATATGAAGAGACACTTGCCGCTTTTGATACCACATTGAACAAACTGGGACTGGAATACCTGGACCTGTATCTGATTCACTGGCCTAAGGCAGGCAAATATAAAGCAGCCTGGAAAGCAATCGAGGAACTGTACGCGGCTGGTCGCATTAAAGCTATTGGTGTAAGCAACTTCCAGATTCATCATCTCGAAGACCTGATGCAGGATGCCAAAGTGAAACCGATGGTCAATCAGGTGGAATACCACCCTCGCCTGACTCAGGTTGAGCTTAAGGCTTTCTGTGAGAAACATGGTATCCAGCTTGAAGCTTGGTCGCCTCTGATGCAAGGTCAGCTGTTGGACAACCCAGTACTCACGGCGATTGCTTCAGACAAAGGCAAATCGGTTGCACAAGTCATCCTGCGTTGGGATCTGCAAAATGGGGTCATTACTATTCCGAAGTCCACCAAGGAAAACCGGATTATTGAGAATTCCTCTATCTTCGACTTTGAACTTTCAAATGAAGAGATGGATCAGATCAGTTCTCTGAACGAAGATGTACGCGTTGGACCTGACCCGGACAACTTCGATTTCTAATAGATAGCCTTTTTGGAGGCTGCTTTGTTTGACATAATATAACGAAAAAACACCGGACCAGTATCCGGTGTTTTTTCGTTATATTCTCTTCCCTATAGCCAAGCCTCGCTAAAACTGCACGTTTCAATTCAAAATGTGGTAATCCATTTTTTAACTATTGGACCTGCCACAATGCAGGGACATTGGATGGTTCCCACCCAGACAAGGAAGTGTGGGCCTGCAAACATTTATATGTCTTGCCGCTATAGGTGACCAGCTGTCCTACAGTATAGGCTGTATTCGCCTGCCAGGAGGAAACGCCCGGATTCGTCGTTCCTGCTGTTGTTTTCACGGTCACCGCATTGCTCGCAGCAGAACCATTCCCCGACGCATCCTTTGCTTTCACCGTGAATGTATACGAGGTATCCGCAGCAAGCCCACTGATCGTTGCTGTCGTTCCGGTCACAGATGTCGCCAGTGTCGTTCCATTGTACACATCATAACCCGTTACACCCACGTTATCCGTGGATGCCGCCCAGCTCAGCGTTATGCTGGATGCCGTTTGCGCTGTCGACGCCAGGTTCGTCGGTGCAGTTGGCGCTTGCGTATCACCTCCCGGCGAAGTGGTAGTGCTTACGGTTACAGCATTACTGGCTGCAGACAGATTGCCTGCTGCATCTTTTGCTTTGATCGTGAAAGTATAAGAAGTACCTGCAGTAAGTCCACTGATCGTTGCTGTTGTTCCGGTGACGGATGTTGCAAGATTATTGCCATGATAGACGTTATACCCAGTAACACCCACATTATCCGTTGAAGCATTCCACGCGAGCGTCACCGAGTTGGCCGTCACACCTGTCGAGCGGGCATTTCCCGGTACGCTTGGCGCCGTCGTATCTGCTGGAGGCACTGTACCTCCGGTAGGCAGATCGGCTTTCAGTTTATTTTGAAGTGTTTTGTTCCGGTCACCGCTAAGCTCCCAGAACATCGCTCCGCCGAGTCCCTTGCTCTTGATATAAGCGGTTTTATATCCAATAGACTCCGCATCGTCATAGCTAATAAAACGCTTGTTGGTCGCATTATAGAGATATGGCACCTTGGCCGTGTCATTCCAGTAACGCGTGTACCCGTTTTTGTTAATGTAGTTGGTCTCCAGATCATAGAAATCAAAGGAGCCTGCTTCCCATGTTCCAACGGAAGAACCTCCCGTGCAGGTCTGATACTGGCCATTGCTCGCCTGTGCGCATCCATCCCAGCCGCGGCCGTAGAATGGAACACCAAGCACAAGTTTGGCGGCTGGTACCCCAGCATTCAGATGCCCTTGTGCTCCGGCAGCCACATTAAATGTATTGGCATCCGGCACCCCAGCAGCCGAAGCCGCAGGGTCATAGTTCAACGGCGCGTTATGCGCGCTGACTTTTTGCCAGGCCCCGTTAAAATCGTATGTCATAATGTTAATCCAGTCGACGATGGCAGCTATATTGGCAAGCTCAGTATTCGCAGCATAGGTCGTCGATGCACCGCTTGCAATCGTAAGCAGATACTTCTTGCCGTCCACAGCTCCGGCAGCATCCAGCTTCTCACGGATTTTGCTCAGAAGCAGCGTGTAATTTTGCTTATCCTCAGGACGTTTGCTGTTACCATCAAGTCCGCCTGATACAGGATACTCCCAGTCCAGATCTACCCCGTCAAAATTGTATTTTCGCAGGAAGTCAACGGCGGAGTTTGCAAATACCTCTCGCGTTGCAGCAGTCGCAGCTACATCAGAGAAGCGGTTGGACCATGTCCACCCTCCCACGGAGATGATTGTCTTCAGATTAGGATTGATCTGTTTCAGCTTGTTAAGCTGATTGATATTACCTGCAATGGGCTGATCCCACGTATCCCCTGCAAATGTCTTGCCGGTATCAATCCATGGATCGCCAAGCACGATCGTTCCATTTGGTACATTGATTGTCTGGCTCTTCTCATTCTGACACGTCCAGGTCACCGGGTTAGGGCCCGAAGGGTCCGGATTTCCATGAATACCGTTCCAGCAAATATCGGCAAACGCATAGTTGATATGCGTGACTTTGGTTGGGTCGATGTCCGTTACATTATAGTTTCTTCCATACGCAGCCCAGGACGGGTAGTAACCAACAATTTTATAAGAATCTGCTGCTGCTGCCGTAGCGGGTTGGAGCACAAAAGAAGGAATAATGACGGATAAAAGCAGGGATAGACCCATGAGAAACTTTACGGTTTTCTTGAAAGCAGTGTGTTTATTTAAATGTATCATCTAATACACAACCTCCTTTGTCGTTTGCGTACTTAGCCCGTTCAGGAACGGACGATGCGCGCTCGAAAACTGGTTATTCGTATAAGCGTCCCAGTTGATTGACCAGGTCATCATCCCTTTTATCCCCGCATAGCCCGCAGGCTGGAGCAAGGTATAGGAACCGCCGTATGGCACACCTTTGATCAGGTAATTCAATGCCTTCTGCAGATCGGCTGGCGTTGTATAACCGCCTCCGGCAGCCTGCTGGGAAGCCGGCACACCGATTGCAATCTGATCCGGTCGCAAGGGACTAAAGAATGGGCCTGTGCTACCGCCTACATGAAAGCCTTGAAGAAGCATCTCCGCCATAGCCACATGGAAATCAGCTGTCCCTTGGGCGTAAGAGCGTCCATCCAGCCCCACCATGGAGCCCGTGTTATAGTGCTGCACATGAAGCAGGGCCAGATCATTACGCAAGGCATGGATGACTGGCAGGTAAGCTCCCCAAGGACCGCCGTAGCTCAAATATCCACCCTGTACATAGGCCGTCTCCGGCGCAGCCGTCAGGATGAAATTGGCGCCGAAGTGTGACTTAACCGCTTTCACACCTTGGATGAGGTTAACAATTTTCGGTGTAGTTGGACTACGGAAATCGGTATCCCCTGCATTCAGAGACAAGGAACTTCCTTCCAGATCGATATCGAGACCATTGAAACCATACGTGGAAATGATTGATTTTAACGAATCTTCGAACTGCTGTCTCTTGGTCGCGTCGGTAAGCTCAATGGTACCGTTGGCTCCCCCCATGGAAAGCAGTACTTTTTTCCCCTGGCTTTGCAGATAGGCAATATCGGATTTGAATTCGGCTACCGTTGCATTGTATGGAGTAAAAGCAAGCGTTCCGCTGCCATGTGAAATCGGTTCGGCAAAGGAGACATTAATCACGTCATAGGCTGTTGATACGTTACGAAGTCTGATATTGGTTGAACCATTGTCGAAGTTATGCCAGTAGCCAATCAGCCATTTAGTGCCGGTTGGCCCAGGATTAGATGATCCGTTGGAAGTTGTTACATTGAGGGAGGTGCTCGCAGCGGATATATTGCCTGCGGCATCTTTGGCTTTTACCGTAAAAGCATAAGTCGTGCTGGCTGTCAGTCCCGTGACTACAGCCGTTGTAGTTGAAGTACTTGTCACAAGAACGCCGTTCCGGTACACCTCGTACCCCGCTACGCCCACATTATCCGTGGATGCATTCCAGGAAAGACTCACAGAGGTGTTCGTGATGGAGGATGAAGTCAGACCCGCAGGAACAGAAGGTGGTGCCGTATCTGGCGTTGGCGTTTCCCCTCCTGAACCTTCCCCGACGTATTTCCACAACGCGGGCACAACAGAGGGCTCCCATCCGGTCAACGCCGTGTGGGCCTGAATACATTCATAATCTTTATTTTGATATGTTACGAGGTCTCCTTTCTGGTATGCGGTGCCTGCCTGCCACTGGGCGGCGGCATCGGCTCTCGGTGCAAACCACGAAATAAGTAGAAGAAATGCCAAAGCAAATGTAATGACCGGGCGGAATCGAACAGCTTGATTCAAGCAAAATCCCTCCTGTACTAAGGATACGTTCACCTTGCAAACAAAACTTCAATTGTCCACCTGCATCTGATCTGTGATCGATTAGAGCCAACCTCATTCAGCCATCTGATGTTGCGTGTCGCTTCACTCCCTTCCCTTATCAAAATGGACCTTCCCTCTCGTTTTCTTTTTCAGAAGACATTATCCAAATTTTACAGGGAATTTACAGATCCTCACCCTGTATTTAATCAGTAAAACGCCAAGGAGATAAGGGATAAAATAGTTCTATTGGGGGCGAAAAATGTAATATAGCGCACAAAAAAGGTTTTCTTTCAACTCCTTAGGAGACTTGAAAGAAAACCTGTGTTAGATATTGCGCAGAGAAGAGGGCATATCTTACCGCAGCTGCTCCCCTCTCCCTTCAAAAGGCTGCCATCCATCCACGCCGGATAGAATCAGAGGTGCAGCGTACTCGGCCGCTTCCTGTTCGGTCAGTATTTTGGCCCAAGGTACACGATCAGCAGCACATCCGGCACCAGGCCCGGCACTGTTATATTCCGCATACTGAACAGTCTGCTCTGCATCTGTCTTGTTCCAGTTGTGCCATCCCTCCCGCTTCACATGAGCGCCGATCCAGCAGTTCAGAAAACAGACTTTGGCATGATGACGCCACGGTCTGCCCAGATACACCGACTGCGGCGGAGCATTGCTGGTCAGATCACAGTCCAGAAATACGTATCCATAACGCACATCCTCCGGCGTAGATGCTGCGGTAATCCAGCCGTTCACTTGTCCATCCGCAGCCTCCGCTTCAGTCAGGCGATTCTTCGTAAAGATCTCGCAGCCCTTAAACACGACGGTAGCCGAGCCAAAAATAAAATCGATATCACCTTCGATGTAACAGTCCTCGAAATACTGCCGCAGCTTGCGCCGCTCGGCACCATCACGTGGCCCGCCAAAGTAACTGCGATCCATGGGCTGCTCCGGCAGCGGGCCGGTGAAGATCGTATCTTGGTGACCGATCAAACGACAGCGGCGAAATACCGCCCGGTCTCCATCCACATAAACGGCCAGCGCCTGACCAACTTGCTTGCCCGGCCCAGCAGCATTTACGAAGGAAATCCCCTCTGCAGTGAAATCATCAGCACCAATGAAAGCCGTATAGGAATGAAACGTATGATATGGCGACCCGTCCGGGAACTTCTTGAGTGCATAATCATCATACGTAATGATTGTCTGCTCCGCCCCGTCACCAATCAGATGGATGCCCGGCTTCTCCATATGCAGCTTCTCATAATAAACACCAGCTTTCACTCGAATCGGGACGTTTCCGATGCCATTCTCCGGCAGCGCATCGACTGCAGCCTGAATCGTCACATAATCCCCCGTCCCGTCTGAAGCAACAGTCAGACAGGGAGCCGATGATTCCAATGCTGTATTTGGCAATCTCTGCTGCGTCATGGCAATCGCTCCATTTCCAGCGATGCAAGCAGAAGCGGAGCCACACCCATAAAGGAATCGCTTACAACCGCTTCGGTTACATAATAGTTGTACGAGCCATCCCGGTTCAGGCTTAGTCCTGCGCCATGACAGATTCCGTTTAACCGAACGCCGTCAGCCGTCTCCTCCACCAATCTGGAGGACAGTCCCTGCCATCCTTTCTCCGCCGCAGCTCTGAAATGCGGCTCCAGATACCTTAGCCGCACACCCTTCGCAAGCGCATATACAAACATGCTTGACCCGGATGCTTCCAAATAGTTGCCTTTGCGGAAGCCCTGATCCAGCACCTGAAACCATAACCCGCTCTCCTGCTCCTGCACGCGTACCAAAGCGTGGCACATCCGTTCGAAGATACCAATGATGGTTCCGCGCTTTGGATGATTCACGGGGAAATGCTCCACGCTGTCTACAATCGCCATGGCATACCAGCCCATCGCCCGGCTCCAGAAGTGTGGCGAGCATCCTGTCGATGAATCTGCCCAGACCTGCTCCTTCGATTCATCCCAGCCATGATAGAGCAGTCCGGTCCGCGGATCACGGGTCTGGCGTTCGATCAGTAGAATCTGATGTGCCACTTCATCCCATAACTCGGGTTGATGAAATGTCTTCGCATACTCGGACAAAAAGGGAGAGGACATATACAGGCCGTCCAGCCACATCTGGAATGGATAGATTTTTTTGTGCCAGAAACCACCCTCCGACGTTCGGGGTTGCCCTGCGAGCTGTGCTGCCAGGAGATGCGCTGCTTCTGCGTAACGCTGATCTTCAGCACCATCCAGTAATGCAAACAGGTTTTTCCCCTGATTAATCTGATCCAGATTATATTCTTCCAAAGTATAGGTGCCAATAGAGCCGTCTGGCTGGATATACAGGTCCATATGTTTTTTCATAAAATCAACATACTCTTGCTTGCCATAATACTGCCCGGTTCGTGCCATTGCCATCAAGGTCATGCCTTCCACGTATGCCCATCGTCCCGAAGGGAACGCATGATAACCGTCCCCGTCACATTGCTGGATGATTGTTGCTGCAATTCGCTCAGACCAGGATAACTGTGTCTGTACCTGCATAAGCAATTCCTCCTTGAATGTTGTACTCACCTAATAGATGTATGACTAACTGCTGTTGAATTGCGAAGGTTCAACTTGGGCTGAATGACTACCGGAACATCAACCTGCTCATCACGAATTAACGATACAATCAACTCTGCTGCCTGCACAGCCAGTTCATCCAGAGACGGGCCAATCGTCGTCAAGGCTACTTCGGCATACTGCATATCCGGCAGATCATCATACCCAATTAACGAGATATCGCGTGGAACACTGTAACCTGCCTCAAGCAAAGCCCGGAGCGCCCCTCGGGTGACCAGATTGTTCAGTCCAATAAAAGCTGTTGGCGACTCCGGCCCAAACACATGATTACGTATGGCAAAATATCCGTCCTCCCAAGAGGAATACGCAGGCAGCACATGATTTTCGTTAAAAGCCAGACCCGTACGCTGCAACGCTTCCCGGTATCCCTCCAGTTTAATATTCTGGGAGTTGCCGATGAATCCGATTCGGCTGTGCCCCAGCGATTTTAGATGCTCGACTGCTTTGAACAGCCCTTCTTTGCGATCAATCTTGATGTAAGGAGAGTTCGGCGCTTCATCTGTACCCAGCACAAAACATGGCATGTTGAGTGTGGCGAACTTTTTCCAGAACATCTCGCGATTGTCCAGTGCGTAGTCCCACAGAATACATCCGTCCACGCGCAGCTGGCTGAAGACATCCACGCCATCATCCGCCACAACCAGGATCATCTGATATCCCCGCTTCTTCAGTTCGGTGTGCAGACGGCCGGAGATGTTCGAGAATAACGGATTGCTCAGCTCATCCAGCACAAAACCGATGATGTTGCTCCTGCCGGTGGAAAGCTGCCGGGCCAACATGTTCTTCCGATATTGATGTTTCTCTGCGACCGCAAGCACCTTCTGCTTTGTTGCCGGTTTGATTCGGGGATCATCATTCAGCGCCTTCGATACTGTGCTATAGCTCACCCCCGCCAGTTTGGCAATGTCTTTAATGGTTATCAAAATCAATCAACACCTCTCATACGCCTAAAAACCTATTTCCTATTTCTGTGCAGATTTATAACGATCATATTGTGCCTGTCTGCCCGCAATAACCTGCTCTATATTCATCTTCTTCAACGTCTCAATATAACTGTCAAACTGGTCCAGACTGGCGTCCCCGCTAATAAACTTGAAGTTCATCTCTTCCACAAATGTCGTGATGTCAGGCATCGCCATGCTCTCCACACTCGCTTCATCCGGCAGGGCATAGACAAATGGAAACGGTTCGCGCACATACGGCTCCAGTTCCTTATCCATCTTCGCATGCCAAGGGGCTACGACGGAATCGGCAGAATCGGTCGATTGGATGTTCGGCAGATTCACCGGACCAATGCCAAGCTTTTGGATGTATTCATTGTCCTTGCCTTTATCCGTGAATGTCTTCACGCCATTCTCTTCCGTATACGTGTCATCCTTGATGCCCCACGTATAATACGTCTGTGCTTCCTCACTTACGGCATAGTCCAGGAAACGGAAAGCAAGTTCGGGATTTTTACTATCACGTGTAATGCCAAAGATGCCACTCACTGGTGTACGTCCTACATAGAACTGATCCCCATGCGGTCCTTTCAGTGGTAAAATGCCTTTGATGATCGGCTCTTCCGGATTGTAATCCTTGAACAACGGACTGTAGACCATCGACATATACCAGCTAAAATTAAACGTTGCTCCCGTCACATCCTGAGAGATGCGCGACGTGACCTGATCACTCGTAGTACTCGCATAATCCACCCCAAGCAGACCTTCCTTGTACAGTCCGTTCAGATAGGTCAAGTACTCCTTGTAGGCAGGCTCATAATAGCTGAAATGTACTTTGCCCTGATCGTCTGCATAGAACTGGTTGGACAGGTCAAGTCCAAACGCGGGGCCAAAGGCCATTGACACAAATTTTGCTTCCATGGACAGCGGAATCTCATCGGCTTTTCCGTTGCCGTTCGGGTCATCTGTCTTGAACTTGCGCAGCATGGCAGTAAATTCATCCAGCGTGGTCGGCTCGCTTAATCCCAGCTTATCAAGCCAGCGCACATTGACCATAAATACCGGCATGTAGTTGCGGGTTAACGTCTGCTGCGGAATATAATACATTTTACCATCTGGCGTCGTTAAACTGGCTTTAACCGAAGGGGACTTTTCATATATTTTTTTGAGATTCACGCCGTACTTCTCTACCAGCTCGTCAATCGGGATAAACAGGCCACTATTGATGTACTTCATCAGTTGATCCTGATCCGGCAGGTACACGATATCGGGCAAGCCGGTACCGGCAGCCAGCCTGGGATTTACGGCATCCGCATAGTTCTGCGGCGGAATCAGATCCCAATCCACCGCAACACCAGCATTGCCTTCGATTTTCTTAACGATCGCTGCGGTGGACAGATCCACGTTCGTCGTCCAGGCGTTGGTGCCGAGAATAGACAGCTTGGCATCCGGTTGATCCGTTACCGGCCCTGCCCCGGTATAATTGAAGGCTGGCTCCGAACTGGACGGGGTGCTCCCCGCATCGGTTCCCGCTCCTGTTCCGCCGCTACATCCCGCCAGGCTGATTGCCAGTATCGCTGCCATTACACTTTTTCTTCCTGCCCCTTTAAATCTCATCCATCATTCCTCCTTAGGTATGAACCATTTTGAACGCCCTTGAATGACATGACACTTAAGTAAGTAAAGCTATCCTTTCACGGCTCCGAGGGTGATCCCCTTAACGAAATACCGTTGGATAAACGGGTAGATTGTAACAATAGGCAGAATACTGACTACAATGGATACATAGCGAACCTGAAGGGTCGATACCGCCAGCGCACCGGATGTCATTGTGCCGCCCATCTTCTGCATCACTTCCGGAGATGCCATGATCAGCACCCTTCGCAGAAACATCTGTAAGGGCTGCATATCCTGTTTGCCCAGATATAACAGGGCCGAGAAAAAGTTGTTCCAGTGGAATACTGCATAGTACAGCGTAAGCACAGCCAGTGTTGGCTTGATGATGGGAACCGCCAGACGATACAGCATCGTCATCTCGTTGGCCCCGTCTATACTGGCACTTTCGAATATTTCATTCGGAATACCTTCGAACGCTGAGCGGCAGATCATGACGTTAAACGTAATCACCAGCACAGGCAGCACCATAACCCAGCGGGTGTTGTACAGCCCAAGCGAGGTAATCAGCATGTAGACCGGAATGAGCCCACCCGAGAAATACATGGTGAAAGCGATGAAGAAATTCAATTTGCGACGTAAGAAAAACTGCTGTCTAGATAACGGAAACGCGGCAAGACATGTTGCCACAATGTTTAACAGTGTGCCTACCACGGTGTACCAGAGGGTGTTGTAGAACGAAACCCATAACTCCTTGTATTGCAGTACCATTTGGTAACCTGACAGGGTAAATCCAACGGGCCACAATACCACTTTTTGTTTGTCGATGGCATCCACCGAGCTGAATGAAATGCTAATAACGTACAGAAAGGGATACAACGTGACAACAACCGCCAGTATGGTCAGCAGGTAGACACATCCGTAGAATAAACGGTCACTTCTCGATTTTTGCATACAGGTCTCCTTTGGTCCGGGTTATAGTCTTACCAGAGTGACATCTTGGTCAGGCGGCGGGTCATGGAATTGGCAGCAAACACAAGGACAAAGGTGATCACGGAGTTGAACAGGCCGACCGCTGTGGCGAAGCCGTAATTCTGGCCCTCAATCCCCATCCGGTATACATAGGTGGACAGGACATCTGCCGTTTCGTAGGTGGCTCCGTTGTAGAGCAGATATACTTTCTCGAAACCTACACTCATAATGCCGCCAAGCGACAGAAGCAGCAGAATGACAATGGTTGGTTTGATACTCGGAAGGGTCAGGTGCCATAGCTCCTGGAATTTGTTGACGCCATCAATTTTGCCGGAATCATACATCTCGGGGTCGATCCCCATAATGGCTGCAATGTAGATGATGGAGCTGAAGCCAAAGCTCTGCCAGATGTCGGAACTTGTGAAGATGGTACGGAACCAGCTGGCATCCATCATGAAATTCACTTTTTCCATGCCAAGACTCGCGATGAGGGTGTTCACAATACCGTCTGTTGGTGACAGGAAGTTAATAATCATGCCGGCTACAACGACAGTGGAGATGAAGTGAGGAAGGTACGTAACCGTCTGGGCAAATCGCTTGAATGTCCGGTTCTTGATCTCCACGATGCAGACAGCGAATAAAATTGGAATGGAGAAACCAAACAGGAGTGGCAGGAAGGCGAGCAGAAATGTGTTACGCAGCAGTCGCCAGAAGTAAATGGAATTCACAAACTGTTCGAACCAGCGCAGCCCCACCCACTCCCCGCTGAGCATGCCCTGCCCCGGCAAGAAATTACGAAATGCCAACAGCACGCCAGGCATCGGAAGGTACATGAAGATGAGGTAATACAGAAAGATAGGCGAAAACATCAGTAGCAAATACTTATCCCGTCTGATCAGGCTGAACAGCGTGGACATGCGTTTTTTCACGTGAAACACTCCCCTTCGCTACATAATTACAACGTTTGAATTTTTCAATAAAAAGAAACTGTCATTCCACTGACGTATTTGTTATTCATCTCATTCAAATTTTTTAACAACCTATATTAATCTGCATAATAACGAGATATTTACTTGAAATAGGCCTCCTCACACCGTATTTATGTCTTTTCAACACTTGCCATAACCATAATTACAACGTTGTAATTTCAACCTAAATGTATACGCTTACATAAACTTTTTCCCATCTTAGCAAAGTCTTCAATGTTTGGCAACAACAAAAATCAGTGTCATGTTGTAACGTACTAAAATACAGTCTCGCATATGCGAGACTGCCCGTTAAAATCTAAATGTGATTCCGATATTCCATCGGTGTCATAACATACACTCGCTGAAAGGCTCTGTAAAACTGGCTGACGCTGGAAAATCCCAGTTCATAACTGATTGTGGTCACTGAATCTGTTGTATGGCGAAGCCTCTTGGACGCTTCTTCTACGCGCAATTTCAGCAAATATTGATACGGTGTTGTTCCCGTAAGAGCTTTGAAAGAACGCATAAAATGATACCGGCTCTGATGCGCAACCATCGCCATCGAATCAATATCCATTGGGCTTGTATAGGCACTGTGAATGTAATCCAACACTCGTTGGAGATGAGGGTCAATGAATGTACCGTGATCCACAGTCCCTTTACCATTTTCCTGCCCCGTCAACGTGCGTCTTAGATACGTCTCGACCGCCAGCTCGGTTTCCTGCACTTGCAGCAAGTCGGGCACGTCATCCAACAAAATGGAATTCCAACTTCGAAACAGACTGCTGATCTCAGCAGGATCAAAAGTCTGGGTAGGTCGAAACTCAGCTCGCCCCCCATTTAACTCCGCACCTCCGAAACTGCTTAATGGCGGTTTACGGAACTTGATCACAATGACAGCCGAATCCGACCCTATCTCAAAATAATGCTCAGTCTGGGGATGAGCAATAATCCCTATCCCTGCTTTTAGCGGGTATGCATGCCGTTCCTGTACCAGATGACATTGACCTCTGACCGGCAGCGTTAGCTGATACCAGTCGTCATGTACATGCGGCTCATTTGCGAACCCTCCGGTAGCTTTCCATAATTCCAACCCATTTAGCGTCATGTTTAATTCCATCGTTTGCTCACCTGCAGACATTATAGCAAATCGTGCTCACTTTCCAAGCACTTTTCACAAAGACACGATCTGCTCACATCTTTTATCATAGAAAAAAATAATTCGAGGTGATCTCCCATGGCTCAGGCCACTTTAAGCAAAATGCAAATCAACTCCTCCGCCAATTGGGCACTTGCCGGAGTCAGCTTCGCCCATCTGCTGAATGATGCGATGCAGACAGTGGTTCCATCTGCTTTCCCACTATTCCAGCAGACCATGCAGCTCAGCTTCGCCCAGATGGGCTGGATTGCTTTCACCCTGAATATTACCGCATCCGTCCTTCAGCCACTGGTCGGTTATATGTCAGACCGCAAGCCCATGCCGATCCTGCTTCCCGGAGGCATGTTATTCTCCCTGATCGGTGTTCTCGGCTTAGCCTTGTCTTCCGAGTTATGGATGCTGCTTGTTTCGGCCGCATTGATTGGCATAGGCTCATCCATCCTGCACCCCGAGTCATCACGCGTGGCTCATATGGCAGCCGGCCGTGGACGCGGAATGGCGCAGTCGATCTTTCAGGTGGGAGGCAACACAGGACAGGCTATTGCTCCATTACTGGTCGCCTTCATCCTGCTGCCACATGGGCAGCGTAGTTTTCTATGGCTGATGGGCTTTGCCCTGATCGGTATCTTCATTCAGTCTTTGGTCAGTCGTTGGTACAGAGACAAACTTGCCGAGACTCGCATTCGTCAGCAACGACCTCTAAAATCAATCGGCGCAGAGCCAGCAGCTCGGCCTGTGAGCAGGGGATTCATCGCTTTTACAATGGGAATTCTCATCCTGCTGCTGTTCTCCAAATTCGTATATATTGCAGGCATGACCGGGTACTACGCCTTCTATTATGCCGATACATATGACTTGCCTCTCTCCCAGGCACAGATCTGTCTGTTTATTTTGCAATTTGCAGGCATGGTCGGAACCTTGCTTGGTGGACCACTCGCTGACCGATACGGACGCAAACCGATGATCTGGTTCTCCATTGCAGGCACTGCACCGTTTTCCCTGTTGCTACCTTATGCAGGGCCCGTCTTGTCCATGGTGTTGTGTGGAATGATTGGACTCATCCTGATGTCCGGTTTCAGCGTCATCATTGTTTATGCGCAGGAACTGCTTCCTCGTCATATTGGTACGGTATCCGGGTTATTTTTTGGCCTGTCGTTCGGAATGGCTGGACTTGGTTCGGTTGTGTTAGGTTCCTTAATTGACGTGACGAGCATTTCGTTTGTTATCAAGTTATGTTCGTTTTTGCCACTGCTTGGTGTGTGTGCTGTATTTCTACGCAAGGACCAACCAAGAACAGCGTGATAACCGTTGAAACCTCACTGATTTTGTGACTACAATACACCTAGGACACTCGAGGATAACAGGAGGGAGGAGTAACGCATGATTATTGATGTACAGCATGTCACTTGGAAAAGGGGACCTCTTACCCTGCTGAACGATGTAAGCTGGCAAGTTAATGATGGTGAACACTGGGCGTTGCTTGGCCTGAATGGCTCCGGCAAAACAACACTCCTGAACATGATCACCGGATATCTCTGGCCGACCGAAGGCAAGATATCCGTGTTAGGCCATGAATATGGGGATGTGGATCTGAGACAGCTTCGCAAATCCATTGGCTGGGTCAGTTCATCTCTGCAAGAGAAATTGTACGGTACGGATCGCACACAGTATGTCGTAATCAGTGGCAAACACGCCACCATTGGCCTGTATGACAAGCTGTCAGATGATGATCTGGATCAAGCAAAACAATTAATGCAAACGCTGGGCTGTCAGCACCTGTGGGATCGGGAATATCGTACCTGTTCTCAAGGCGAGAAACAGAAACTCCTTATTGCCCGAGCACTCATGGCCAATCCACGCGTACTCATTCTGGACGAGCCTTGCAATGGACTGGATCTGTTCTCAAGGGAGCGACTGCTGGACAGCATTCGTGAACTATCACATCGTCCAGATACCCCTTCGCTCATCTACGTCACCCATCATACCGAGGAAATATTGCCTGTCTTTAGTCACAGCCTCCTGCTTCGCCGAGGTGAAATAGTCCATAGTGGAATAACTAGCGAGCTGATGAACACCGAAGTGCTGAGTAACTTCTTCGAGGCACCCGTGGAAGTGGATCGGCACGGGGATCGTGTCTATGTCAGAGTAGCGGCGGATTCATAATTGCGGGGTTATACACAGCAAACGTAACATAGGTGAAGAAACTTAACAGTAAAAGCCCAATATCTTATCCACATGTGGATAGATTTCGGGCTTTTAACTGCTATATCTAGTGTTATCCACCGTTTTCTGTGTAGAACTTTCTAATTTATGAGTATAACTTAGTTATGTCCTTCTATTTATCTATATTCTTCTCCACGATCTATTTCCGGGCTGCCAGGAACAGAAACAATGGAATACGCTGCCTGCGCAGATAGGTTTCCTCGTTTACAAAATAAGCACGTTGTGGTGCTGACTCGCGCAAATGTTCTACACGGAATCCTGCCCGCTGCAATGCCATAAAGTAGGATTCAATGGAACGATGCATCTTTTTCACAGAACCGCCCAGCCACTGCTGCTCACGGAATCCTTCCACAAAATACTGATCAACCACCCAATCCGTTCGTGTCCCGGAAGGTTGCAGTGTGGACGTGATCACAGGATGTTCTACCGAGAATACAAATGTCCCATTCTCTTTTAACGTATTGTATATGTTGCAGAACAGGCTCTCCACATCCTCAATATAGTGAACAGCCAGTCTCGATATCACCAGATCGTACACTTCGGCCGGGTAGGTCCAATCTTCCATGAACGCTTGCTCAATCCGGGCATTCAATCCTTTTACGGATTTGTTGGCTGCCTGAATCATATTCACCGAACCTTCAATCCCCGTATACGTCGCACCTTCGCGCTCGCTACTCAGCAATTCTGCGGCGAACCTTGCATCTCCACAACCAAGGTCCAGTATGTTCTTGCCGGCAACATCTCCAATCAACTCCAGCATCACCGGCTTCTCCAATGTATCATTGGCGTTCTCCTGCCACTTGCGACGTTCCATATACTTCTCAAAGTTCGCCACATCATCGTAAAAATCCGATCCTCTGTCCTTCATTCCGTGACCCTCCATTTCGGATAAGCATACTTCCTATTTACAGCCTGTAAGAGTATACAGAATATGGATGGGTCTGGCTATAACAAAAAGGCTGTTTACTGATATTGACCAGCAAATAGCCTTTCTTCCTTACACTTAACCTATTTTTCGCCGCTTAGCCAAAACGTTCTGTTTTGTACCATTTGCTCTCGCGTTTCCGAATCTTGTCCATAATCAAGGAGTAAAATGCCTTGATCGAGATCAGGATGAACAGCTGTGCATACGTGAAGTAGGACACGCAGGCATAGATGAAATTACGGGTATTGCTCTGTCCAATATCTGCGGCAAGTGCCAGATTGATCTGTAACACGTAAATAAAGTACATAAGCGCCCAACCAATGACCAGGAACACATACGCATCACCGGCAAACTGGAACGGTGAACTTACATCTGGTTTAAATATGGCAATGACCTGATAGACCAGATTCACGAGAAATATAATATCCGATACAATGATCGCAAGCATAAACCAGAAGTAACTGACCGCATAATAGATGACCAGCAACTTATTACGCCAACTGGAGCGGTTAAACAGGTTATGGATATTATCCAGTACGACCTGATAGTTCCCCTTGGCCCAGCGTTCGCGCTGCTTCATGTATACACGAAGCTGTTCCGGCTCCTGCTGATAGGCTTCCGCTTGCGGCGCAAGCGCCACAAACTGTCCGCGATTCAAAATCTCGAATGATAGCGCAGTATCTTCTGTAATAGCTGTCACATCCCAGCCGCCAATCTCCCGGATCAACTCGGTTTTGATAATATAATTCGTTCCCGGGATGGAACCAAGCTGGAACAATTCCCACAGACCCGTGTGATACACACGTTGCGAAGTGATAATCTCCAGATTGATGCATTTGGAGAGGAAATTCTGTCCTCTGTTGCGTGCTTTGTTTCTGCCAAAAACCACGCCATATTGTTCAGGGTTCTCAAGCGATTTTTGCGTCAAAAACATTAATGAATTCCGTTCAGGTGCGGCATCTGCATCGAAGATGCAGATCCAGTCGCCCGTGGCAATTTCCAGTCCGTCATTTAATGCCCCGGACTTGCCACCGGTTCCTTTTCGCTCCATTACCGTCACATTGCGATGCCTATAACTGGTCTGACTGAGGAATGATCTCAGCTTCTCTGCGGTATCATCTGTACAGTTATCTGCGATCACGATGACCTGAACTTTATCCTCCGGATAATTCAGGCACAGAATATGCTCTACCGTCGCAACAATGACCAGACCCTCGTTATGCGCAGGTACCATGACCGTGACTGTTGGATAATGATCCATATTTTCAGGGATCTGAATCCCTTTTTTGTCCTGTTTATTAATAAAACGAATCGCACCTGCCATGATAACAATGGACTCGAATACGGCAATCCAGATGCTGAATATCGATAACAGCAGAATAAAATCAGTCAATTAATTTCCTCCGATCGTACTTGCGATTGACTTTTGACCGAAAACGAAGGGTAGCAATCGTTAGTAAAACGGTACATACGGCAAACATACAACTGACAGCGATACAGACAGGGATGAACCAGGACATATAATCCACAGCAAATCTCTCCTTCCTGTTCGTTAGATATATTCACCAATGAGATCCGTCTCTGTGTTCCGTTCCAGCGCCGCAATAACTGCATCGATATCCTTATACTTACTGAATTGTTCCTTGTGGAATACCAGCGCACCAGTTCGAATAACCGTCTGCAATTCATTTCCCCTTTTATCGATAATCTGCAGATCCATCATGGCTTTTTTGATCCGTTGTTTCAGAATGGGCATGTATTCCACATTGGTCATCGGGCAGATAATGACAAACCTTCCCCGATCCACAAAAAATTTATAATCCTCAAACCGAATCTGCTTCTGTATGGTAGTGGATAGTTCAAGAAGAAACTGTGCATAACGCACGGAACCGAGTGATTCCAATACCAACGGCAAAAACTCGATCTTGAACATCGCCATGCTGAAGCCATATTGCTCCGAATAACGTCTGGCCAGATTACTTTGCTTAACAAGTGTGTCCGCAAGGGCACCCTTATTACCCAGGGAGGTGTCCAGATCAATCTCCGGATTACGCCCCTTAAGCTCCTGCAGACGCTCTATGACACGCGCTCTACGCACAAGACTTGCCTTGATAAAGGCAGCCACAACCGCATTAGCCGGAATGAGCAACCACCATGAGAACGTAAGCACATTGACATCCGCGTAAGTAACAAGCCATACAAAATAAGCGACCAGATATATAAATCCGAGAACGACAGACACTCCGACAGGTATCACAAAACCCAGAATCAGCGTTACAAGCGACACGATGCTAAACACAAAATCCTGTGTGGTATAGCTCTGATTCATATAAATTTTAAGATAGACAGCGAGCTGCTGAATCACGGCTAATCCGATCAAACTGGCATATCCCCATGCAATACGACGGATGGGTGCTTTATTCCTCATCATAGGTTTATTCTCTCCAGTAGATTACTTCTTAAGTGAATTTTGTAATGCAGTCTCTCCAAGCAGAGGAAAAAGATTATCAAACAGATGTGTGTTTCCGCTAAATACATATCCACCTGGATAACGAGATTCCTGACCACGCAACGTAATCATATGGTTATACAACTGTTTGGCCCATTTTGGATCACCTGAACGTACAGCGAGTAAGATGGCGAGGCCATATACCGAAGAAGATTCATAAGAGACGGCAGGTGTGCGTAATTCTCGCTTATACTGCCCGGGCAGCTGATGCCGGGTATTGAACTCCTTTTTCAAAAAAGAAATGAGCTTGTCCGGTTTGCGATCGGTCACCGTTAGATGGTTCGCCACGATTAACTGGTCGATCAGATTCACTTTATTATCATACGTATATTTTTTACGGACCACATCGAAGGTCTTCGGATAGAACAATCCATCGTCTGGCATCCTCTTCAGCAACGCTTCGTACTTGGCATAAGTTCCCGGTTCCACCATCTGATGTTTTTCCATCAATTGCAGAGACGGGAGATCAACATAAACCAGGCTTAACGTATCTGTGGAGTGACCAGTCGCGAAATCGTGAAAATCAACATAATATCCTTTATTCTGAACCGATTGCGAAAGTGTACGGGATATTTCTGAAGCCGTTTTCAGTTTGGCTTCTCTTCCTTGTTCCCATTGATCTGCTGCCTTTAATAGGGCACCGACAATTCGAAAATCATCGCCAAGCGCGTTGGTGGTCACTTGAGATTTACCTTCAGCATCCAGCTTCCAGGCAATATATTTTTGCGGCATGAGGAAATAGGTCGTCAACAGTTTATAGCTTTCCTCGAATAACGCCTGATCATTCTTGGCTACAGCATATTGCATCCAAAGACCAAGTGACTCAGATAAAGCCTCTCTGCCTGCTACAATGTCCGCTCTCTCTGAGGTAGCATCTTGCAAATAGGACGCAAGTGTACCATTGGGATTGGTCATATGATCTTGGACAAAGGATACCGTAGGGGATGATTCATTCATCACGAACCGCTCCTTCACAAAAATAATTAACGCTGCCGTGATACTGACTGCCAATATGATCCACCACGTTAGCCTTTTCCGGTTTACCCGTTTCATGACTCCCTCCTGTACTGATGCTGCTCTGGCATAATGGCTCTTCTCCTTTAGATAGGTTCGGCTAGAGTCTGGGATGCTGGGGTCAAGGATCGTTCCTCTGTTCATTCCGAAATATCAATGTAGGGTCTTCGTCCACCCTTTTTGACAAATTTCCAGTCCACCTCGATATTATGGCGCATTCGACGGAGAAGCATAACCGCGGTCTCGATCTCTTCCTCAGTCAGACCATCCAGAGTCACCTGATCCGAATGCACACCCTCTTTACGAATAAATTGCCACGCTTCAAGCCCTGCCTCTGTTGGATATAACAACTTGTTCTTCTTATTATCTATTGCCGATTGTTTAACAATAAATCCATCGGATTCAAGTTTGCTAATCGCTCTGGCCGCCGTCGTGCGATCCACTTTGATCAGTTCAGCAAGCTGATTCGGAATAATACCCGGATTCTCACAGATTCGATACAGATATAGATATTGCCCACGGGACAGGTTCAGATGCTGAAACTCGACATTACTGATTGAATCCAGACAGCGGGCAATCATACCAATTTCACGCAGCACTTCTTTTTTCTCAGTCAACACATTCACGCCCCTATAAAATTGTTGCATTCGCAACATAATTGATGGTATAACTACAGTTGAATTGGTTTCAATTTTAGCTATATAACTTAAAGCATGTAAAATAACGAGATTCGTTCCAACTTCCTGTTATGTACCAGTTTATCACGTCAGGATAACATTACGATCACCCAAAGGAGAAACATTCATGAATACAACGATTGTTGAAGTTAAGAATCAGGAACTGCTTGATGCCTGTTTCGCCATTCGCACCGCTATTTTCGTCGAAGAACAAGGCGTGCCCGCAGCGGATGAATTCGATGCTTATGATACATTAGATGCGGAGGCGCGCCATATTCTGCTCTACGTAGACGGTGTACCTGCTGCTTCCTCCAGAATGCGCGTGGTGGAACAGGTCGCCAAATTGGAACGGATCTGTGTCATGCTCGATTACCGCAAACACGGCCTGGGCCGTGTGCTGATCGACAAGCTGGAGCAGATGGCTGTTGCTGATGGTCTTGAGAAAGCCAAGCTGCACGCACAGGTACAAGCTTCCGGGTTCTACGAACGTCTCGGATATACACCCGCATCGGAAGTATTTATGGAAGACGGCATTCCCCATCTGCTGATGACCAAAAAACTGAAATAATGACACTCCAAAAAAACGCCTCCTTATCACTTCTCAGTGATATACAGAGGCGTTTTGCATTCAGGCAACGCATTTGCGACCCAACAACGGTAAATGGCACGTAGAGGCACCCATTAGAGCAACCAAGTATCCTAACTTTACTTGCCAGCTCCGCGCTGTGGCTTATCCCAGTGCCAGACGGTCTGATTGGGATTCGGCAGCGTTGTTCTTTATTTGTTTACTGCGCAACTGTCCGCAGGCGGCATCGATATCCGTACCATGTTCCATACGTACAGTGGAGTTGATGTTGTTCTTTTTGAGCGTATCATAGAAGCCCAGAATCGATTCTTCTGTACTCCGTTGATACTGACTGTGCTCATCCACCGGGTTGTATGGGATCAGATTCACACTGACCATACTCTTGCGGCTGGACAACAGTTCAGCCAGTTCCGCAGCATGCTCACGTTGATCGTTAACGTCACGTAGCAGGATGTACTCAAACATGATGCGTTTGTTCGTTGTAGTCAAATAATAATCCACCGCATCCATCAATTGCTCGATTGGGAAAGCCCGGTTGATCTTCATGATGTGTGTACGCAGTTCATTATTAGGCGCATGCAGAGAGATCGCCAGATTAACCTGTAGACTGCTGTCTGCAAATTCCTTGATTTTGTCCGGAAGGCCACTCGTGGACACAGTAATCCGTTTGGCGGCAAGTGCCAGTCCTTTGCGATCCTTGATGACTTCGATGAAATCACTCATGTGCTGGAAGTTGTCGAATGGTTCGCCAATCCCCATCACAACCACGTTTGTTACCCGCTCATCTTGACCTGCTGCATCCAGATGTCGCTGCACATGCATAATCTGTTCCACAATCTCTCCAGCGGTCAGGTCACGGCTCTTCTTGATCAAACCGCTCGCACAGAAGCTGCAGCCAATATTACAGCCCACTTGTGTGGTCACACAGACGGTAAGTCCGTATTTTTGCCGCATCAATACCGTCTCAATCAGATTGCCGTCCTGCATCCGAAGCAGAAACTTCACGGTACCATCTGCCGATTCCTGCTTCACATGTTCGCTAAGAGAGTTCATTGTGAAGTGCTCGGAGAGCACATCCAGACATTCTTGACGGACATCGGACATTGCCGGAAAATCGTGTACACGCTCTTGATATAACCATTCCCAGATCCGGGAAGCACGGGATTTTTTCTGCCCATGCTCCGGTAGCCAGGAACGTAATTGCTCTAATGTTAATCCATATATGGATGATTTGTTCATTGTATAATCCTCTTTTCGCAAGAAAGCATATGGCTTATCGGTCCTACCCAAAAAACCTCTACTCCGTATTGTCCCAAAATTGACGAGGGAAAACAAGGGCTTTTGCATTTCTTCCAAGAGGTTTTATCCATGGTAAATCTGCACAACAGACCATATTTAACCCTATCGGGCCTTCACCATTAGAAGTGAATGATACCGGATGTGTGCAGTAGGACCAGCAGAACCAGGATCGGAGCTACGTAACGCAGCATGAACAGCCACACCCGGAACCATCCGGAACGCAGGCCGGAAGCTTCAGCAGCCGTTTTCCAGAAGTATCCGGCAAAAATCGTCACAAGCAGTCCACCTACAGGCAGCAGGATGTTGGATGCTACAAAGTCCATCCAGTCGAACACACTCTTCGATCCAATCGTCCATTCAGGCAGCAAGCCGAGCGATAATACCGAAGGAAGTCCCACGATGAAGACCGCTAGCGAAATAACCCATACCGCACGACTGCGGCTCCAGGACAAACGTTCCATGAAATATTTCACCGGAACTTCCAGCAAGGATACTGCTGACGTCAATGCCGCAATAGCCAATAGGATGAAGAACAGTCCGCCAAACAAGAAGCCAAGTGGCATCGCCGAGAAGGCCGCCGGAAGAGCCACGAAGATCAGTGACGGTCCTTGGTCTGGTGCAATACCAAACGAGAATGTTGTTGGGAAGATGATCAGGCCGGCAATGAATGCATAGATCAGGTCACCTGCACCAACAGCAACGGTTGCCGCACCGAGGGATTGATTTTTATCCACATACGAACCGTAGGTTACAAGAATACCCATCCCGAGTGACAGGGAGAAGAAGGCATGTCCAAGCGCCACCAGTGCGGATTCCGTTGTAAGCTGCGAGAAGTCCGGATTCAGGAAGAAGGACACCCCAGCTCCCGCACCCGGCAATGTAACTGCACGGATCATCAGGATAATGAGCAGCACCAGCATCGCCGGGATCAGAATTTTGTTGAACTTTTCGATTCCGTTTGATACTCCTTTGGCAACAATCCAGCCTGTGATCAGAACTGAAACCAGTTGCCATACAATCGGCATATAGCCACCTATGAAGGAATCGAACTGTCCGGCATAATCCGGATTGTTGAACAATGTGCCACTGAAGGAAGTCACTGCATATTGCAATGTCCAGCCCGCAATAATGACATAAAAGGACAGGATGATAAACGGCGTTAATACTTGCAACAATCCGGCTGCGAGCCAGCCCTTATGTCCACCTGCTTTAATAAAAGCCGTAGCTGCACTACCTCTGCCACTGCGACCAATCGCGAGTTCAGCCAGGAGCACTGGCAGACCGATGAGCAGCAAACAGACGATGAAGAGCAGGAAAAACGCAGCCCCTCCGTTCTCACCCGTAATGTACGGGAATTTCCACATGTTGCCCAGACCAACCGAACTACCAATGGCTGCCAGGATAAATCCAGCTTGGGAGAAACGTTCTCCTTTGCCAGCGTTGTCTTGATCTAGATTAGGCTTACTAAAATTCATCGTATCTACTCCATCACTTTAAAGTTTTCCCGTAATTATATACTACTCACCTTGTCAGGTCATTCGAAATTCGAAATTTGTCGAAATGTTATTTTTTTACATATAAAACACGCGGAAATCTTCATCTCATAAGTTCCCTAAACACAGTATGTGATAAAGTCCGATAGTCCAACCGTATGAAGTTTCAACAAATCCATATTCCCAACCGTTCAAAGCCCAATAGAATCAAAAAGAGGTGTCCCCTCAGCCACTTGGATGACTGCGGAGCACCTCTTATTTTGAATTACACTTTAATTTGAAGTAACTCGTACTTGATAACGCCCATTGGAGCATTGACATGAATGACGCTACCCACTTCTTTGCCCATCAATTCCTTGCCCAGCGGGCTCTCGTACGAAATTTTATTATCCGCAACATCGGCCTCGGCAGGACCAACCACTTTATATTCAATCTTCTCGGCGAACTCAATGTCATTAAGCAACACCGTCGATCCAATGCTCACTTTGTTGGAGTCTATATTGTCTGAAGAGATGACTCTTGCTTTCGTCAACATCTTCTCCAGAATCAAAATCCGTGTCTCCATAAAGGCCTGATCATCTTTGGCTGAATGATACTCACTATTTTCCTTCAGGTCACCGTAACTGATCGCGAGTTTCAGACGCTCAGCCAGTTCCTTACGCTTCACCGTCTTCAAATCCCTCAGTTCGTCCTCCAGCTTTTCCAAGCCTTCCTGTGTCAAAATCACTTCATCATTAGCCATTTTTCCATCTCCTAATCCTGCTATCTATCTATATTCTAACCTATATCCACTCCAAAGGGTTAGCATACCCCAGAAAAAGAAATAGCTCATCCATATATTGTATTTCAATGATGTAAAAACCATGTTTATCTCTTGAGATGATTTTCAAGGCTATCCTATGAATTGTACCGATACAATCTGCTCAACTGATGATGTTGTTTTCATCCGTTCACTTTTACAATGAACTCAGGGCAGCAGAAGTTTATAAAAATGTGGGCTGCAGCCCACTATATGACGTGAGGTGATCTGAATGATTGAACTATTGAATACAGCTGAAATACAGGCCTATCTGAAACGGATCGGCATAGATGATATAAAGAAACCCTCACTGGAATTCTTATTTGAACTCCAGCGAGCACATGTCCAATATTTATCCTGGCAAACGGTCGATATTTTTGCAGGTCGTCCTGCGGGAATCGGTCTTCAAGATTCAATTCAGCTTATATTACAGGGACGCAGCGGCTACTGCTTTCATCTAAATGGTGCATTTAGTGTTCTTCTCCGCTCGCTGGGTTATACGGTTGATTGGCATCGCGGGGGAGTACAGCCTCATGGTGAACAACCCCGTGTGAACTCATTCCATCTCGGTCTGTCTGTCCTTCTGCCGGATGCTGACCCGACAGTTGAGCGCTGGATTGTAGATGTAGGTCTCGGCGGAATGCCCTTTGAACCTCTGCCACTTCGTTATGGAACCTATGGTTCAGCTCCGTTCACATACCAATTGATGCCATCATCTGTTGCTGCTGAGGGATGGCGGCTTGAGTACGAGCCGAATGGGCCAAGTGAAGGAGTCGACTATGCTCCTGAAGCACTCTCCAGTCTGGAAGAGTTCATTCCCAAACATGATTTCTACAGTCGAGCGGTCGAATCACCTTGGCATAACGTATTTTTGCTTCGTCAGCGGAATGAGAACCGCAGTAATGAACTACGTGGATGTATACTCCGAACACATGATATCGAAGGAATCCGGAAAACGGAGACCAAGAATTATACCGAGTGGCGTGACGTATTAACTGAAATATTCTATGAACCCTTGGTGAATTACAGCGAACTGGAATGCCAAGATATGTGGGAGCGAGTGCAGTCTGCACACACGGAATGGAAACGAGTACAGGAAGCATGAGAGGGAGATGCAGAACCTGAGGCCTTAACATGAAAAGCGAGACAACCGGCTTGCTTGTTAGGGACATCCCTATAGTGATGATTTGGGAGGAAGAGTTGAGGGAACGTTCCATATAAAGGAAACTCGTTGATCCACGCCGAATATGTCCTCAGGTGATTAATGATGATAACTATTCGTGTGCTCCAAGTTCCAGAAGTATTGCCCGAGGCGTACTGGAACCATTTTCTGTCGCAAGTCTCTGCGGAGCGACGTGCTCAGGCTTCGCGTTTTGTGCATCAGGCTGACGCATATCGCTCCGTGCTGGGCGAGATATTGACTCGTGTGACTTTGAGCAAGTTAACTGGACTGAGACCTGCTGAGCTTTCTTTTACCCGTAATTCCTACGGCAAACCTTCGCTCAGTCACCATTCGGATGTACAATTCAACGTCTCCCATTCTGGTGATTGGATTGCTCTGATCTCCGGCGGTACAGATGAACTGGGCGTGGATGTGGAAAAAATAGCTCCCATTGACATGCAGATTGCAGAGCGTTTCTTCTCTCCTAAGGAGAGCCAGTTCTTGGCCGCCGAGCCTGACGATCGTCGGCTGGAAACCTTCTACCGTCTATGGACGCTGAAGGAAAGTTATATCAAGGCAGAGGGTATGGGCTTGTCCATACCACTGGATTCCTTCGCCATCCTGCCAGATGAGCGGAAGGATTGGCATTGCAAACAGGCCGAGACATATCTCTTTCTCAGTCAGCGACTGGATGATGGACATATGCTTGCGGCATGTTCGGCTGGGAAAGAGCTGCCGAGCCAACCCGAAATTTTAACCTTGGAGGATCTGTATACAGAGTTGGTATAAAGCGGTGCTAGGCTCAACGAGTCAATGATTTCTAACAAAACTTGTCACTCAGAGTAACAGGCCTCCATCAAGATGACCCCGGCTGATGTTAAAAAAAGCTAACGACGTGAGTATCACGCGTTAGCTTTTTAGCTTTAAATCCACAATCCGTTTACGTCTATCTGACGTATTGAATAGGACTAATCCCGGCTCCGCAATTTGCCAAGCAGACGGATGATCTCAATGTACAGCCATACCAGGGTAACCATCAATCCAAATGCACCGTACCACTCCATGTACTTGGGCGCACCACGTTCAGCACCACCCTCGATGAAGTCGAAATCAAGGACCAGATTGAGGGCAGCCACAATGACGATAACGACCGAAATACCAATGCCGATCAAGCTGTTATCATGCAGGTAAGGAATCGAAATGCCGAAGAAACTCAGTACAAAGCTCAGCAGATACATGATCATTATACCGCCGGTTGCAGCCACGACCCCAAGCTTGAAGTTCTCCGTAGCTTTGATCAATCTGGTTTTGTATGCCATCAGCAGGGCGATGAACACAGCCATGGTCAACAGGGCCGCCTGCAAAGTAATTCCGTTATACAGTGACTCATAGGTTGCTGAGAGTGCGCCCAGGAATAACCCTTCTGCCACGGCATAGACGGGTACCAGATAAGGTGCCGCTACGGGTTTGAACGAAATGACAAGTGCCAGAATGAAACCAACGATTAATCCGCCATAAGCGAGCGGCATCACTTGTTGTCCGTTAAAGAACATCATCCAGGTTGCAAATGCACTGCCCAGCAGGATCACAAGCGTAATAAACGCTTTGTTCACCGTGCCGTTGATCGTCATGTAATTCTGATACCGATCTTCTCCATATCCTCTGTTTTCAAACGTGCTGTCTTTAAGTGTAGGGTTACCGCTACGACCGATCAACACAATCACCTCTTCATATGTATTTGGTATATCTGTGATACTAAGCTTGGGCTTACTACGTTTCAATTCTACAAGCTACTCCCTTGAAAATATCGGGATGCCACCAGAAGGAATCGGATGCAATCCTTCGATTACATCCTTACCCACTGGCGCAACACTTAGGACATATGTCCCAGACATTGCATGTTCATGTGCTTTTTAAGCTTCTTATTTGTACAACACTTTGTCTACATTGTATTTCGCTCGCATCGTGTTAATGATATAGGTCTCGTAAATTTCACGATCTACTGGATCTTCAACCAGGCATACTTCAATCTTCGTTACTTCCTCGCGGTGATTCTTAATTGGTGATACCGTGTCTTCAAAATGCTTTTTGATACGTGGTCTTAATTTTCGTGCTTTCCCGACAAATAACAACTCTCCAGCGGCATTGTAAAACATGAAAATCCCGCCTAGTTCCCGGGTAATCAGGTGAAAATCAGTAAATCCATAAATGTGGCTAAGCTGTGGATCAACCTGCTTAGTGATGGTTACATCCGGTGTTGGCACGGTAATATTAATCAATAGGCTCACTTCCTCATTATCTATAGGTTTTCATCCTATCACATATTATAAAGGGACACCATTTCAATCTATATGAAGTACAATTCACGCAATTTTCGCTATTACGACAAATATTTCAAAAAAAAGGTTAACTTCCCTGATTCAAAGTGGTACTATAGGGGTATGAGGAAGAAATTGGGCACTGAGACATACGTCTTTATATCTACCTCCGTCTATTGTACCCTATGATTGAAACTCTTTTTCATGCTGAATTCTGTTACGTGATCACGACAAGAGTACAGTTAGCAAGAACACTAGCTTATAGATTGTGGATTCATCATCTAATCGACCCTTGCAGCAAGCAAACGTAGAAAAACCTAGATTCATGATTCACTGTAGATTTTAAGTATCACCTAGAAAGCCTGCAATTATAGTCGTACTGAAGTTAATAGACACACGTAGAAGGTCAGATAGCTATCGATCCTAGAGAGACTAGTCATGCAATGCAACTGTAGAAATTATAGCAGCAGTACTATAGAAAATGGATCAAGTTTCACCACCAGGCCCCGGCATACTTGCCAGGGCTTTTTTGCGTTTATACGAATAACCAACCACACTCGCAGGGAAACAGAGGTATCGTGGTTCTTTCTGTCGGGTTTATAATATGGCAAGATACCAGTAGAGGGAGTGATGGGATGTATTCCGATCTGAAACTGACGGAGGACCGCCCTGTATATATACAAGTCAAAGATTATATGAAGCGATTGATGCTTAAAGGTGGCCTGCAAGCCAAACAAAAGCTGCCCTCGACCCGTGAACTCAGTACACTCATGAAGGTTAGTCGCAGCACGGTCCTGCTCGCATATGCCGAACTTGAAGATGAAGGTTTGATCTATGCCGTCAAAGGCAAGGGAAATTACGTCAGTGCCTCCATCGAAACACCTGAGGCAACAGCAAGCTGGGAACTGGACTGGACAACAGAGGTAAGCGAGTATGCCATTCAGGCAGAGCAGTACGATCTGATGAAGCATGGCTCCGGGGCAGAGCGCGGCGAGATATCGTTTACCAGCATAGCACCGGATGAAAAGCTGTTTGATCTGCACAACGTGAAGCGGGCTTTTCTGGATCGCATGTCACTTGAAGGCGAAGTACTGCTGAATTACGGATATGCGCAAGGATACAGACCATTGATGAACTATTTACTACGTTATATGGAGAACAAAGGTGTCGACCTCCGGGGCAAGGACATTCTGATCACCAACGGATTCACGGAAGGTTTCGATCTGGTGCTTGGATCGTTGCGCAAAAAAAGCGGAAAAGCGCTCTGCGAGAATCCAACGCACCACACGGCGATCAAAAACCTGAAGCTGCACCAGTTCCACTTGACCGGTGTGAATATGGAGCCGGATGGCCTGGACTTGAAGCAACTGGAACATGAACTTGAGGCAAGTCCATATGATCTGGCATATCTCGTGCCATCCTATCACAATCCAACCGGGATTGTGACGTCCCCTGCGAAACGGGTAGAGATCATCCGGTTGATGAACAAGTATCAGGTACCCATCATTGAGGACGGATTCAACGAAGAATTGCGCTATTCCGGTTCCCACGTATCTCCCCTGATCGCCAGCATGGGCAAAGGCAATGGACTGGTGTATCTGGGCAGCTTCTCCAAAGTTCTGTTCCCAGGTCTGCGGGTAGGTTGGATTATTGCGGATGCGGCGCTGATTGATTATCTGGAGAGTATGAAACGGGCACGCAGCATCCATACCTCCACGCTGGACCAATCGTTATTGTATCAATATTTGAGCAACGGTAATTTCGAGAAATATTTGAAGCGAGCTCGCACGGAGTATAAGCGAAAATACGAATTGGTTGTGCGTTGCCTGAAGCAGCATCTACCAATGTGCCGGATTTCCGGTGCGGGTGGTCTGCATCTGTTCGTGCAGTTCCCGTCTGAATACAGAACCCGTGAACTGCTGGCGGCCTGTAAAGTGAAAGGTGTAACGTTTACACCAGGGGATACCTTTTATCTGGAACCCGGTCAGGGTGTAAACACGATGCGTCTGGGTTTCTCCAGAGTCAGCGATGAGAATATACGTAAAGGCATTCGTATCATTGGCGAGACAGCAGCTCACATGAGATAAGGAGGATTTCACATGAAAGTTGGCGTGATTATGGGCGGTACATCTTCAGAGCGGGATATTTCCCTGCTCACCGGACAGGAGATGATTGCACACCTGAATAGAGACAAATACGAGGTTGTACCCATTGAGCTGAATACCAAGCGCGATCTAATCGACAAGTCAGCGGGGATCGATGTGGCACTGCTTGCCCTGCATGGCAAATACGGCGAAGATGGTACGGTTCAAGGCACACTGGAATCGCTGGGTATTCCCTACACAGGCTGTGGTGTGCTGGCAAGTAGTGTATGCATGGATAAAGACATGTCCAAACAACTCATGCAGCATGCAGGTGTGCTTACCGGAGAATGGCTGCGGGTGAGCCATATGGAGGAACTATCCTCTATTGCTGTTCAACAATTAACGTACCCCGTGGTGGTCAAACCCAATTCAGGCGGTTCCAGCATTGGTACCCAAGTGGTGAAGGAAGCTTCCGCCCTGCCCGCCGCTGTAGAGGCTGCCCTCGCCTGGGATGACACGGTCATGATTGAACAGTATATCGAAGGTGAAGAGATTACCTGTGCCATTCTGGATGGTAAGATGCTGCCGGTGATCTCCATTCGTTCGAACGCGGAGTTTTTCGATTATTCTTCCAAATACGATGACCATGGAGCCGATGAGCAGGTTGTGCATTTGCCTGTGGACCTTCACCATCGCGTTGAAGCTGCGGCATTGGCTTGCTATCAGGTGCTCAAATGCAGCGTCTACGCGCGCGTGGATATGATGATTCGGGAAGGCATGCCTTATGTGCTTGAAGTGAACACGCTGCCGGGACTTACCCGTAACAGTCTGCTGCCCAAAAGTGCAGCCGCTGCAGGCATTTCTTTTGCAGAGCTGCTGGATACCATTATTGAACTTTCATTGAAGGAAAGACCCAAGGAGGATACAACATTATGAGCCTGGATGTGACGATTAGACATAGCTCCCCTACCGATCTGCAAGATATGGTCATTCTGATGGACCAACTTGGTTATCCCACCACGTACGCCGAGATGGAAGAGCGCTACACCCATATCTCTGCCGACGCAAACTTTACCACATTGGTTGCTGAAGCACGCGGACGCGTAGTTGGACTGATCGGATTACAGACGTCTTATCTATATGAAAAGAACGGAAGACACTGCCGTATCTTGGCATTGGTAGTACACGACCAGTTCAGGGGCTCAGGCATCGGCCGTCAGCTCATTCTTGAAGCTGAGCAATGGGCAGCCACGCATAACGTGGATTCCCTGTCTCTGAACAGTGCCAATAGCCCGGAACGTGAAGCTGCACATCAATTCTATCGCCAGATGGGCTTTACAGCCGGGAGCACCGGATTTAGCAAAAAGCTACAGATTCTACAGCACACTTAACCTGTGGATGATACGTTATCTCGATTACATGAAAAAGAACGCCCCCGGCAAAATGGCCCGAAGAGGGCGTTCTTTGTTATATTTATGTCGCATCGATATATGCTTTGATTATGGGATCAATATTTGGCTGACTGTGCACCATCGATTGGAATAATAGCCCCATTAATGGTGCTTCGCCAGACAGCAGGAAGGCAACGAGACCCCTTTCAGGACTTCATAGCCTCATAGGCTGCAAGTAGTTCCTCTACTTCTACTCCGTTGATCTTCATCCCGGTCACTTGACACTGTTCCAACTGCACTCCAGATAGATCGCAATCGATGAAACGACTTCCCCCAAGATCACAATGTGCCCACTTCATGGGCACACGGTCAGATCCAAGATGTGTGTCCTGGAATTGAACGCCATCCAAAGCACAGAATTCAATCTTGCTATCGGTCAAGCGTAAATCAGCTAGCAATATATTGGTCATATTTAGATTGGTGAGTTTGCTTCCACTCAGGTTGCAGTCAGTAATCCGACTATTGGTCAGATTACTGGTGCTGTAACGGACTGAGTCCAGATTAGCTTGAACATATTCAACCACCTTTGACTCACCCGAGTGCTTGGATAATGTCTCATCACATGTTGGATCAAAAGAATCAACGGACATGTTCTTCTCATATACAAACTCATCCTCAGATGCATAGATACAAACATATCCCATTTTTTCGTAAAAATGATGATTATCCAGCTGCCGACCTGAAGTCTCCAGCTTCCAAGTTTCAATCTGCGGAAATTCAGCCTCAATAAGCCTCATGACTTGAGTTCCCACGCCACACCCCTGGCATACGGGGTCAATATAGATCTTATCGATCCTGGCATGTTTTCGTCCGAGCACGTTCACACTAACTCCGCCGATAGCACATCCATCTGATTCTACAACATAATAATCCCATTCACGGATTACGTAACGATGCATTCGAACTGACGAATAATCAGGCGGGCATAGATTGCTATCGATATCCTTCTCATTATCCGCCCAGACTTTTATGACATGATCAAAAGCACGAGTGCAAATCTCTGTAAGTACAACAGCATCTTCCTGCTGCGCTCGTCGTAAGCGAATTTCAGAATGTATCTGCTTCGGTTGCACTGGTTCGGTCTTTACTTTGAGCAGTTCAAAATAATCGTAGCACTCCTTGTCCATAAGCATCCTGCGAGAGTTATAACGAAAACCCGCATGCTCCAGAACTTTGCGTGACGGCTGATTGAAGGGCTTCACAATGCCCACAATTCGATCCAGCAAGGTATGCTCAAATAAATATGCTGTTAGGGCTCGAACTGCCTCTGTAATGTATCCTTTATTCCGGTAATCCCGGGAGATGGCGTAGGCTACTTCACGGTCAGCCCGATCCAGCAGGTCATTTGAAAATACGCCACACCAACCAATGATACGCTGATCTTCATTGTGTACAACGGCAAGCAGGATGCGTACATCTTCCGGGTTGAACTGTTCGTAACTGCCAACGACAAATTGTAAAAATTCGCGCAACTGCTCCTCGGTCATCTTCCAATCTGGCAGGACATCTGTGATTTCAGGTTGTTGGGTTAATGCATACACGGCAGCCTGATCTTCAAGCGTAAATGGACGCAACGTAACGGAGTTTGAATGGATGAATAATTGACTTTTCATATACAACACCTCTGGGGATTTATTTAGGATGACACAACAAATAGGAGCACCTCCAATAGAGGCACTCCCCGATCCGTTTCATCATTTCAGAAACGCCGAAGCTCCTCGTAATGGGTCAAAAGGACACACGTATCCCGTTCATGGTCTAACGGAATTTTTTGCGGTGTTCTTTTCACGATCATTACGAGAAATCTGGCATACTCTGAAATCCCCTCTCTTACTAAGGCTTACTTATAACGTCTCAATTAAGGACGGTCGATGTAAATCCAGCCTGTTTCTTGTTCCTTATCTACAGTAGCTCCAAGGGATTCAGCCATAAAGCGCAGCGGCACATACGTCTTGCCGTCCTTGCCTACATAGGCGGATTCCACCATGGTCACTTCTTTACCAGCAACTGTTGCTTTCTTGGAACCTACGGTCAGGACAATCTCGTCACCAGTGATGTCGTCAATGACAACGATTTGGTTCGAACCTTTGGTCCATTTCACTTCAGCATCCAATTCTTCAGACACATAGCGAAGCGGAACAAATGTTGTATTCTTAACGGTGATCGCCCCAGCGTATTCATCATCCGGGAAGAGCACTACACTTTTACTCGTGATCCCAGCTTCATCTTTCAGCAATTGGTATGCCAGTGAATTGGAATCAAAATTGCGCAGCATCTGTCCAGGCGTAATATCATCCTTCATCAGATCCATGACGCCACCCGAAACATCCACTTCATCAACTGCAACCGTTCCACCGATATTCCACTGTTCACTGTCTCCACTTACGATTACGGAGTTCACCGGCAGATCTTCGGAAGCAGGCAGCGCTACTTTCAGTTCAAAGTTTTGCTTGCGAATATCCAGCTTGCTGTCGAGATAAAAATCCAATTTCAGTTTGGTATCTGTGCCAAAGACCGTTTTGAATTCAGGGGTCTCATTCAACAGGTTGTTCAGCTCCTGATCATAATTGACCAGCATACTGTCCAGTCCTACTTTGATGATGGCATACAGAGATGCAACGGCTTCATCTTTCGATTCAGGAACGATCGAATTCAGTGTTTCATCTCCCCCGCCTTCAACCTCATTCACAGCTTCCAGTACAGGGTAGAACACATCGTACAGATCTCCAATCAGGTCTTTCAGTCCTTGCTCATCCTTCGAAATACTCGTCAGGAACGGTTTAACCATGGCAAGCATCTCTTCACCACTAACTTCCAGATGCAGCTTGGAGAGGCTAAGTGCTTCGCCATTCACGGATTCCTGTACCGGTGTTACGGAGATGTTCTTCGGATTGGACAGATGCTTCAGGACAAAAGAGAACAGTTTCGGGGAAAGTTCCTCGAGTTGTTTCTCCAGAGCCTTCGTATCCACCAATGGAAGAGCCTGTGCATCCTGGAACGTATCCAGAGACATGTACAGCGGTTTCTGGGCTCCGTCCAGATCAATGACCAATTGGGACTCATTCATGGACACATGGAAAGGTAACTTCGTTCCCTCCATGCTCAGTGTACCTTTGATCGATGCTGTCTTCGCATCTTTCATTTTGGCTTGATCAATATTCAGGGATATGGAATTAATCAGTTCAATCATTTCAAGGTCTTTTTCTGTAGCAAATTCCTTAGCCGGTTCTATGTTTATTTTCATGGATTGTCTGGATTCACCGGACTTGATACTCGCGCCATTGGCCATTGCTTTGCCAACGTCTACTCCACCCACAGCCTGACATCCTGTAAGAACAACCATTAAAAGTACTAGTGGCACTGCCATCCATTGGACTAACTTCCGATTCGTAATATGAACTCCTCCTTAGAAAAATATGGTTCATTTCCATTATGAAGGTATAGGTAATTCTTGTAAACGGATACGCAAAAAAATAAACCTAAAGGCCGGAACATGTCCGACCTCTGGTCTATCTATATTTCAGCATATCGTATGTTTCGATAAAACATCCTGCTTCATTGTGCAATGCTGGGCGTTATTCTTGCTCCTGATCTTCTGCGAGTTTCTCATCCGTTTCTTCATCTTCCGCAGTTGCGGGAGTCTCGAATTGATCCGGCTCGTCCTCTTGAATCGCTTTGTTCTCTTCGTTCTGATCCTGTGTCATATCGCATTCCCTCTCTTCTACCGGATTGTCATGTCATCAAGGCCTGAGCCTTGTGTCTATCAATAACCCGAATAGGCTTAGTTCAAACCTACTTCAGTGTCGGCCATAGAATCCCTATCATAATTTTAATGCTCATTTAGAAAACATAAAAGATGATCCCGTTCCCACTTGCAGCCGTGGCTTGAAACAAGGCCTGGATATCATCCACGGTCTGAACGATCTCCTGAAATGTCTCTTCCGCATCCCAATCTTCCATGACAGGATAGACGCCTTCAGCGATCATCTGGTCCAGACTATACCGCTCTTTTAATTCTTCCGGTGTGAGCTGCTCCAATGTCATGTAGGCTTCCAGTACCTGCTCGTTACTAAGCAAAAACAGATCCATGTCCGAATAGTTTCCCACGTATTGCTCACCTGCGAGAGGCACCACATATCCCAGGGGTGGCTCCCCTTCTAACAAGTTACCGTTCAGCGTGAATTGAAGCATCTGCCACGTTTTATCAATATCCAGATCAACTGCACAATCATGCACACTGATTTCACCTGACTTGATGGATTCAACTAGTCCCTTCGTTACCACAAGATATCTGCCGGACATTCCCATACCGTTACCCCTCCTGTGTAATTCGTTCTGTTGTTCCCCATTAACCATGCTTGTTGGTTCAGAATCGGGGTAATCCCTATCAAGGAGGGCATATAAATGAAAAAATTTGATTACAGTCTCAATTATGGTGAGTTGGATCTGCGCAAACATCCTGAGCTGTACACCGTAGGCCGGGGCGAGCAGGGTGTTCTCATGGTTGAGCCGTACAAAGGCGAGATTCTGCCACACTGGCGGTTCAAAACACCCGAGATTGCGACAGAGTCATCGGAAAAGATCTATGAGCTATTTTTGGAGTATAAGAAAAAGGGAGATTTCGTGGGTATGGATATGGCTCGTAAATTTCTCCAGATGGGTTATACACGGGCCAGACGGTATACAAATCACAAAGGAGGACGCAAATACTCGATGGAGGATGGCTCAATCTTGCCCTATCAGAATGATAAGGTGAAGGCAGAAGCCGCGGCTATATTCAAAGCACAATGGGAGATTGCGAAGACGGATCCAGACTATGTAAAAATGAAGAAGGAGCATCGGGAAAAGTACGAGTCTGAAGAGGCTTAGAAACAACGTTGAAAAGATTGACTTATGGAAACATTTGTCTCAGAATCGATCTTGTTACTGTACATTTTCATCCATTATATTGGAGAAGAGAGGCGCATCCGATTATGACAGATTCGTTCATCCATCTAAACACAGGCCAGAATATCAGTATCAACGAATTCGCCCAACTTCAGGTAACCATTCAATGTACATCATCTCCTTCTCCCTTGGATGTTAGCTGCTTTATGGTGAACGAAGAGGGAAAGGTCCCATCTGACGACTATTTTGTATTTTATAATCAGAAGGCCGATCCCCATCAAAGTGTGCTTTTGCAACAGGCAGAGGAACTGAAATCCTCTTTTGTACTGGATACGAATAAATTACGGCAGGTCCCTGTGGAAAAATGTGTGTTTACGGCTACTCTGGATGCGGGAGGCACATTCGCCGATGTTCAGGCATGTCAGGCGATTGTACAAGCTGGTTCCCAGCAGATCACTTATGAGATCACGCAGGTCACTGCGGAAACAGCGCTTATTCTCATTGAAATCTATAAGTATCGTGACGGGTTCAAAGTTCGTGCGATTGGACGAGGTTTCTTTGGTGGATTGCAGCCGCTCGCAGAGTCATTTGGTGTTGAAATTGAGAGTAACGACACCTCGGAAGCAGAACAGGTTCTTCTCACCGCACAAGCTGAAGTAGCAGCGGCCTCTCCAGAAGTCTTGGAACCTGTTGCTGCACCAAGAACGAATTCTCCGCCGCTTAACCTGACCAAGATCGATCTCCTCAAGCGTAAAGTAACCCTGTCTCTGCAAAAGAAAAAGATCGAACCAATACAGGCACGTGTTGCAGTTGTATTTGATGCATCAGGCTCCATGTACCATCTGTATCGCAAAGGCATCGTACAAGAAGCCTTCGAACGAATCCTGGCGATTGCATCAGCGTTTGATGATAACGGGGAGTTGGACGTCTGGTTCTTCGCCAAAGACTTCTTGCGTGCACCTAGCGTCACCGCCAGGGAGTTCGAGAATTATATTGAACGCACATATACGCTGGGAAGCAAAGGCGGTACCAACAACGAACCTCCTGTCATGCAGGATGTCATTCGCAAATATACGATCGAGGAGCCCGATGTGAAGATTCCAACGTATATTATCTTTTTTAGCGATGGCGGAGTCAGTCAAAAAGGAAAGATCATGCGGCTTATTACCGAAAGCTCAACCAAAAATCTGTTCTGGCAATTTGTTGGCCTGGGACAAGCCAATTACGGTATTCTTGAGAAACTAGATGATATGACTGGACGTTTCATCGATAATGCTGACTTTTTTGCTCTCGACGACATCTCCAAGATCACCGATGAAGAATTGTACGATCGTCTCCTTACTGAATTTCCAGACTGGATAAAGGAAGCTCGGGCCAAAGGCATTTTGGCCTAAAGCTTTAACCCTATACCACCAATCAGGCTTGTACTTTTTCTGCTTTACCACCCTTGGAACGTGGACGGAGCATACCTCCTACGATTCGCAACATCAACTTGCGTGGCACGAGGCGGGTGAACTGCGCTGTCCAGTAATTACTGGCCCCTGGCACAGCATAAGGTTTGCCTGACTCCAATGCCCTCATGGCCACGGCCACGACATGCTCAGGTGTATCACGTTTGCCCACGGAGGCTTCATCAGCGCCCACTACATCAAAGAACGACGTCTCGGTTGAGCCTGGGCATAGTGCCAAAAACTGAACGCCCCGCTTTCTGTTTTCTTCGTATAACGCCTCTGTAAAAGAAAGTACAAATGCCTTCGTTGCTCCATACACAGCCATATACGGATCAGGTTGAAAGGCAGCCGTCGAAGACACATTAATGACAGCACCATTTCGCTTCTGTAACATGCCTGGCAAGAAAAGATGTGTCATGTTCGTCAAGGCGAGCACGTTCAACATAATCTCCTCCTGTTGCCGGGAACCATCCACCTGTTCAAAACATCCATGGGTAGCAAATCCCGCATTGTTGATCAGCATATCGATGTGTATTCCCCGATTCTGACATTCCTCATATACGTTCTGAGGTGCATCGACTTGAGACAAATCCGATACGATCACCTCAGCCCTTACTTGATAAGTACGTTCTAGTCGTTCTGCCAATTGATTCAGTTTGGATTCTGTTCTGGCCACCAGCACGATATTTTTACCCTTGGAAGCCATTTCGAGTGCAAAAATTTCCCCAATACCCGATGAAGCACCTGTAATAAGTACCCATTGATGCTGTTCCTTTATCATCTCTCATCCATCCTCTATGCATAATTTGAACACTTGTTTTCATAAGGAAACACTGTTTCTGTGTAGAATCATCGTAACCAAAATACATGACGCTGTCAAATGCATTTGTTAAATTTGAATCTGGAGCGTGGTGCTCACTTACTAAATTCGGATTAAATTGACGTTATCCGGCGTAAAACAGTAGAATGACCATAAAAGGAAACATAGTTTCTGTTCAACAACAATACGGTTACGAGGATGAAATCAATGAAGGATCTTAATTCGGGTTCCACGGAATCTGCACATACGGTAACAACCTTTCAGGAAGCCAGACTCCAGCACTCGGATAATCTGCGGCAAAATATTGTGCATGCTGCTGCTGCTTTACTACAAGAGCATGGACCAGAAGCCGTCACGGTACGCCGTGTAGCTGAACGCATGGAGTGCTCCACCAAAATCATATATAATCTCTTCGGCAAAAAAGAAGGGTTAGCCAAACATCTGTATTTAGAGGGATGTTCCCTTATGGCCCAGCGTTTTGAAGCTATGCCCCGGCAGGAATCGTTCGAACAATATTTCCGGGATCTAGCCCACGTCTACTGGGACTTCGGCATTTCTCAATCCAGCTTCTATCAGCTGATGTTTGGAGGATCTTTTTCCGAATTCAAACCAGATGGAGAGACCTTACAGGGAACAGCAACTGCACTGAAGCAAGTGTCTGCCTTGGTTGAGGTAGCCATTGAACAGGGGATGCTTCAGGTGCAAGATCCCCTGCTTGCGGTTCGGATGATCTGGGCTCCCTTACACGGTGTTATTCATCTGTATTTGGGAGGCCATATTGAGAGTGAAGAAGCTGCCAAAACCCTCTATGATCATACGTTGTCGATGGTTATACACTCCCTTGTGAGTACATCTGCGAATGGATAAGCATTACATCTGTGCTGTTTTAGATACTTTTATAAGATAAACGAAAAAGGAGCAGACCCTTTGGCGTAATACGCCTGGGGCATGCTCCTTTATTTGGTTGACTCTATCTAGTTCCGTATCGCTTCAGTCGATTAACGTGCCTCTTGGTTCTCAGCTTCCCAACGTGCAATTTCTTTACGCACGATTGGAGCGACTTCTTTACCAAGTAGCTCGATTGCTCTCATAACCTCGTTGTGCGGCATTGTGCCGAGTGGGGTGTGTAACATGAAGCGTGTAATCCCGACTTCTTTGCGCAGGTAAATAATTTTCTGAGCTACGGTATCCACATCACCTACATACAATGCACCTTCCAGGCTGCGCGCCGCATCAAATGTCGCACGGCTGTAGTGTCCCCATCCACGTTCACGGCCCAGTATGTTCATGACTGCTTGCGCTGGCGGGAAGAATTTCTCCACGGCTTCGTCTGTTGTATCAGCAATGAAACCGTGAGAGTGAGAAGCAACGGTCAGCTTGGAAGCATCATGTCCCGCATGTGCAGCTGCTTTCTTGTACAGCTCCACCAGTGGTGCGAATTGCACCGGACGACCACCAATAATGGCAAGCACCAGTGGCAAACCGAGCAGTCCTGCACGAACTACCGATTCCTGATTACCGCCACTGCCAATCCATACCGGAAGTTTTTCCTGTACCGGGCGCGGGTAGATGCCCAAATTGTTAAAGGAAGGGCGGTGTTTGCCTTCCCAGGTTACTTTTTCCGAATCACGCAGTTTGAGCAGCAAATCGAGTTTCTCGTCGAATAACTCATCGTAGTCGTTCAGATCATAGCCGAACAGTGGGAATGATTCGATAAATGATCCCCGCCCTGCCATAATCTCTGCACGTCCGTTCGAAATGCCGTCCAGTGTCGCAAAATCTTGATATACCCGTACCGGATCATGCGATGACAGCACGGTTACCGCACTCGTCAAGCGAATATTCTTGGTCTGTGAAGCTGCGGCAGCCAGAATGACTGCTGGTGATGAAGCAGCGTAGTCAGCACGATGATGTTCCCCCACGCCGTATACATCCAGACCCACCTGATCTGCCAAAACAATCTCTTCAACAACATCGCGTATGCGCTGCGCATGACTGATAAGTTCTCCTGTTTTTACATCCGGGTTTGTCTCCACAAATGTACTAATTCCGATTTCCATTGTCTGTTCCTCCCTGGTATGAAGCGATCCGTTGTTTATCTAACCTATTGTAAGTAGATCACCTTTTGTTATATATCTTAATATTGAACTATTTTGATGAAAAACACAAGTACCCTCTGTTTCCAGAGGGCACATTTATGTTTATTTCTTTCTCCCAATGTACAGCAGATGCGACGAAATTCCCAATATGGAAGGGTCTTTGGCGGCTTCAATCATATATTGCATGAGTTCATCATACTCGCCACGCTCTTTCCAGTATTGCTGCAGCTCGTCTGTGAGCATCGCTCTAAGGCTAGATGAACCAATCAAATCAACGGTTTCAAATCCATGTTGCTCCATGAAGGGTGTAACGTCCTGAATATTAAAATAGTATGCTCCCGTAAATCGTCCTTGATCCTGATGATCGAATATGCCCTTTTCCACAAAAGAACGGATGGCTGCCATGTTATCATTCGGTTTCCAATGCTGCGGGGATTGCAGCGAATTGATACTCATGCGCATTCGGCTCTGCATGGCTACAAACACCACGCCTCCTCGCTTGGTCACACGATACAACTCCTGCACAGCAGCCATGCGCTCCTCGTCTGTCTGGAGATGATATAACGGTCCCAGCATGAGGGACGCATCATAGGTCTCGTCAGCCATACCGGAGAGTGAAGTGGCATCGAGAACATGGAATCCATCGAATTGCTGTGTCAGACCAAACTCCTGAGCCTTTTGCCGCGCAGTATTCACAGAGGAAGGTGTCAGATCTGATAAAGTGACTTGGTACCCCAGCTTCGCAAGCTCCATGGCATACTTCCCCGGGCCAGCCCCATTATCCAGGATACAACCTGTAGTGGGGAGATGTTCCCTGATGTAATGCATGTTAATGATGAATTCAATTGGTTCCCGCTCCAGTCTGCCCCATTCATCAAACCCGGAATAATATTCAATAATATGATCTCTCTTCATCGCTCTGACACCTGCCTTTTCTTATATGTAGACCACCCAACTATATTCAAAAAAATTAAATTCCAACCAGTATATATCTACTAAATATTTCCTGTCAAACAAAAAAACGTTCAATTCCCATTGAATGCGGAACGGAACGTTTCTCGATCTTATCTTATATCTTTTTCACAAACTCAGATTTCAACTTCATCGCACCCAAGCTGTCGATCTTGCAATCAATATCATGATCCCCATCAATCAGGCGGATATTTTTCACCTTGGTGCCCTGTTTAACCACAAGTGAGCTACCTTTTACCTTCAGATCTTTAATGACGGTAACGGTATCACCATCACTTAGCACATTTCCGTTGGCATCGCGGATTACTTTTGTATCCTCTGCGTTATCATTGTCTGCTTCCAAAGACCATTCATGCGCACACTCCGGGCAAACCAACAGGTTACCATCTTCGTACGTGTACTCTGAATTACATTTGGGGCAGTTAGGCAAATTAGACATATGTATTAAACTCTCCATTCTACGATTGGCATTCCCGCAAGTATACGGGATTTCGACTTTATATTCCATACGCTTGGTCACTGCATGGATGGATTTAAACCAAATTTAAGGTTCATGCCTCCCTCACTTTAAGGGTAACTACTTATGATGTAACTATTAGATACGCACTACACATACATGAATTTTAATGTCTATATGAATGTTATTATATTTAATACCAAAGGAGTTCCTGCTCATGTCCTCATATGTTTTCCCTGTGCAAACGGCTTTTTTGATCTTTGTCTTTGCGGCCATGTTCTTGCTGGTGCCGTGGTTGATCTATGGTTATCGTAAAGACGGTTTTTTCAGCTGGTCACGGTTTGGCGTCAGCTTTTCGTTTATCTTTTATATTCTGGCCGCCTATTGCCTCGTTATTCTCCCGTTTCCGACTACGCGAGATACCTGTGCGCAGCAAGCCGCTGACACGATCTACTACAATCTGGTTCCATTCACTTTTGTCAAAGACATCATGAAGGAAACACCCATTGTATGGTCTCAGCCTTCCAGCTATCTCAGCATGATTCAGGGCAGAGCCTTCCTGCAAGTTCTATTTAACGTCCTGCTCCTTATGCCGCTGGGTGTATATATCCGTTATTTTTTTCAAAAGAGATCATTCTGGAAGTACGCCCTGCTAGGCGGATTCGGGCTTTCCTTATTCTTCGAGATCACTCAAATCACCGGATTCTACGGGTATTATAATTGTCCCTACCGCCTGTTCGATGTAGATGATCTGTTATTGAATACTTCGGGAGCGGTCATTGGATTCTTCACAGCGCCCATCCTGCTTGCTTTATTCCCATCACGTGCAAGCATTCAGGCGAAGAGTGAACAGATTGTGGAGCAAAACCGAGTGTATACTATGCCTCAATTGCTCGCGTTGATTATCGATGGCGTCGTTGTTGTCTTCCTTTCGAATCTAATCTCCATCTTTACAGCGTCTGATGTGATCAGTGATGCACTGAGTACGTCCATTGCTATGGTTATCGTGCTGTTCTTTATACCTTGGGTGCGAAATGGTGTAACTCCAGGCTCGGCCATCTTGCGATTCCGCTATGTGGATCGTCAGACCGGCACACCCACCAGTGAATCGTTATTCAAAAGATTTGCCGCACTCTATGTTCCATGGCTGCTGGTTACGATCATTCGCTTGGTCAACGATTATGCTTTTTCAGGTCATCAGGATGTTATGCTTCAGCCTTATCAAATGTGGATCTCTTTGGGGACATTCGGCATCTATATGTTAGTCTACGCCGTGCTCTTTGTTCATGTCTTGATCGTGCTCTTCTCCCGTGGAAAACGTTCCTTCTACTTCGATGAGGTGTCCCGCACGCGTGCCTCTCGTAAATAATGTTTGGAGTATAACAAGGCATAATGTACCTCTAATTGGCACTTACGTTTTACTTACTTGATCAGCTGGATTACAAAAAGCGGACGTTCATTCTGAGAATGAACGTCCGCTTTTGATTAGGCGCATAGCAGTTTTTCAGAGTATCCATACACAATAACCCACCTGGATTATAAACCCAACAGCTCTCGCTTGGCTGCATCCGGATCATGTACGACCTCAATCTCATGGTTAAAGATTAGTGTCGCACGATCCTGCTCATATTCAGGCCAGTTCACACCTGCAACTTCAGGTTTGCCGTTCTTGGCAAAGGAAATCCAGGCATCCTGTACCTTGAGGGCAAGTGCCGCGGCAGCTTCGTCGGGCTCTGCATTCATGAATTTGAGGACATGCAGTGTATTAAACACAAAGAACATTTCGATGCTGTGAATCGCTCTTTTTAACAAGGGATGTTCCGGCATCACCCAATCAAATCGATACATCCACACCGGGGCATATTTCTGTTGTGCAGCAGCATATTGCAGCGCTGACCGCCAGAAGAACATATCGGTCATGACTTGGGCTTGTCCATCTGCCGTTTTTTGATAACTATCCGCGATGGCTACCCGATTCTCCAGATCTGGCGTCATAAAGTCTACGCCCTGAACCATATCGATTTCTTTTGAAAAAGGTACATGCGGCTGGATGAACAGTGCACCCTCGTGTAATGTCGTACCAATCAGCACTGGAATATCCTGCGCTGAGCCTTCGCTCACTGCCTGAAGTGGCACCTGTGGTAGTGTCTGCCCATCCAATACAGGTTGGAACAATAATGCCATACCTGCCCCGCTCTGCTGTTTGACCGTTTCTCCTGCTGCAATAATCTGCTCTACAGGAATTGTATTTAACTTCTGCAGGTTGTCCCGGTCCACCCCAAGAATCTTTAACATCCCTTCCCGCAATGCTGCAGCTTGCTCTGCCGGCATGAACTGGGATGCACCACTCTCCATAATGGCACGTTGGAAAAGTCCTTTGGCCGCTGGCATCGCCATCAGTGCCGCAATACTCATACTGCCCGCTGATTCGCCGAACACCGTAATTTGATCCGGGTTACCACCAAAAGCAGAGATATTATCCTTCACCCACTGTAATGCCGCAACCTGATCCAGCAGACCTGCATTGGATACATATGAATCACCTAATGGAGCCATATGCAGGAATCCCAAAGGTCCTAATCGGTAGTTGATCGTCACAACGATGACGTCCCCCCGAACCGCTAACTGTGTACCATCATACATCGGCTGGCTACCCGAACCGGATACAAAGGAACCGCCGTGAATCCATACCATGACTGGCAATGTGGATGCTTCCTTTTTCCCAGGAGCCCAAATATTCAGATATAAACTATCTTCTGACTCGTGCGGAAGTTCTGTCAGGCCTTCTGGTTGATGATTTCGAGGTTGTATATTCTCAGGCCCAAATTGTATAGCCTGTCTGATTCCATCCCATGACTCGGGCTGTACCGGAGCCTTGAAACGCAGCTCACCTACTGGAGGTTTCGCATAGGGAATGCCTTTCCATACACTTGCATCGTGCAAAAGTTCGCCTTGAACGGTACCATATGTCGTTTGAACCTGAAGTTCTCTCATGCCGCTTCTACTTCCTCTCCGTAAATAAGTTGAATTAACGAGTACGTGCATATCATGTGTACTTATTTGAGTATAGTTTGTAGTCATACCCATTTACAACTTTACCCAACTCTAGCCTTCCCTGCTACGTTTCACGTGGAACTTTATGGGGTGGAGGTTCATTGTATCTGATACACATCGAATGATGAACAACAAAAAGGCCACCCATTGAGCAATATCATCAAGTCTAACTTATCTGAATGACATTGACCCATAGCATGACCCTTTCCCGTTGACTATCCAAATAACTACCCTTTTACTGGATAACGCACCGTAAACTCAACACCTTCGATCCATTCGCCCGCGACAAAGTCCCGTCCCTTCACAACCACTCGATCCTTATAAATCTCCACATGAAGTCCTTCACTGCCCTCCAGATGCTCATCCTGATCTGTCCAGAGATAACCTACAGACGAAGCATTAAACATCGTTGGCATGTGGCCTGCACCATCGTACATCGTATGCTGCGCCTCCAGCTGCCAATGAGTGTGACCCGAGAAGAGGATCGCTTGCGGGTATTTGGCAAGAACCTCTTTAAGTTCCGCATCCTGATTCACACCATACCAGCCTTGTTCTTTCATCGAACCTGCTACCGTATCCATAAGTGGCTGGTGCAAGAAAATGAAGATGGGATGTTCTGGCGTTGCACGCTCAGACAATTTCGCATCCAGCCACGCCAATTGTTCAGACGACATATCACAATCCTTCGGATGAGGTTGCTCGGTGCCCAGGAAAATATAATGATACCCATCAATCCAGTGATCGTGGTAAGCGCCCTTCATGCCTGTTGTCCCTTTAAAATCACTCAATCGACGCTGCCACAACCCGGCGACTGTAATGGGGTCGACTCCTGAAGAGATCGGTCCCCCATCCTGGCCCTCCTGCTCCGAAGGTGCAGCAGACAACGTATAGGTCCCGCCGGATAGTTGCTCAATCAGTGCATCTGATTCAGCAGCCGTTTGTTTTGTGACCAGCTCCATATCTGCTTCCTGCTCCAACAACTCGGCTACATCATCCTCTTTCATCTCAAGCAAAACGATCGGCGGATCTTGCCATACCACGGCTCCAATATCATGATTACCTACTGTGTACCGGATATCCGGCAAGCTCTTCGCATGCTGCTTCCATATGCGCTGCAACTCACGATATTCGCTCGGCAGCCCCCGATCTGTCACATCACCCACATGCATAATCCCGCTGCTCCCCTGACTGAATGTAGCTATGTCGGCTAATGCTTGGTCCAGATGCCGGTTATGAATATGGTCTGCCTCATCTCGCACATGTGTGTCCGTAATGACCTGGAAGCTGGTAATAGGTTGCTCCGGTGTATGTTCATTTTTCATCAAGAATCACTCCATTTCAGTCCAATAATGCCAATCAGAATAAAACCGATCCATACCATCGACGTGAGCCGCAGACGTTCACCAAAAAAGTAATGCCCTACAACGCCAATGAGCGTAATGCCCACCCCAGACCAGATCGCATAGGCTACAGCCAGCGGCATATACTTCACTGCAAAGTTAAGAAACGTAAAACTTGCGCCATAACAGACAAACATCAACACCGAAGGCCATAACCGTGAGAACCCATCCGATACTTTTAGCAAAATGGTGGCGCTCAGCTCCAGCCCGATGGCCAATGCCAACAGTACCCAGCCCAAGTAGGCGTGACTGTTCGTCATCGATTCAGCCCACCATTCAGCAATTCATGGAAGGATTGAATCGTTCTGTCCGCCAAGCGGATTCTTCCCGGTTCTCCAATGCCAATCCTGCACCCGGCACCGGCGGTTCGTGCCATCTCCATGTCGCCGTCCGTATCTCCAATAACCACAGTATGTTGTACAGACACACCTAACCGTTCACAGGCAAGCAGAAGCATATCGGGAAATGGTTTGCCTCGCTCCACCAGATCCGTGCCAATCACCACGTCAAAATAGGAATCCAGCCCCATCCACTGCAAATGTTTAATCGCACTTGGGGTATCATCTGCCGTCACTACGCCCATAACGACGCCTTCGCTACGGCACTGTTCAAGGAATTTTTGAACTCCCGGCAATGCACGTGCCGGACGATGCTGCTCCATCTCTTCCTCCGCTCGCGCCAAACACTCCCGAACCATAATCTTGGCTTCCGCCCAGCTGAGACCCGCACGATATCCATGCCACGTCAGCACGGCATACACTTCATCCATTGTTCCCATCGCAAGCGGCCCCCGCACATCATACCCATTCATTCGGCCTTGTTCATCGTGGAATGTACCCCAGATCTGTGGAAGTTCATCTGTATTGATACGAAGTCCCCTGGTCGCCAACTGGTCTCTGAAGTCGTTCAACACACAATCGGTCCAGAATCCCCACATGCCCGTAAAATCAAGTAATGTCCCGTCCTTATCGAACAAAACGGCTTTAATCGGATTTGGTAATCCGTCCACATACATCTCATCTTGCATTGGTTAAACTCCTTGTCTGCGATCTTTATGAACGGAAAGGACGGTACAGCATGTACCGCCCCTTTCGCTTAATTCACTTGCCCATATACGTTTATTATTTCGTTACACGATCCAGTTCTTTTTGCGCTTTCTCTTTCGCTTCCTTCAGCGCTTTTTCCGCTGGCATATTATTGATCTGCACCTGATCAGCTGCATCCTTCAATGCATCATTGATCTTGCCACCTGTTGGATCCTGGAATGGAGCCGAAGCGTGAGCTGCCTGTTGCAGTGGTACGGTGATTTGTGGATTTTCCTCACTGAATTTCATGAACTCTGGATCTTGTTGAGCCGATTGACGTACTGCGATATATCCGGTGTTCATGGACCATGAAGCTGTGTTCGAAGTTTCAGAGAAATACGTAAGCCACTTGTAAGCTGCCTGTTGTTGCTCTGGACTCGCTGCTGACGGAATACCTGCCGAAATGGCACTTGCTACCGGTTTCCCTTCACCAATACCTTCCCAGCCTGGTTGTTGCATCGCAGCGACTACGCTAAAGTCCAAGTCGCCTTGGTCACCACTAGATCCGGTATAACCCGCTGCTTTATTTTTCATCACATCATCAATCGTTTTGTACCAGTACTCCCAGCCCTGACCTCCATAATGAATGCCCATAATCTTGTCTTCGTTGATCCATTTACGGAACAGGTCCCATGTCTCGATCCATTCCGGGGAGTCAATCATGACGGTTTTGCCATCTTCGCTAAGAATCTGTCCGCCCTTACCCAGCACGGCATCAATCATATTGTCTCTGCCCCACATCGGTTCCCAACCGTAGAAGGTGGTCTTGCCATTCTCTTGCTTGCTCATCTTCGCTGCTGCCTCAGCCAGCTTCTCCCATGTCGTCAGACTCGCTGGGTCGATTCCGTTCTCCTTGAACGTATCCATGCGGTAATACATGATTTGAGTTGTACCATACATTGGTAAAAAGTATTGCTTTCCATCCACCTGTCCCTGGTTCAGGAATGTCTGAATGAAATCGTCTTTCTTAAAATTCGGATCTGCAGCAATCATCTCATCCATGGGTGCATAATATCCTTTGCGTGCCCAGTCTATATTGGAGCTGAGTACAGCGGCCGGAACATTCTTGGAAGCAATCGCTGCTTGCAGCTTCTGTTCCGTCTCCGTGTAATCAGCCTGTACAATTCCCTTCACAACCACTTCGTTCTGGGAGGCGTTGAACGCATCAATCGTTTTTTTCATGTTATCGCCCAGATTACCACCCAGACCATACCAGAATTCAATCTCCACCGGATCTTTTGCCTGAACTTCGGTTCCACTGGCAGCAGCCGTCGTGCCTGATTCTGCGGGTGCTTGTGTTCCACAAGCGGTCAATAGCGCAAAGCTGGTCGCGAGTACCAGCGACATGCCACCCTTCCAGTTCAACCTCAATCTCTTTTTCCATGTCATGCTTACCTGACTCCAATTCATTGTCGTTCCTCCCGTTTTAGGTGAAATGGTAGTGCATATCAGTTCTTGTTCACACCAGCCGTGATATTCACGCTCTGCATGATGGTCTTCTGGGTGAACAGGAAGAGAATAAGTAGGGGTGCGATGGTGAAGGCACTCGCAGCCATAATCTGTGGCCAAGCAAGTCCATATGCCCCACCTTCTACATAGAAGCTGCGCAGACCCGCCGATACCAACTGTAAGTCAGGGTCTTTGGTGATGAGCATAGGCCAGAAATAGTTGTTGTACTGTTCAATAAACGTAATCAGAACCATCACGGCAAAGCTTGAGCGAACAAGCGGCGTGATAATCGTCCAGAGAATCCTGAAGTGGGATGCACCGTCCAGCTGTCCGGCTTCCACCAATTCATGAGATACTTGCATGAATGCCTGCCGGATCAGGAAGATCGAGAACACGCTGACACAGTTGGATACAATCAAGCCCGTGTAGGAATCTAGCAGATTAAGTTCGCTAAGCACCAGGTAACTAGGCAGATACACGGCCGTACTTGGTATCATATAACCCACCAGAATCAGGGAGGTCAGTACACCTTTGAGACGGAATTTCATATGTGTCAGAGCGTACGCCATCATACTCGAGTTGACGATCTGAAATAGACAGATGGCCAAGGCTACCCCCGTACTATTCAGGATGTAACGGGCAAATGGTGCCGCATTCCAGGCATCCACATAGTTGCTCCACAGGAACGTCTCCGGCCAGAAGGTCGGCGGGAACTGCCAGATCTCATCATTGGTTTTGAATCCGCTAATGACCATCCAATAGAAGGGAAAGGCTGTACCCAGTGCGATAACGGCTAACAGGAGGTAGCGGATCAATTTACTTATTTTAAAATTCGGTTGTGACATGTTCTGCAACTCCTTGCGCTTCATCCGTTTAGACTTTTTGTTGGGCAATGTCATTGTCATTAGTAGTGCACCAGACGTCTGCCAAGCAGGAAGGATACTCCCGAGAGCAACACGCAGATCAGAATGATCACAACGGCGATGGACGAAGCTTCACCTACGTTAAAGGATTCGAATGCAGACTGGTAATACATGTACAGCAACGTTCTCGTTGATCCCGCCGGTCCACCCTGCGTCATGACATTGATCTGGTCATAGGCTTGCAAGGACTGGATTGTAAGAATAATTGAGAGAAAAAACGTCGTTGGTGAGATCAGCGGCAATGTGATACTTCTGAACTTATCCCAACCGTTGGCACCATCGATTGAAGCTGCTTCGAGCAGATCGGAAGGTAGATTTCGTAGCGCGACGAGATAAAATACCATTGCCCACCCAATCGACTTCCAGAGCGTGACGATCAGAACAGCAACCAATGCCCAGTCCGCGTCACGCAACCAGCCGATTGGAGATACGCCAACCCAGCCCAGCATCAGATTAGCGAGTCCCACTTCGGGCTCGAAGATCCATGACCACGCAATGGACACCGCAACTGTCGGGGTGACCCAAGGTGAGAAGAGTAATGTCCGGAAGATGCCGGATGATTTGATCTTGCTATTCATGAGCATCGCGAGTGCCAATCCGCCCACAATAGTTGGGATCACACTTCCCAGTCCGAATAACAAGGTGACTTTCAGTGATCGATAGAATTCAGAGTTTGTCAGCAGATAACTGTAATTGTCCAACCCAACGAACAACTTGTCCGGGCTCATGAAGTCCCAATCGGTGAAACTGAGATAAACGATATATCCCAGAGGTCCCAGCCAGAAGATCAGCAATGGGATTAGAGCTGGCAGCGTGAATAGTACCGCCTCAGACTCCCTCCATAGTTTTAAACGCAAATCCCCCACTCCTTACTGTCCAATTTTTCTTTAATGATTGGGAATTTTTGAGTATAATCAGCTTTATATTTATTCTGTACAAAATTTATTGTACACTCGTATTGAAAATTCTAATTCCGGCTTATGTTAAAATTGGAGCAAGTCATGTAAAATATGAGGCAGCTAGTGGGAACGCTATCATAAACCAGAGGTGACATTGTGGGAAAAGAAACCGCCGGGAACCCGAATCATTCTTCATTACCTGATCGGCATGCGCTGAGGGAGAGAGTTATTGAGGCCATCGCCAATACGATGGATCTATATGGGGTGAATCATACGTTTGGCAAATTATACGGCATCATGTATTTTGAGGATCGACCGATGACACTTGAAGAGATGAAGAACTCGATGAATATGAGCAAGAGCAACATGAGCTATGCGGTTCGTTCGCTTACAGAGTCACAGATGATCTATAAACTGGAGGAAAAGAAGGACCGTCAGGATCAGTATCTGGCTGAGACCGACTTCTATCGTACATTTCAGAATTTCTTTGGAGCTAAGCTACAACGGGAAGTAGATGTCATGTTAGAAGGTATTCGTGAGGTCATTCCTGACCTGTCCGCTATGATCCTTTCGGAGCATACCTCTTCTGAAGATCGAGATGATGCACTTCGTGATCTGCACAAACTGCAACATGCGGAGCAATATTACGTCTGGTTACAAGGATTCGTGGAGCAGTTGCGGGACGGTAAGTTTTACGAGAATTCTCCTCCGAAGAACGACTAATGTGCAGTAGCAGAATTCAATGAGATACGCTCAAAGGCAAGATAGGGATAAGAAGAATTTCCAAAACGGTATGGGAAAAAATCCTGTGCCGTTTTTTGATGTAAGTAAGGAAAAGTTCTTAATGGACTAGCGATTACGTCACCGTCGGCATTATATTGGGCAATCGGTAACACAAAATGGGCTAATGCATAGACTGGGACTAAATAAAACCCAGATTCTTATGCATTGGAGATGTGAACATTGAGTAATACAAAAAATAAAGTTAAGACCCAGCAAATTCCCACAAAAAAATTTTCTCCCGTAAGCATTATATCTGAACTCCCACCCGTCCGCGGTAACGTAAGGACTTCCTCCTCAAATCCCAAATCCACTCATAATGAAAAAGACACTTCCTCCGCTATCAATGAATGCGTAGATCGCGCTTTTCGTATTCCGATCTTTTTGAGTACAACCAACACGGTAAATGACCTGCAAGGACAATTCCTGAACCGTCTTATTGCGGAGATTGAAGATGCATTGCTCTTCCCCCGCACATTGCCCGTAAGCGAACAATATCCGGAAAACATCCTGACGAATATACGGCGCTTGGTTTTTTCGAGCTATGGTTTGCTCGCCATCAACTTCCAACGATTTTTTGTTCAAATTCTTCAATCCAATGTGGGTGGTCCACCAACGAGCACTCCGTTCTGGGAAGGATCTACTTTTTCTCAAATCGAACCTGCCATGGCTTTTCAATTCGGCATTCCAATCTTATTAGTTAGAGAGACGGGAACTGACGTCAGTAATGGCATTTGGGCTGGAGGAATTACACCTCTCAACATATTTGTGGATTGGGATTCCGAAAACCAATCGGTAGAGGATTTCTTTAACAGTGTTCAATGGAGAGAGGTCTTTGCGTATTGGGCTGCAGAGGTTAGGGGTAACTATTTGCTCCGAACGGAACCCCTGTTCAATAATTAAATCATTACCATGAATTCAAAAGTGAGTCGGTTGAACTTAGGTTCGCCCTTTCTTGACCTCATGGATAACAAAAAAGAGCAAGTTATCTTATCGATAACCTGCTCTTTTTCTTCATTGTGAGCTCTGTGATTCTGTAACAGATATTACTTTTGCGCAGCAGCTTCAATATCTGCATATGCCCAGTGTGTTGCTGGTACGTCGCTGAACGTTGACGTAACTGCGCCAGTTAGGGGTGTACGTTTGAATAATACATTTAACACTTTCACGGCTTCCGCACGCGTCAGCTTACTGTCTGGTTTGAATGTACCATCGTTATAACCCACCATTAGATCAGCAGATTGCACATAAGCAATCGCATCAGCTGCCCACAGGTCTGCGGATACATCTGTGAAGGAAACTGGTGTACCATTCACGGTTGTTTCACTCGCTTGTTGCTGCATCCAGCGATACGCAATGGTAGCCATCTGTGCACGGGTAATCGAACCTTCTGGTGCAAATTGAGTGTTGCTCATGCCGTTCATGATACCTGCGGATTGAGCTTTTTGAATGTCACTTGTTGCCCAATGTGTTGCAGATACATCCTTGTAGCTCACGCTATTCGTGGAACCTGCTGCCGCTTCAGTTGGAAGATTGCGAGCCAGCATGGCTGCCATCTGTGCACGTGTTACGAATGCATCTGGGCGGAAATCTTCACCAAATCCTTGAATGTACGGTTGATGTGTACTTTGTGAAGCTTTCAGTCCATCCACAACAACGAGGGTGAATGTACTGAATTTGGATACGGTAAATTCGATGCCTTCGCTGTTATCCGCGAGTTGCACCAGTTTGCCTTGAATCAATTCTTTTGTGCCGTCACTGTGTTCGATGTAGATCGCCAGGTTGTCCAATGCCCGCTGACGAGCAGCCGGATCGGTTGGCAGACTATCACGCAGTGGCAAAGTTAACGTCACTTCGCGGCTCTGCATATTCGTTTCGATCTCTACCGGACGAGCCAGTACACGCACATTCGTGTTTGGAGCAATCTGTTGGATCAACCGCTCTTTCTTCGCACGTTCTTCGACTTCTTTGCGCTCCGATTCCTTCTTCAAAGGTACAACGCGGAAGTACAAGTCTTGATCAAATCCGGCGATGGAATTCGTCGGAACGGAAATCACTACATTCTCTGTAGAGATTTCAAGTTTGAGCGAACCATCATTCAGTTCTTTTACCGCTGCTTTAGGCAGTTCAATACGTGTCTCGGACACGGCATCTTTGGTATCAGGAATCACGATGCGTGCGGTGTTCATGTTCAATTGTTTCGCTTTTTCTACCGATTCCTTGGCAATCGCTTCGGTCATTTTCACTAGATCTTTGATCGTGCCGTTGGTTTCGGTCGTACGGGTAATTGGCGTTTTGGTCAGGTTGGTACCGTTTGATCCATTAACGTCAACCACGATCTGCTCTTGTTTCGTTGTTGGTGCAGGTGTAGACGTTACAGGCGTAGGCGTAGATGATCCGCCACCACCTGTGTTTCCACCCGGGTTAGGCGTTGAGCCATTACCATTATCAGTATTGCTATCTCCGTTCTGTGTAAAGACAATCTTCACCGCGCGGCCTGGCAGTTCATCGCTGATCGCCTTATAGCGAACCCATACCGTTTTGTTACCGCTAAAATCAAGTTTCTGAATATTGGCCAGATCCAACCAGTGCTGCTTATCGTCGAAGGAGATCTCCATCGTGCTGTCCAAGCCAATTATGGAGTTATTGATGTCATTCCCCTTCACATTAGGAGCCGTAAAGAATCGGTTAAATACATATTGTAGATTTTCAACATCTTCGTAGCTGTCTTCTTCAGTGAGCAACCATTCTGCCAATTCCTTTTGGTCTTCAGGACTCAACTCTGCTCTTTTGGATAAATCAAGGGCACCTGTACGATCAAACTTGTATTTGTTGAAGAATGCTTCACCTGTAATGTAATCATTCATAGCTGACTCAAGCCATTGATCCATTCGATCAACCTTGGTAGCCTTATCGATAGACTGGTATGGCGTAGTCAAGAGCCCTAGCACAACCATAGGTTCCACGATATTCCCTTGAAAATTCCCTTCTAACCTCTCGAAGGCCACTGAATACAAGTATCTATAAGCAAAAATACTTTTGTCTACTTTGTTGGTACGTTTCAAATACTCTTGACCAATGCTACGAAATCCCTCGCTTTGTTGATCATTAAAGGACACTGGCAAATCTGCTAACTTCTGCGAAAGTTCATCCAGCTTGTTTTTAAGAGTAACAAGTTGCTTTTGCTCCCAAACCGATTGGGCCAGAACAGCAAGCTCCATCATATATTGAACCTGTTCTTTATTTTTGTAATCTTTATTTACATATTGAATCAGGAACCCTGCAATAAAATCTCTAACCTCCGGGGTTAAAGCACCGTAGCCATCAGGCAGAGTAATACCCAGATCCGGGTTTTCCATCGCTACACGCATGGCATCTCTGTTAAAGCTGCTTTTTGCAGCATTTAAGACAGCCAATGGATCGGTTTCGTTATCATCAGGGAAAAATTTATTAAATGCAGTCTGAATTTCTTCAAAACTTGCATATCCACCAAGGGGTCTTTCACTAAGCATATATTCTGCCAATTCTTCTTGTTCTTCGGAAGTAAGATCATTCAATTTGCTAACATCCAAAGGGAATTTTCCAATTGGAATCTCCACGTCTTCATCGGAGTTGTATGTCTCAATATCTCCCTGAATTTCTAACATATTTATTAACTTTTTCAACATATCTTCTGATGTTTCTACTTTGTTAATAAAAGGTGTTTCTTCCAATGCTGATTGCGTATAATTAAGTATTTCCGAGATATCGAGTTTTTTTGTGAGTTTACGCTCATATCTAAAAGCTGCCATACGTCTTTCAACTTCGGAGGAATCGAGATAATAGTGAATAAGTTCATAGTATTTATCATCTGCTTCTATATCATTGAATTGTTGCTGTATTCGCTCGGCTTGTTTATTAAAAAATGCATCAAGGACTTCTCTGGAGTCAGGTCCTCCAATTTTGTGTGGAAGCTCCAAGGCTTGCAAGGCCAATTGAACTACATATTGGACTTGTTCCTTACTCTCATAACTACTAGAGGCTGGTGGGCTTGATTCCTTCAACATGTATTCTGCAATGTCAGATTGCTCTTTCTCAGACAATAATTCAAAATCGGGAGTAGCAATGAAATTTTTGTTACTAAGCAACTCTATTACTTCTGGTATGAAATTGGTAATAGGATCCTGAACTTTTCTCTTTTTGATTTCGTTAAACTGGTCCAACTCGCTCAGCTGTGTACTAGGGTCGTAAGATTGCATCTGGTACGCAGATTCCAAACCTTTGCCATCATTAACAATTACATTGAAATAGTAAGTTACGCTGTCGCTTAAACCCATAAATTCTCTGGAAAACGTACCGTCTTCAGATTCTGCACCACTAATCCAATCATCGTTCCCATAGTCTAGTGAGTCCCTGATTTCTTCCATGTCTTTCAGGTTAGGATAAACAGAGACGTAGACCTGATATTTTAATTCATATGATGGCGTAGAGGAGTCCGCATATTCCCAATGTACTTCAACATTGTTATCACCCGTAGGCTTGATTGTGATTAAGCCACCCTTTCCTGGTACAGGATACGTTGCTCCTGCACTAACCTTCCCTGCTGGTGCCAGCCATGGAGCTACCAACACCAAAATGAGCAACATGCTCATTATTTTTCTGTAATTCATGTACTTGATCCTCCCTGTCTCATGTTTTTTACATATAAATTCAATCCCTCTGATACGTAAGGCCTATTGTAGTACACTGCGATAAACAGATTCTAAACAAAAAGAGTAAATAAAAGGAAAAAGATCCACCCTGTAGTACAAAAACAGGATAGATCTCAACTTTTTTCGCCATATTTCATCATTTTATTTTAAAATAATATTCTTTTGGACCTATATAACTCCAGCTCTTAAATCAAGGTGTACCCGCCATCCACATACAATGTGCTGCCCGTCGTGAACGTATTGGTCATCAGATACGTAACTGTATGTGCAATTTCTTCATTGTAGCCAACCCGCTTGATTAGAGACAGCTTCTCATAATCTTTAAAATGGTCACCACGTGGCGTCCCTTCTTGCCCCTCCCGCCAGATGGTTCCAGGGGATACAACATTCACACGAACCGGTGCCAATTCCACCGCGAGTGCTTTACCCAGGCTCTCAATTGCACCGTTACATGCAGCGTAAGAAGCACCGCCATCCAGTGGACGCTGGCTGAATCCACCAGACATTAAGGTGATCGAGCCGGAAGCTGATAGAGACGGTGCAGCATATTTAGCCGCAAAGTATTGTGGCCAGAACTTGCCTTTGAAACAACTCTCTGCCGTCTCCCGATCCGAAGTCAGTGGTCCTCGAGTGTAGGCTGCTCCTGGTGTGAAGAGATGATCGAACGTTCCGATTCGGGCGAAAAATGCTTCGAGTTGCTGTTCATCCTGATTGTCCAATACATGAACTTCCACCACCGTTTCTCCAGCCACGCCTGTGCCCACAGCCTTCGTAATCTGTTCCCTTGCTTCCTCCAATCTGGACGCCGATCTTCCTGCAATAATCACATCCGCACCTGCGGCAGCTGCCTGAATTGCCGTAGCCAGTCCGATGCCCGAGCTCCCTCCGATAACAACGACCCGTTTATTCTCCAATGTATACTGATTCATCTATGATCATCCTCTCATCTCCGGTTATGTATGTGCTTGTGCTCTCCCGTTGGTGTTCATTATTCATGAAATGTAGGACGTTGAATAGTACGCATTTACATCGTACCTAGTACGAATATTCGTACTATTGGGACGGGATTACGACGGTTCCCCCCTCTTTTCACAGAGACGATCAAGCAGAGATAGAGAAAATCCGGTATGATGGAGATACATATAGACGTATAAATCGAGGTGATTACTATGGATTTACAAGAACCAAGGTTGCAGGGAGTACTGACAACACTGGAGACCATTAATGGGAAGTGGAAACCCCTTATCTTGTTTATTTTATTAAAAGAAGGTACGAAGCGATTCGGTGAACTACGACGCATAATTCCTGATGTAGCCCAAGGCACGTTAACGAAACAACTGCGTGAGCTGGAGCAGGATCAAATAATTGTGCGCACGCTCTATGGTGATGTTCCACCAAAGGTAGAATACAGCCTGTCCGAACACGGCCAGACCATCGGTACGTTATTGGACGGCATGTGTGGTTGGGGCAAAACACATCTAAACTACCTGAACAGCACACAAGGCGCCATAAAGGGTAAAGATAACGCGAACGAAGCGACCTGAACGACAACTATACAATGGAATTTCACAGCAAAAAACGAGAGACAGATCACCTGATATCAGGCATATCCGTATCCCGTCTTTGTCACATCGCATTCCAATCCGACCCCATATGATCCCGATGGTCACTGATCTAAGAAAGTAGACCTAGCTTCAGTACTCTAGCAATATTCTCGGTGGTACGTTCCACATTCTCCGGGCCTTCTCGCAATAGTTGATCCAGATCTGCTGCCCCAGGCACAATACCAAATATGGCATCGATGCCTTCCGCGTAGAGGGTGTCGATCCCTTCGCCCACATAGCCTGCAAGAGCAATCACAGGTTTACCCGCTTCCTTGGCTGCTCGAGCAACACCATAGGGGGTCTTGCCAAATTTCGTTTGGAAGTCGATACCGCCTTCGCCCGTAAATACCACATCCGCAGCAATCAACTTTTCACGCAACTCAGTATATTCAATGACAATTTCAATCCCTTTACGTAACACAGCCTGTGTAAAAATCAAAAGTCCCGCGCCCAATCCCCCAGCCGCTCCGGCTCCTGGTACATCACGGATATCCTTGTGCAGCCGCTGTTTCACCACATCTGCATAATGGGACAGATTCGTATCCAGCTGCTCCACCATCTCTGGAGTTGCCCCTTTTTGTGGTCCAAACACCCTTGATGCGCCATGCTCCCCACAGAGCGGATTGGTCACATCACAGGCCACAATGAACTCCACTTCCTGCAAACGCTCATCCAGACCGGATACATCAATCTGAGCCAGTTGATCCAGAGCCCCGCCACCACGCGCAAGCGGCTGACCCTGTGCATCCAGAAACTTCGCACCAAGTGCTTCAGCCATGCCAGCCCCACCATCGTTGGTCGCACTACCACCAATGCCAATGATGATCTTACGTATGCCAAGGTCCAGACATGCGTGAATCAACTCGCCTGTTCCATAGGTTGTTGTCCGGAGCGGGTCCCGGGTGTCCTTGGTAACCAAGTGGATGCCGCTCGCCGATGCCATCTCGATGACCGCCGTTGTTCCGCCACCCAGAATGCCATACTGCGCAGTGACTGTCTGACCCAATGGTCCTCTCACCTCTCGCTGGTGAAGCACACCGCCGGAAGCGTCCACAAGGGACTGCACCGTACCTTCCCCACCATCTGCCATAGGTACATGAATATAGCCTGCCGTCGGGTATATTTTACGCAATCCTTTTTCCATCGCGATACATACTTCTTTTGCTGTCATGCTTTCTTTGAACGAATCCGGTGCCAGAACAAATGTCTTCTCTCTAGTCTCTCTCATATCTTAAAGGAGAACGCGGTTTTCCATGATATTTTTCATGCTGATATGGGATTTGGAGGGTCCCAGCTTCACCAGTGAATCCTGAAATTCGGCAAGTTCTTCAATGGACGCCGTCTGTACCTTGATCAGATAGTTATACTCACCGCTAATCCGATAGACATCCGTGACTTCGATGGCCTGTTCACAGAACTGAACCAACTCGTCGCAATGCTCTGTTTTGAGCAAAATAAACGTCGTGGTTCCACGGTTTAACCGGGCCAGATTATAGATGGTTGAATAGCCCGCTATTACTCCTCTTTCCTCCAGTTTCATTATTCTTTCCTTAACCGAAGGTTGGGACATGTTAATTTCTTTGCTGATCTGTGCAACGGGGATACGTGCATGATGTTGCAACAAGCGCATAATCTGCTGATCGATTTCATCTATTATGTGTTCCATTTGTAACACCTCCGAGTCGTCGGCTTATTTAATAAGGTTTTTCTGATAAATTATCTAAAATTATATAGATTTCATCTCATTATATCCTTTGATATTGTATGGTTCCAATGCGATATCAGCCCTATACTTTAGAATACAATCTGAAGAAGGAGCGATGAACGTGAGTGTTATTGGACTTGCACATGTAGCCATTCAGGCTCGTAATTACGAAGATACCCTGGCGTTTTATACAAAAGTATTAGGATTCAAGGTCGGTCACTCCTGGAGTTTGCCTTCCTTCCACATTACCGAGGCGTGTATACTGATCTCTCCGGATCAGCGCACCTGTATTGAGGTATTTGACCCAAAAGCCGTCATTCCAGCCGAGGGTGAAGCTGCCACCTCTCCTGAAGCGGTCCGGCACGGCGCACTGTTACATTTCGCCTTTTACGTGCATGATGTAGAAGATATCTATCAGCGAGCGCTCGCCCATGGAGCCAAAACCTATGTTGAACCAGATTGGATATCGCTTGGTGAACCTGCACTTCGGGTTAGAAATGCGCTCGTCCACAGTCCAAATGGTGAAGTGATCGAATTCCTTGAAGAGGTTAATTTCGACAGATCCTCATCCTCACCATCATCTATATGAAGTACACAAACAGCCTGTTGCCTCGTCATCCGTGGCAGCAGGCTATTTCATGGTTGGATTTCCTTGGAGTGTCAGCATACGCACCTACCCTACTCTTGCTCTGCACTCCCCAGCGTATACTCGCTTAATTTCCCCTCATATACCAGTTGCAATCGTTCACTCTGGCGAAAATCATCCGGTGTCACCAGCGCAGGCAGCTTGTTCCACAGTTTGATGCCTGAACGCTGTAGAATCTCGGCTACAAATTGGGAGCAGAAGTAGGAGTTGCTGAACTCCACCGGTTCCTTGAGCGTAATGCCGATCACGCCGAGCAGATTGTACATATATTTCTGGCGGCTGCGGATGAAGATATGCAGCACGCGTTTCATTTTTTCCACTTCACGATCCGTCACCTTAAGCTCATATATGACACATGTCGTATTGGGATACTTGCTGTATGTACCTGTCTGAATATCTTCCTTCACAAACCCGCCATTCAGCGGATTGCTGGGATGTTTGCGACCGAAGCTGTACAGCTCGGTTAACTCCCGGTCAAATGAGATCGATGCGTGATTATATGGCGCTCGGGTATAGCTCTGAATAACCTTGGTAAACAGCGTTCCTGTATTCGTAAGCAGAATATAGATGGAGCGATCATCTGTCATAGCAAAATTTCCCCTTATCAAGTTGGCACTATTCCTTCATAATAACATAGGTGCCCTATAATGGAATCTTACTTTGAATAAGCAGGTGATCGGTTCGTGAGCAGTTCACTCTTTACACTAACGTTAATCTTCACAGCTTTACTTGTGATACATATCGTCTACAAAGTTATTACGAAGCTTCAGCCAAACAAAGACTATTCAGGGATCGGCCAAAAAATCAAAACCTGGTGGGGCATGTTTGTGATCTTTTGTCTCGCTACCCTCTTCAATCCTATTGTGTCCCTGATCTCCCTCATGGTGCTTGCATTCTTCTCACTCAAAGAATACTTCTCCATGATTCGAAGTACACGCAAAGCTGACCGCAGGCTGTTCCTATGGGCATATCTGGCGATTCCCGTCCAGTTCTATTGGATCTACATTGGATGGTATGGCATGTTTATCGTGTTTATTCCACTATATGTGTTCCTGGTACTTCCCTTGCCACGCCTGATTAACAAAGGTACGGTCGGGTTCCTGCGCAGTGTCAGCTCTACACAATGGGGACTAATGCTGATGGTGTTTGGGCTGAGCCACCTAGCCTATTTTCCATTTGCCACACCGGAGTACGGGGCCAAGCTGGTGTTGTTCCTGGTCGTGTTAACACAGCTTAATGATGTGGTGCACTATCTGGTCTCTCTCTATCTGGGCAAACGAAAAGTGGTGCCTACTGCCAATCCTTTTGTCACCTGGGAAGGGTTCGCGTGTGCATTCATTGTGACAACAGCTACGTCGTATTTCATCCATCCCTACCTGACGCCATTTGATTGGAAATTCTCGCTGTTCATCGGGGTGTTGATCAGTCTGGCCGGATTCTTCGGCAGTCTGACGGTGTCTGTACTGAAGCGCGATCTGTTAATTGGAGATGACAACAAGTTTGATTCACTCAAAAAAAGCTACCTGAGCCGGGTCGACAGCCTGACCTATACCTCTCCGGTTATGTTCCACGTGGTCCGTTATTTCTTTGACTTTATGTAGCAACTATATAAATTGAACTAAAAAGTAATTTTTACACTTGCCACTCCGATGACAGAACAACCTTCAGATCGCTGTTATCCCCCGATTTTTTTTAATTACTTTTATAAAGGTGAAAATCAGGGTATAAAGGCGAACGCTCCGCTTCTTCTGGTTATTTCTGTCCTCTACGTTCTCGTGTAAATCTTCAGTTCAATCTTTATAGATGTAGCAACAGATAGATCGGCGATCTTGTAATCATGTATGTCAAAAAAAGCAGCCCAAGTGGCTGCTTTTCCTGTTCAACAGGCTCCAGACGGAGCGTTAATGATGTGCCTGCTACTTCAATGTAATTTCTTTCTCGGACAGGATTTCGTTCCCCTCATCATTTGTGAAGACAAATGTCGCTTTGCCGCGCTCGCCCTTCATCTCATCCGAATAGATAAATCCGGAGAATTGTCCATTGCCGCTAAAGTAAAACCCCTCTTCACCATTTCCACCATGTTCAATGGCTTCCTGTAGCGAATTTACAATCGTCACCGTGTTAGACGTCCATCGCATCTCCTTTAGTGTATACCCCTTCGGAACCTGTTTAATTCCAAAATCAAAGCTGTTACCCTCGCTCGGTTTCTCCGACTGGTCAATGACGATATCAATCTGCTCAGACGGTTCAGTGGATTCCGATTGTGCTGTAGGCTTGCCCTCATCACCACTCGCACTACCTTGATCATTGTTATTCTTCGCATCCGCATTCGGAACAGAGCTTTCTCCAGCTTCCTCTACGGGTTGCTTCGATTGTGGATAGGCATGTTCCTGAACCGATTCATTATTATTCTTGGCACCACAGGCACTGACGAATAGCGAAATACAGAGCACAGACATGCAAAGTGCAGATTTCTTTATTTTTATTTTCATCATCTACTTCTCCCTTCATCCATCTACAGCACATAGATCTATATCAGTTGAACTAATCATTTACACGATAACGGAGAGGACAGAAAAAACCTGAAAAAGCGAAGTCACAAGCTTTCTGTAAGAAAGCTACTCCGAAAGCATACACTTCGCCTAAAAGCTTTCTGAAAGAAAGCTGCATCGGAAGCATACGCTATCCCCGGATTTTCCCTTTAAGAAAAGGGAATCAAAAAATCTGGGGATAACAGCGATTGGAAGGTTATTCTGTCATCGTAGTGTCAGTGTAAATATTCTTTAGTTCAACTTATATAGCACACCACTTATTAATCACTACACCATATCGTCCCACATGAAGCTCCATTATATGTAAATGATTAATAAATTCAGTATGTAACTGCACCTCGATGAGTAAAAAAAGAACTCCGTTCATGACGTCATGCACCGTTTATTTTATCGATCAAACCCAGGCAAGACCAACACTTGTCCAATTCGAATGGCGTTATGCTCGATTTTGTTCACTTTCTTAATTGCTTCTACATACACACGAGTATCCATCTGCTGAGGTTTATGTGCCAAAGAAATGCCCCACAGTGTATCTCCCTGAGATACAACGATCTGGTCCCCCGATAACAATTGCTCATCCCCTGCAAATGCAGTGAATACAGCACTACACCCTATGATTATAATTAGAGTTATGGTGACGATCTTCACTAGCCAGGTTGGCGTCTTCACACGCTGCATGAATTGATCTTTAACATACATTGTGCGAGACTCGGACGTTTTGGTATAAGCGGATTCATAAATACTTTTGTACGTGGAATATTTCATTCTAGTCGACCTCCAAACTTTCGTTCCGCTAATCTTTAATTTCATGTTTACCTATGTATTTTTCCTATAACAATGAATGATCAATAATTATATTTTTCACTATATAGGTATCCTTGCCTAAGTAACCCTACACTGATAGGTCTATACTACCAGTTCACTCTAAACAAATTCTGAACAAACGGATTCCTTCTCCAATGAGATGCAATCTTTCCAATATTCATGCCTGATTTTCGGCGATGCTTGCTGCAACGTTTTTCTATAATAGGTTATAGATAAAGATTCTAATGAGTAAGGACGTGCCCCCATGATTTCTGCTGATCTGAAGGAACAATATTACGAGGCGCTTGTGGCCAAGGATTCGGAATACGAGGGTTTATTCTATGTTGGGGTCCGAACCACCGGTGTGTTCTGTCGTCCCACATGCCCTGCGCGAAAGCCAAAATTCGAAAACTGTGAATTCTATGAGACAGCTCAGCAGGCACTTCTGGCCTCTTATCGCCCTTGCCAGCGCTGTCGCCCGCTCTCTCACACCAACCAAGTATCCGATGTCGTTCGCATCTTGGTAGAAGCTGTGGAGAAAAATCCGGAGAAACGCTGGAAAGGACAGGATTTCAAGGCACTCTCCATCGATGAATCCACGGCGCGACGACAGTTCAAGAAGCGGTTCGGCATGACCTTTGTCGAATATGCCCGTGCTCGCCGCATGGGACTTGCCCTGAAAAATATTCGTTCTGGTCGCACCGTGATTGATAGCCAATTATCTACCGGATATGAGTCAAGCAGCGGCTTCCGCGATGCCTTTTCACGGATCATGGGTGCCGCCCCTACACAAGTCGATGAAGGACATATCCTAAAAGCGTCCTGGATTGACACCCGCCTCGGCCCGATGATGGCCATTGCAGACGAGGAGTCGCTATATTTACTGGAATTTGTGGACCGCAGAGGTCTGGAACGCGAAGTTGAGCGTCTGCGCAAACGAACCAAATCAGCGATTGTACCCGGCACTACAGCTCCCATCCAGTCCATTGAGCGTGAACTAAACGAGTACTTTCAAGGTATTCGGACAGCATTCGACACACCGTTGTTCTGTTTAGGAACACCATTTCAAAAGCAGGTATGGGACGAGTTGCTGTCCATTCCGGCTGGGGAAACAAGGTCATATCAGGAGATTGCAAATGCACTGGGAAAACCGACTGCTTGCCGAGCCGTGGCACAAGCGAATGGGGCCAACCAGCTTGCGATTGTGATTCCATGTCACCGTGTAATCAATGCCAGTGGCGAACTGGGTGGATACGGCGGGGGATTAACTCGCAAAAACTGGCTTTTGACTCACGAGAAACAAAAACAGGGTAGCTGAAAAACAGAATGAAGTAATGAAGTACGCATCAAATGTCCAAAGGAATGCATGATATAACAAAGGAGAGCCAACATAATATGAGTACCTTAGAGGAGAAAGCAACGTTGTTCCAACAATACCATGTGAAAGGAAAACCACTTGTTCTCGTTAATGTGTGGGATGCTGGAAGTGCACAAGCCATTCAATCCGCTGGAGCAACGGCCATTGCTACCGGAAGCTGGTCCGTTGCTGCGGCCCACGGTGAACACGACGGTGAATCCATGCCATTCCATCTGGTGCTTGCCAATCTCGCACGGATTACAGCGAGCGTGGATCTGCCTGTAACGATCGATATAGAGGGAGGGTATGGGAGGTCTGTGTCAGAAGTGAAGAAAAATATCCTGCAAGTCATCGATCATGGTGCTGTAGGAATCAACATGGAAGACCAACTTCCCACTGGCTTGGGATTGTACTCTGTGGAGGAGCAATGCCCGAGACTGTCCGCCGCCCGGGAAGCTGCGGAGCAGGCAGGCATACCGTTTTTCATTAACGCCCGCACAGATATTTTTCTGCAAAATGCACCTGAACACCATACCCACTCCCTCCTGGAGGAAGTACTTATACGTTCGAGCCATTATGCAGATGCAGGAGCCAGCGGTCTGTTTGTACCCGGTTTGCAGGATCACCAACTGATTCAGGAATTGTGTGAGCGTTCACCTCTGCCAATTAACGTTATGGTTACATCTCCTGAGCCTTCACCAAAACAACTTGCCGCACTGGGTGTAGCACGTGTAAGCTATGGGCCTTATCCCTATCTGCAAGTTATGGAACACCTGAAAGAACTAGGGCGAAGCATTCTGATGGGTAGTTCCGAATCGTCATAAGCGAACACCTATGGTATAATCACCCCTATTGAACACTAGGGCGTGTCTGGAAACTCCGAAGGTAGCAGATTTTGCCGAATTTTCGTTCCAAGCAAGGAAATTTTCCGCAGGCGTGCCGGGGCACGTCAAGGGAAAGTGACGCAGCAGGGGGCGAAAAGGCGGTAAAAGATGCACTTCAGCGAGTTTTCAGACACGACCTAACTAGGAGGCAATTATGCTTAACGTGGAACAAAAGCTTGAAGTGCTACAATCGTATCCCCAACTGCAACGCAAAGATGTTTCTCTCGGTCGTGTTAACTTCCACTACGAGGAAAGCGCGTATGATAAGAAAATTGTTGCTCTCCATATTCACCCTAACGGTAACGGTTATATTTATGCAGGGCTACTGCCCAACTATGAGACCGATGCTAAAGGATTCGTCAATATTCGTGATTACTCCGAAGCAGATCTGCGCACCTTGTTAGATGAAACGATCCAAGCAATGTCTCACAACCCCAACGCAGTTGAATTTAAAGAACCAGAACAAGTAAAAGCTGCTCCTGCATTGGCTACTACCTCTACGGGTGGCGGAACGTGGATCGATGAAGATGGACATACGCTGACTTTAAAATATGAAGATGACATGTGGTATGTGTATTCCGGTGTTAATCTGGATATGGCTTTTGAAACGCGTAGCGAAGCTGGCGAGTATCTCAAAGACGAAGGATTCAAACCGCAAGCTCAGGCTTAACGCATGCACCTTCATTTGGAATTGCGCACAAAGATTGTTGAATAGGTATATTCAGTGATTTAAGATGATACCAAAAACACGAGGCGTGTTCGCACTCGTGTTTTTCAGATTACAGGAAATTTCGCATAGATTTATTGCCCCAGTTCCTTTATATAACCGTTTCCTGTCAGTCTTTTTTGGATTTCATGGTAAGCGGCGCATTCTTCATCATCGGGTACGTAGACAGAAGTAGCGCACCACCAATGCATCCCAGAACGGTGAACAATGTCATGCGATTGATCCTAGCAATCCACAACATAAACTCACCAAGATCGCCCAGTGTAATGATCAGCGTAATGACCAAGCCAACCCCAAAGAACATAATGAAGAAGTTACGCATCCCCAATCGCATCCAACAAACCGTTGGGAAGACAGAGATTCCCAGTACGAGAAAGCCGCACATCAGATCGATCCACAGGTAGGATAAGAAATGATATTCGTTTGAATACAACATGCCTGGTTGATAAAGGGTAACGTCAACAATTCCTTTTTCCTGAAGCAGGTGTATGAGGAAATACGCCACATGCAGAATGATCATGGTGCCTGCAACCATCCATACCGAATTCATATAGAAGGATTTCATGAATTGAATTCGTGTACTGCCCATACCCATCGCAACCGGAAACAGTGTAATGATCCCCCCAATCGCAAACGTACATATCCCTCCGTACATGGGACCAAACAGTTGCGTGGCATACGAGACATCAAATATGAAGCCAATGGCCAGATATACAACGGTGAGCATTAGAGCGATGGATGAAAATATGCTCAGATACAAACGCATATCATCACGAATCAGTCGGTTCGTACCTTTTACTGCGTTCATGGTTTAACCCCCTCTTGATTACGGGTCCTGTTAACCAAATAATCTTGTAATGTCGCTTTCTCAATGGAAAGACCCTGCGAATGAGCGATATCCTTCCACATTTTCGAGTAGGGCTCATCAATCATCACTTTTACAGTCGATCCCATCTGGGAAGACTCTATAACTTTAACATCTGCTGTGACTTGATTAATATCTTCAATTCTCCCTGTTAGAAGAACTCCTTTTTCGCGCATCTCTTCCATCGATTGATTTAACAACACCTCTCCGGCTTGCAAAACGATAAGCGACTCACATAAGGGCTGAATCTCCTCAATATGATGGCTGGATATCAGAATCAGACGCGGGTTATCTTCATAACTTTCCAGTAGCGCATTGTAGAAGAATTTACGCTTCTCCGCATCGAGCCCATTGGTGGGTTCATCCAGAATGGTTATCTTTGCATTACTGGCAAGACCTAATATAATCTGGGTGGCAGTCTTCATGCCTTTCGAAAATTTAATGATTTTCTTCTTTGTTGGTAGTTCGAACACATCGATTAAACGTTCCGCCAAATCCTGATTCCACTGCGGATGAAAATATTGTCCCATTTGAACCATGTCATTAACCGTCCAGTTTTTCCCCAGAGGATGATTCTCCTGGATGTAGCACAGATGCTCTTGGGCAGCCAGATTATTATAGGGGTCTTGACCCATGATCTGAACGGTTCCACTGTCCGGGCGGTTATGCCCTGCGAGTAAACTCATCATTGTTGTTTTACCCGCTCCATTTCTTCCCCAGATTGCACTAATGATTGGTTCACTCTCATGTAGCGTAACCTGGTTCAGAACGGGTGTCTTCTGGTAGCTGTAGTTGACCTGCTCCATATGAATCATAACTCACTCTCCTTATCCTTCTTGCCGCGAATCAGATCAATGATCATGTCTTCATTCATGTGAATCCGTCTGGCTTCCTCAAGTAAAGGCTTGATGTATTCTTCATAAAAATCTTGTTTCCGTTCAACGAGCAATGCTTCTCTTGCTCCCTTTGCAACAAACATTCCAACACCTCGCTGTTTGTATATAATCCCCTTGTCCACGAGTTCCTGCAGTCCTTTGCGGGCTGTAGCCGGATTGATATTGTAGAAGCTTGACAGTTCATTGGTTGAAGGAACCTGTTCTTCCACCTTCAATCTGCCCTCCACAATATCGTCCATAATCATCGTGGCAATCTGATGAAAAATAGGCTGAGATTCATCCAAAGTCGATTTCATGTGCTTCCAACTTTCATACGTATTCATTATTGATTAGCCAGTTAGTCAGTTAGTTACTCATGTGACTAACTATAGTATACAAAAACGCAAATGTAAATAGGCGAACTTAATTCATCGCCTTTCCTACCTTGGCTCTGTTGTATTGATTAATAAGACCGTCCAGGACTACGGATTGCTGGATTACTTCCGGATGAAGCAGACTGCCGTATTCCATATGCATGCGATATAACAACTGTCTGGCATCTTCGATCCGTGATATTAAATCCAGGCGATCCATAGTATCCCTCCTTTTTGTCATATTTTAGTGTATTATGCCAATCAAAAGCGCATATGAGATACGACATACTTATTCTTCCACTCTGATACACAAAAAAAGAACGCTTCTGAATTAAATCAGAAGCGTTCATTGGTTCAGGCTTATGTCCCTAAACCGTGATCATTCATTCGGTAGATGGATGGGTCTGGACTTCCTACAGTCGGGGCAGGTCCAGTAACAGGGGTTACAATGCTCACCACTATACTACATGTAACTATCAGCAAAGCCAGCTTTCTCTTCATTGAGTTTCTGCACCTCACCAATCAAGATTTTGTACTGCTTTATAGCAGTGTCAGACGCATAGTCCCTATATTGTTCAAACAGTCCAACACCTCTAAGCATACCTCGTCCATCGCTAATTTCAATAGAAAATCTCAAGCTATGGAGGACAAAATCTAACCCCTTTGCAAACCTGTCTTTTTTAAGATAATACGTGCCTAATCCGGCTAAAAGACGAACGTATCGATCATCGGTAACCTGTTTGCTTACTTTCCCAATCCGATTGCTCTGTTCCTGATAAGTGAAGTAAGATTCATACTGCTCAAGTACATGATCTATATTCATATCATATCGGTTAGCCGCAGTTACAATATCACAAATCGCTGGGAATATCTCATTTTCCTTCGTCGAGATATATGCCAGATAATCGGATAATACCTCAAACTGTCCGGCCATTAATTGATATATATAACGGTTACCCTCAGCCCATTCCTGAAATTGATGAATGACCACTTTTTCTTCAGGTTCAGGCTCTTTCACCCAACTGTAATCGGAGTACAATGCAACATACTTCAATGCCATTTCATAGTTGTTCAAGTGGAAGTGGGCACTTCCAGACGCTAAATAAGCATACATAATATAAAAAACGATAGGTCGTTTGGTCTCTTCCTGTTTCCTCCGTCCATTCATCTCATAATGGATGGCTGCTTTCACCTTCAGCTTTTCAGATAGTTCCTGAACTTTGCTCCATCTGTGAAGTGATGCAAAAGCATTAATCAGTTCGTTAAGCGCATCCAACTGGTAGCGTTCATCCAGCCGATCCACATAATATTCGAACCGAGATGCAATAATCAGATTCCGGTGCTGATCATTGGTCAGTCCCAATCTGAACAGTCGATACTGACAGAGTGCAAGCCTCTCGGAATGTTGCATTTTCTCGCTTTCAGCGATGTTTTCATATAGAAGAATGGCTGGTTTGAATTTACCCGCTTGGAAGAATTCTTCAGCCACATCAAATAACAAAGGAATATAGGATAGATTATCCATCATCAGACGAATAACCTCTTCAATACAGTCCAACTTGTCCAACTCGGCACAGCGATGAAGGAAGGGTCCCAGTCTTCGCCAGTCCGGGGTCGCGTGTACAAAACACTCGTCTATGTATAACTCATAGAAGTAACCTTCTTCCAGTCTCATGGCGGAAGTGATGCGATCCAACTGCTGCATGGCAATAGGCCGATTTTTATTCAAAATATTGCTCAGCGTACCCGAATTAATCCCTGACGTTTCCGAAAAATGACTAATGGACATCTGCTCACGCTTCAGATAACTTTCCAAGTGATCGCGTATCGTGGTTGTCGACTCCAAACGAACACCACCCTCCAAAATAAAAAACATAAACAGGATTATCGGTATGCAAAAGTAATTATATGTAATTAGAAAGTATCGGTCAATATAATAATTTCAACTAATTTGTATTAAAACCATTTTAATCCTTTTATAAAACAAACACTCCTATCTTTATTTTATATCGGAAATGCGCTCGGCATCAAACCTGAAAATAGACAAAAAACACGAGCCATCTACGGGCTCGTGTTCTCAACTGACTCATCAGTCAGTATGCTCACTATAACTTGAATTTAAGGCAGTATATTGCCTGCCGCACGGTAAATTTCATACCACTCTGGACGAGTGAGATGAACATCTCCAGCTTTTACACAGTCTTGCAGACGCTCAATATTCATCGTGCCTGTCACAGGTTGCATCTGCGCAGGGTGACGAAGCAACCATGCGATTGCAATCGTTGTATTGCTCACGTCATACTTCGCAGCAATCTCGTCGATCTTTGCATTCAATTCCGGGAACTTGTCGCTACCCAGGAATACACCTTCGAAGAATCCGTACTGGAACGGAGACCACGGCTGAATGGTGATATCATGCAGACGACAGTAATCAAGAATGCTACCGTCACGGTTAACCGCGGCTTCGTTCTCCATGTTTACGTTAATTCCACTGTCAATCATCGTGGTATTGGTAATACTCATCTGCAACTGGTTGGCTACCAGTGGCTGTTTCACGTATTTTTTCAACAATTCGATCTGGTTCGGATTCTGGTTGGATACCCCGAAGTGACGCACTTTACCTTCGCGCTCGAGTTGATCAAAGGCTTCAGCCACTTCCTCCGGCTCAACCAATGCATCTGGACGGTGCAACAGCAGAACGTCAAGATATTCCGTCTTCAGACGTTGCAGGATGCCATCGACTGAATTCAGGATGTGCTCTTTGGAGAAATCAAACATGCCTTTGCGGATACCGCATTTGGATTGAAGAATCATATTTTCACGAACTTGGGGATTCATCTGTACCGCTTCAGCGAAGATCTCCTCACATGTTCCTGTACCATAAATGTCGGCATGGTCAAAGAAATTTGCGCCAACCTCCATTGCAGAACGAACAAAATGTTCAGCTTCCTTACCGTCTAGTGAATTAATCCGCATGCAACCCACCGCGACTACGGGTACTTCTAATGTGCTGCTGCCCAATTTAATGGTTCTCAAGATGTTTTCCCTCCATATTCGAATATTATCGTGTATCTTACCTTTGATTGTGACACACATCTGCAATCGGTTTCAATAGATTTATCCTACATTCATATGGCGAAATGATAGGACTTCAACCTCAGCCTATCATTACACAGGAATAAGTTATACTTCTTCCGGTACGATAACTTCAATATGCCTTGGCAGGACTCGGATGTGAATCGGCAGGGCAGGACCTTCCTCACCATCCACATTCGTGCGAATGGCTTCGTCTGAGCGAACATGAACTTCTTTGGCTGTAAAATAATCCACATCCTTATGGTCCTTCAGATTACCAAAGAACAGGGAAGTACCTAGTGTCAGGCTGTTGAACACACTGATGTTGCGAACAACAAAACAATGTATCAGACCATCGTCCACCTCAGCATCCGGGGACAACTTCTGGAATCCTCCAACCGAATTGGTCAGCGCCGCCAGAAAAAGAGGAGATTCTCCCTCCCAGATCTGGCCGTCATATTCAATGGTCAGATGATTAGCTGGTGTGTTCACCAGGTCTTTCAAGCCTTCTTTGAGATATGCAAATGAACCCAGCTTCGACTTTTCTTCCGAGGATACGGAGAATAGAGCTTCTGCCAAAGACCCTGCAGCTACCACGTTGGCAAACAGGCGATCATTGATTTTCCCCAGATCCACGATATGGGTCTGGTCCGAACGTAACTGCCTAATGGCCTCCTCCGGGTCAAGCGAGATATTCAGCGCACGTGCAAAATCATTCACCGTACCCAGCGGTACGACGCCCAGTCGTGGACGATGATCCTGATCCATCATGCCGTTAATCGTCTCATGCAGTGTACCGTCGCCTCCGATGGAAATGACCAGACCACAGCCGTCCTTGCAGGCGTTCAGGCAGTAGTTGGTGGCATCACCTTCCCCGGCCGTCTCGTTAACAACCACCTCATATTGCTGTGACTCCAGAATTTCTCTGACTTGGGATACATACTGCTCAGCCTCTTCCTTACCTGACGACGGATTGCTAATGATCATGGCTTGGCGCATACTCACATCTTCCCCTCCAAATTGGCATCTTTACTTCATCTATACCCGTTTCAAGGGTGGGTTGAATAGGGGCTGCGGCAGATGTTTTATTTTTTTGATAAACATGTCTCTGAAGAGTGCAGGGCAGGGTTTGTTTCATATAGAATAGAAGTATAGGAATACCCCTTACGAAATTTCTTGTTCCTTTTTCCCGTTGACGGGTTAATAACTATAGATGTGCTTTTAGCCGAACCTGCATATGTTAAACTGTTCCATTTACACTGAACACTCCGTGGGTAGAACAACCTTCCGATCGCTGTTATCGTGTAAATACTGGAAACAATTTCATAATACCTTTAGCTGCTTCAATCAAGGCTAGATATAGTTACAAAAATTCATTTTAGTGAGTTATGAAATTGATTCAATATACTTATCTAATTCAATCTGTTCGGATTAATTTATAATTTTTAAAATCGGAGGGAATGCATGCAATGAGAAGAATGACGCTATTATTTCTAGTATTCATCCTGAGTCTCGGGGCATCGGGGCAAGCCATGGCTTACACGACTACAGACTTGGGCGAGGGAATCATTGAAGATCCCGCCTTGGAGGACGGACTGAAGCTAATCCTGAACAAACCTCTGGATGTTCCATTGACTTCAACTGATCTGGAGCAGCTTGAGGTGGTGGATCTGAGCAATGCAGGTATTCAAAGCCTGTCCGGACTGGAATATGCAACCAACCTGACTCACCTCCGATTATATGGGAATGAGATTGAGGATCTCACACCGCTGGAGCACCTAACCCAGCTTCGCGAGATCGATGTTCGCAACAATTACATTACATCCATAGACGCACTTGTTGAATTGAAAGACTTGGGACGGCTGTATATCAGCAACAATTCCATTTCTTCCATAGAGGTTGTACGTGGGTTCAACCGATTACATACGTTCCACGCCAGCGGTAACCAGATCGACAGTCTTGCGGCCCTCTCGGATGCGGATGCACTGAAGTGGCTTGAGATCTCAAACAATACGATTAACGATCTGACACCGCTCATGGGTAAAACACGGCTCCAACAACTCAATGTAGCTAACAACCAGATTCAGACGCTGGACGTACTGGCTGAACTGCCAAATACACTGCGGAATCTGAATGTGGCAGGCAACCAAATCACGGATCTGACACCACTGGAGCACATGACACGTCTTCGGAAACTTGATATCTCTGGTAACCAAGTACAGCATCTCAAGGGGCTTGAGGGACTGACTGGGCTGACGGACCTGAATGCAGAATCCAATCAGATCTATGATCTGGAACCTTTACGGCAGCTTTCCAATCTGGATGTATTGAAATTGTCCAACAACCGGGTGTGGGATCTAACACCGATTGCAGGTTTTACGTTTACCCGTGATCAGTCAGCGGCAAATGCCATACAGGATATCTCGGCGTCCACCTCGTTATCGTCCGGTATTCAGACATCTACCTCAGAGGCTGAGCCTGCCGGACTCACGGTGCAGAACAATTATCTGGATGTTGTGAGTGGCAGTCATACGATGCAGCTTCTGAACCGGATGAATGTGCGGGAGCAGAAACGAACGCCGCAGGGCAGCTTCCAGCGTCTGATTGAAGGGTCCACCACTGCCTATGTAGGAGATCGCGCTTATGCCCTGGATGCTGCACCTTTTATCGATGAAGGGCGGACCTATGTGCCTCTGCGTTTTGTCTCGGAGCAGTTAAATGCCAGTGTGAACTGGAACAGTGGTACGCGCGAAGCCGTGATCACACAGAATGATAAGACCATCCGTTGGAGTGTGGGCAACAAACAAGTCGTTGTGGATGATACGCTTGCGATCAATGATGCTCCTCTTCTGATGAAAAATGGCAAAGCATTTGTACCGGTACGCTTCATTTCAGAGCAATTCAATACCTCTGTTGGTTACATCGGAAGCAGCAAAACGATTCTGATTTTTGAAAATAAACAGCTTGGTGAGAGTGTGCAGCCATAAGTTGTGTCTCACGTTCATTTCCAGCCATAAGAGAAACATAGCGAAAATCCCCGTCTGAACAATCAGTGGGGATTTTTGTTGTGTTATGACATTGGATAATGGTATATGGATAGCGTTAACCACATGAAAATGCAGCATAACCTCTGCTGTACGGACATGAACTCGTGATGCTCTATCTTGGATTAGGGCAAATTTTACACGGTTTAGCATATCTTCTTTTGCCGCGGGAGTTGTTATACTGAACGTAATATATATGACAACTGAGGTTCAAGCGAGGAGGAAATTCACATGACATTCACGTTCACTGGTTACTCCACAACCCAAGACAACCCGTGGAGAGAGCTATCTTTTTTACCGACTAATGAAAGCGCTAACCTAAAACTCACGGGTGAACAGCACCAGCTTGTGGAAGGGTTTGGCGGCTGTTTCAACGAGCTTGGTTATATGGCTCTGTCCCACTTGAATGAGGAGCAGCGCCATGAGGTATTCCATTCTCTCTTCCATCCGGAGGGTGAGCACAAGTTTAACATCTGTCGCCTGCCGATCGGCGCAAGTGATTATGCGGAGCAGTGGTATAGCCACAACGAGGTGGACGGCGACGTGGCCATGGATCATTTTTCGATCGAACGTGATTTCAAATATCTGATTCCTTACATCAAGGAAGCTCTGAGTTATAACCCGAATCTGCAATTCTTCGCCTCGCCATGGAGTCCCCCAACATGGATGAAGTCGCCCAAAGCCTATAACTATGGCACGCTTCGTTGGGAGAAAGATATCCTGGAGGCCTACGCCCTGTATTTCGTAAAATTTGTACAGGCTTACCGCGACGCAGGCATTACAATCCATCAGGTGCATGTGCAGAACGAAGTGATTGCAGATCAGAAATTCCCTTCTTGCATGTGGACAGGCGAGCAGCTTCGTGAGTTTATCGCTGATTATCTGGGCCCGGCTTTTGACAAACACGGTCTGGATACGGAAATCTGGCTGGGAACGATCAACGCCCCTGATCCATGGGAAGAATTAATCAAGAAAAAAACAAATGACTTCGATGAGTATGCCGGACTTGTCCTGAGTGATCCAAAGGCCTATTCCTATATCAAGGGTGTTGGGTATCAATGGGCTGGCAAAAATGCCATTCAACGTACCTCGGCAAGTTATCCGGAGCTACGTTATATGCAGACCGAGAACGAATGCGGCGATGGCAACAACTCATGGAACTACGCCAAATATGTATATAACCTCTATCAACACTACTTCAGCAACGGAGTGAACGCGTACATCTACTGGAACATGGTTCTGGAACCCAAAGGCCGCAGCACATGGGGCTGGGAGCAGAACTCCATGATCACCGTAGATCCGGACAATAAGGCGGTTACTCGGAACCCGGAGTATTATGTGATGAAACACTTCGCGCATCATGTAGTGCCTGGTGCACGAAGAGTCGGCCTGTCTGGCGCGTGGAGCGGGAAATCCGTCGCTTTCCGCAACCCGGATAACAGTCTCGTCCTTGTCATCAACAATCCATTCCAGGACCGTCGTGACCTGTATCTAACCCTTGAAGAAGGACAGACTCTTCACATCGAGCTGGAGGCCGATTCGTTCAACAGCATGGTTATTCAACCGAAATAACTAATCCAACACATCGTTAAAAACGCGGACATCAATAGCGTCAGGCCCATTAATCCCACGGGTCGGCGCTATTTTTTATGGGCCAGACCATGCTTATTGTTACCATGATTACTCAGGGGAACAGATGCTCAGGAATGGGACATTTCGCGATCCAGTATTAATCTCACCTGGGTATCCATCTGGTAAGGCATGGATATGGGATCGGTAACTGCAAATTCCGTATATTCGGTCATATACACCTGATTTTGCCTCACTGCGGGCATTTCCTGCCACCAGATGCTGTTCGATATACGTTGATACCGCTCCGAATCCAGCACCGTCAGGAACAAGTGTTCGCCTGCATAGGATGTAACTTGCTCCTCTGATATCATGAGATAAGCCTGACGGTCAATTAATTCCTTCTGAACCCGCTCTGATGCCTGAAGTCCAAGGCCATCATACAGATTGTAGGCTCCCCTACACCAGTAATTGCCGAATACATAGATCGAATCATCGCGTATTTCCATCACGGAGAACGTATCTGTGCTCTTAATCACACCCTTTAACCGGGATTTCAGACGCTGTGCTTTACGTTCATACTGCTTCATTACCTTCTCTGCTTCTGGCCCCTTACCGAATATCTCTCCAAGTTTCTGTAACAATACATATGGCTTGTGGTCGTTCTGTGAAAAGATATATGTCGGCGCGATTGGTGATAACGTGTCGTATTCCTCCTGATTTCCAACAAGAATCATCTCAGGCTGCAAATAGGAAATCTCCTGTGGGTCCAGCGGTACGCTGTTAACCTTGTGGAAACTCGCACTTAACGGGGTTAGGTAATGCTCATTGGACAGATTTTTGGCAACCGCCGCCGGGCGGATTCCAAGGGCAAGCAGATGGCCGAGACAACTCATCACACAGATGTTGGACGAGCTCTGCCGGTGGTTAAGAATGAACTGACCTGGGGAGATTCCTTCCATCTGTTTAAAGCGTCGATTGAAATAGTACTCATCCCGATATCCCACCAGGGTGGCCACCTCTTTCATACGTCCTCCGCGTAAAAGCAGTTGTTTGGCATGTTCCATTCGCAGCGTTGTCATATAATCCGACAGATTCGTTCCTGTGAGTTGCCTGAACCAATGGGTAAATCTGCGCTTGCTAATTCTGGCCTGTGCCGCCAGATCATCCACGGTAATTTCCTCGTTGTAGCGGCCCTTTAGCTGCGTAATGATCTCGGATATATTCGCTCTTGTATGCTCACTGGAGACTTCTCCTTCGTACTCATGGGGATCTTTCAGCACCATGCTCATTAATCTCTGAAACTGGGTGTGAATACCGACTCGTTGTTTGCGATCCTGTACCATACGACGGTTTTCAATCCCCCTGATCCGCTGCAATATGGCTCGAAATCCGGCCGTGTCCATCTCACGGGTCTCGACAAAGGCGGAGAACATGCTGCGTTCCGAATCATGCAAGGTAAAGGCAACTAACCACGCGGATAACAACGTCTCTTCGTTTATTCGAATCTCTACCGCGTGTCCTGCATTAATAACGAGGGGAACTCCATATTGCAGCTCATGTATCTTACCATCGCAAATGAGCAGACCCTCCCCCTCCTCCACCACAATCATGATCTCATTTGTTAGTGTTTGTCGTGTAATACCATCGTTAGGCGAGAAATGTTGTAGAGCCAACCCGTGAAGTTCGTAATAAATGCCCGAAACACCGTACCGGGTTTTGAGATGAGTCAGATCCACAATCAGCACTCCTTTTCATGATAATCATTATCAATTAGAGCCATCATAACTCAACTCTTCCTTGGTTATCAATGGCCGAAACCTGCCCATAACCAGCCTATTAATGCAAAAAAAACGTCCTAATCTTCCATTGAATGCATTCTTGAACGGCATTACACTTGATTTATTGATAATGATTATCAGTAAATGTTTAATCATACAGGGGGATATTCATGATACAAAAAATGTCAAGACTCACCACATTGCTCACTTTATGTTTAGTGGTATTGGTTGCAACAGCTTGTGGTAAAACAGCTGATACCGCCGCCAACAACACAACGCCACAGAACACCAGTCAAACGACCACCCAATCCGAGGACAAAGGAACCCAGGTGGCGACCGATGCTTATGGTAATCAGGTGGAGATTCCCATAGCGCCCAAACGCATCGTATACACCGACAACACGGTTGGAGATCTGTTGATTTTCGGGATCAAGCCTGTAGGTGTAGTACAACAAGGTTTGCAATACGCGACGTATAAAGACGAACTGAAAGATGTTGCAGATATCGGCTGGCCGCCAAGTCCCGAGAAGATTGTAGAACTTCAGCCCGATCTGATTATTACATCAACTCCAGACCAAAAGCAGAATGAGACCCTCTCCAAGATCGCACCGGTGATCCTGACCAATGAATGGGACCCTATGCCTGTTCGGATCAAGCGTTTGGGTGAATGGCTTGGCAACAAGCAAGTACCAGAAGAGTTTCTTGCACAGCATAGTGCAAAAATTGTTAAAATGTGGAACGAACTACAGCAGGATGGCACCATCGAGAAGGACGAGACGGCATCCGTATTCCAATACATGATCGGCCAGAAACGATTAAGTGTGTACACGACCAGTTACCTGCCCGGTTTCGTGTATAACGAAGATGGATTCAAGCCAACCGCAGCGATTCAGAAAATGATTGATGACCCGGATGACTATGGCTATGCCAATATTTCCATTGAACAGCTGCCCGAAATTGCCGGGGACCGGATATTCATTGTGTATTACAGTGACGAAGAACTGAAGGAAGTCGAGAACATGACCAAAGGTCCTGTATGGAGCCAACTGCCCGCGATCAAAGCCGGTAAAGTATATTTCGTAAATGGCGGTCTCGGGATATCGACAGATCCACTGGCGAGGGAAGAACTGATCAAACAACTGCCAATCATGCTCAAAAAATAATGGGATTGCCCCCAACCAATTATGGAGGTAAGCGATGACAGATTCACTTGAACTGTATGATGTGACCATCATCGGCGGAGGACCCGCCGGGTTGTACACGGCATTTTATAGCGGCATGAGAGAACTGAAGACCAAGGTTATCGAAGCACAGCATAAACTGGGCGGAAGAGTCCTGACGTATCCTGAGAAAATGATATGGGATGTCGGGGCCATGCCTCCAATTCGTGGGGAACAGCTCATAGCGCAGTTGATTGGACAAGCCCGTACATTCGATCCGACGATTGTTCTCGGTCAGCGGATCGTCGGCATGGAACATCAGGAGGATGGAGCCATTCTCCTGACCGCTGATCAAGGCGGGCAACATCTGACCAAGACCGTGATTCTGGCTATTGGGTACGGAGAGCGCCAGAACGTCAAGCTTGAGATTGAAGGAGCAGATCGCTTCGAAGTGACCAACCTGCACTACACGGTTCAGGAACTGGAGCGCTTCCGCAACCAGCGGGTATTAATCTCAGGTGGAGGCGATTCTGCTGTAGACTGGGCCAATGAGTTACAACCCATAGCCAGTAGCGTAACGATCGTTCATCGACGTGATCACTTTGGCGGTCTGGAACGCAGTGTTACGATGATGAAGGACTCCTCCGTTCAAGTTCGGACACCCTATACTATAGAAGCGCTCCACAGTAGCGATGGGACACAAATTCATCGTGTATCACTCGTCCATACCGAGACTTCAGAGCGAGAGCAACTGGAGGTCGATGCGGTTATCGTCAATCACGGTATGAATTGCAACTATGGTACCATCCGGGATTGGGGACTGAATCTGGGTGAATGGAACCTGGAGGTGGAAGCAGATATGACGACCAACCTTCCCGGCGTATATGCCGCAGGTGATTTTGTTGCCTATGATAGCAAAGTTGAATTACTCGCAGGCACCTTCACCAGTGGTATTCTTGCACTGAACAGTGCCAAGCGTTATATACAACCCGATGCTTCTCCAATGGCTTATGTCTCCTCACACAATGAGCTGTTCAAAGAGAAAAATAGCGCCTTGGGTGTGGTTGAGGGAGAAGTTTAAAACGTTTAACACATAGAAACACCCTTCTGCACACCAAATAGCACCTGCTCCACTGTTTATTACGTGGAACAGGTGCTATTTGGTGTTATATAATAGTCATCGGAATCACAAGGGAAGCTCAGATTCTTGCAAACACACGCTTAAGGATTGTTCGCCAGGTAATTTCTCAGCCATTGCATAGCTGGACGTTCTGTACCGTTGCTATTAACCAGATGTGAACCATTCACCCATGTTTGGTTCTGGTTGTAACCCCACAGCGTTACACCTTTAACGGCAGAATGCTTCCAAAGCACAGGGAACTTTTGTTGGTAACGCTGCAATTGCGTATTATCATCACCCGTCATATCCAGCTCGGATACATAGATCGGCAACCCTGTCGCTGCTAGCTTGTTCAGTACCGTGTTCATCGTGCTCACAGAGACGTTGTCCATATTGAAGTAATGCGCTTGGATACCAATACCATCAACTAGACCTCTGTTTTTCAAAAGGTTGATAATCTGGATATATTGGTCCGCTTTAGCCGGATCACCGATAATTCCGTATTCATTGATTAACAATTTGGAGTTAGGGAAGGCTTGTCTCGCCTGTTGGAATGACCAGATGACCCAGTCCCAACCCGTTGCCCCATCTCCACCAATGGCATTGCGATAGGATGGTTTCGCATGCAGAGGTTCATTCACCACATCAACGAAGGCAGACTTCGAATACCGCTGTCCTGCGGCTTTAATCCATTGTGTCACTTCAGCTTTCTGATCTGCGGCTGAGAGACTGTTAATCCAATTTGGCTGTTGATTTCCCCATACGAGGGTATGGAACTTGAACGGGAATCCGTTGTTGTTAGCATAATTGTATGCCATATCCGCCTGGCCCCAATTCATTACGTTGCGTGTGCCTTCAACAGCATCCCACTTGGTTGAGTTCTCCGGGGTCACCTGATTCCAATATGGGCTAAAATTCGAAGGAACCTGACTAGCTATAATATTCCCCAAAAATTTGCTGCCTTTCGCCAAACCAGCACTAACACTGCCCACCGCAACTGAAGCAGCGAGAACCCCTACCAACGCCAGTGAGCCGACTGTTTTAAACCACTTAGACTTAATCAATGATTTTCCTCCTTAGTATTCAATTTTTGTTAAGCGCTTACAAAAACCATTTTACTGGATAATTTTGGTTTTTAACACCTGTCAAATTATAGTATTTTATTGTAAAAAAATAGATTTAAATGCTTTTTCTGAAGTTATTTATAGATTCACTTTCTTAAATCCAACATAACTCTTACATTGGAGTTTACATTCACCACATGTTTATCTAGTATGAAATGATACATATCTTTACACACACTAGATAACAAGGGAGATTACAACATGCGCAAAATTTCAACGAAACGTTTCGCCGGATGGCCCTTATCGTTCCTCTTATGTGCCTCCATTTTATTCGCCCCTTTTGCTTCTACTCCAGCTCAGGCTGCTGAGGCAGACAAGGAAACCAAGATCACGTTGCTCGGTACATCGGATATTCATGGTCGATTTATGCCGTGGGACTATGCTCTGGACGGTCCAAATCCAACCGGAAGCATGACACAGCTCTACACCATTGTGAAAAAAGTACGCGCAGAGAATCCCAATACGATTCTGCTGGACGCAGGAGACATGATTCAGGATAACTCGGCTGAGTTGTTCAATGATCAACCGCAATCTCCCATGATGGTTGCAATGAACGAAATGAAATATGACGCATGGGTTATGGGTAACCATGAGTTTAACTTTGGGCTGGACGTACTGGAGAAGATCTCTTCCCAATTCAATGGACAGCCTCTCGTGGGTAACATTTTCAAAGAAAACGGCGACCGTTACATGCCTGCCTATACGATTATTGAGAAAGACGGAATCAAAGTGGGTATCATCGGAATGAACACGCCTATGATCACCGAGTTTGAAAAAGGTACGGATCACCTGGACGGCATCATCGTCAAAGATCCTGTGGAAGAGACCAAGAAGGCCATTGCGGAGCTGAAAGGCAAAGTGGATGTCATGGTTGGACTCATGCATATGGGTCTGGACAACGAGAACGGAAATCCGGGAACCGGAGTGACGGATATCGCCAACGCCAACCCGGAGCTGGCTGCCATTTTTGCCGGACACATGCATACCTTAATTGAATCCCAAACGGTTAACGGCGTATTGATCTCCGAACCGAATAAATATGGCTCACATATCTCTCGAATTGATCTGACATTTGAAAAAGACGGCGACAAAGTTGTGCTGAAAAGCAAGGAAGCTCAAGCTCTCGCTGTAAAAGCAGCAGACGGGACGTACGAAGTCTCCGATCCTGCGCTGGAAGAGACATTGCACCCGTTCCACGAGTTCGCTCGTGCCGATGCCAATATCGAAGTGGCTGAACTGAAAGGAACCAACCTGGTCCCTGCCGATGAAATTAAGGGTATCCCTGCGGTGCAGATCCAGGAAACACCTTTGTCTGACTTTTTCACCGAAGTGATGTTGCATTACAGTGATGCCGATGTGGTCGCGCACCAGATTGATAACGACAAGGCCAAGCTGGATGTAGGCCCGATTAAGAAAAAGGATATTGCATTCAACTACCAATACACCTTTGGTGAAGTGACCGTATATGAAGTAACCGGACGTGATCTGATGGATTATATGGAGTGGTCTGCGGGATATTTCAATTCTACACGCCCGGGTGATGTGACCGTCAGCTTTGATCCGAAACGACGTGCTTCCAAATACAGTACCGATGATTTCTTCGGCGGTGTAACGTATGAGATTGACCTGACCAAGCCATACGGCAGTCGGATTACCAATCTCAAGTACAGCAATGGGTCCGTTGTCAAAGAAAACGATACGCTGAAGCTCGGTATGAATGCCTACCGGATGGAAGCGCTGATTGCCAAAGGCGGTGCCCTGGAAGGACGTAAGTTCAAGCAACTCTGGTCCTCCAAGGATGCCTCGGCATTTGGTGAGATTCAAGGTACGATTCGCAACCTGTCCATCTCTTATTTGAAAGATGTCATGAAAGGTGTCTACGAACCGAAGATTCAACACAACTGGAAAATCACTGGCGTAGACCTGACTGCACCAGAGCGTGCAGATGTGGTGGAGTTAATTAACGATGGCATCATGTCTGTGCCAACAACGGAAGATGGCAAGTACACCAACATTGCCTCCATTAACATTTTGGATGCAGTGACCCAGGAAGAGATTGATGCACTAGCTGCCAAAGCAGATGTGAGTGCAGCACAATTCGCAGGCGTGAAAACCAAGGGAGCGTTCTATCAACAGCTGAACAAGGCTCGCAAAGCGGCAGGCAATGGCGAGGGTGCAACTACTCCTACACCTGAGAAGCCGACAACGCCAACAGCACCAAAACCAACACCAACTCCAGGCACGTCGAAACCTGGTAAACCATCAACACCAAGCACGAGTAAACCGGATACTGTCAACAAAGGCAAACAAGCCAAGGTTACTGCGGCTTACCTGAACGTACGCGCTGGCGCTTCATCCAAAGCCAAGGTTGTTGCTGCGGTACCAAAGGGCACCCTGCTTGAGGTGATCAGTACAGACAAGTATGGCTGGGTAAAAGTGAAGCTGGATGGACGGGTAGCATTTGTATACGGGAAATATGTGAGTATTCTGAAATAAGTACAATCATGACGCACCACGCTTAACGAAAAAGAAAAAGGGCGATTCTCCCATGGAACTCATGGTAAAATGTACCCCTTGTACAGGACAAATTAAAAAAGGTTAGGCTGCTTCAAGCTGCTGTCTGTATCGCGCAGACGGCAGCTTGTTTAAGTTCCATTGACCTCGATAATGATTATAATAGATCATGTAGCTTTTCACTTCTTGCTTAACCTCTTCCAGGGTCATACATGTTTTGAAATTCGTTTCATCTTTAAAATGCCCAAAGAAGGATTCTTGTGGAGCATTG
>NZ_JAULSQ010000010.1:0-207819 GCF_032452295.1 Paenibacillus sp. ClWae2A
ACGACCGTTAAGCCCTCTAGCGCCGATGGTACTTGGACCGCAGGGTCCTGGGAGAGTAGGACGCCGCCAAGCAATAGAAGACACACTTGATGATATCGAGTGTGTCTTTTTTTATTTTAATCCTAAATACTTATATAAACCTTAACAGCCCTGGTAAATAACCAAGGCTGTTTTTTTATTTCATTATTTATGAGAATGTTAAATAACTTTAAAAGGATCATTTCTTCTCTATCATCAATTTAAGTACAACATCTGTCTATACTTTCATTTGGTTGCAAGCCTCCCCAAGGATTGTAAGGGAGTTCTGCAATGCATGCTGGGTTTCCGAATCAGTGATGACGCCTTGTTTGTTCATTTTCAATGTAATATGAGGAATGGTTAAACAGCCCTCCTGTAGAACTTGTGCATTAATCATGTTTAGTGTGAGCAATAAGGAAGCGTGGGCTTTGTCACCTCCCATGGGGCTTGGGGAAGCAGCAATGACAATGGTGGTTTTATTGAGCCATTCTCCAGAAGATACAACCCAATCTAGTGCGTTTTTTAAGACCCCAGGAACGCCGTTTCCATACTCTGGCGTGCAGATAAGGACACCGTCCGAATGCTTAAGTTGGGCTCTCAAGTTCTGTACGGACATTGGACCCTCCTCGACATCGAGGTCAGGGTTAAAATGCGGCAGATCATTTAATTCATCATATACTTCAAACTTAAGGTTAGTGTGAGCCAGTTTAATCATGGCGTGCATTAGTAACGTATTGGAGGACTGATTGCGCAGACTTCCAGAAATGGCAAGGATATTTAATTCTTTTTTCATGGATATAGATCATCTCTATTCTTTAGTAATGTAGGGCAATTTGTTTATTTTCCTCCTATTTGAATGAGCTGTCTATAAAAAACGCATATAATTAAGGCATTCTTCATGTTAGTCAGGGAATATCCACAATTCTTCATCAAAAATGCATGCCATCGTTTGTATTGCTCTGGGTAATAGAATGAAGAGATCACTTTAAAATAAACAACTAACGAAAGAATCATAATAAATATTTTTTAAAATTAGTACCAAGTACTAAGACTTAGTGCTATAATGGTAAAAAAACAAATGAGGTGACTGCCGGTATGAATCATCAATCTAAGGCAACTATCACGGCAATGGGGGCGTATGTACCGGATCGAATATTAACAAATGCTGATCTGGAGAAATTAGTCGAGACAAGTGACGAATGGATTGTGCAACGTACAGGCATGAGAGAACGGCGAATTGCAGCTGAAGATCAATTTGTATCTGACCTGGCTACGAAGGCTGTAGAAGACATGATACGTCGTTATGAAGTAAGTGTAGAAGATGTGGATATGATCTTGGTGGCTACTAGTACACCTGAATATGCTTTCCCAAGTACGGCATCCAGAGTACAGGCTAATCTTAAGATCCCACACACGGGCGTACTGGATTTAAATGCTGCCTGCGCAGGTTTTACCTATGGGCTGCAGCTAGCCGACAGTCTGGTGACCAGTGGAATGTACCGCAAAGTACTTGTCATTGGAGCAGAGACGTTATCCAAAATTACGGATTACACAGACCGCACAACTTGTGTACTGTTTGGTGATGGAGCGGGGGCCTTCTTGGTGGAGGGATCAGCGGCTGGAGAAGGTGACTTTATGGCAGCCATATCCGGTACGCATGGAGAAGGCGGTATACATCTCTATAAGAGTGGTCTGTCTTCAGAGATGAATGGTGTGCCTTTACAGGGTGAAGGTTGTCTGGTTCAGAATGGTAGAGAGGTTTATAAGTGGGCTGTACGGACGATTCCTGAGCAATTGGATAAGCTGATAACAAAAGCTGGGTTAAGATCTGAACAGATTGACTGGTTTGTCCCGCATAGTGCCAATATGAGAATGATTGAGGCTGTTTGTGAACGTGGTCCGGTTCCATTGGAACGAACCTTAACCAGTGTCGAGTACCGTGGGAACACATCTGCCGCTTCCATTCCGCTTGCTTTACAGCTTGCAGTGGATGAAGGGAAATTGAAAGAAGGACAGAGCGTGGCTCTCTTTGGCTTTGGCGGTGGTCTGACATACGCAGGTTTGGTACTGAAATGGGGCGTGCCGGACAGGGTTCAATAATAGATAACATACGACTGTATGCAACACAAAAATAAATTAGAGAAAATTAAAGAGACCACCCAAACTTCATGTAGCCATGAAGAGGGTGGTCTCTTTAGTGAGTTAACTCGTTTCAAAAAAGTGATATGAATGCAGCTATTTTTTGTGTTAACCGGAATTGCTTAATCCCATAAACATTTTACGGCGTAAGCTTAGGGGCATGGCGGTGATGAGTTCCTTGTTCGTAGCTGTAAGCGAGCTTGATCAAGGTACCTTCATCAAAGGCACGACCCAGGAATTCCATACCTACAGGCAAACCATCGGTTGTGAAACCGGCAGGTACAGTGATTGCCGGGAAGCCGGAGAATGGACTCAGACGGTTGTTACCACCGGAGGTTTGACCCTCGCCGATCACGCCAGCGGCCTGTGTAGATGTAGGATAGATGATGGCATCCAGATTATTATCTGCCATAACTTTCAGCAAGGACTCACGTGTAACTTGGGTGCGTTTCAGGACGATGTCCTTGTATTCGGTAGTCTCCAATGTTTGGCGTGCATCCCGAGTTTTCATGGATTGCTCCTGAGACTTGTCGAACTCTCCGGAAGCGATGATTTCGGACAGACTGTGATATGGAGCATCTGCGCCCAATGAGTCCAGATAGTCATTCAGTTGGAACTTGAATTCATATCCGCTGAGACTTGGGTATTTGTTGATCTCAGTCAAGTTCGGGATGGAAATGGGAACTGCGGTAGCGCCCAGTGTCTTCAGTTCTTCCACAGCTGTGTTTATGACGTCAGCAACGGCTTTTTCTTCAGCTTTTGTACTTGGGATGAGTTCTGTGGCCACACCGATGCGTGCACCTTTCAGTCCGTTTACATCCAAGAAGTCTGTATAGCTGGATGGGATTTTTCCAACCGCGTAAGCTGTAGCGACATCTTTTTTATCATATCCGGCTGTAGCATCCAACATGATTGCTGCATCACTCACCGTACGGGCCATAGGTCCACCGACATCCTGTGTCAAAGCCAATGGGATAATGCCTTCACGGCTGGACAGTCCGATGGTTGGGCGAATACCCACAAGGCTGTTGAAGCTGGATGGGATACGGATCGAACCGCCAGTGTCTGTACCCATGCCGGCTGCGGCAAAGTTAGATGCAATGGCAGCACCTGTTCCACCGCTTGAGCCACCTGGATAGTGGTCCAGGGCGTAAGGGTTCAGTGTTTGTCCACCCAATGAGCTGGATGTCGTGATGCCAAATGCGAATTCATGTAGGTTTGTTTTGCCCAAAATAATGGCCCCAGCTGCTTTGAGTCTCTTCACTTGTTCAGCATCGTGAGCAGGAATGGAATCTTTCAGACAGATACAGCCTGCGGTTGTCGGCATGTCATTGGTATCGAAATTGTCTTTCACCAGAATCGGAACGCCATGCAGAGGTCCACGAGCACCTTGAGCTGCACGTTCTTCATCCAATTGCTCCGCAATTTGGAGCGCATCCGGGTTCAGGGTTAATACAGCGTTGATGCTTACCCCTTGATCATCGTATTTTTCAATGCGGTCCAGATATTTCTGAACCAGCTCTTTTGATGTCAGTTTTCCTTGCGTCATTGCAGTCTGGAGATCCATAATGGTTGCTTCCTCCAGCACAAACGGTTTTATGTAGTTATAAATGCGGTCTTTCAATACAGATAGATCATTCTCGGTAAGTACAGCGTTTGGAAGGAAGAGGGACTCCGTATAACCTTTCATTAACCCCGCAGTGTTCAATGCACCAACAGCACCTGCGAAAGTGGCTTCATCCGGGACATCCTTAAATGATTCGGTAGTCGAATCCAGCTTGAGCCATTGTTGCAAGGCGACCGCAGCATCTTTACGTTGTACGGTTGTGCCGGAGAGCTTGTCCATGGTAAAAGGAACACCTGCAAGTGTAGCCGCTTCTTCCATGGCCTTAAAAAATGCTGCCGGAGTAGCTGGCGCTGTTCCTTTGGATACAGCTGCTACTGTTGTTTTACTCGTAGGCGTTGCCGTTGCGGCTGATGCCGAAGGTACCGATCCTCCCCATGTTGTGGCAACAACAGCACCTACCAGTAACAAAGCCCCACTTTTTTTCAATACAGATCCATGATAAGTCATGCATCCACGCTCCCTTCCTGTGTCTCATTGATGTGTGTTAGCAGCGATTCTGTTTCTATGCTTTTGACACATTGTATAGTTATGTCAGGTAATCTTACAATGTTTATATTTATCCAAAAAAACGTATACATCAATGCTGTACAGTGTTAATACTTATTCATGCTTCTGTTTACATGTACTCAGAAAAACTATTACATATTTTGATGTAAAGAAATATAACATGAATTTGATATATTGATTAAACATAAGGTTGCAGGATGCGAGTAGATTAGGAAGTAGAGATGACAGAGCATACCTTTAGTGTGAAATGATATAATGAAAAGATAGGAATAAAAGAGACATAACGTTCTACCAGAGAGGAAGAGATATGAAGTGAAGACATTGGTACTTGCAGAAAAACCGTCTGTGGCACGCGAAATAGCCAGAGTCATGGGTGCGCGTGATAAACATAAAAGTTATATGGAAGGCCCGAAATATATCGTTACCTGGGCGCTTGGACATCTGGTTGGATTAGCTGAGCCAGAGGATTACGACAAGAAGTATGCAACATGGAATCTGGAGGACCTGCCCATTCTGCCAGAGCGTACGAAACTGAAGGTACTTAAAGAGACCAACCATCAATATAAAGCCGTGCAGCAGTTGATGAAACGTCAGGATGTAGGCGAACTGGTCATTGCGACGGATGCTGCACGTGAGGGAGAATTGCTGGCCCGTTGGATCATGCAGATGGCGGGGTGGAAAAAACCTTTTAAACGCCTGTGGATTTCATCCCAGACAGATAAGGCGATCAAAGACGGATTTACTTCGCTGAAGCCAGGCAGTCAATTCGACCGTCTCTATGAATCTGCACGTTGCCGGGCTGAGGCCGACTGGATGATTGGACTTAACGTGACCCGTGCGCTAACCGTTCGTTTCAATGCGCAGTTGTCTGCTGGACGGGTCCAAACGCCGACCTTGGGCATGATTATGGACAGGGAAAATGAAATTAATGGTTTCCGCTCTCAGGAGTATGAGACGTTAACGGCAGATTTGGGTGGTTTTCAGGCTGTGTGGCGGGCAGCTGGGGGAGATTCACGAATTTTCGACCCTCAAGAAACGCAAGAATTGAAGAAACGGGTAGACGGGCGCAAGGGCACGATTGCCCAGGTGAAGAAAAGCGAGAAAGTAGAGCCACATCCACTGGCATATGACCTGACGGAGCTGCAACGGGATGCCAACCGGAAATATGGTTTCTCTGCAAAGCAAACATCAAATGTCCTGCAACGTCTGTATGAACAGCACAAACTCGTGACGTACCCACGTACGGACAGCCGGTATCTGACTTCCGATATGACAGCTACATTGAAAGAACGTCTGGACAGTGTAGCCATTGGACCTTATGCGTCTTTGGCACGTCCTTTGCTGCGCAAAAATCTGAATATCACCAAACGTATTGTGGATGACAGCAAAGTGACCGATCACCATGCGATTATCCCGACGGAGCAAACGGTGCTTCTGAATCAATTGAACCCGGAGGAACGCAAATTGTACGATCTGATTGTACGTCGTTTTATCAGCCTGTTCTATCCGGCAGCGAAGTACGATTCGGTTGCGATCATCGTTCAGGTGGGGAATGACTCCTTCCATGTCAAAGGTACAACGGTGAAAGAAAGTGGATGGCGTGAAGTATACGGCGGCGATTACAGCGATGATGACGATGACCGGGCTGACGATGCAGCAGATCATGAGCGTGCGCTTTTGCCAGATGTGCAGCAAGGACAGTCCGTGACGGTTCAGCGTTGCCATATTAAAAGTGGACGGACGATGCCGCCCAAACGGTATACCGAAGCCGCTTTGCTTTCGCAGATGGAAAAGTATGGACTCGGCACTCCGGCTACGCGGGCGGATATTATCGAGAAGCTGGTCAGTTCCGATACAATAGATCGTCAAGGCAACAGCATGCACCCGACTGGCAAAGGAAAACAGTTAATTGAACTGGCTGCTCCGCAGCTTCGTACACCGGATCTGACTGCTCGCTGGGAAGCTGAACTGGAACGCATCGCTCGTGGGCAAGGGAAACCGGGGCCGTTTCTGGATAGTATCCGATCCATGGCGAAAGAGCTGGTGTCTACGGTAAAAGGCAGCAAAGCAGAGTACAAGCCGCATAATGTGTCTAATAGCCATTGCCCGGACTGCAATGCGCGATTGTTGGAGAAGAAGGGCAAGCGCGGCAAGTTTCTTGTATGTCCTACGGAGGACTGTGGATATCGTCGTTCGGCCGAGAAAAGATTGTCCAATCGTCGTTGTGCGCAGTGCCACAAAAAGATGGAAATCAAAGAAGGCAAGGCGGGGCTATACGTGCAATGTCTGCCTTGTGGAATTACAGAAACATTGGATAAGGATAAACAGCATGTGAACAAACGCGATCAGCAAAAGTTGGTTAAACAGTATGCAAAGCAGGAGTCCATCGGTTCCAATCTGGGTGATCTGCTAAAAGCGGCTATGGAGAAAAAAGGAGAGTAGACAAACTCCAGATGAACTGATGATGACTTTTCACTGCTCGTTCATGCCAAGTCGTATAAGATCCTCCTTTTTCAGGAAACGTAAGCCAAGGAGGTGATACCTATATGCCGCATAACAAACCAGAGAAAATCCATAACCAGCAAAACAAAGACAGTATTCGGGAAGAGAGTATCGCTGTGCGCCCGGACAAAGCAGCCAAAAGAGCACCAAGCCTGAACGGTATTCCAAAACAGGAGTCCTAGGTCAGAGCGAGGTTAGTGTTCTTACACAAATTTGGGGTTCCCTACCGGTGCATTGAACATGTCTCTGTTGAGGATTATAATGGAGACAGGGAGATGTCCCGGGACAGGGGGATCGCTAGAATTATATGCAAACCGGACTTATATTGTGGTTTTTATTTATTAATGTAGTTGGTTATCTGGTGATGTCGGATGATAAGAGGCGTGCACAACAGCGTCGTGACCGTACACCCGAACGGACGTTATTCTTGCTTGCGTTTATTGGCGGTGCTTTGGGAGTCTGGATCGCGATGTATCGGAAAAGGCATAAGACCAAACATCCCAGCTTCACCATTGGCATTCCGTTGTTGTTGTTCTTGAATGCGGTATTCTATGGTTACTTTATTCAATGAACACATGGAACACATGCGTAACCGTTCATAGAATGGTTACATATGTAAATTCATTCGTATAAATGGTTCATTGTGGCTATGGAACGTTTAAGGAGTTATATGGTTCTGTTAGTTTATTACATGTCAGACCGAAGCTTGCTTCGCGTGCTCTACATATAAAGGAAGGGACGGGATTCACATGTTATTTTCCAAAATATTAGTGGCTTATGATGGTTCCAAAGCTTCAAATAAAGCACTTGATCGTGCGATTGAGCTAGCTAAAGTGTCCCCAAATGCAGTGCTGGATGTCATTCATGCGTTTGATTTCCCGCGTGTATTCATCGGTGAGGGGTTGGCTCCACTGCCACCTTCACTTAATAATGACTACTACAATCTGGCGGTACAGACGACAGATGAAGCAAAAGAGCGAATTCAGGCTGCTGGTATAACGGCCAATGTGGATCTGATTCAAGGAGCGGCTGCGGAAGTATTGCTTGATTTTGCCAAAGAAAATGATTCTGATATCATTATTATTGGTAGCCGCGGACTCGGTGGAATTCGGGAATTTGTCCTGGGTAGTGTCAGTCACAACGTGGTGCAGCATGCTCAGGTTCCAGTACTGATCGTAAAATAATGGATGAAGTGTGCACGCACTGAAAAGCAGGAAGCCGGTTGTCTTCGAGAGATTGAAGAGGAGCCGGCTTTCTTTTATGGAATGAAATGGATGTCTAAGCGAATTTAATGAAGCAATTCCCGAACATTATATTTGTCAATATGTTAAATGTTCGTCTTTAAGTTGACATTAGCTGTAGGGGATTGTTAGAATGTTAGATGTGTCGATCAGGTAAGAATAAGGTCGAGTAGGAACGAAATATGTAATAAGAGATTACAAAAATGAACGAAGATAGTTTGATAGATATTTGCTCGTATAACGCCGGGAATAGGGCCCGGAAGTATCTACCCGGGAACCGTAAATTTCCGGACTACGAGGAGATACGGCTGAGAGTCGCATGCAACCAGATGCGGACAGCAAGCCCACTTTTGGCATGCCCAAATGAGGGATACGTATTTCTTGGAGTCCGGTGTCCGAAGAAAATGTGATGTTTTCGCGGGTAGCGGATTTTTTCATTTCACACGTAATAAGAGTTCCTTAATATCAGATGTAATCAAAAAAAGCTCAGACGGGAGTTGGATGTATTCATGTCACTGCAAGTCGCTGTAATTATGGGCAGCAAGTCGGATTGGGAAACGATGAAACATGCGTGCGAGGTGCTGGATGAACTGGAAATCGGATATGAGAAAAAAGTTGTCTCAGCCCATCGTACACCGGATTTGATGTTCGAATACGCAGAGCAAGCAATTGATCGAGGATTCAAGGTGATCATTGCAGGGGCAGGCGGGGCAGCACATCTACCCGGTATGGTAGCCGCCAAAACGATGCTTCCAGTCATTGGCGTACCGGTTCAATCCAAAGCATTGAACGGTCTCGATTCCTTGTTGTCCATTGTTCAGATGCCTGGTGGTATTCCCGTCGCAACTGTCGCGATTGGCAAGGCAGGGGCAACGAATGCAGGATTGCTCGCAGCTCAAATGATCGGTGCTTTCGACCCGGATGTCCAACGTCGCTCTGAAGCTCGCCGAGAGCGCATCAAACAAGAAGTACTTGAAAGTAGTGAAGAACTATGAGTAGTACAGGGAAGAAATCCGGTACGGCAGGAGAAGTACAGCATGTCCTGCTGCCGGGGAAAACAACCATCGGCATTCTTGGAGGCGGACAGCTCGGACGTATGATGACGCTCGCAGGAACGGCAATGGGGTATCGATTTGTTACTCTTGATCCCGCTGCGGATGCACCTTGTGGACAAGTTGCTCGTCAGATTCAAGCTGGATATGATGATGCCAAAGCTGCGCTTGAACTGGCTCGGCAATGCGATGTCATTACGTATGAATTTGAAAATGTGGATGCAGAAGTCGCAGGGCTGCTCGAGCGTGAGTCTTACGTTCCGCAAGGAAGTGCGTTACTGTACACCACACAACATCGGTTGCGCGAAAAACGTGCGATTGAAGCCGCTGGAGTAAGAGTCGCGCCTTATCGTGAGATCACGAGTGCGGATACGATGCTTGCTGCTGTAAGCGAACTTGGAGTGCCATGTGTACTGAAGACGGTGACTGGAGGTTACGATGGCAAAGGCCAGCGTGTAATTCGGGAAGCGAGTGAGGCGGTTGCCGCATATGAAGAACTTGCAGCTACAGGTGCGGAACTGGTGCTGGAACAATTCATTAAGTTTGAATGCGAGATTTCGGTCGTAGTAGCACGTAGCACAAATGGGGAGATCAAGACCTTCCCGCCAGCGGAGAATATTCATGTGAACAACATTTTGCATGTGTCAATCGTGCCGGCTAGAGTTGCTGCAGACATTCAGATTGAAGCGCAAAAGCTGGCAGCTGCGGTGGCAGAATCGATGAAGGCTGTTGGGCTGCTGGCTGTGGAACTGTTTGTAGCGGCGGATGGAAGACTGTACGTCAACGAACTGGCGCCAAGACCGCATAATTCCGGTCACTATACGATGGAAGCTTGTGCGACTTCTCAGTTCGAACAACATATCCGTGCGATCTGCGGATTACCACTTGGGGACACTTCGTTATTGAGTCCGGTTGTTATGGTCAATGTGCTTGGAGAGCATCTGGAAGGCATTATCGCCAGAGCAGGGCAACCTGATGCGGAAGCGATAGAACTCGGTGTGATTCCCAAGCTTCACATATATGGTAAAACCGAAGCAAAAACAGGACGTAAGATGGGGCATGTGAATCTGCTCTGTCAGGATGTTGAAGAAGGATTGCAATGGATTGAACAAACTAACCTCTGGAGGAATACAAATTCATGATTGAACGTTATAGCAGACCCGAAATGAGAGCCATCTGGACCGAAGAGAACAAGTTCCAATCGTGGCTGGAAGTTGAAATTTGTGCATGTGAGGCGTGGGCCGAACTGGGTGTAATTCCTAAGGAAGAAGCAGCATTGCTTCGTCAGAACGCATCTTTTGACATCGACCGCATCTATGAGATTGAACAGGAAACACGTCATGATGTTATCGCATTTACACGTACGGTATCTGAAAGTCTGGGTGCGGAGCGGAAATGGGTGCACTACGGACTGACTTCCACAGATGTCGTGGATACGGCTCTGGGTTATGTACTGCGTCAAGCGAATGAGATTTTGGAAAAGGATATTGTGAATTTCATTGAAATTCTGCGTGAAAAAGCACTGGCTTATCAGCACACACCAATGATGGGACGTACACACGGCGTGCATGCAGAGCCAACAACATTTGGACTGAAAATGGCGTTGTGGCATGAAGAAATGAAACGGAACCTGGAACGTTTCCGTCATGCAGCAGATAATGTACAATATGGCAAAATCTCAGGCGCAGTAGGAACGTACGCGAATATCGATCCGTTTGTTGAAGAGTTTGTCTGCGAGAAGCTGGGCACGAAGCCAGCGCCGATCTCGACTCAAACATTGCAACGTGACCGTCACGCGGAGTATATGGCTACACTGGCGTTGATCGCAACGTCACTGGACAAGTTTGCTACAGAGGTACGTGCGCTGCAGAAGAGTGAGTTCCGTGAAGTGGAAGAAGCTTTTGCTAAAGGTCAAAAAGGATCTTCAGCAATGCCGCACAAGCGTAACCCAATTGGTAGTGAAAACATCTCCGGTCTGTCCCGCGTCATTCGTGGACATATGGTATCCGCATACGAGAACGTAACGCTCTGGCATGAGCGCGACATCTCACATTCTTCTGTAGAACGTATCATTCTGCCGGATGCAACGATGCTGCTGAACTACATGCTGAACCGTTTTGGTAACATCGTGAAGAACCTGACGGTATTCCCTGAAAACATGAAACGTAACATGGAGCGCACCTACGGGGTACCATTCTCCGGTCGCATCATGACTAAACTGATTGACAAAGGCTTCAGCCGCGAGCAAGCGTACGATACCGTTCAACCACGTGCGATGCAAGCATGGGAAGAACAACGCCAGTTCCAGGATATCGTGAAATCCACACCGGAAATCACGGAAGTGCTGAACGAAGAAGAAATCGCAGATGCATTCAACCCATCATGGCACCTGAAGCACGTAGATACGATCTTCAAAAAGCTCGGCTTGAACGATTAATATATAACTTCCATAAGGCTATAGCGCAGAATGATGGTTTTGCACTTGAACGCAGAAGATAGAAATAAAAAGCTACTTCGGAAGCATACGCTGTGCCTTCATCAAATTTAAAACAAGTTTTATTCCCTAAAAGTATAGGTTGATTATGTGTTCACGCTGGAACGGAGAAGGCAGAAAAAACCTGAAGAAGCAAAGCGCTCGCCTAAAAGCTTTCTGAAAGAAAGCTGCATCGGAAGCATACGCTTATCACAGGATTTTCCCCTTGAAAAAGGCGATCAGAAAAATCCGGGGATAACAGCGATCGGAAGGTTGTTCTGCATTCGGAGTGGCCCTGCGTGATGAGGGAATTGGACGTATACTTTACATCTCCTGAAAGAAGGTGAGCCCATGGCACTGTCCACTGCGGCAGATCTCGTTAAAGCACCTCTGTTATATAAAGGAAAAGTACGTGAATTGTACGATCTGGGTGAACATTTTCTGATCGTGGTTACGGACCGAATCTCGGCATTTGATTATGTGCTGGACCCGGCAGTTCCTGAGAAAGGAAATGTACTGAATAAACTCAGCAGTTTCTGGTTTGAACTGACAGGTGACATGATGGATAACCACGTGGTTCATACCGATGTGAATCAACTGGGTGATCTCATCACAGACCCTGAATTGCTCAAAGACCGCATCATGGTGACCCGCAAAGCAGAGCGCATTGATATTGAATGTGTCGTGCGTGGATACATCACTGGTGGTGGATGGAGACAATACGAGACGAGCGGTGAAGTCAATGGCATTAAACTGCCTGAAGGACTGCGCAAGAACGCCAAACTCGAAGTTCCCATTTTCACCCCGGCAGCCAAAAATGATGTAGGGCATGACGAGGACATCTCGATGGATCGCATGAAAGAACTGGTGGGAGACGGACTTGCAATGGAGCTTCAGGAAAAAAGCTTGCGCTTGTACGAATTCGCTCGTGATTACTGTGATCAACGAGGCATCATTCTGGCAGACTGCAAATTCGAGTTCGGCATCGTGGATGGCAAGGTCATCCTGATTGACGAAATCTTCACCCCAGATGCATCACGCTTCTGGGCCAAAGAGAATTATGAACTCGACATCGAGATCGACAGCATGGATAAAGAGCCAGTGCGCACCTACCTTGCCGGAACCGATTGGGACAAGAACAGCAAACCTGATCCACTCCCACAAGCGGTAGTTGAAGCAACAACCGCAAGATACGTCGATATTTATAACCGTTTAACGAAATAATAACGTTTGAGCGCGGGCTACGGAAAAGTTTGAGGAAGCTAACGTTTGAGCGAGAGCTATGGGAAAGTTTGGCTTTCGATCGCTGTTGCCCCCGGAATGTTTTGATTGGAATCCTTTTTTCAAAAGGAAACATTCCGGTTGCAAAGGCGAACGCTTACGCTTCTCTAGCTCAAATCTTTCCCTCCGCCAGTGTTCAAACTGGTGGGTGAGGCAATTAAGAGCGGTGGCTTCCCACAGGTAGGGAAGCCTGAAGAGATTGCAAGATTCAAATTCATTGATTCATAAAGTAACTTAAAGACCAGTCGCCATTAAATGTTTTCACGTAATGGTCAGGCTAGACCATTACCCACCGTGCAACGTAAAGGTTTAGGCCTTTAAAAAAACGTCGCATGGACAGCGGAGGGGCGGAATTGTTCTTAAAAGGAGCGATAGCGTTCGCCTTTGTCCCCGGGTTTTGACCGCAGAGCGGGCCAAAACAATCCAAAAAAAACTGGGGACAACAAGCGATCGGAAAGAACAATCCCCCCCCGGAGCAAGCGCCCCAAGTCACTTTTTTAACAGCGTAAAGCATTTATCCCGTTCATTACTGAGGAGGAACATAAGGATCATGATCAAAGCAACCGTATATGTCACTATTAAGCAAAGCGTACTCGACCCGCAAGGCGTAGCTGTTCAAGGAGCCCTGCATTCCATGGGATTCAACGAAGTGGAAAGTGTACGGATCGGTAAAGTCATGGAATTGAACCTGGATACAACAGATCGTGCGGAAGCGGAGAAACGATTGAAAGTCATGTGTGAGAAGCTGCTGGCCAACACCGTTGTTGAAGATTACCGCTACGAATTGGAGGGTTAATCTCATGAAATTTGCAGTTCTTGTGTTCCCTGGCTCCAACTGCGACATCGACTGTTACAAGGCAGTGGAAGATGCGATCGGACAAGAGGTTGATTATGTATGGCACACGGCTACAGATCTTTCGGCTTATGATTGTATTTTAGTTCCGGGTGGTTTCTCTTATGGTGACTACCTGCGTTGCGGAGCGATTTCCCGCTTTGCACCGGTAATGAACGAGGTAGCGAAAGCTGCTGAACAAGGTAAATATATTTTGGGTATTTGCAACGGATTCCAGATCCTGACGGAAGCGGGCTTGCTTCCAGGCGCATTAATACGTAACACTTCCTTGAAATTCCGTTGTCACGATACGGTATTGAAAGTGGCAAACGCGGATACACCATTTACACGTGACTATGCACCCGGCGAAGAGATTATCATCCCGATTGCTCACGGTGAAGGCAACTATTATTGCGACGAGGAGACGCTCGCGAGTCTGCAAGCGAACAATCAGATCGTATTTACGTATGGTAACAACCCGAACGGTTCCCTGGGTGATATTGCAGGAGTCTGTAACGAGGCTGGCAACGTGGTCGGCATGATGCCGCATCCAGAGCGTGCAGTGGATTCACTGTTTGGTTCGGAAGACGGCAAACGTATGTTTACATCTATTTTGAAAGCATGGAGGGATCGGCATGACGCAGCAGCTATCCGCTAAGGAACCAACAGCAGAACAGGTCGCAGAACATAAACTTTACGCACAAATGGGCGTATCTGACAGCGAGTATGAGCTGATCTGTGAGTTCATGGGGCGCAAGCCAAACTACACGGAAATTGGTGTGTTCAGTGTAATGTGGTCTGAGCATTGTGCTTATAAAAACTCCAAGCCATTGCTGCGCCGGTTCCCAACCACTGGACCACGTGTCCTGATGGGACCTGGTGAAGGTGCCGGTATCGTGGATATCGGTGATAACCAGGCCGTTGTATTCAAAATTGAAAGCCATAACCATCCTTCCGCAGTTGAGCCTTATCAAGGTGCGGCAACAGGTGTGGGCGGCATTATCCGTGATATTTTCTCCATGGGTGCAAGACCGGTAGCAATACTGAACTCCCTTCGTTTCGGTAAGCTGGAGAGTGATCGCGTTAAATATTTGTTCGAACATGTGGTATCGGGTATTGCTGGATACGGTAACTGTATCGGTATTCCTACCGTTGGTGGCGAAGTGATGTTTGATGAGAGCTATGAAGGCAATCCACTGGTTAACGCGATGTGTGTGGGTCTGATTGATCATGACAAGATTCAGCGCGGTGTAGCTAAAGGTGTAGGTAACCCGGTTTACTATGTGGGCCCGCCAACAGGCCGTGATGGAATTCATGGAGCAACCTTTGCATCGGTTGAATTGACGGAAGAATCCGAGTCCCAACGGACAGCTGTTCAGGTCGGTGATCCATTTATGGAGAAACTGGTAATGGAATCCTGTCTGGAATTGATCGACACGGGCATCGTGCTCGGAATTCAGGATATGGGTGCTGCGGGTCTGACATGTTCGAGTGCAGAGATGGCAAGTAAAGCGGGTAACGGTCTGGAACTGTATCTGGATCAGGTGCCACAGCGTGAAGAAGGCATGACGCCTTACGAGATGATGTTGTCCGAGTCCCAAGAACGGATGTTGTTCGTTGTTGAGCCGAAGGATGAGGCGCAGGCGATGGAAATCTTTGAACGTTGGGGCGTAATCTGTGCCAAAGTTGGTAAAGTAACGGATGATGGTCGTCTGAAATTGATCCACCACGGCGAAGTGGTCGGAGATATGCCGGTAACGGCTTTGGTTGACGAATGTCCAGTGTATGACAAACCTTCTTCTGTACCTGCCTACTACGAGCAGAGTGCTTCCATCGACACGCTTCGTTATGACGAAGTGTCGGATCTCGGCGGAGCACTGAAACAAGTATTGGCTTCACCAACAGTAGCTAGTAAAAAATGGGTGTACGATCAATATGACTACATGGTGCGTACAAGCACTGCCGTTCGTCCAGGTTCGGATGCTGCCGTAGTTACGATTCGTGGTACACGCAAAGGTCTCGCGATGACAACGGACTGTAATGGACGTTATGTGTACCTTGATCCTGAAGTTGGTGGACGGATTGCCGTAAGTGAAGCAGCGCGTAACATTGTATGTTCCGGTGCAGAGCCGCTGGCTATCACGGACAACCTGAACTTCGGTAACCCGGAGAAGCCGGATATTTTCTGGCAAATGGAGAAAGCGGTAGACGGTATGGCGGAAGCTTGTCGTGTGCTGGATACGCCGGTCATCGGTGGTAACGTAAGTTTGTATAACGAAAACGCCAAAGGCTCCATCTATCCAACGCCAGTTGTCGGTATGGTAGGTCTCGTTCATGATACGGATCATATCACGACACAAGCCTTCAAATCCGAAGGTGATGTTATCATCCTCCTCGGTGAAACAAAAGCTGAACTGGGTGGCAGCGAGCTGCAATACGCGGTTCATGGTCAGACGGAAGGTCGTCCGCCAGAACTGAACTTGCAAACGGAAAAAGCATTGCTGAGAACCGTGCTGGAAGCTATTCAATCTGGTCTCGTTCGCTCTGCACATGACTTGTCTGAAGGCGGCTTGGCTGTTGCACTCGCAGAGTCTTGTATCAGTGGTAACGTAGGAGCACAGGTGAATGTGGAGACTGCATTGCGTGCAGATCACGCCCTGTTCAGTGAGAGCCAATCCCGTATCTTGTTGTCGGCTACGCCAGAGCAAGCGGGTAAACTTGAAGCATTTGTACGTGAGCGCGGTGTACCTGTAGCTGTGATTGGCCGTGTAGAAGGCAGTAACCTGACGATTGAACTGAACGGAACATCAGCCGTGAACGAACCTGTAGGAGGTTTGGCTCAGGTCTGGGAGGATGCGATTCCATGTCTCATGAACTGACGACAGGACCGTTGTGGACAGGCGATTATTATAATGAAGGGTCCGGCAAGGAAGGACTCGACAAATTGAAAGAAGAATGTGGCGTGTTCGGGGTGTTCAGACACCCTGACGCGGCTTCGCTCTCCTATTATGGACTGCATGCGCTGCAACATCGGGGCGAAGAAAGTGCAGGCATGTGTGTGAGTGATGGCAGCCAGTTTAACTATCATCGCGGCATGGGTCTGGTGAAGGAAGTGTTCACTAAAGACCTGATGCAAACGTTGACCGGGGATATTTCCATTGGACATGTCCGGTATTCCACAAGTGGTGACAGTAAACTGACGAACGCACAGCCACTGGTATTCAAATACCGTGATGGCGATTTGGCAGTAGCAACCAACGGAAACATTGTGAATGCACCAACGATCCGGCGTGAGCTGGAGCAGAGTGGGTCCATTTTCCAAACAACGAGTGATACCGAGGTTATTGCGCATCTGATTGCACGATCCTCCAAAGGGCTTGTGGAAGCGGCAAAAGAGGCATTCCAGCGCATTGTTGGCGGTTATGCATTTCTGATCATGACCAATGACAAGCTGCTCGTGGCTTCCGATCCGCACGGACTTCGTCCGCTGACGATGGGTAAGCTGGGAGATGCGTATCTGTTTGCATCCGAGACGTGTGCACTGGAAACAATCGGCGCAGAGTTAATTCGTGATATTGAACCGGGTGAACTGCTTGTGCTGGATGCAGATGGTCTGCACGAAGATCGCTTTGATCATCACAAACACCGCAAGGCATTATGTGCGATGGAATATATTTATTTTGCCCGTCCAGACAGTGATATGAATGGTACGAACCAACATGCTGCGCGTAAACGGATGGGAAGCCGGATGGCGATTGAGTCGTTTGTGGATGCGGACTTGGTTACGGGGGTACCAGATTCCAGCATCTCGGCAGCAATAGGATACGCTGAACAGACAGGTATTCCGTATGAGATGGGTATGATCAAAAATAAATACACCGGACGTACGTTTATCCAGCCGAGCCAGGAATTGCGGGAGCAGGGCGTGAAGATGAAGCTGAGCGCTGTGCGTCGCGTCGTGGAAGGCAAGCGTGTGGTTATGATTGACGACTCCATCGTACGGGGAACGACCTCCCGGCGGATCGTGAACATGCTGCGTGATGCAGGAGCAACGGAAGTTCATGTGCGCATTACATCACCACCTTTCAAAAACCCGTGTTTCTATGGCATCGATACCCCGGACAGCCGTGAATTGATCGCTTCACAGCTGTCGGTGGAAGAAATCTGCCGTGAAATTAATGCGGACTCCCTGGAGTTCCTCAGTCCCGATGGACTGATAGCATCGATTCAGGGAGATAATCAGGATGATCCTAAAGGCGGACTATGTCTCGCATGTTTTGATCATGATTACCCAACCCGCCTCGATTTTGGCGGCGAAGAAAAATTCGGCTGCAGCTGTTAGCCCTTAAGCCCCGCCTTGCGGAGCAACAGGGGCTAGGCAGCCAGGCGAAGCAGCTGCCCTGCGGGCCTAGCCCGCGCCCTCAAGCCCCGCCTTGCGGAGCAACAGGGGCTAGGCAGCCGAGCGAAGCAGCTGCCCCCGGGCCTAGTCCGCGCCCTCAAGCCCCGCCTTGCGGAGCAACAGGGGCTAGGCAGCCAGGCGAAGCAGCTGCCCAGCGGGCTTGCCCCGCAGCGTAGCTGAGCGGGGTTCGCCGACCGATGGCTTGCAGCTAACGGAATCGGCGAACAATCCCGCGAGATCACGTACGAATCAACCATAGCAAGATCACACCAGCCACCTCTGCACCGCTTTTTTTGGCGGGTGTCCAGAGGGCCTGCCAAGGTCCTATGGAGTCCTCCCGGGCGGGAGGATTTAGGTGGGGCGAAAAAAAAGGAGATGATTCCACTTGTCCGAAGCATATAAAAAGGCCGGCGTTGATATCGCGGCAGGTAATGAAGCGGTTGAACGGATGAAAAAACACGTGAAGCGTACCTTCCGTCCGGAAGTGATGACAGATCTGGGCGGATTCGGTGCCCTGTTCGGTTTGAACAAAGATAAATACGATGAGCCGGTGCTTGTATCCGGTACAGACGGCGTAGGCACCAAGCTGAAAATTGCATTTGCCATGGACCGTCACGATACCATCGGAATCGACGCGGTAGCGATGTGTGTGAACGACATTGTGGTACAGGGTGCAGAACCACTCTTCTTCCTTGACTATCTGGCATGTGACAAAGTCATTCCTGAGAAGATTGAAGCTATTGTTTCGGGCATCGCTGAAGGCTGTCATCAATCTGGTTGTGCGCTGATCGGAGGCGAGACGGCGGAGATGCCAGGCATGTACAGTGAAGGCGAATACGATATTGCCGGATTCACGGTGGGTATCGTGGACAAAGGAAAGATCATCAACGGTACAACCATCGCCCCTGGCGACACAGTGATTGGCCTGGCTTCCAGCGGTGTGCATAGTAACGGATTCTCGCTGGTACGCAGACTTTTGTTGGAAGATGCGGGTCTTGATCTGCATGATGAAGTAGCGGAACTGGGCGGTAAGCTGGGTGATTCCCTGCTGGAACCTACAAAGATCTATGTTAAACCCCTGTTGTCCCTGCTGGAAAAGGTAAAAGTAAAAGGCATGGCACACATTACAGGTGGCGGCTTCATCGAGAATATCCCACGTATGTTGCCGAGCAACGTGAATGTGGATATTGACTACGGCTCTTGGCCGATCCTGCCGATCTTCAACCTGTTACAGGAAAAGGGAGCTGTCTCGAACCGTGACATGTTCACCACATTTAACATGGGTGTTGGGCTTGTACTGGTCGTTAATGAAGCAGATGCAACGGAAGCGCTGCAACAACTGAAAACATCTGGTGAAGAAGCGTACATCATTGGCCGTGTTACTGAAGGAGATGCGCGAGTAACCTTCACGGGAGCGGATGTTTAATGGCGAACTACCGCATAGCTGTATTTGCCTCGGGTGAAGGGTCTAACTTTCAGTCATTGGTCGATGCAGTACGAAACGGTGGGCTGGATGCATCCGTAGATCTGCTCGTGTGTGATAAACCGTCTGCACGCGTTGTGCAGCGGGCACAGGATGCAGGCGTGGATTGTCATCTGTTTACTCCGAAAAATTATGCTTCCCGTGAAGCCTATGAGGCAGAGATCGTGGAAGTACTTGAATCCAAAAAAATCGACTTGGTCGTTCTTGCGGGATATATGAGATTGCTGACTTCTGTTGTGGTGGATCGTTACGCAGGGCGGTTGATTAACATTCATCCGTCCTTGCTACCAGCATTTGCAGGTAAGGATGCGATTGGACAGGCTCTCGAATATGGCGTGAAAGTAACGGGCGTGACCGTGCATTTTGTGGACGGAGGCATGGATACCGGACCGATTATTGCTCAACATCCCGTTCCCATTTTGCCAGAGGATACGCCTGAGTCAATCAGCCGTTCCATTCATGCAGCCGAACAGCAGTTATACCCTGAGGTTGTTTCCTGGTTCGCTCAAGGTCTGGTTCAATTAGACGGACGTCACGTCACTATTAACAAACCGGTTTGATATAAGTTGAATTTTTTTTACACATTAACGGAGAGGACAGAAAAAACCTGAAAAAGCGAAGCGTTCGCCTTTATCACCGGATTTTCCCTTTAAGAAAAGGGAATCAAAAAATCTGGGGATAACAGCGATTAGAAGGTTGTTCTGTCATCGGAGTGTCCCGTGTAAACATCTTGGTTCAACTTCTATAACAGAAGTCGAATATTGGTACGCATTTTGTGATATTTCTCGGGAAATAAATCGGCTGTGTTTCGTCAGGAAACGCGAAGCCATGGGACATTAAAGGAGGAGCATATTGTGAGTATCAAAAGAGCGCTGGTCAGCGTATGGGATAAAACAGGCATCGTGGACTTTTGCCGCGAGCTGTCGCAAATGGGTGTGGAGATTATTTCGACAGGAGGTACAAGCAGCCTGTTGTCGAAGGAAGGCGTACCTGTCATCGGAATTTCGGATGTGACCGGGTTCCCGGAAATCATGGACGGACGTGTTAAAACATTGCATCCGGCGGTTCATGGTGGGTTGCTGGCTGTGCGTGACAGCGAAGAGCATAAGCGCCAGATGGAAGAAAACGGATTGGATTATATTGACCTCGTTGTCGTAAACCTCTACCCCTTCCAAGATACTATCGCCAAACCGGATGTGACGTACGAAGACGCCATCGAGAACATCGATATCGGTGGTCCAACGATGCTTCGTTCGGCAGCCAAAAACCATGCTTTTGTTAGTGTCGTTGTTGACACAGCAGATTATGGCAAGGTGCTTGAAGAAGTTCGCAGTAATGGCGATACCACCCTCGAAACACGCAAACGGCTTGCGGCAAAAGTGTTCCGCCATACAGCGGCTTACGATGCAGTTATTTCTGACTATCTCTCCAACCTGAACGGTGATCCGTTGCCAGAGCGTCTGACGGTTACTTACGAAAAACTTCAGGATTTGCGTTACGGCGAAAATCCACACCAGCAGGCGGCATTCTACCGCAAACCGCTGGCTGCTCAAGATACGTTGACAACAGCCGAGCAATTGCATGGCAAAGAGTTGTCTTACAATAACATTAACGATGCGAACGCAGCATTGCAGATTGTCAAAGAATTTGAAGAACCAGCCGTTGTCGCGGTAAAACATATGAACCCATGCGGCGTAGGTATTGGCGCAAGTATCTATGAAGCCTACAGCAAGGCATATGCTGCAGATCCAACGTCTATCTTTGGTGGCATCGTGGCAGCGAACCGCATTATCGACAGCGATACAGCAGGCAAATTGAGCGAGATTTTCCTGGAAATCGTACTTGCCCCTGACTTTACACAAGAGGCACTCGATATCCTGACGAAGAAGAAAAACATTCGTTTGCTCAAAACGGGTGAATTGAATGCTGCTCGTAAACGGGAAAGCCAATTCGTGGTAACGTCTATCGACGGCGGCATGATCGTGCAACAGTCCGATGTACACTCCATCGAAGCGAGCGAGTTGAATGTTGTAACCGATCGTGCACCATCGGAAGAAGAACTGAAACAGCTGTTGTTTGGCTGGAAAGTAGTTAAACACGTGAAATCCAACGCGATTGTACTTGCTTCGAATGACATGACGGTGGGTGTGGGCGCTGGACAAATGAATCGTGTGGGTGCAGCCAAAATTGCGATTGAGCAAGCGGGAGAGCAAGCAAAAGGCGCTATTCTGGCATCCGATGCGTTCTTCCCAATGGGTGATACGCTGGAACTGGCAGCAAAAGCCGGAATTACAGCGGTGATTCAACCTGGTGGTTCGATCAAAGATGAAGAATCCATCAAAGTAGCCAATGAATACGGAATTGCCATGGTCTTCACAGGCATTCGTCACTTCAAACACTAGAGCGAAAAAGGTTTAAATAAGGGGTGTCGCCAGTCATACTTATGACTTATGGTACACCCCCTCTTTTTTAGGTTTTTCAACAGGCATTAGCGTAACAAATCCAGTTATGCACGGAGGGGGAACAGAGCGAATGGATATTCTGGTAGTAGGCGGCGGTGGCCGGGAACATGCAATCATCTGGGCGCTGGCGAAGAGTCCAAAGGTAGACAAGATTCACTGTGCACCGGGAAATGCAGGCATTGCTCAGCTCGCTGAGTGTCATGCCATTGCGGTGAATGAATTCGATAAACTAACGGCTCTTGCTGTAGAGCTTAAAGTGGGTTTGGTGGTTATTGGTCCGGATGATCCGTTGGCGGATGGGATTGTGGATGCATTTGATTCGACAGGTATTCCGGTATTTGGACCTCGTCGCAATGCAGCAGAGATCGAAGGTAGCAAGACGTTTATGAAGGATCTACTGCACAAATACAACATTCCAACCGCAGCCTATGAGAAATTCGATAATTACGAACAGGCTCAAGCATACTTGAATGAACAAGCAATTCCGGTTGTCATCAAGGCAGATGGACTGGCAGCGGGCAAAGGTGTGACGGTAGCGTATTCCCGTGAAGAGGCTGATCAGGCACTTCGCAGTATTATGGTGGAGAAGGTATTTGGTGAAGCAGGAGCCAAAGTGATTATCGAGGAATTCCTCGCAGGACAGGAAATGTCGATTCTGGCTTTTGTCGATGGAGAGACGGTTCGTCCGATGGCGGCGGCACAGGATCACAAACCTGTATTCGACAATGATCAGGGGCCAAACACAGGCGGTATGGGTACATACTCACCGCTGCCACATATTCCTGCTTCCATTATTGAGGAGGCTGTGGAGACGATCATCAAACCAACGGCTAAAGCGATGGTGTCCGAGGGACGTCCATTCCAGGGTGTATTGTTTGCCGGACTGATGATCTCGCCAGATGGCAAACCCAAAACCATTGAGTTCAACGCACGGTTCGGCGATCCCGAAACACAGGTCGTATTGCCACGTCTGAAGAGTGACTTGTTTGATATCTTCTGGGCAACCGTTCATGGCAAGCTGGCTGATATTGAGATTGAATGGAGCGATGAAGCCGCAGTATGTGTGGTGCTTGCTTCAGGAGGTTATCCGGGTCCTTATGCCAAAGGCGTAATCATTGAAGGTCTGGATCAAGTAGATGATGCCGTGGTATTCCACGCAGGTACTGCGCGTAGTGAAGCAGGAGATTGGGTCACCAATGGTGGACGAATCCTGGGCGTAGTTGGCCTTGGTGCGGATATTGCCGAAGCTAGAAACAAAGCTTATGAACAGGCGGAGCGTATCCATTTTGATGGTAAACATCAGCGGACGGATATTGCTGCCAAAGCACTCGTATAGAATGAATATAAGAGCCCGTAAAGATGTGTACCGGAAAGGTATTTGCATCCTGCGGGCTCTTTGCTACGTATATAGATATATCTTGTGCAATGGCCGAACTTGTCCATATGGGAAAGAAATGGGGAAGATACGAAAGGATCAAATCTGGGTGTATAGGCATGTTGTTTAATGCCCTAAAGTACAGGGTAGTATTTTTATAAATTGGACTATACTAAATATGTGAACAATATCACATTATGAGGTAATAACAATCATATTATAAAAAGTAAGTAACATACATAGAGACTAATTTGTGAACATTATACTGTAAGCTTGTGGCAAACCATAACGTGCAACTGGATGGTTGAGCGGGAAACATGGTATACTTTTCGGAAACAGGAATGAGTACGAGGGGAGGTGGATATCTATTGGGTAGGCGATATTGTAAATTGTCCAAATGGCGAATCTAGGTGGAGTTAAGCGAGGAACAATTGACAGCATGAGGGGTAACCCGATTTGAATGAAGAAGTTTCTGCATGTCATTGACTTCATCTTGAATTCCTGTTTTGGTTTTACAAGGTCAAACACGTACGACATATACAAATATGATCATTATTCGATTTCATATAAGGCATAAGCCATGATGAACGACAAACAGCGCATGAATGGTTAACGTAGTTAACGGATTACGCTGTAACTATCTCTGGAGGTGAATCCCTGAGAACCGGGGAAATCATTGGACATAATTACCATATTGAATATCGTTTTACTTATTATCTTGATTGCATTGACTGCATTTTTCGTAGCATCGGAGTTCGCTGTTGTCAAAATTCGTACATCAAGAGTGGATCAACTGGTTGCCGAAGGCAATAAAAAGGCTGTACTAGCCAAAAAAGTTGTCTCGGACCTGGATTATTATCTATCAGCCTGTCAACTCGGTATTACGGTCACTGCTCTAGGACTGGGAGCGCTCGGAAAACCGACGGTTGAGAGATTGTTATACCCGGTATTCAATTATTTAGACGTACCTGCTTCGATCTCATCAATTGCTTCCTATGCAATTGCCTTTATCCTTGTCACGTTTTTGCATGTGGTTGTTGGTGAGATGGCACCCAAAACATTGGCGATTCAGTTTTCGGAAAAACTGACGTTATTACTCTCGCCACCTCTATATTGGTTTGGTAAAATCATGTATCCGTTCATCTGGGCGCTTAATGGAACCTCACGTGTTCTTCTGCGGGGATTCGGTGTAAAGCCTGCCAAACATGATCAAGCCTACTCTGAGGACGAGATTAAGATCATCATGAACCAGAGTTATGAAGGTGACGAGAACAACAAGACCAAGCTTTCTTATCTGGAAAATGTATTTGTGTTTGACGAACGTGATGCCAAAGACATCATGGTGCCACGTACGGAACTGGTGACATTAGATCAGGAAATGACCTATGACGATATTATTCCTATATTGGATGAACATAACTACTCACGTTACCCTGTCATCGAGGATGGGGACAAGGACCGCATTATCGGCGTTGTGAATGTGAAAAAGATTTTGCCTGACATGGTAGCCGCAAGATCATATCAACTAAGCGAGTTCGTTCGTGAGATCCCATTTGTTTCCGAAGTTACAAGTATCCAGGATGCGATGATTAAAATGCAGCAGGAACGTGTACACATGGCCGTGGTCGTGGATGAATACGGCGGTACTTCGGGAATCATTACGATGGAGGATATTCTGGAGGAGCTGGTCGGTGAGATTCGTGATGAATTCGATGCCGATGAGGTGGCTGATATTCAGGAGACCGGAGAGAATCAATATCTCATTAATGGTCGGGTACTTTTGGATGAAGTGGAGCGGCAGTTCGGACTTATCTTTGAAGGTAATGAAGAGATGGATACCGTTGCCGGATGGATTCAATACCAGAAGGGTGTAGGTGTGGAAAAAGGAGACACGGTAGAACACGGTGATTATGTCTGGACTATTGTTGATACCGAAAATTATCACATCAAACAAGTTCTTCTGGAGCGGGTAAACGGCGCTCAGGTTGAGGAAGCAACAAGCGATCTTGCGTGATGTTGGTTGGTTCGATCATGACTGTAATCTAGGGTTTGATTGCCTATTTGGCTACTGCCCTCAGAATTTAAAACGTTTTGGCAACGTAGCAGTGTAGGGGACGGAATCGATTCTGAAGAAGCGTAGCGTTCGCGTTTGCAAACCAATTTTAAACCTTTGAAAACAACAATCAGGAAAATTTGTAGGCAATGGCGATCGGAAGAACGATCCGTCACCGGAACGTCACTCGTGCAACCTTATTTTAAATTTTAATGGAGGTGAATCCCTCAACCTGGGGGAAATCATTGGACGGAATAATAGCCTTGAATTTATTTTTAGTAGCCGTATTTATAGGTCTGACAGCCTTTTTCGTTGGAGCCGAATTTGCAATTCTTAAAGTACGGATGTCCCGAATCGATCAATTGATTTCGGAAGGCAACAAAAAGGCAGTACTGGCCAAAAAAGTGGCGCACAACCTGGATTATTATCTGTCGGCATGTCAATTGGGGATTACCATCACGGCGCTGGTATTGGGAGCCCTGGGTGAACCTACCGTTGAGAAAATGCTGCATCCGCTCTTTGAGCGAATGGAAGTGCCGGCGGCATTGTCTACCGTGCTTTCCTATGGTATCGCTCTGGCGATCATTACGTTCCTGCACGTGGTTATTGGTGAATTGGCACCGAAAACTCTGGCGATTCAGTTTGCAGAGAGAATGACGCTGTTGCTGGCACCACCACTGTACTGGTTCGGTAAAATCATGAATCCATTCATCTACGCGCTTAATGGAGCTGCTCGTTTGTTGCTTGGCATATTTGGTGTAAAACCTGCCGGGCATGATACCGTTCACTCGGAGGAAGAGCTGAAACTGATTATGGCACAGAGCTACGAGAGTGGCGAGATCAACCAGACGGAGCTGGACTATCTCAAAAACATTTTTGCTTTTGATGAGCGTTTGCTTCAGGAGATCATGATTCCACGAGATAAAATTGTTACTTTGAATAAGGAAATGCCGCTTGATCAGATCATTGAGACGCTGAATCGACATGAATACACGAGATACCCTGTTATTGCAAATGGGGATCAGGCTCATTTTGTTGGCTTTATCAATACAAAAGAAATGCTGACGAGTGTGGCTGCGGGCAGAGATTTCAATATGGAGACATTTGTTCATAATACACCGAGTTTCTCCGAGCGTTCTCCAATCAAGGATGTACTGATCCAGATGCAGCAAAGCCGTGTACACATTGCAACCGTAAAAAACGAGGCAGGTGCTACGGTAGGTATGGTTACGATGGAGGATATCCTTGAAGAGATTGTCGGAGATATCAAGGATGAATACGAGCACAAAGATTTGGTGAATCCACCAAAAAGAATGAAATTGGTTTAAGAATCAGGGATATAAAGATATTAAAGGATTAGCGAAGCAACGTAATTGTTCTAACGATAAGCAGGTTCCCGATGTGATCGGGGCCTGCTTTTTGTATTAAATCTTAATGTTAAAATAAAAGCTTGCATATTGAAGTCCAATGGATTAATATAAATTTAAAGAATCTTAATTTAAAGATAAATAACGAAAGCAATAAATAAAAGAAGCGAAATTAACCTATGATACTATTAAAACTAAGGGAGTGGAGAGTATGTTCAGAACTACAGGAATTCATCATATTACAGCTTTTGTAGACGATGCACAGAAAAATGTTGATTTTTACGCAGGCGTGTTGGCGCTTAGACTGGTGAAAAAAACAATTAACTTTGATGCACCAGATGTGTATCACTTGTATTACGGAAACGAGCAGGGTGCACCGGGCACAATCATTACCTTTTTCCCACAGCAGAATTCAAGAAGAGGTGTCATTGGTTCCGGTCAGACTGGAGTTACCGTATATGCGGTTCCTGTAGGAAGCCTGCCTTTCTGGAAAGAACGTCTTGCTTCCTTCGATATTCCATATGAAAATAAAACGAGATTTGGTGAGCAGTACATTCGTTTCTTCGACAAAGGCGGTCTGTTGCTTGAACTGGTTGAGCGTGAAGGCGGTCAGCCAAGCAAATGGACTTTCAACGGTGTGACACCGGAGCATGCCATCAAAGGATTCGGCGGTGCCGTATTGTTCAGCCACGTTCCTGAGAAAACTATGGACGTCTTGGTGAGCAAACTGGGTCTGGAGCAAGTTGGTGAAGAGAACGGACTCCTTCGTCTTCAGGCAAGCGGCGATATCGGTCAGATCATCGATATTCAGTCTACAGGCATCCAACGCGGGATTGGCGGAGCCGGAACGGTTCACCATATTGCATGGCGTGCCAAAGATTACACGGAGCATGAACAAATTCAGCAGGATCTTGAACAATCCGGGTATCACCCAACGCCAGTCATTGACCGTCAATACTTCAACGCTGTGTATTTCCGGGAGCCGGGAGGCATACTGTTCGAACTGGCTACGGATCCTCCGGGATTTGCAAAGGATGAACCAGCAGACAGCATGGGTGAGAAACTGATGTTGCCTGAATGGTATGAGCCACAGCGTGAGCAGATTGAACAATTGTTGCCACGAATTGAAGTACGTGAATGGAAAGGAGAGTCCAAATCATGACTACAACCAATACAATGAAACATATCTATAAAGCAGGTGCTCAGCCGGATGCGCCAACAATCCTGTTGCTTCATGGTACAGGAGGAACCGAGAACGATCTGATTGGTCTGGCGGAGATGATCGCACCTGGAGCTGGCATACTTGGGGTGCGGGGGAATGTATCGGAGAACGGGATGCCCCGTTTTTTCCGCCGTCTGGCCGAAGGCATTTTTGACGAAGAAGATCTGATTGCTCGTACGGCAGAGCTGGGATCTTTTGTAGATGCAGCTGCGGTGGAATACGGTTTTGATCGGTCCAATGTGTATGCACTGGGCTACTCTAACGGTGCCAATATTGCGGCAAGCTTGATCTTCCATCAAGCAGATGTATTCAAAGGTGCAATTCTGCATCACCCGATGGTACCGCTGCGCGGACTCGAACTGCCGGATCTGAAAGGTCTGCCTGTGTTCATTGGTGCGGGAGAGAACGATCCGATAGTACCAAAACGTGAAACGGAGGAACTTGCTTCGCTGCTCAGCGGTGCAGGTGCCGATGTAAACACGCATTGGGAGCGTCAGGGTCATCAGTTAACTCGTACCGAGGCAGAAGCCGCGGCAGCCTGGTTTAAGACACAGGCGTAAGGTAAAGGTAGCCCTAAACCGAATATTCGTTCACCCTTGCATTGAGTGATTGTGCAATCTTGCAGGAGCTGCGTACGAAGCAATAAGAATATGTATATGAGGGCCAGTCGCATAGTGGCTGGTACAGTTACCCGATCCAAACATGGATCGGGTTTTCTTTTTGCATAAGGAAAAGCAACATGGTTGTCGTAAAGCATGGATTATTTTATAATGAAGTAATTGATAATCATTTTCAATTAGATTCGGTGACAGATGACTATGCACGTAATCAGGAGGGGAATATGAATCCTAACCCTAGCTCACATACATTTGGTTCAAGTGCGTTTGTTCGGACCCGTGATGGTCGCAAACTACATTATATGTCCAGGGGAACAGGAGAACTGACGGTTGTATTTGAGTCCGGTATGGGCGCCTCCAGATCGAACTGGGGACTGGTTGCACCAGCCATTGCTGAGCATGCACGTGCTGTCGTGTATGACAGGGCAGGGGCGGGACGAAGTGATGTCGACTCGGCTCCCCGCAGCCTTGAACGCATTGCAGGGGATCTTGGAGAACTGCTGACAGCTCTGGGCCCGGGCCCATTCATTCTGGTTGGACATAGCTGGGGCGGTCCGATTGTACGGGCTGCGGCAACTGCACATCTATCTCGATTACGTGGCATTATTCTAGTAGATCCATCAGACGAGCATTGTGAGATGTATTTCTCCAAACTTACTAAAAAGAGCTTTGCCATCAATGGTTTCCTTATTCCAATTATGGCGCGTACAGGCTTATATAAGCTGCTCGGTAGCAAAGCTGGAAGCATTCAGCCTGACGATGTGGCGGCGGATCACCTCACGGAGGATTTCACTGTACGGGCAGCCAGCACGATGCTTGCGGAAGGCAAAACATTTCTGAATGACATGGCAGGGCTGCTGGAAGATCCTCCAGATCTGGGTGATCTGGAAGTCAGCGTGATCTCGGGTACGAAACCGGGCAAGGGAGAGGGGAAAATCAGACCTGCTCTCATCTCGGCGCATCGCCAGACAGTGAGCAAGTTATCCAATGCAAGATGGATTGGGGCGGATCAATCGGGACATATGGTTATGTATACAGACCCTCAGGTCATTATTGATGAAATTGTACGAATGATTAATGAAGTGAGCTCAGGCGCAAGAACAGAACAAAAGTGATACAATACAAAGAAAAGCAGTGCACGGCATTGCTAGACCATAAAAGCGGAGTGTGGAGAACAAAATGAAACCAGTTGAACAAGAACCAACGGGAACCACAAGTCCCGGTCGTGCCAGTGTTGGCATGGAAGATATCGTGCGCGCACATCATGTGCTGCGTGAGGTCATTGTAAGAACGCCGTTGCAGCGGGATGCTGTATTGTCGGCCAAATATAACTGTAATGTGTATCTGAAAAGGGAAGACCTTCAAGTGGTGCGTTCGTTCAAAATCCGAGGCGCCTATAATATGATTCGCAGTCTGACGCCAGCCGAGATGGAGAAAGGTATTGTCTGTGCGAGTGCAGGCAACCATGCTCAGGGCGTCGCTTTTAGCTGTAATGCCCTTGGAATTAACGGCAAAATCTTCATGCCGAGTACAACACCGAACCAGAAGGTGAAGCAGGTACGTCGCTTTGGCGGAAACAACGTTGAAGTGGTGCTGATCGGGGATACGTATGATGATGCTTATGGAGAAGCGATGCGCGCATGTGACGAACAGGGCATGACGTTCATCCACCCTTTTGATCAACCCAAGATTATTGCAGGTAATGGTACGGTAGCGATGGAAATTATGGAAAGTCTCGATGAGAATGCCGACTATGTATTCGTGACGATTGGTGGCGGTGGGTTGGCAGCCGGCGTGGGAACCTACATGAAGACCGTGAGTCCGGAGACACGCATCATTGGTGTCGAGCCACTTGGGGCAGCTTCCATGAGTGAGGCGATGTTCCGCAAACAGGTTGTGACGTTGGATGACATTGATAAATTCGTGGATGGCGCAGCGGTGAAACGGGTTGGCGATCTTACCTATGATATCTGCAGCAGTATACTTGATGACATTGTGAAAGTGCCCGAAGGCAAAGCCTGCACAACTATTCTGGAGCTATATAATGAAAATGCGATCGTGGTCGAGCCTGCCGGTTCCTTGGCTGTTGCGGCGCTTGAGCAGTATCGTGAGCAAATCGTGGGCAAGACGGTGGTATGTGTTATTAGTGGTGGGAACAACGATATCGACCGGATGCAGGAGATCAAGGAACGTTCCCTGATCTATGAAGGGCTGAAGTATTATTTCATGGTTAATTTCCCGCAGCGTGCAGGAGCTTTACGTGAATTCCTGGAGGAAGTTCTAGGGAAGAATGATGATATCACCCGGTTTGAATATACGAAAAAACATGATAAAGAAAATGGCCCTGCCTTGGTGGGCATCGAGCTGATGTACAAGGAAGATTACCAACCGCTCATTGAACGCATGAACCGCAAAGGTATCGCCTATACCGAGCTGAACAAAAATCTAAATCTGTTCAACATGTTAATCTGATGAATCATTCGACAAGACAGTCAGGTATGCCGTCAGACAACATGGAGACAACTCCTCGGTTAAGACCTGCGCACATAGAAGATGCTGATCAGGTCATTCCTTTGCTGTACCAGGCGATAGGAGACATTGCATACGCCCTTGCAGGTGAGGCGGATCATGAGAAGGCGATGCAGATTTTGCAGGAGTTCTATGTACAGGAAGACAATCGGATTAGCTATCGTCATGTGACAGTGATGGAGCAAGATGGGCTGATCGCGGGGATTCTCGTAGCCTATGATGGTGGTGAGGTGGATCGTCTGGACCAGCCAATTCTGGATCGCCCTGGACGAAGCCGGGAAGAGAAGTATGCATTGGTCAAAGAAACCCGTCCGGGCGAGTATTATCTGGATACTCTTTCGGTAAGTGAAGCATATCAAGGGCAGGGCATCGGCCGCGCACTGATGGCTGCTTTTGAGCAGCAGGGCAGAGATCTGGGTCACTCGCAGGTATCCCTGATTGTAGAACGAGACAACGGCCGTGCGCTAATGCTGTACGAACGGCAGGGATATGTCAAAGACGATGTAATTGTCATCGCAGGACATGAGTATAATCATATGGTCAAACCACTTCAATAGTGCAGGGAACTGGAGCGTTAAGTCAGTTATTGATTATAGAAGCAAGAAGAAACCGCCACAGGAGTGAGTCCTGTGGCGGTTTTTGTCGTGGTGATATGTTGGATGGAACTTAGCCTGAATTTGAACCGGATGTTAACCATGGGAGCTGATTATCAATAATTCGCATATTCGTTGACCGGCACATTCTGCTCCAGCCATTTCTCCACCGCAGCTGTTTTCTCATACTTCGATTCCTTAACCACGTCCATAAAGGCATCCAGCTTGGTGAGGAATTCACTATCGACGGATGCAAGACGCTGCAAGACGCCGTTGTAGCCTCTTTGGGCGTTCGCAACCATTTTGTTGGTGTCATAATCAAACAGCGGTGTATTGTTCAGCCCATAAAAGGTATACAGGGTATAACTGTTTAACAAATTATGCACCTGCTTGGCCCGATTTGATTTTGGATGCCGTTCCAGAAATTTTTCCTGGCTGAGTGCTCGAAGGAGAATTTCTTGATAGCCAATGACCAGAGCACCGTCATCCGCAGGCAAGTTTTTCGTTTCCTTTGTCATGATATGGATGTAGCTTGAGATGTCCTCTTTAATTACAGAGGTATATTTCACGAATGCGGCATAATTCATTATGGGATAGAGGGAGCCTTCCAGCATGACGAGGCGGTAGCCGCTGTCACGAGCTTCTTTTAACAGTGCACGCAGATCGGAGTCCTGGGTACGCTCCATGAGTTTGGTGAAGCTATCATTCAACTTGTAAGCCTTGATCATCTTGTCCTGAACGTTAGGAACGAGAAGGCGGTCTGTCATGGCGCTTAGCGCCTTCATTCGAGCATTCTCCAATTGAAGCACCATCAGGGTGGCGTGATGCTTTGTTACTTTTTTGATATGAGATTCGAGATAAGTATCCGCGGCAGGCAAGCCGTTCTTTTTGTAGAGCATGGACTGAAATGTTTTATATATGGTTGTTGAACTGGCAGTCGTGACTTTGTTGGTATCTGTACTGGAAGATGCGGCAGCAGCGACTCCGGATAATGGGGCGACAGCCGTTTGTAGCAGCATGAGGACGGCGGTGGCTGTAATGAAGGTGCGCATGCCTTTACGTTTGGCAGATTGGAGCAATGATGTCATAGATATGAACCTCCCGTAGTTGAGAAAATGATAGGTGTTGTTCACTAGTCACTATACCTTAACCCAATTGGTGCAGGATGTGGTTGCGGAATGGTGACAAATTCTTCTGTTATTTTTAACTTTTGGAGGGTGGAAGATAGAGGAAGATTTCTGAGAAAATATTTTTTGTACAACTGGAAACTTTTGAGCCGATCGGAACGTCTTAGTTGTGCATAGGTAAATACAGGAATTAATGAAAAGAACAGCGAATCTATTTCGATGTTAACTAAATGCGAGAATGGGGATATGGGATATGAGGAAAGCGGGAGGAAAACAAGTGAAGAAGGTAATGTCAGCGCTGGCTGTATCGGCCATGCTGATGTCCGCACTTCCAACGTCGGTTATGGATGCAGCTGCGAGGATCAGTATATATATTAATGATGCAGAGTTATCATCTGCTCAGGCACCTGTCATGAAAGGTGGGCGCGTACTGGTTCCGCTGCGGTCGATTTTTGAAGGATTGGATGCGAAGGTACAGTACACGAACAGAACCAAAACGATTGTTGCAACTCGCGACGATCAGGAAGTTAAATTGACACTCGGTTCCAAAACGGCATACATCAACGGGGAAGCGATATCGCTGGATGTACCTGCAAACACGATTAAGGGCAACACGATGGTTCCCATTCGTTTTGTCAGTGAGGCTTTTGGAGAGAAAGTATTCTGGAACTCGCGCAATCAACGTGTAGATATCAAGACAACGGTAACACCTCCAGTGGATGAGACACAATATGCTGCATGGAACATCTATGGTTCGGTATCCGGAAGTAATGGAGATGGTCGTGACCTGACCGTGAGCTTCACACGTCCAACTTCAGAGAAGGCGGTATCTGCTTACCGGATTATGTTGGTGAAAACTCGTGATGTGAATAGCTTCACGGAGTCCTCAGCAACTGCCGTACCTTCTGCGAACTATACATCCGTTACACCAAATGGTAGTAACCCGAAACTGACACTTAATGCACAGACGCGTGACGTGAACGGGGATTTGCTCAATAGTAATGAAACGTATCGTCTGTATGTACTGACTGTTGGTAACAGCAGCAATAATTATAAAAATTCACTGAACTGGTCTTCCCAAGCATTGAAGCTCAATAATGTGAAATCCACAGTACAAGCGGTTACAAGTCTGCGTGCTGCAGATATTAGTGACTATGGCGATGGTCGCGATCTGGAGATTAACTTCACGCAGCCGAGCACAACATCGAACATTACGTATTATCGTGCTTTTGTTGTTAAAGCGAAGGACTCTTCTGCATTCAATCTGGCTGCAGCGAACAAAGTGTCCAGTGCAAACTCCACGATCATATACAAAGGAAACAGTAGCGCAGTGAAAAGCCAGCTGACTTCTTCGACACGGGATACGTCCGGGGAAATGATCAAAAGCGGTACAGCATATGTAGTTTACATCTTGTCGGTAAGCACTAATACAACAACAGACAGCAAGCTGTCCGCAGCATCATCTTCACTTACGCTGTCCGTGAACACAGCAACCTCTCCAGTAATTACGCAGGTGAAGGATAACTCGGATTATGGAGATGGTCGTGATATTCAGGTGAGTTTCAACCGTTCATCGGATGAGTCCAAGGTGGCGAATTATCGCGTCTTTGTGGTGCGCAACTCGGTTGCCAGCAGCTTTAATCTGACGACAGCAAGCAATCTGTCCTCCAGTCTGTACTATACGGTGAACAAAACAGGTAACAACATTACAACGACTTTGCCTTCATCCATGAAGGACACAAGTGGTTATAACGTAACAAATCTGCAAGATTATCGCATCTTTGTGATGGCGGTGGGCAACCAGCAAAATGGATACACCAATGCGCTGTCAGCCTCCTCCACAGCTCTGAGACTGACAACGACCGGTAACGCGGGAGTCATTAGCAACCTGGCTGTTGCGGATATTGGTGACAACGGTGATGGGCGTGATCTGCGGGTTTCGTTCAACAAGGCCGCGGATGAATCCAGAATCTCTGCCTACCGAGTATATGTAGTTCGTTCCGCTAATGTGGGCAGCTTCACACTAAGCGCAGCTAATGCGTCGAACAACTATACGCAGGTGAACAAAACGGGTGGTAACCTGTCAGTTACGCTTCCGAATGCATATGATACAAGCGGTTCTAAAGTCCAAGAAGGTGTGAGTTATCGTGTATTTGTTGTATCGGTGAGCAACAGTGGGAATGCTAGCCAGAATGCACTGTCTGGTTATTCTTCATTAATCACATTATCCAAAACTGCTGCTTTGACTGCACCGACAATCATTACAGCAACGGATATCGGCGATAATGGTAATGGTAGCGACATAAGTGTGACGTTTAATAGATCGGCGAATGAGACTAATGTTCATCACTATCGTGTATTCGTGGTAAAGAAAACAAATGTAAGTGGATTTGATCTGGCAGAAGCGAATCGGAATCCTAATTTTACCCTCCAGAGTAAAACTGCAGGAAGTGGAAACTACACTTTGACTTTAAATAATGCAAAAACGACAGATGGCGCAAATATTCGTAATGATGAAGATTATCGTATATTTGTACTGGCGGTGAGCAACACCGGTACTATTTCTAATGCTCTATCTACGGTTTATTATGATGTTAGGTTGTCTGTAAATAGTGAAGTTGGGAAAGTTGCAATCACAGATGTTGAAGTCAAGAAAGAAGAGCAAGCTGCAGGTAATGCTACCGATGTAAAAGTGACATATACAAAACCAGTCCCTGATCAAGCCATTGGACGTTATGTGTTAATGGTAGTACCTGCATCTACAACTTTCGATCTAAATGCGGCCAAAAAAACTGCGAAATCCAGCAATTCACTCGATGTTTCTGCAAGTACAGTTACAGAACTTCCTATTTCTTTATCCGATAGTAATGGTGACGAGATCAAAGCTGGAGCATACAAGATTGTTATTTTGTCCGAATCATCTGATGGTAAACGAGAATCAAGTATGACTACGTCGGCTCCTTTCACGATTAAAGCAAAGAAACAGGCACCAACGCCTGTTGAGAAGGTAACGGGTGTGGATGCAAGTGTAACTAGTAATTCAATCAATGTAAGTTTCACTAAGCCAACTAATGAGGCAGGCATTGCTCGTTACGATGTGTACATTGTTAAAGAAGGGGGCGGTACAGGTACTTCTGGTACAGTTCTAGCTACAGTACGTACGGGTACTGCTCCAGGGACAGCAACAGTGGGTATTACAGCTAAGGATTCAGATAATGTAGATTTTGGAGCAGGGAAATACCGGGTATTGGTAGTCGCAGTGGCTGACACAACGTTAAATACATCAGTCACTTCTGAAGGGACTTTGACCATTCCGCCAGTTTCTTCTGGTGCTGATCAGGGAAACGACAATTCAGGTACATCCTCTAATCCGGATAGCGGAGCAAGTGCTTCCGGTGGTACTGGTGCGCAAGCATCTGCTGGAAATACCCCATAAAACAAAGTTTAATGCATGAATCATACATCATCTTGATAAGAGTGACAGAATTAGTGAAGGGCACGGAATCGATTCTAAAGAAGCGTTAGCGTTCGCTGTTGTCTCCGAATTTCTACCTTTTAGAAATTAATGACGAAAATTTGGAGACAACAGCGATCGAAGGAACGATCCGTGACCGGAACGACCACTCAGTGAAGAACAATCTATTATTCAGTAAAGTAACATGTTAACTCCCTTTCTAAACGAGAAGGGGAGTTTTTTATTTCCATTTTGAAAATCTTGTCGCTAAAAAGGTTCCTTAGACCATTGCTGCAATGGGACAACCCGATGGATAATAGAAGGAATAAGCTATAAGCCTATGAGCCGAAAGGAATGATGGAATGCTTGCATTTCGTTTGACGGGCCTGCCGGATTCCCGGTTGCCGCTGTACCTGTATTGTGTGGGTACGCAGGAAGAGAAAGTTCTGCATAGACCGGATGGATTTCCGGTGTATCAGTTGTTTTTGTTACGCGGCGGTGAAGGGCAGTTCAGGCTTCCGGGAAAAGGGACATGGACGATGGGAGCAGGGCAGCTATTCATCGTGGAACCTGGGACTGCGCATGAGTATGTGCCTCATTCCAAATCCAAAGGAGAACTTGGTTATATCGGTATTGGCGGTGCATCGGCTGGATCGGTACTTCAATGCGCGGGTTTACTTCAGAACGAGCCATACCCTATCTCCGGTTTTGACATCATCTGGTCACGGATGACCAATCTCTGGCATGCGCTGGATCAAGGTGCAACGGAGATGTGGAACAAATCAGCCCTCATCTACCAGCTCATTTTGGATATAGCACAATCCCAAATTCCATCTGCTGTCGATATCGGAAGTGTTAGACCATCTAAGGAACAGGACAGCACTGTAACACGTTCTAATCGGGAGTCAGATCCGAGCAAGGATGCACTGGATGCACTCACCCGAGCCGTAGCTTTGATGCATACTCATTATCAGGACGATCTGTTATTGAAGCACATCGCTGACGCAGTGGGTTATTCGGTGCAGCATCTCAATCGATTATTTCATCATCATTATGACGTGACAGGACATCAATATATGCAGCGATTGCGTTTGCAGAAGGCTTCAGAATGGCTGGACAAGCATCCACGAGCAAGTGTACGAGAGGCGGCAGAGACCGTAGGCATGGAAGTGAACTATTTTATCCGGATGTTCAAGCGAGAGTTTGGAGAGACACCGGGCAAAGGAATCAAACATCGTAATCAACTCCAAATGGAAAAAGGGACCCTCAAGGCCCCTTAATCGCTTATATAACGTGTTATGCAGTTTTCTTTTGTCCAAATAAAGGCCTTAACGTTGCAAGCCCCACAATGCCGATTACAGCGCTCACCCATGGAGCCAGCGCAAATACCGGAAGTTTATCACGTAGTGGATACCCGACAAACAGCACGAGTACTACGACCACGATGTAGATGACGATCCCCCGAATATTAACCTTAGGTATCTTATTTCTGTCCGCTCCTTCATCGTCCGGTCGCTCAGCAAGGCGGCGAAGCATCTCCACCAATGCAATACCGCCAACTGCCGCAACGATCAGAGAGAACAGACTGATGTGTTGGAACGGTTCCGTATCTCCGCCAGTCCAACCCACGAACAATCCCGCACATCCTTGAATTAACATGACAAAAGACAAAGCCGCCCAAGCGATCATGGCATACCACTTTGGTGTCCGTTTCACAGGCTCTGGATTCTCCGTTGGCTGTGGTTCTACAGCGTAGGCATTCTTTTTCGATGAAGCTGATGGACTATTACCACGGGTTGGGCTGGATTTACCCACCTCAACGGCAGCTGTCTTCTCCGGTGCTGTATTTGTTATCCCGAGCTGTGCATGGATGTCTTGTTCCAGATCAGGTCCGTATAATTCGCGAGCGGGTTTGTTATCCCGCTGAGCCTGTACGATCGCTTTTCCTGCGGAGAGAATCCATTCTTCCTGTGTTCTCTCGTCCGCTGGCGCATGACGCGCAATTGTGCTGATCTCGTCATACAGTTTCACATGTTCAGGTGTCATTCGACTCATCTCAGTTATTTGCCGATTCTGTATTTCTTTAAGCTTCTTATAGGAAATCCCCAATGATTGCTCCCCCTGTCTACACACGTTCTGATCTTCCATTTCTCTGAAGACCCTGACGGTATTTTAGTATACGGGAAGGGCTCTCGTTTCGCAAAGTCATTCCTTATTAAAAAGCTGCTCATGGTTGGCCCATATCCCCACACAGGCCAGTATGACACAGGTGCATAACAGCACCAGTTTACCGTGATGTTGAATCCATTCCAGTAGATGTTCCATGAATTCATTCCTTTCGGCAGAAGGATTCCGAGGCATATGCTGCCATTGATTGTTCGTTTATTTTCCCCCGTTCATTCAAAAAAATACCCTCACGCCTCACAGATCTAACGATTGTGTGAAGGATGCATAAAGAGCAGCCGATTCCATCACAATAGTAGCATTTCCAACAGAAATCCAAGATTGGAGTGTGCTTGTTATGGATAAACAAACAGAATTGACGCGTAAGCTGCTAATGAACAGCAACTCCCGTGGAGTTGTGGACGAGGTTGTATCCTTTGAGGAGAACCTGGAGGATACGGAGTATGCAGAAGAACTGACAGATGGCAATTTGAAGGGAAGAAGTTTCTGGGACAATAGTGATTCGGGTCATGAGCATGCGTGGAATGGACGGGTGGAGACCCACGAGATGTTCCGTAGAAGCTACGAATAACGAACCTGCAACACTTGGTTTGAATTCCACAAGATTTCCGGGCCAGCTGTCATCAGCGTGGCTCATTTTTTTGCGCTCATCAACCGATAAAATGTAGAATAGCAGTCGACGTAGAAAGGGTTCTTACTTACGTTGACTTGAAGGTTACGGGATGATAATATATGAATAACATCTTAATACACACTAAACTTATCGGATTATATATATTTAATAAATGGAACTCAACAGGCTAAGAATGGAAAGGGGAAATCGGTATGGAACGTCAGATCAGTATCCGTCACGGACAGGAAGAATTAACAGCCACGATTCATTATCCGGTTGTGAAAGATATCAAGGAGGGGAAGAGTCAGCAGCGCGTACCTCTTGCCGTTATCTGCCACGGCTTCGTTGGTAGTCGGATCGGCGTGGACCGTTTGTTTGTAAAGACTGCACGGGAGCTGGCTGAAGACGGTTATCTGGTCCTGCGTTTCGATTATATCGGTTGCGGAGAGAGCAGTGGGGAGTACGGAGCGGAGGGACTGGAGTCCATGGTGCTGCAGACCCGTTCGGTGCTGGATTACGCGGTGAATTGCAGTGATGTAGATCCTACGCGTGTTACACTGATTGGTCATAGTCTGGGTGGTGCCGTTGCCTTACTAACTGCTGTACGTGACAAACGTGTCAAAAACCTGGTGATGTGGTCCTCCGTGGGTTATCCATTCAATGATATCGTGAAGATTACGGGACGGGAAGTATACGATGAAGGCGTGAAACTGGGTGCGGCTGATTATCTCGGATACAAATTCACACCAACCTTCTTCGAGTCTCTCGCTGAACAACAGCCATTCCAGGAAGCAGTCAAATTTAGTGGTGATGTTCTCGTCGTACATGGCACGTCAGATGAAATTATCCCTGTAGACTACGCATTCCTGTATCAAAAGGTATTCTGGATGCGTCAGGAAGGGCGTTGCGACAAGGAAATCATCTTCCAGGGCGATCACACCTTCTCTTCAGGTAAAGAGCGGGAACAGCTCATTACGCGTACCAGAGAGTGGCTGGGCGAACGTCAGAAGATTGAGCAGGATTGGCAGCACTGGATGATATAAGTGGCAGGATTACAACTGTTTGGGGATGTCAGCTTGGAAAAGCGCCTTCTTAGGGGTAAAATAGAGGAGTAAGCATTCTATCCGTGTCTGGAGGTTGGCAGCAATGACATTACCCGCACTTTTCATTGCGCATGGTTCTCCCGCTCTGGCGGTGGAGAGCAATGACTACACTCACTTCTTGAACCAGCTTGGAGACAGGCTGCCGGCTCCGAAAGCCATTGTTGTATTTACGGCGCATTGGGATTGTCCTGAACCGTCCGTGACGATGGATGATACACATCAGACCTTGCATGATTTTTACGGATTCCCTTCTACGATGTATACAATGGAATACCCTGCATCTGGGCAGCCGGATTTAGCGAACGAGATATGTGCTTTGTTCACCCGCAGCAATCTGGCACATCAGCCGATTCGAGGCCGAGGGTTGGATCATGGCGTATGGGTACCGTTGCTCCATATGTATCCCGAGGCTAACATTCCTGTGATCGCTGTATCTGTAGACTCGCTGCGTACGCCGCAGGAACAGTATGATATTGGCCGAATGCTGGAACAGCTGCGTCATGATGATGTGCTGATTATTGGCAGCGGTGGAACGGTTCACAATTTACGATTGCTGGGCAATACGGATGAACCGGAAGAGTGGGCGGTGGAATTTGATAACTGGATCGGGGAGCGCTTGCAGCAGTGGAACACAAGAGAACTGTTTCAATATGAGAAAAAAGCCCCTCATGCACGCACGGCAGTTCCATCGTATGGTACAGAACACCTCGCACCTTTGTTTTACGCCATGGGTACAGCCGATATGTCCCGATCAGCGAAGCGTCTATTCCAGTCTTATCCTTATGGAACGCTCAGTTTGAACTGCTGGCAGTTTGGAGACGGCGTGTAACTTGGAACAGACAACAGCCTGATTATGGTTTTTGAAGCCAGTTGGGTACGGATAACGTGTGTTAATGTATACAATTACAATATATAAACAAAAGAAGGTTCCTGTACACCCTTGATGGGCTAAAGGAGCCTTCTTTCAATACGAGGACTTATTCAGGTAATAGATCTTTATTTGCGAATTTCGAACAATTCACAGTCTGTACGCGAATGATAAGCGAGCTCACTGACACTGGATTGTACAACTACGGTGTTGCTGTCAAAACGGATAATGATGCCACCGGAGTCAATCTGGTGATTATCTTTAAAAACTCGAACTTTATACTTCATATTCATGGCTTCCTGGAAGTCCGCATCGGTCTCAAGACGTCGCTGGGTCGGCATATCGTGTACTCCTTTGAAGTTCAACTTTATTTCATCATAATACGATTTTCTGTAGCTGGGCAAGTCAGTCAGAGCAGCCAGGCTATTTATGAAAAGAAAAAGCCCTGCTCTCCAGGGGGATTGGGAGCAGGGCCGAGAATTCGTTGAATGATTGCTTAAGCTGTTTTTTGAGTAGGGCTAATCGTTGGTGTGTCTTTAGGAAGATTGCCTTTGTTGTTACGAGTGAACAATCCGCGAAGGTAAGGCAGTACCCAGTGATCCAGCCCGATTTTACCTGCATTTGCACCAGCAACGACAAGGAAGATTTCCATTACAACCAGTTGAGCATTCGTGCTTACTGTTCCCGAGAAGAGGAACGCGAAGTTCATGACCATAGCCATCAGTGCTGCTAGTGTAGTGAAGCAACCGAGGATGAGACCCAAACCTACAAGGAATTCACCCAATGGGATAACGAAGTCGAACAGTCCTGCGTTTGGTACTGCGAATTTCTCAAGGAACGTTCCCCACCATGCTTGAACTGCTGGATGATCACCCGTTGTTTTTTCCAATGCCCCTGCAAGGAACCCGCCAGCTTCGAATCCGCCAGTCAATTTGCTCCATCCGTGAGTCATCCAATCATAACCGATATACACCCGAAGTACTGTCAAAATCCACATTGCTACTTTGTTTTCTCTAAGCCATTGGTTTGTGCTGAACATATGAACCACTCCTTCATGGAATCTAGTGTGTGTTGTTTTTGTTTTTTCTAAGTGATCACCTTTGATGTCTTTATTGTATAGTTCAAAAGTTGTTTTGTTTGTGATTAAAATCACAATCTAGTTCAAATTTTAAGTAAGGTTTGAGAAGTTCACATTTAGGACATATTTTTCTCGCAATTCGCTGTTTCAAATGTGAATTTCACGCTGTATCAAGGCCTTCTGGGCGCAGACAAATCGGATGGGGTGTGATTAAATGGAAAGAAATACGTGAAATGGTTGCCCACATGAGACATATATCACAACTTAGAACCAAGCCATATCGTTCAGGAGGTCCTATATTGAAGCTTTTTAAATGGAACAAAGCAGCATCGGCTGCATCTCTATTTATTCTCTCATTAAGTCTTGTTGCCTGCCAAAACCAGGAGGTGGCGCAGATGCCACTTCAGCCGGAACCGACACCTGCACCTGTACAAGAAGAACAGAACGTGGAGGAATCCAACACGTCTCTCTATACAGCACCTCTTACGGGTCTGCCTGTAGATGAAGCGATTACGCGACGACCACTCGCCGTAATGATTAATAATGCACCAGCGGCTCGGCCCCAATCGGGTCTAAGTTCAGCCGATATCATTCTTGAAGTCCTCGCAGAGGGAGGCATTACTCGTTTCATAGCCATCTTCCAGAGTGAAGGCGGTGCGGAGACGGTTGGACCCGTTCGCAGTATACGTCCATATCTCATTGAGCTCGGCGAGAGTTATGATGGAGTACTTGTTCATGCCGGAGGCAGTCCGGAGGCGTATTCCATTTTGCAAAGGCAGCAGAAACAACATATGGATGAAATCTCGAATGGTGGACCTTATTTCTGGCGTTCCTCGGATCGTAAAGCCCCACATAATCTGTATACTTCAGCGGACAAGCTGAGAGAAGGGTCAGATATCAAGGGTTATAGCCATGATTTCAGGTCTCCCGTGTACATCTACAACGAAGAAGGTGCGACATCCGCAGGAGAGGCAGTGAAGCAATTCGATATCCATTATTTATTGGATAGTTACCGGGTGACGTATGATTATGATGAAGTTAGCGGACGATATATGAGAATGGTGAATGGCAAGGCAGATCAGGATCTGGATAATGGGACTCAACTTGGCGCAGCGAACATCATTGTGGCAGGTGCAGATCACAAGGTGCTCGATAGTGTAGGTCGGTTGTCCGTTAATTTGGAACAAGGCGGGGAAGCCATGTTGTTTCAGAAAGGCAAGATGATTCGTGGGCAGTGGGTGAAGAAGCAGGGGGATATTATACGTTTTGTCCAGGGTGGCAGTGAAGTGGCTCTTGTGCCTGGTAAAACCTTTATCAGCATTGTTCCCAATCAACCGGAATTTTCCAGTCATGTGAAGCTGGCTGTGCAGCAATAAAAGGATGAAATGAAAGAAACGATGAAACATGTATCCATTTTTTCTTCGAAAAGGCATTATATTTTACCTTAGCGTGAAAAGTAGAATCGTGTCGATTCTGTATTTTGATGTCGAATTGTAAACGCAGTGTAAAATCTTGACTTGAATTTACCATTATTCCAAATAATTAAGATTCATTTCAGATTAATGTGATAAGAATATAAAAAAGGATCACACCTTTTGTACAAACCATGAAACAAATATGATAAGATATCAAAGGTTGTCATTTCATGTTTCATCGGTTATCAGCAATTTTTCTCGTAAAGGGGATAGAGCTATGAAGCTTAAGAAGAAGAAGGATATATTTTTTGAGACACTGGAGAACATGGCAGATACGGTTGTTCAAGCGGCAGATTATTTCTCCCAGCATGTTTCCAACCTTCAGGATGTGACTCTTTTCGCTAATGAAATGAAGAAGTACGAGTCGAAATGTGATGATTACGTGCATACGATTATTACAGAACTCAACAAAACATTTATTACGCCGATCGAACGCGATGATATCATGGAGCTGACAACAACTCTTGATGACGTATTGGACGGACTCGAAGCAACGGCTTCCCGTTTCTATATGTACCAATTGACGGAACCGGATGAATTTATCGTTCAGTTCTCTGAAATTTTGCGCCAATCGGCTTACGAAATTCAGAAGGCGATCCATCTGCTGTCCCAGAAAAAATTGCTGGCTATTCGTGAGTACACCATTCGTTTGAATGATCTGGAAAACCAGGGCGACGAAGTGCTGCGCATGTGTATCAAACATCTCTTCGCTACCGTGTCTGATCCGATTGAACTGATCAAGCGTAAGGAAATTTACGAACGTCTTGAGACAACAACGGATGCTTGTGAAGACGTAGCGAACGTGCTTGAATCCATCATTATGCGTAATTCTTAAGGAGCCAGAGAATAATGGAAACAACGATTTGGGTATTGGGTATAGTCGTCTTCCTTGCACTGGCGTTTGACTTCATCAACGGTTTTCACGACACGGCGAATGCTATTGCGACTTCGGTCTCAACCCGAGCGCTGACGCCACGTCGAGCTATTCTTATGGCAGCGGTGATGAACTTTGTCGGTGCGATGATGTTCACAGGTGTTGCGAAGACGATTGGGGGGAGTGTGACCGACCCCACCACGCTGGATAACGGTATAGAGGTCGTCATAGTCACCTTGATATCAGCGATTATCTGGAACCTGGTTACATGGTGGTTCGGTATTCCGTCCTCATCCTCACATGCACTTATTGGAGCCCTTGCAGGTGCAGTACTCGTTGGCGCAGGATCTGATAAAGTGAAATGGAGCGGATTCATTGATATCGTCGGAGGTTTGCTATTATCACCTCTGATCGCATTTGCCATCGGTTATGTGGTCATGACGATTCTCAAATATATTTTCGCCAAACGCAGTCCGCATAACGTGAACAAAGGTTTCCGTACGGTACAGATTTTCACGGCAGCACTGCAAGCATTCACGCATGGTACGAATGATGCACAGAAAGCGATGGGGATTATTACGTTTGCTTTGGTTGCAGCAGGTGTGCAGGATAATCTGGATGTTCCGCTGTGGGTTAAAATCTCAGCAGCAACTGCGATGGCTCTCGGTACATCCATTGGTGGTTGGAAAATCATCAAAACGATGGGTACCAAAATCTTTAAAATTGAACCGATCAACGGATTTGCCGCCGATCTGTCAGCTGCATCCGTTATTTTCACAGCAACGTTGCTTCACCTTCCAGTTAGTACAACGCATGCGATCACATCGGCTATTCTGGGTGTGGGTTCCGCGAAACGTTTCTCTGCGGTGAAATGGGGACTTGCTGGACGTATTATTATTACGTGGTTCATTACGATTCCGATTACTGGGGCACTGGCAGGATTATTGTACTGGATTATTTTCTAAAAAGAGAAGTTATCCCGAACAAATTCGGGGTTACCAGACAATCTGTTCATAACTGTGTGAATATCGGGATATGTGGACAATTAAACAACAAAAACAAGAGACGCCTGTGCATGAACGTGTGGACAGGCTGGATATGTGGATAGCCATCCGTGGAATGATAAACCAAAAGAAGATATTCCTGTGGATACAGGGAACTGTGGATAGGGAAATGAGAGAAGCCAACAGGGTTGGCTTTTTTTGTTGTCGAGTTTGAAGGTACCTGTGTACAATAACGTAAAGATACAGGACAAGGATGTGATCTGATTTATGATTCGTACACTCGCCATTACACGAGAACATCAAGTCTCCGTTAACGTACCACTTACACAGCTGGATCTGAACGATTACGCCTGGGTATGGGCCGATTTTAACCAGCCAACGGAAGAGGAAAGCCGTTTGCTGGATACATATTTTCATTTTCATCCATTAGCGATAGAGGATTGTCTGCATGTATTGCAACGGCCCAAGCTTGATTATTATGATAATCTGCAGTTTCTTGTGCTGCATGCACTGAACCCGTCCACACTGGAAGCCGAGGAGGTTGACTTGTTTCTCGGATCAAACTTCCTAGTGTCTTTTCATCATGGCGTATTGGAGGAAGTGGATGAAGCGTGGGAACGCTTGTTGCACCATGCACATGAACGAACCATCTGGGCGCGAGGTCCGGTGGCAGCAGCCTATACGGTGATGGACAAGCTGGTCGATCATTATTTCCCGTCTCTATTTGCGATTGAGGATGAACTGGCTGAACTGGAGAACCGGGGTGGACAAGAATCGGTTGAAGACTTGATGAACCAGGTGTTTGATCTGCGGACTCGATTGCTGAAGCTGAGAAGAACCGTAGTACCGATGCGGGATCTGCTCTATCGGGTGGTTAACTCCCAGCATGTGCAGCGAACAGGTGAACATACGGCTTATTTTACCGATATCTATGACCATTTATTGAAGCTGACGGACATGATTGAAGCCGATCGGGAGATGACGGCCGACCTGCGTGACAGTTATATTTCCTTGAACTCCAACCGGATGAATCAGATCATGAAGACACTCACGGTGATTACGACTGTATTTATGCCGCTCACACTGATCGCGGGTATTTATGGCATGAACTTTGCCCATATGCCTGAGTTGCAATGGAAGTTTGGGTATGGGGCGGTGTTATTGTTAATGTTTGTGCTTGGAGGAAGCATGGTGGCCTGGTTTGTGAAGCGGGGATGGTTTAAGTAGAGAACGTGACACCTTACTGCTCCGAACGCCGCTTTCTTTCAGAAGGAATAGAGTCAAGCTTTTCGGTCTTCATGAAAAAGGCCACTGAGCAAGGATCACGGGCAGGAATGGAATAACCTGTCGGGAGATGATATTTGCCTAATGGCCTTTCTGATTCTTCTATAGATGTGCTAGAAATAATCTATCCACATGTGAATAACTATTCCGCTGTAATACGCTGTGTATAACTTATCGTGATTTCCTTTTATTCCACTTCAAGGACAAAAGAAGTCGTTGCTGCCGCTTTACCATTCACAACAATCGTTAGCGTATGTAGTCCAGCATAGTATTTTCTCGTTGTAATGATTTTGAACGATTGTTTGGTGGCTACCTTGGTTCTGCCTGTCGGGTACATTTTATCGGAGCATTTGAACCGCTTGGGGGCCTGCTTGCCGTTTGCCTTCATATAGCCCATCTCATATTCAATTCGCAGCATCTGTGACTCGCCGCTCTCATTAACGACATCAAACGAAAAATGAAGATCCTCGCCAATGCTAATCGACTCCTGGACAAGTTGAAGCTGCTCAATGTGAATCGAATCCTGCTCGTTATAACCAAAAAGACTTAGCGCTTTGCTATGTCCTTTCTTCAGTAATGACCTGCTGGCATGCCGGACAATCCAGTCTGTGTGTACATGTTGTCCGTACCAGGTCGTGGCCAGATCCATAACCAGTTCAGGGTGGTCTTTGGAGATGTCATTCAGATGATTGGCGACGCTTTTGCGAACGTAGAGGGACTCGTCCTGTTTCAATGCATGCAGAATCGGAAGTACAGGTGTTGGATCAGTGATAAAGTTCTGGAGTTTGGCACCCCATGGCAAACGTGGCCGGCTGCCCTCACTGGCAAGTCTGCGGATATGCTCGTTGTCGCTCTCTGCCCACGTCATCATATGTTTCATTGTTTGGATTGGATAATGTTCAATAAACGGGCGTACCGCGAACTCCGAGCTGGAATAAGGTGTGAAGAGGGTCAGATACTTCATGGATAACTCGTAATCCTTCGGGTCAAGTCCGTTCACTTCGATAAAATCCGGTACAAACAGATATTCAACACCTCTCATCGTTGGTGCGGCTTGTTCGATAATATGTAATGCTTCCTCATAATTGTCCGGCAGTACTGCAGTCAAGGCCAGTGTGATTCGGCGAATGCGCGCTTTGAATTCCAACTGTTCCCAGCCTTCAGCGAAAACCAATTCATGAAATTGCTGTGTATCCAGCTTCGGGTAGAATTGACGCAACTGTTCGCCGGTCCGATCGATTAATGCGGGAGTGTATTTGTCTTTGAAAAGTTCCATGGTCCGCCTCCTTTAAGTTACTATCCAGTATACCTCAAATTACAGAAATAGGAACGTAAGTTCCTGAAATTTATTTATATACCGATGAACAGAGTTAAGGCACCCACCTTCTGTATGGGGGTGCCTGGAGTTTTTTAACCTTTGCGACTTTTGGGACGGCGCTTCGTGGTATTGGATTTGCGGCGGACTGGAGTTGTATTGCGGCGACGTGTAGCATTCGTTGTTTTGTTCCGACGTTTACTTTTGCGTTTCCGGGGCGGCGTATATTCTTCATAGTCTGCATCAGCTGCGCTGTTATTCGTTTTTCCTTTTCCAAAAGGCAGAATGCCCATAACGAGTTTCATCATCGGAGCCATCTGCTGGATCCCACCAACGACCTTTTGCATTTTGCCTATTCCACTCATGATTCCATCAATTCCGCCAAAGCGGTCGATCATTCCTTTTAACTCACCGATGTTGGCTAATGAAAAGCCGGTACTGCCAGTAGCAGGCGCCGTTACCGGAGCTGGGGGAACAACCTGAGCTGCACCTCCATAAAAGTTCCCTCCAGCTACACCTTGCCCATAGGGTACCACTGCAGATGCTTCGACTTCACCGAAGCCCGGGTAATGGGGCTCTACTCCAGGGTACATCGGTTGAATCTGAGTTTCATTTAAAGACCGCGGAACCACACCGGGCGGCATATAGGCAGAAGTATATGCCTGCCGATGAGCATGAGAAGACGGACGGTGCCCTTGTGCTGGCTGGCGGTGATAATAATGCTGTGGCATGAACGATCACGTTCCTTCTATTGGATTTCGGAATTGCGTTCCACAAGTTTCATGACAGATGTACATCATATACGGTAGTGGAACTCCCTTTTGTTATACTGTATGTCATTCGCGGAGAGACGGCGTAGGCGGGTATCCCGGAAAACGGGATATTTGCGGATTTGGGCGCATATATGATGGCAGGTTCTCGACGAGTAAAATGCAGTTTAGACACAAAGTTGTAACATTTAGGAGGGTTGAAATCCTACATAAGTAATCGGATATATACAGGTGAAAACTGGGAAATAACGCGGTAATTTCGCCAGATGTACGCGAGGGGAGGACAATAGTACCTTTTGTAAGCGGTAACATGTATTTTTATTCTGTAGTGCGTGAAATCGGTAACGCTTGAAATACCAACTCAGGGTGAGTACAATGTAGGTACACAGTAACCGCTAGGGGATGATGATGAAATGCAGCTGAAAAAGCTAAATGATAAAAGCATTGAACAACTATTCGAGGCTATTTTGACGCTAAAAGATATTGAAGAGTGTTATGTTTTCTTTGATGACCTCTGCACAGTTAACGAGATCCAATCCATGTCCCAGCGGCTGGAAGTGGCTCGTATGTTGGGTAAAGGCAATACGTATAACCAGATTGAAGCAGAGACAGGTGCGAGTACAGCTACAATCTCACGTGTGAAACGTTGCCTGAATTATGGCAATGATGGTTATAAAATGACGCTGGAACGCCTGGGACGCTAACATGAAGAAGCCGGGTGTACTCATCATCAGTCACGGTTCACAGGAGCAGACCTGGGTGGAATCCGTCGATGACGCGATCTCCCGGTTGAATCTGCCTGTTCCATTACCGGTTGAAGCCGGTTTTCTTGAACTTGTGGAAGGACGCCTGATCCAGGACGGTATCGACCGACTGGAAGCACAAGGCGTAACCGATATTCTGGTCGTACCTCTATTTGTTTCGTCCGGGAGTACACATGTGGATGAAATTGAATATGCCATTGGTGCAAAGGAAACACCTGATCGCGAAACGGATCTGGAACCGTTCGATGTGAAGGCTCGTGTTCACTTCGGTTATCCAGTGGATAACGATCCGGATATTGCCGTGATGGTGTGGGACAAAGTCCGATTGTTGTCGCAGCAACCGGAGGAGGAAACGATTCTGCTTGTAGGCCATGGGAGTATTCATGATGGTTTTCGCGAGCGTTGGGAAGCCGGAATTTTTTCCCTTGCAGAGCGTGTGCAGGAAGTTAGTGGTGTAGCCCATACGGATTATGCACTGCTGAATCCGGAGAGTGTGTACGACAAAGTGAAGTACTGGAGCGAAGAGCGGGGGAACCGAGTCATTGTGGCGCCGCTGTTTTTGAGTGCGGGTTATTTCACGAGGAACGTTATCCCGGATCGGCTGCAGGAACTGGACTATGTGTACAGCGGTGAGACACTGTTGCCACATCCATTGCTTGGGCAGTGGCTGGAGCGCCAGATCCAGATTTTGCTGGAGAGATGTAATGAAGTTAAAGCTTCTTCTTGAAGTGATCGCTTTGGCATAGGTGTGACATCGCATCACTCGTAGTAATGTCGCATCAGTTGATGTGAACTCCATAGCTTCATAAACAATCAAACCACGTCGAAGGACGTGGTTTTTGTTTGTTGTAGATCACTTGAACGAGGATTAGTTTATCCATTAATGGGTGCGTGCAAATTCAGATGTAGCTCCAGTAAATCTATTAATTGGTCAACGATCTCCTCGGCCGGATAAGGCATGGAATTCATAATCCACCACTCCAGGAGACCAACTGCAGCGGAAGCAAGAAATTGTATCGTAATCTCTTTTTTCATACCCTCCTGGATGCCACAGGCATCCATTTGCTCCTGCACTCCCTGGACCAACAATGTCATCAACTTACTACGGAATGCCGGAATACCTTTTTTGGTTAGAAGTGTGGTATAGGTAGTGGCATGCTGTTCCAGATAACGGAAGGTCCGGAGCAACGCATCCTTGGCCGTAACGGGTGTTGTAGTAGAGCTTTCGATCATACAGGCATCCAACAACTGCTGCAAATAGGTTTCAATGCATTGATCCAACAGGTCGAACTTGTCAGCGTAATGCAAATAGATGGTTCCTCGGTTTACATTAGACCGATCAGCAATTTCGTTTATCGTAATTTGTTCGAAATCCTGTTCCTCCAATAACCCCACAAAAGCTTCGATTATCGCCTTTCGTGTCTTGAGTACTCGTCTGTCCATGGCCCCTCCTATGATGGTTTTCAACAATAAGGAATCATTCGTTGATTATTCAACAAAAACGGATATTTTAACGATTGAAGCACAGTAGGTGCTTTGTTACTCTTATTTTATCAACAAATGTTCATAAAGCAACGAATATTGATAAAATATGAAATAGAGGGATAACCAATGAAGATATTAGTGTATGGCGCAGGTGTTTTGGGCAGCCAACTGGCACACGTTCTGGTGCGCGGTGGAAATGATGTTACTGTTCTGGCCAGAGGGAAGCGGGCAGAAGAACTGGAGAAGGATGGAGTCGTCATCCGGCATATTTTTCAATTCAAAACGACAGTTGATCAGGTTCGGGTAGCCAGAACGTTGGAAGTGGATGACCAATATGATCTTATTTTTGTAGTCATGAAATATAATGATTTCCCTTCTGTGTTACCTATTCTGGCAAACAATCAGAGCAGCAATATTGTGATTGTGGGAAACAACGCAGATGCACGAAGCATGCAAAACGTTTTGGAGGAAAACAGCAGGGTGGCAAAACAGGTCGCGTTTGGATTTCAGGTGAGTGGAGGTAAGCGGGAAAAGGACCGCATGTTATCCATAGGTGGAAGCAGCGGACAAATGGTAATCGGCAGTCTGGACGGTGAGATAAGATTTAAACCTTTGCTGGATCAAGCTTTCCAACATGTGAAATACAAGTTGAATGTTCTGAGTGATATTGATGCCTGGCTGAAAAGTCATATCATCCCCATTCTGATGCTTAATGCGGTGAGTTTTAATGAGGAGCGCGAATTGATCAAGTTGGACGGGAACAGAAAGCAAATCCAACATATGATTAGGGCGATGGATGAGGGCTTCAGCGTGCTTGAGGCTATGGGCATAACGATTATACCGGAGATTCAGGCTAAAATGATTCGCAAGCATCAACGGATGTTGTACCTTCTGTTGAAGATCTATAGCATGCTTCCGGTTCATAAGCTGGTCGCAGGTTCTTTTGGAGAGATTGAGGCGTTAAATAATGCATTTACCGATTGGAAAAAGACAACAGGCATCCCGACTCCCCATTGGGACGTGCTGAAAAGAGATTTTACTATCCTTAAATGAAGTGTTGCTCATTACCCCAATACCGACTACAATAAAACCAACTAATAAAATGGGGATAAGGTGATATGAGGATGCGGGAAGTGCCCATGCGCTATGTGAAAGCGAATCAGGTTGGTATTGTATTGTTTGTTCTGCTCTCGTTTGTGTTCAATCCTCTTGTAGTTTTGGGCGTGCTGTGGGTCGTTCAGGTGGTTGGGCTGGCTTCCAGTGGCAAGCTTAATCTGTTTGTGCAGATTGGGAAAGTTGTGTTGACTGGTAAAGGTACAGAGACGCAGGCGGTGGAGCTACAGCGATTCAACAATATTCTGGCCGTGCTCTTCCTGTCTCTGGCACTCATCTCATTCTCGCTTGGCTGGGTAGGTGCAGGTTATGTATTCTCCGTCATGCTTCTCGCGGCTGCAAGTGCGGCACTGCTGGGTTATTGTGTTGGCTGCACCGTCTATTTCTGGTACAAACAGCTGCGTGCAGGTAGAAAAATTGGATTTTGAGGTTGGATGAAGAAGTGATACAGGTATCCGGGATGCTACGATTGCTTCATAACGAAATCCCCCTCAAGTGAACTGTTCACTTGAAGGGGATTTTTTTATCTAAACCAGGCTTTGTTTAAATTGTTGGTGAAATTGTTATCGTTGAAAGGCACGTTGGCGCTACCGAAGTCCGTCGTGTTGAGTGCATTTCGTGCCGCAGAAGTCAGATCGTCCCATCCGATCAAAGGCTGAGTTCCACCAACAGCGCTAGTAACGCCGAGCTCATGGTTCAGCGGCCAGGTACTGTTATAGGAAATCAACGGATGATTACCTTGTGTATTGGTATTGCTCGGTGTGACGTTGGTGAACTGTCCGTGACCGGAATAGGCGATGGAGAGGATTTGGGGGTTGGCCGCTGTCGGATTATCTACCCACACGACGATTCCTTCCCAATCATGACGATGGCCGAGTCCGGAGGAAGGGGAGTCTTTGGGAAAATACCACGAATACATGATGGCCCACACCCCATTGTGCCAGGCGGAACGGGAGTAGATCTGCCCCGTACTTGAGCTACAGTTTCCATTCGATGACCCAGACGTATTCAACCCAGCGCTGGTATTGCCCTGTTGATCCACTGCGGGGAAAGGCACACAACCATGATAGACTTTCAGAAAAGGCTGAAAACGCTTGGCTGCTTGCTGCATTACGGTGACTGGTGAGACTTCCTGAAATCCGACAACCTGATCATGATTAATTTCTGCTGCTTCAACAACGGTGACCCAAGGAATACATGCCATAAGAAAAACCAGGAGCATTAACACGATTTTTTTCATTTACAATTCTCCTTCAAGGGTATGATGTGGTGCTAAGTTGAGGGTGCACTAAAACTATATTGGAAAAAGGTTTATATTATTTATCTTTTCATCTTAAGATTTGTAAATTTGTAGCATATCTATGTCATAATCATATGAAGGTATCAAAACGGAAGACTAATTCCTGTCCAAGCGGGCAGAATGGTTGATTAATGAGACTATTTTACATAAAAGGTAGTGGGATAGATTCAGGACTGGTGCATGAGGTTTATTGGCTAATGGATAGATTAGTGGGTACATATATGAAAAAATATACTTATGGATTACAGGCTAGGACATCTTTACATTTGATGATATGATAGGAGTTAAAGGCTTTGGAATGAGACGGAATTCCTGATGCATAGATATAAGTAAGACGAAAGATTAGAGCAGAATGAACGTAAGTTCATTATTGTGTAAAAAATATGCCCTTTTGTGGACTGATGCAAGGTAAGATTATGAGGTTGTATAGACTCATGGATATTGTGGAATAGGTGGCGTATGAGATGAAAAAAGCTCGTTTAATATATAATCCGACCTCAGGCCGGGAAGAAATGAAGAAACGTCTGGCTGATATTTTGCAGCGTTTGGATCAAGGTGGTATTGAAGCTTCATGTCACGCAACAACCGGTGAAGGTGACGCAACCCGGGAAGCTGAACTTGCGATTGAACGCGGATATGACATGATTATTGCTGCTGGTGGCGATGGCACGTTGTACGAGGTTATTAACGGTATGGCTGAGCGGGAGAACCGTCCTCCGCTGGGTGTGTTTCCTTTGGGAACGACGAATGATTTTGCACGTGCACTCGGCATTCCGAGACAGTGGGAAGATTACGTGGATCTGGTCATTAATCAGCAACTTCGTCCGCTCGATCTGGGCAAAGCGAATGATAAATATTTTATCAACATCGCCGGTGGCGGATCATTAACTGAATTGACCTATGAAGTACCGAGTCGTCTGAAAACGATGATTGGGCAACTGGCCTATTATATGAAGGGTATTGAGAAAATGGCGAGCCTGTCTCCACAGGAGCTGATTATTCGCGCCGACGGTCAGGAAGAGATTCATGATGAATTCATGTTATTCCTCATCGCCAATACCAATTCGGTCGGGGGATTTGAGAAATTGGCTCCGGGTGCAACCATTGATGATGGTCTGTTCGATGTCATTTGCGTGAGGAAATGTAATTTGGCTGATATGATCCGCCTCGTAACGCTTGCGCTGCGTGGGGAACATCTGAACGACAAGAAAGTGGTTCATTTCCAGACGAGTCATATGGAAGTTACGTCGCCAGGTTATGTGCAACTGAACCTTGATGGAGAGTTGGGCGGCACGCTGCCAGCTACCTTTACGAATTTGCGTCATCATCTGATGCTGTATCGTTAAACTTGGCACTTGGCTTAGAATGTTGGTTGCTTGCGGAAAACATCGATACCTCAGCAGTGGTTGCACAGCATCGCACAAGTGATAAGGAGAGTTGGATTCAGCTCTGCCGTAAGGCGAGATGGAAGTGTATTTTCCAGTTGCTGTGTACGGTGGGATCGCGTATAATCTCATGTGGTCACCATGCGTTGAGCTGATACAGGGCACATTGTGGTGATTGAGTGAACGTGAACATTGAACGGTGAATAATGAACAGTGAAGGTTAAAAGTGCTGTTCTTGTTCGATGGTAATGCGATGTGGTACACCGTGCTGAATGTAACAGTTTGGTCGGGTGCCGGCTGGCGGCTAACGAACTCAGAAAGCCTTAATATGGCGAAATCGCCGAATCTGCGAATTTAACGAATCTCAGCGTCGTTATTTTGGAGAAAATGACCGAAAAAGGTCGGAAAACACCATCCGAACTTGATATAACGTTTCTGAAGTTCATTAGAAATTCGGAACGTTATTTTTGATGTGAATAAGGTGTGTCAGGTTCTTTAGAATTGTGAACAGAGTGAAAAAAGAGATTTCTCCCTCGCCTGCATAGGCAAGGGTACTATATAAGAAGAAAGAAGTGAATGTACGTTGTCTAATACGAACCGCAGCGGTCGTGGAAAAAACCGCCGGAATTCGGCTGCCTCTCAGGGGCAAGGGAACGCTTCTGCGTCCCGTCAGCCAAGTCAATCATCTCGTCCATCTACACGTCAGCAGGGAAAAGAGGTGCGGCCACAAGGCGCATCTCTTTCTGCCGTTCGTCCAAAGGGGAGAGCGCGTGAATCTGCACCAATCGAGGGACTGCCCGTTAGTAAAAATGAAGAGACTGTCATCGACATCATTGGCATGAACCATGACGGTGAGGGTGTAGGTCGCGCGAATGGATACACGCTCTTTGTGCAGGGTGCGCTTCCAGGTGAAACCGTGCGTGTACGTGTGATGAAAACCAAGAAGCAGTATGGCTACGCCAAACTTCTGGAGATCGTGAAAGCAAGTCCGGATCGAGTGTCCGCGCCTTGCCCGATCTACGATCAGTGCGGCGGCTGCCAGATCCAACATATGAGCTATGCCGGACAGCTTGCGTGGAAACGCCAGTTGGTAGTCGATAATTTGCAACGGATTGGCAAGTTGAACGTGATGGTGGAGGATGCAGAGACGTTGGCATCCAACGTGCAGAATGATAAAGAGGGCGCCGAACAGCGCGTGCAGGATGACGCTTCAGTTGGTGAGGCGAAGCTGGAGGAGCGGTTGGTACAGGATGAGAATCAGCCAACTCAACCTGGACAAGCATCTTCTGAAGTACAAATGAATGGTAGCAATCGTATACGCCTTCGCCTTGAAGGTGTCATGAACGAAGAGGATACGGAGCAGGGCATTCGTGTGCTGCCTACCATGGGCATGGACGAGCCATGGCGCTATCGTAATAAAGCACAGGTGCCGATTGGAGCAGCTGAGGGTGGCCTGGTAGGTGGTTTCTACGCTAAAGGAAGTCACCGTATCATTGATATGGAGAGCTGCCTCATTCAGCATGAGCATAATGACGAAGTGGTTGCGAAGGTTAAGGAGATCGGCAGTCATTTTGGAATTAGCGCGTACAACGAAGAGACAGGTCGCGGTTTATTGCGTCATGTCGTTGTGAAGAAAGCGTTCCGTACAGGCGAGATGATGCTCGTTCTCGTCACCAATGGCCGCGACATTCCACACAAGGATGCATGGATCGGTAGTATTCATGAAGCGATCCCGCATGTGGCGAGCATCTGCCAGAACGTGAACAAGAAGCAGACCAATGTCATCTTTGGCGATGAGACCCGCGTCCTGTGGGGCCGTGATGTAATCTATGATTATATCGGAGACGTGCAGTTTGCAATCTCGGCGCGTTCGTTCTATCAGGTGAATCCGGTGCAGACGGAAGTATTGTATGGCAAAACTGTTGAATACGCAGGACTGAGCGGCAAAGAGACCGTGATTGATGCTTATTGCGGCATCGGGACGATTTCTCTTTTCCTCGCGCAACATGCGGATCAGGTGTACGGGGTAGAGATTGTGCCTGAAGCGATCGAGGATGCGCGTAGCAATGCCATGTTGAACGAGATGCGTAACGTTAAGTTCGAAGTTGGTGCTTCTGAGGACGTTATTCCACGCTGGAAAGAACAAGGCATCGAGGCCGACGTGATCGTTGTCGATCCGCCGCGTAAAGGCTGCGATCCACGTTTGCTGGAAACGATCCTGGAGATGAAGCCGGAGCGAGTGGTGTATGTGAGTTGTAATCCGAGTACGCTGGCACGTGATCTGCGTGTGCTGGAGGATGGTGGCTATCGCACGGTTGAGGTAACGCCGGTGGATATGTTCCCACACACGGTGCATGTGGAGTCGGTAGCGATGTTAAAATGGAAGGGGCAGGATTAATTCCTACGCCTCTCGTTGTTCCAACTTCCTTATGGATTGAGGACGGGAAATATGTAATGTATGGCTTTGATTGAACCGTCTTTAATAACTTCAAATTTTTTGAATAAGTCTTTGAAGTGCCTGCTTAAAGACTTGTTGACCTTCAATTTGAAGTTCGGTGAAGCGGGATTTGCTATATATAGGCACGGAGTTGTTCTTCCGTGTCTTTTTTTGTACCTGTAATAATGAAGTAATTACTGATTTTGTACACACCCTAATTCTAATACAGATAGAGGTGAAATTCTTGAACTATAGGGGCATAGATCTCATCAAGTAGAAGCTTCTTATCATCACGCTTGTAGCCAAATGTGGGTAGAGAAGCCTTGTAGGGCGGTTCGTAAAATATCATTTTCATGTGGCTCGCCGCTGGTCAACAGCCAGACTTTCGTACCAGTAACCTCTTTCTTTCCGAACGGATGAAAGAGGTTACTGGAAACCGTGTTTACTCATGTGCTAGAGTTATAACTGATTTCGAATGGACGTCAAAGCGAGGCAAACTTCATTAACTCAGCTTTGGACGCCAATACACGTGATTCTGTATCGTGTTCGTGAGCGATTCCAGTTTGAAGTCGAGCCGTTCTCCTTATATGATTGACGTTCGTTCTTGACAGCCCCACAGCATGCGTTGAACATCTCCTTATCAATATCTCCGCTCGTCCGTTTCCTCGTAAGCTTAACAGTCCCTAGACGAAAACACTTCGACATGCGGCTATGAAGCATTCTGACAATGTTTATTGTATTGGGCGTATTCTTTATGGCTGGAATGGTTGCGTTAAATATATTTTCCCTTTACCATACACATTTTGAAACAATCGCAAAGGAGAGAAACAGCAGGATGACGAATGGAATTCCAGAGGGCATCAATGGGCTTTTTCGAAATTGTTGACAATTGGCATATATGGAATTATATTAAATATATCACGCACTTGGTACTGTAGATCTACCAGTGTAAACGCTCTCCAAGCAAAACTTTACGCAATATAGTTCGATCCCGTCGAGGAAGAAAATGGAGAGGTGATGGGGTACTTAGTCCCAGTTTTGTACACGCCCTGTCCATTTACGAGTGACATTCATCCTAGTTTTGTAGAGCATTTTCAGCAACGCTTCATTGCTTGGGAAAATGCTTTTTTCTTTAGGCTTTGCGATGTTGACGAAGGAACCCTCAATTATTTCCGTCGTTGTACTCTTCGCGTCAAGCTTTTTATGTCCTGCATCGTGTCATACTCCGCCTCCAGCATGAATTGCAGAATCTCTGCATACAACTATGCAAACAACTCTTTCAGTGCAAATTCACCTTGTACATCGTTATGAACTTATTCTTCTTCACAATACTCTCACTTGCTTATCACATATAGTATCCTCTTTAATCGGCCTTTTTCTAAAGATTATCTAACGGGGGAAACATGATGTCTAATTCAATAGAATTGATCTTGAGAAACGAAATTTTTGCTGAGCTGGACATCGAGTATCCGGAAGACCACGATACCCGTTTGTTGGACCAAGGGATCGATTCAGTAGGCTTCATCAAGCTTATTGTTTTAATGGAATCGAAGTTTAACATCTCGATCCCTGATGAAGATCTGTTATTTGAGAAGTTCTCCACGGCTGGATTAATCCTTAATTATTTGACTGAGAAAACGCTATGATGACTATCATTCAGCGTCTATTTCTGGAGGCCTCTGATCGCCAAGATCATATTATCCTTGAAGATCTAAAGCAGCAATGGACTTACGCAGAGGTGATGACAGAAGCTTACTTGATTTCTTTATATATCCACAAGAGTTTTGAGCTTGAGACCGGAAGTCATCTTGCATTATACACAAATAATGAGCCCTTGTTCATTATTGCGGCGCTGGGCATTCAATTCTGCGGTTATGTGTTAGTACCGGTTCCTTATTCGGCATCCAATACTGAAATTGAAAATATTTTAAATGCCAGTGACGCCAAATTGGTTATCAGCAAATATGCACAGCCTGCGCATATCAATTGCGACATTCCTTGGGTTACCGCTCAGGATTTATCGCAAGAACCAATGCCTTCGTTTGAATCGATCTCGTTAACAAATCAGTCCGATCCCAATCAATGTGCGATTCTCCTTCCTACATCGGGCACAACCGGAAAATCTAAAATCGTTATGTTATCCCATTGGAATGTATTAACGAATGCCTTGGCACATGGCGGAAAGGTGGGGTATACGGATCAAGATTCGTTTCTTGTAACGATGCCCGTTCATTTCAGTTCTACGATTGTCACGCAATTGATTTCTTGCATGCTATATGGAACCCGAATTAAACTTATCAGCTTGCCCTTTCTGCCGCGCACCGCGTTTAAACTGTTTCAGAATAAGGCGGTCACGGCATTCTCAGCGGTGCCTACGCAATTGATGCATTTTGTTTCCGATTTCCATCAGACAAAGAACTGGAGTGCCTTTGATTCCATTGAATTTATTGTAATTAGCGGTGCGGCGACTCCTGCGAAATTAGTAGACCATCTTCAGACTGTATTTCCTCATGCGGACATTATTCAAACCTATGGATTGACCGAAGCTTCTCCGCGGGTAAGCATGATGGAACGGGGAGAGCGCTACTTATCCTGTGGATCACCCATAAATGACGTTTCTATTCGTCTTGTTGACGAAGAAGAGAATGAGGTAGAAGGAGCTGCTATCGGAGAAATTTGGGTCAAGGGCCCGAATGTGATGCTCGGTTATTACAAAAACCCGGAGTTAACGAACGCTACCATTGTTGAGGGTTGGTTAAAGACAGGAGATTTGGGATATTGGAATGAATCAGGGTGTCTTATACTCACAGGTCGAAAGAAGAATATCATTATATCCGGCGGTATCAATATCTATCCGGAAGAAATCGAGGAATTTTTGTACGGCTTGAAAGAAGTGGAGGAGGTCATGGTTGTTGGTGTACACGATGATCTGTTAGGCGAAGTACCTATCGCATTTCTGAAAGTTTTTAATGAATGCCTGGTTGATATAGATGCACTGACACGACATTGCAACTTACATTTGTCATCGTATAAAGTGCCTAGACAATGGAGGGTTATAGATAACATTCCAAAAACAAAAACAGGAAAACTGGACAGGGCAAGTACGAAGCGCTTATTGCTAAATGAGATATACTGATTCGGCATCCTTAAGCCATTTAACCAAATAACGAGGGGGGAACGAAAGGTTGAAGAATTCAACTCAAACATTGGGCAGAGAAATATTGCCGGTCAGTTATCCGATGATTACAACCTATACGCAACATGCTCATCTCTTGTCCATACTTACCCATTACGAGTGCGCACATCCATGGATATTTAGCAATTATATTCAATTATTTATTAACAAAGATTATAAACACCATTGGGGAGATTTTTATTTCCCGCTGACTTATGAGCTGCGGCCTTCGGATGCGTGCAAATGGATTACTACTCAAAAGATACATAGAGATACGGTAACAACTAAATGGGAGTCTGTTATTCATTTTATTATAGAAAATATTAACGCTAATAACTATGTCCACACCATGGTCAATTATTTCTACGTGCCCCTAAGCGATCGCTACAATAGACTCCATTTGCATCATGACATATTTGTTTACGGCTATGATTTGGATAGAGAGATATTGTATGTTTCCGATTTCTTTAAAAACGGCGTGTATAGTCAGGCTGAGATATCATTTACTGATTTCAATCTTGCGTTCGACACGAATCATCTAACAACCAATCATGATTATCTTAGAGAAATGGTTTATCTGTATAGATTCAATGATCAATATCAGGATAAATTCAGTGCAGATACCCTAGTGAATTCTATAAGAAATTATTTCACTAAGCAAACGCCGGAGTATTGGGAGATGTTCAACTATGGGGGCGACAGGGATAATCTTGACTTCGGCATGCAAATATACACAACTCTATATAATTATGTGAAAGAGACATTGGAACATAAGGTTATGCTTGATATAAGACCCTTTCATTTACTTTATGATCATAAGAAGATAATGACGCTAAGACTCAAGTACTTGTACGATAATCAACATTTAATTAAATCAAATCAAGAGCATATAGATGAATTCACAGCTATTGAACTTAAAGCAAAAATCCTTGTGAATCTAGCGATTAAATATAATTTGACAAAGGACACGAGTATTTCCGAAAGTTTACAAACGCTGATTACGAATATAGAAAATGAAGAATCCATATTTCTTGAACGATGGCTGAAGAAGGTAGCTATTCAGTAATGTTGAGGGAGCAGATGATGTCAGTTGTGGATATCTCTTCTTGCACCCGAATAGAAGCCTTAGCGCGAAGCCCGTGGTGATCCGGTCATATTTATGGAGGGAGTGATGCCGGGATTATAATCGTTGCGATACAGCGTGTTGAGTAAGCCAAACCGTTCCTCTTGTATTAAAACAAACGTTTGCTGACAGCCTATTGTCTTCTTGTCTTTCAACGATCCGCATTGCTTCAAGCTCTTTTTCTGGCACAACCACAACGGATCCACTCACCTCAAGAATCTCTCCTGGTATTTAACCCAACATCTTGTGACTCATGCATAGAACCATATCTGTTCGATTGAATTAATAGTGGTTTCACAAACCTTAAGCAAGGGGGAGGATCATAATATTCATTGTATTAACAGGAGTCGCAGGCTTCATCGGTTCCAACCTCGCCGAGAGGCTGCTGCGGGAAGGCATACCGTTATCGGCGTCGATAATTTTCTGACCGGGTCTACTGTCAACATAGACAATCTCTTACGGTCGCCAAATTTCAAGTTTATCGAGCATGACGTCATTTATCCGCTCGCAATTGAAGGCCCTGTCGATTGGGTGATGCATTTTGCAAGTCTTGCCAGTCCGCCCAAATATTTGTCCTATCCGATCGAAACGATGAGGGTCAACAGCGAAGGGACGATGCATCTGCTGTATCTGGCCAAAGAAAAGCAGGCTGCTTTCTTCTTGGCTTCAACAAGCGAGATCTACGGTAACCCAACTGTTCTCCCGCTGCCGGAAGACGATCCAAGGAGAAGGAAGCCGGATATTACCATTTCAAGGACGATTATGGACTGGGAACCGGCGATCAGTTTGCATGATGCACTCGCTAGAACGATCCATTATTACCAGGGTCAATATATCCATTAAACGGGAGGTACCTATGCAAGAACAGATCATAGCGATGATATGCGAAATCAAGGAAGACGCCCAACTGGCAAACAGTTTGAACGAGCATTCGAACATCATGGAAGACGGGGGATTGGACTCCTTACAGCTAATTACTTTTGTATTAAATGTGGAAGAGCGTTTCGGTATTGAAATCGATTTTGAACAATTCGACTTCAATCTTATGGAGTCAGTCACGACCTTCTGCAATTATATCTCGGAGCTGCAGAAAACAGCGCCTGTATGAACGATAGACGCAAGTTCGAGCTCATTATCGGGACATTTGACGCGGAACGCTTCTGGCGCGACCCTAATCTAGCCAAACTGCCGTCGTTTCACGATCCTGAAATGGAGAATATCGTGATGGCCATGGATGAGCTGCTCTTCCCATTTTGCGAGGCGCAGGATAAGCTCATTACTCGCTATCGAATGAACGTTTGCCATAAAGAGTATTTGCATGAGATCGGATTTAAATTTCTTTCCAATTCAACCGATCTCGAGAGTCCTGATGTAGGAAGCGCAGGCAGAACCACCAATATATTCGACCTGCTCACATCAGCCGATCGAATGGGTGACGTGGATCTCTACTTGCTGGACGGCGCCCGGTTGTCGCCCTTTGCCGTCATTCCGGGGGTGGATCGTACTGCAGCGCGTTACGGGCTGGAACAGGATTTTCCAGCTATCGAAACGGTTCAGACTGTCAATTCGAAGCTGTATTCAACCGAATTGAACCGTCGCCTTGATCTTCGGTGTGACAGCCAGACGGTCTATTCTCCCGAAGAGCTGCTGGCAAGCGGCTTGACTTTGCTGAATCAAGGACCCTTCCTGATCAAAGATGAGTTTGGGGTATCCGGGAAAGGGAATTTGCTGATCGAGTCGGAAGCGATTTTGCAGCGAGTCACATCCTATGTCGCCGATCAGTGCAGCAAGGGAAAAACGGTTCGGTTTATTATTGAGCCGTTCCTCCGCAAGGAATTGGATTTTTCTTGCCAATTCCACATTGACCCGGACGGTACGTACCGACATATCTCAGTGCAGCAGTTGGTCAATCACAATTTCGCTTACCAAGGCTCCTATACAGCAGACGATAGGTTGCTTCATATGCTGCAGGAAGCGAAGTATTTTGATGTAATGAAACGGGCGGCTCGCGAGCTTTATCGGTCGGGTTATCACGGCGACGTATGCGTCGATTCCATGCTGTTGACAGACGGCCGCATCGTTCCGATTGTTGAGGTGAATGCAAGAAGATCGATGAGTCTGATCAAGCATTACGTTGACCGCTACCTGAAAAAGCACGACACGGCCGGGAGCATGACGCATGCGAATTTACAGTTTGCATGCGATGTATCATTCGATCAATTGCTGGAATCGCTGGACCGCGAGGGTGTTCTATATAAGCCTGATCGAGGATTCGGTATTTTACCGTTAAGCGCGAATACGCTCCTTATTAACAAAGTCGTCAGCGAGTGCAAGGGGATCCGGAATAAGCAGGTGAAGGGCAGATTATATTATTCGTTGATCCAGGGGGAATGGGATAACGAACGATTGACCGCTAAGGTTAAGGAGGTGCTGTCGTCGTTATCCTTCAAGATCGCCCGCTGATGCAGTCCGAAGCGCTTGAAGCCATGAATGGAGGAAGAAATTTATGGGTAAGCGGAAAGTGACGATTCTATGCTCGGGTTTCGGTCTGGGTTTCTACATTCCCGGTCTGTTAGCTGCAAGTGATTTCGAGAAAAGGGATATTGCGACGGAAGTGCTCGTGTTCGAAAGCTATTTGGAGCAAGACAAGATGGATCATATTGCAGACAGTAGAAAGGCTTACCACAATAATTTCGCACTTGCCAATATATCGGCCCGAATGCCGGTGGATATCCGCAACAGCATTGATGATGCCCAGGTCGAGCTATTGCTGGAGGCGTGGAAAGCGGAAGACCGGTACGAATTTATATCGTTATCCGGACACTGGATCTATATTCTGGATTTGTATAGGGAGAAGATGCTGCCGAATCAAATTCATGTAGACCTGCTCTACGTCGATTCAGATCTGGCCCCGTCCTGGAAGAGCTTGAAGAAGTTTCATCCTCGTTATGACGAGTATTATTACAATGCTTGTCTCTATGACACTGACAAGATGGAGATTCGATGCGAAATCCCATTTCTTCATCGTACGCCACTGCCCTTCGACTCAAGGAAGCGGCGGCTTGTTGTTCATGGCGGCGGCTGGGGGATGGGCACATATCAAAGTACAATTCCAGAGCTTGCCGGCCATAACTATGGGCTTGATATCGTAGCTTACGATTGGAAGGAAGCGAAACCCGATCCCGATCACCGATATTGGATGAACGATCCGGAATGGTGTGCATGGGTGAAGAGTGCGAACGGCCTGCACGAGTTTCCGCCATACATCGAAATAACGGGAGAAGGTACGAAGTCATACGCCGCTGAGGTTGATCATCATTGGTTATTCGATATCGCTTCGGAGGCGATGGCTATCGTGGCCAAGCCGGGAGCGGGCACATTAATCGACTCGCTTGCATCCGAAACCCCTCTTATTCTGCTGGAGCCGTTCGGAAGTCACGAACTTAGCAATTTGGAATTGTGGGAGTCACTGGGGTTCGGAATACGCTACGAGAAGTGGCGGGAGATGGATTTTTCCGTAGAGGTCCTTAAGGAGATGCATCAAGCGATCATGAACAGACCCGGAGAACGGACGAATTATGTGGATCATTATTGTGCGAGAGTCGCGTTAACGAAGGGGTAAGATTTCAATGGCAGAAGGGGTTATGCGATGAGCGTAAACAAATTGAGTGTCGTCCAAGATAAGACAAAGACTAGCTATCCGAGATGGATCGTCATGCAGCTGTTGGAGGAGTGTAATTTACGATGCAAGATGTGCTATGAGTGGGGACTCGAAGGGCCCTACAAAAGCAAAAAAACGTTAGCGCATCTGGATCCGGATCTCATCAAAAAGATCATCGTCGAGTGCAGCCCGGGCAAGCCGTATTACGATTTTTTCGGCGGCGAGCCGCTGATGTACCCTTGGCTGAGCGATATTCTCGACATGATCAATCATTATGGAAGCATAGCGGACTTCCCCACGAACGGCACATTGCTTGAGCAGCATGCCGAGATGCTTGTCGAGACTGCTCCAAATAAGATATGGATGTCGCTCGACGGCCCTGAGGAAATCAACGATAGGCAGAGAGGCAAAGGCGTATTCAAGAAAGTAATCAAGGGGATTGAGAAGCTTTATGAGCTTCGGGAAAGCAAGGGCAAGCAATTTCCGAAAATGGGTGTATCCTTTATCATTACGCCCTTGAACTATATGTACGTTGAGGAATTTTTCTTTAAGCATATCGACTTGTCGATGTTGGACCATATCAGCATGGAAGTGCAGCTCTATGCAACGGAAGAGCAGTATGCCCAATATGTGGAGGTTCTTAGTGACAAATTCGACGTGCATGAAGCTCCTTATGCCAAGGGGATGGTGTGGCGGGACACCAGTTCGTTCAGCCAGATCGATATTCCCGAATTGACGAGACAGCTCAATAATGTTAAAGCGTATTGCTTGAAAAACAGCATCCATGTGATCACCTATCCGAAGACGATAGATGAACAAAATTTGAGCAACTATTTCTCGGGGCAATTCCATCAGATGGCTGATAAACGAAATCGGTGCTCCCTTCCGTGGGTTTATGCGGAGATTACGGCAAGGGGCGACGTTTCGCCCTGCCATGCCTTCTATGATTTGACCTTCGGCAACGTGAACGAAGAGAGTTTGTTGGATATCTGGAGTAGTGACAAGTACAAAGATTACCGCGCGTATATGAAAAAAAATATGCTTCCGATTTGTACCGCTTGTTCAAGGTATTATATCTATTGATTCATGTGAATGACCTAATAGGTTTAAGAGGGGTGGTGTTGATATGAATCCGAAATCAGAGATTAAACGTTCCCCAAAGGATTTGCAAATATTGAAACGTACTATCAAGAATACGGTGGAAACAAAGCGGAACATGGAGAAAATAGCGGGTTACGCGACACCGTTGCCAGAGTCGGTCGGGATTAAACTGACGAACCAATGCAACTTGCGCTGCAAGCATTGCTACCAATGGAACGACACCGGATACCATCACTTTATGACACCGGAGCAGCAGCGGGAACAGCTCGACTACGGGCTGCTGGAGAAGCTGATCCTTGAGACGGAACCAGCCAAGTCGAGACTCTATATCTGGGGCGGCGAGCCGCTCGTATACAGCCATTTCGACCGTTTGGCCGATTTGCTTGAAGCCCATCCTCGCGAGACGACGATCTGCACGAACGCGATGCTGATCGAGCGAAAGCTGGACGCCTTGCTGAGAATCTCCGACAATCTGGAGCTGCTCATTGCACTTGATGGATTCGAAGAAGAGAATGATGCGCTTCGCGGCAAAGGGGTATTCAACAAGGCGATAGATGCTATTCGGATGCTAGTCGAGCTGCGCAAGGAAAACCGATTCAGGGGCAAAATTACGATCCATACCGTCGTTAACGATGCTATGACCGACAAGCTTTACGATCTGCTGGACTTTCTGGAGGACGTCGGTGTAGATATGGTCATGGTCTGCTTCCCGTGGTACATCTCGGACGAATGCACGAAGGGAATGGACGATTACTTTGACCAGAAGTTCGACTTCCTTCCGGCGAGCGAGCACAAGGGCGAACGAAGCTGGCACGCCTTTAACTACAAGCTCGATCCGGAGCGTATCCCTGCTTTGATGAGCGAGTTGGACCGGGTGAATAATCGGGTCTGGAAAATGCGTTTACGCTACCAGCCGAATCTGGATTATGACCAGATCGAAGATTTCGTGCTCGGCAAAGAGGTGAGGAGTAAAGGCACGATGAACAAGAAGTGCCTGGCTCTCTCGAACCGGATGGATATTACGCCCGATGGAACGATTGTTGCATGCAAATTTTTTAAGGAGTTCGAGATCGGCAATTTAAATGAAGCGTCCGTACAGGAATTATGGCACGGCATGACCTACAGAAGGATAAGGGAAATGATGGATGAACGACTGACACCGGCATGTTCCAAGTGCAGTGTCTTGCATTTGCACGGTGTTTAACTATTCTACATGAGCATAAATGAGGTGACCCAGTGAGCATTATCCAAGTGGAACGCTTATCCAAAAGCTTCAATTACTACGAAAAAGAATTGGGGTTTAAAAAATCGCTAAAAAATTTAGTGAAGCGGAAATCACTGATCAAAGAAGCGGTTAGCGAGATATCACTTGTAATCGATCAAGGCGAGATGGTCGGGTTCTTAGGCCCGAACGGTTCCGGCAAAACAACTACGCTTAAGATGCTGTCCGGCATCTTGTATCCGACAAGCGGGCAAGCGACGGTATTAGGCTATGTCCCTTGGGAGCGAAAAAAAGAATTCAAGATGCAGTTCTCGATCGTGATGGGGCAGAAATCGCAGTTGTGGTGGGATTTACCGGCGAACGAATCGTTGTACCTGAACAAATGCATTTATGAGGTCGAGGATAAGCCCTACAACCTTGTCCTGGATGAGCTTACGGAGATGCTTGATGTTAAAGATCTGCTCAATATTCAGGTACGTAGGCTTTCGCTGGGGGAACGGATGAAGATGGAGCTAATTGCGTCGCTCATCCACCGGCCTAAGGTGATTTTTCTGGATGAGCCTACAATCGGACTCGATCTGATTTCGCAGAAGCGCATTCGGGAGTTCCTGAAGTATTATAACCAGCAGACGAAAGCAACGGTCATTCTGACAAGCCACTATATGGCGGATATTGAGGATTTATGCAAACGAACGATCATCATCAATCAAGGGAAGATCGTATACGACGGCGATCTTCGGCGTGTGAACGAGCTGTTTCATGCAAAAAAGATCATCAAGCTGCAATTTACGGACGAAGTGCCGAGGCAAGCGCTAATCGACTATGGCGCTATCATGCAACATGACGGCATGAATGCCGTCATGGAGATCGATAAGCATGACCTCCAGCGGCTTTCCAAGATGATGCTGGACCGGTTCCCGATCCTTGATTTCACAGTTGAAGATATACCTGTCGAGCGAGGCATCGAAAGCTTGTATCAGAAAGATGGGGTCAGACATGAAAGCCTTACAGAAGTATAAAAGGACGTACATCCTTGCGCTTCAGAATGCGATGGAGTATCGGACCGATTTCTTTATGAGTATCATCAGCGGCGGCTTCATCATTCTCGTCCAATGCTTCCTCTGGACAGCCGTGTTTCGCAGTTCGCCGCAAGAGATTATTAACGGCTATACTTATTCACAGATCATCATTTATTCCGTGTTGTCCGGCGTCGTCTCCAAGCTGGTTTCTGCCGGCTTCGAAGGGGAAATCGCGAATGATATCAAGACGGGTGGACTGAGCAAATTTATCGCTCAGCCCATTCATTATTTCAGCTATCGGATATGCAATTTTTTCGGTGGGAAAACGGTTCAGATCGGGGTCGTCCTTGTCTTATTCGTCATACTGATGGTCGTTTTTACTCAGATTTGGGGGTTTCAGCTTAGAGGGGTGCAGATCGTTATGTTCCTGGTCAGCATTCTGTTCGGACTGCTCATCAACTTCCTGCTTTTTTATTCGATTAGTGCTCTCGCGTTCATCATTACCGAGGTTTGGGGCGTTTATATCGCGTTCAATCAAGGAGTCTATCTGCTAAGTGGTGCCATCTTTCCGCTTAATATTTTCGGAGATACGTTTGCCAGAATCTCCAGCTATTTACCGTTTCAATATGTCGTATTCTTCCCGGTTAACATCATCAATGGGAGCATGGCGATTCATGAAATCGTGCGCGGACTGCTCTTACAAGCGGTCTGGGTAATTGTGCTTATGATGATTTCGAAGTTGTCGTGGGATTCCGGGATGAGGAAATATGTAGCCGTTGGAGGTTAGATCTGTGAGTATCAGCTTGACGGAGTTTCGGAAGCATGTACGTATGTTCTTTATTTTCGCTAAGAACAGCTTGGTCGGTTACATGGAATACAAAGCGAATTTCTACTCCGGTTTGATCATGGAGACCGTATTTCTGTTTTCCAAGCTGATCTATATCTTGTTCGTTTTCCAGCTCGGGATCGAAATCAATGGCATTTCTCCTGACCAGATGTTGATTTTCACGGGGACCTATACGATTATGATCGCAATCTATACAGGACTGTTTATGGATAACTTTTATAGATTCGCCGGCCATATCCGCAACGGGACGCTGGACTTGTATATGACGAAGCCGCTTTCGCTGCAGTTCATGATTTCATTCCGGCACGTTAACTTTGCGTTTCCGATCCCGAACCTGATCGCCGGGATCACGATGATCGTACTGGCTTGGCATCGTCTTGACATCGAGCCAAGCTTGATCCACGTGGCCGGATATATCGGCGTGATCTTGAGTAGCACGATCGTGACCTATTCGGTGCTTCTACTTCCGCAAATCCTTGCCTTCTGGACGGTGAAGTCCGGTTCGATCTTCGAAATACTCGACAAATGTTGGGATTTAAACAATATGCCGATGTACATATACCCCAAATGGCTGCGGAGAATAGGGCTGTATGTTGTGCCGATCTTGTTCATCACCAACATGCCGTCGGTTTATTTGATCGATCGATTGGACTTGTTCCTTGGGATATGGATTTTTGTAGCTCCCGTTATATCGCTTCTAGTGGTCAGGCTGTTCTGGAAGCTGGCCGTCAAACGCTATGAAAGCGCCAGCAGTTAGAGAAATGCCCTACAAACAAATTGTTGAGAAGGTGAATTGAATGAGCAAGATGGAGCATGAGCGTCATCCATTGCAGACAGAGGCCATTACAAAGAAACGGCTGCACAACGGGATTGAAATCTATCAAAACAACGAAGGAGAGACCGAGTTTCTCTACAACGAGATTTTCCACAAGGAGATGTATTTCAAGCACGGTATTACGCTTCCGGATCATGGCACGGTCCTGGACGTCGGGGCTAATATCGGCATGTTCAGCCTATATGTCAGCAGCAAGAGCGACTGCAGGGTGTATGCCTTTGAGCCACTGCCTCCGACGTTTAAACTCTTGAAGATGAATACGAGTTCGCTGCCTCGCGTAACGACGGTTAACGTCGGGCTTTCCAATGAGATCAAGGAAGCGGAGTTTGCCTATTTTCCTACGATGTCCACGGACTCTGTCCAGATCAAATACAGGGAGAACCACGATCAAGATCTCCGATACGGGTTAATCAACCATTACGAAGATAATTTCGCTGACCGGCGAATGCTAAACCGCTTTGTCGATCATCTTATGTCGCCGAAGCTTCTGAATGAACAAATCTATCGTTGCAAGTTAACTACGATCTCCGAAATGATCCGTTTTTATGATCTGAACCAAATTGATCTTCTCAAAATCGACGTGGAAAAAAGTGAGTTCGAGGTGCTGGAAGGAATCGAACCGGAAGATTGGGGCAAAATCAGGCAAATTGTAATGGAGGTACACGGACTGGACGGAGAGCAGATCAGCAGGCTCGAGAACATCTTCCAAACCAACGGCTTCTATGCCGTGATCGATTACTACGAAGATTTGAATATCCCAAATTACTATAATGTGTACGCGTTGAATCAAATGCATACGTCGGCTGGGTGATAGTCATGCTACAACATCTACATGCAAGGTTGGTATGCTCCAGCTGCAAGGGCGTGCTGGTCCAGTCGGAGGCATTGCTGCAATGCTGCAGCTGCGATGCGGTATATACGAACGATGACCGTTATGTATCGATGCTCGACCGGCGTGAGCAGTTTGTCCACCCTTCCGAATGGAACCGGAAAGAGGCTGAAATTCGGGATTATAGCGAGATTTCGCACTCTCTTGCACTGTCCGGTATAGGCCGATTCGCCACCTTCTTAAATTATGGTTACGTCCCGCACGGGAATGAGCAACATGCGGTGATCGAGCCCGACGATGCATGGAATAGAAACTCGGTCAAGCTGCTGCTTGAGACAGTGGGCAGGACGGCGATTCGGGAGCGGCAGGTGATCGACATCGGATGCGGCAGGGGAGGGAACATAGCAGCTCTGTCTAAATATTTCAAGCCACTGTCTATTGTCGGTCTCGACATCTGCCCGGCGAATATTGCCTATTGCAATGCCAAATCCCGAGGGGGGGAATCTTTGTATCTCGTCGGTGATGCGGAGAATATACCGTTTGCAGACGAGAGCTTCGATGTGGTGTTAAATATAGAATCCGCACATGCCTATCCGAACCGATCACGATTCTATGAAGAGGTGTACCGGATAATGAGAGTTGGCGGCGTATTTCTGTATACGGAGCTGATGCTGGGAGATCAGGTAGCGCAGAACATCAGGCTGTTAGAGGAAGCGGGCCTGTCTGTAATCCGCAATCAGGATGTGACTTCAAATGTTCTTCTATCATGTGATGAGAGTGCGAAGCAGCGTACTGGCACACAAGGGATTGCGAGCAACGCCAAAGCGAGCACGAATATTGGAGATATTAATGAATTCATCGCATTGCCCGGCTCGAAGAAATATGAAGAGATGAAGGCTGGAACGCGGCAATACCGTATGATGAACCTTGTTAAGAGGTAATATAGCCGTAATATCAACAATAATTTTAGTATAGGAGAAATATTTTATGGAAGAAATTATTTCCCTGGACACCTTTCAGCCCTTCGACGGCATGACAAAAATGTTTCCTCATCATAATTTTCCTTATTTTAATTGCGGCTACAATTTGTTATTAACGCTTGCCAGATATTTCAAAAAAGATGAGTTGCCGATTTTGAATAATGTCATTACTATTTATAGATTTGATAAACAAAAAATACAAACAAGAGGATATTTCAAGTTAGAGGTGTTGGATCTTGAGGGGGAAGATCAGATCCTTGAGGAAATGGGGATCTCTATTCGTAAAAAATCCCCTGCACTAGATACGTTACAAGATGAGATCATAAACTCTATTTCTAGTGGTCATCCGATTTCCATATTTATTGATTTATTTTATCAACGCGGGAGAGACTTTTACTATAACAAAAAACATGGACTGCACCCTGTTTTTGTCTATGGCTTCAATCTTACGAACGAGGAAATATATACGGTTGATGATATTACAGAATACAGACAATATTCTCTGCCATTTTCAGAATTTAAATCGTCATGCATGACTTCGGAACACGTAAAGATGCCAGACTACTTTTGGGAATATGCGCTAGTGACCCCCGGTAATCATGAGATCTTGGACAATAAGAATTTAGCACATACAACAATCAATTCATTCGTAGAAAATATGTGCAGGTATCAAAATGAAATAACGGAAAGTTTGAATAATATCCTGTTGCTCGCAGAAAATTACGAGCTCATTATACAAAATGAAACGATTATAGAAACACTGAGCAGTACGATTTATAGAAAATGTTCTGAGAAATACAGGTTAAATACGCTCTATAAGTACAACATTGATCATATCCATGCAAAACATACGCTTGACCCGTTATTGGACCAAATTATTCATGATTGGAAGACAGTAAGGATCTATTCGAATAAAGCCATCATGTCTCAAAAGTTTACTGGGGAAATCATAGACAAGTGCGTTGGTTTATTTACAAAAATATATACGAATGAAGTACATTTTAATAATCAATTATTTTTAATGTTAAAGACTTCCAGGTAAAATCACATCTAATATTGCTAGAAATGAGCCGCATCAACAGGCATACTGTGCATGTGTCTTTTCATCGTATGAAAACCGCCGCTGTCTGCATCAACACTTTAAACACAAACGGCAGAGATGCCGTTTTTTTTTGATTTTGTTACAGCACTGCTCAAAAAAAAAAATGAAATATAACAACCTTTGTCCAGAAAGCCTAGCCTAATCTGGGCTTTTTATTGTGTTCTGTAAGAGCTCCTCTAAGAATGTGTCGAGTATACCAACTAATTATCGAATGGTCAGAGTCGTATGAAAAATGTTTTAATGACAACGTAACTCGTGGAATTTTATTTGAGCAAGGGGGAACACGCTACTTTTTGACATAATTCGATAAAATAATTACAATTTTTACCTTATGACGGTATTATATACTCAAATCCAATTAGTTGAAGGGGGGCTATATAGAAAATCGCAATTCACCAATTCGCTCCGACTGTTGGGAAAAATTAATATGGTAGGGTAATTGCATTGTACATTTTGACGATAAGCTAAACTAGAGGGTGGCGTACATTTAATGAAGGCTAAAATTCTCTATTCCTTGTATTATTTGTTTCTTTAGGAGTAAGTGTTGCGCTGTATGTATTAACTAAATATGATTTGGTTGAAAGGGAAGTGCAAGTAGTAACTCAGATTCACTAGAATTACCAGCAAGTGAACATGTCATAGAAGAAGAGAATACATATGGATCAAATGCAGCAAACGGAATGGTTGACAAGAAACTCGAAACAAAATCAGATGATACCGGATATATCTATTATTTAACAGATGATATAATCATTGAGGCGATCAATTACGGAAAAAAACTAATAAGGAGTTTCATGAGAGTTTTAGATTACCCTTATTATCCTCGACCAGCAAGGATAGTACGTTTGAATACATGGATGTTTTTATCAACACACCGTACAGATTGGTGACAGCACATTCATATAATCAATATATACAGCACGATAAGACGGCATCTATTGATGAAGTTATGAGCTTGATCAACGATGATTCTATTTCATTTACTGCTTATGTGCTGAGAGGAACGGCTAGTATGCTAGCTACCGAATTGATACAGGACGGAACAGTAATTGAATCATATAAGATTGATAATAATGTGAAAGGAGATATGAAGACTATCTATTTTTCCGTAGATGCTATTGGTTTCCGGGAACCCGCTATTCTGAAAATATTCGAAAAAAGCAATCCTTCAAATTACTCTGAATATCAGATTTCTTTTGAGAATTATATTAAATAGAGTTTTATTGGAATAGTATAAACCACTAGTCACTGAGGACGGGAAATGTTGTAATGCATGGCTTTAATTGAACTTTATTACCTTCAATTTTTTGAATAAGTCTTTGAAGTACTTGCTTCAAGACTTGTTCATCGTGGATGTCGTCAAGTTCGGTAAAGTAAGATATTTGTTTTCTGAAGGCACGGAGTTTTTCTTCCGTGTCTTTTTTTGTTTCAAGTAGGCTTTCAATCTCTGCCTATGCGTATTACTGATCGTAAAATGTTCCCAAGTTTGGATGTATTATAAATTCTCTTTGAATGTTCATCGTCATCAACTCATTACTATCTATGGCCGTTCTATGGATTTATAAAGGTACGCTCGAAAGATAAAGGGTTTTGGAAGGTTTTGTCGAATAGTTCTACATGCCTACAAACATTCATTGAGGAGGGAATCAAACGAAGTGCAACGTGATAATAGACCTACATACAATCAGCCTAATAGATCATCCGTACAAACTAACAGGGCTGTTAGCGGTCAATCTAGGACGACTAGTCCCCAAGCAAGCAGTACAAAGAGCGTAAATGCAGTTATTTGTCGTAAGTGCAAGTCACAACAAGTGGTAGCCAATAAAAGAGGTTACAGCTTCGCAAACTTGTTCACAACTCTTAGTATTATGATTCTTTTTGGCATACTGACTTTTGTATCGAACTACCTTATCACTTTGTATAGAGTGAGCTATGCTTTAGAAAGCTTTATGATATTATTCATGGGATTAGGAGCAATCTCCTTGTTTCTAGCGCTACCAGTAAGTATATTAGTCGGGTTCGTTGGGAGAAGTGAAATTGTTAACGGCTGTATGAACTGTGGTTTCAAATGGAGACCAGCTAAGAGGAAGTGAAATTGATGGGAAAAATGTAGATCTACCCGGCCAATGTTGAGCTATAAGGGAGTTACAATACTCTTAGGAAATGCAGACTATTCTGTATAATGAATTTTTGAGCGGTTCAGAAGGCTAAAGGTGTTCAAATGTTAGTTAGTGGCCGGCTCCCTGTGTCAGTAGATAGTTTTATACATAATATGTTAATTTTTTAGGCGTTTATGAACCCCTAGTTCCTGGTATTGGTGATATGTCTCACATTAGTTTTATCGAGACATCAGCAAAAGTGTTCAGCAGTGAACTGATATTACCGGTGAGAAAATAAGGACAACTGCTGTCAGTTGCCCCTGATTGAGCAAATGCTAATCCTGTAACTTGTTTTAAGTGTCCACACGCACATGTGGAGAGTGTAGCCATGTTAGTGAGAAAAGATTAAACTAAATGTTACGGTTTCAGAACCCTTTCAACACGACGGAAGGGTTCTATTTTATATGGGTAATTACGGTGATAGGCGATTCATATTAAAAATTGAGCAGTATTTACTTTCCAAACTTCAGGAAGATGTGATTTTAGTGTAGAGAACACACAAAAGAATATTGAATGTATTAAGCAAAGGGTATATAAGAATGATCCAATAAATTTGAGTGGTATATGTATTACAGTTTTTAATGTGAGGGTTGGGCATGTTTGGGTAAGCGAGATGAAAAGGAGTAGCTAATAGAAACAGATTTAATTGTCCCTGTTGTGGCTATCCCCACACTGGAGGAAAGACAAGGTTGGGAAATTTGTTGTTTATGTAATTGGGAAGATGATCAGCATGCAGATGAAGTTTGGGGCGGACCCAATCAAGACTATTCACTTACTGAGGCTCGTGAGAACTTCAAAAAACACTACATCATGTATAGAGATAGACGAACAATCTTAAAACAAACGAATAAAGAAGTTCAAACCAAGAAAAGATTAATTCATGCATTTGAAAAGCTTAGAACCGCCGCAAATAATGAATCTGACCAACATATATGGCAAGAAATCGACTCCTTCGAAAAGGAACTAGATGATATAGTTCACGAAAGAGTAGAACGTTACAGCAACAACATAGAGAAGAATCAAGAGATTATAAACCTGATCAATTCCGATAATCCTGACACAATCGTAAATGGCTTGCTATCTCTAACATTAAATGCGGATGATGGAGAGTTTGTACAAGAACTGATGGTCCGATACACTCAGCATAAAAATGAAAATATAAGAGGAATAGCCGTTCTTTGTTTTGGCCATATCGCAAGAATACATGGAGCAGTGAATAAACAGTTGATTCTTCTCAGAAGAGTTTGCTCCAAAACCAATAGTAGGGTATACATTCCTGTATTGGAGCCCGAAAGGAAACACAAGCAAGGCATATGATTTCACGAAACCGGTCAGTGAGAACTTCGATCTGCACGCGATATTTAAAATAGCTGCCTATGAAGTTGATTTTATGAGTGACGGCACAAAGGTGATCAGTCAGTGAATTATAAAGAATTGGCTAAGGTTCCTTCAACGCCAACGAGGGAGGGGTATGCGTTCAAAGGTTGGTATACCGATACGATCTTGACGAACGCATACAACTTCGGCAGTCAAGTGCTTGGTCCTATTACGCTGTATGCGAAGTGGGCGCCTACGTTCACAGTGAGCTTTGATAGTAAAGGTGGGTCAGCAGTAAATACACAGTCGTTGGAATACAATGCTAAAGCCAAGGCACCTACATCCCCGACACGGACAGGCTATGTATTCAATGGATGTTATGTTGATGAAGCATTGACGGAGGCTTATAATTTCGATAATCCAGTGACAACTGCCCTTATGTTGTATGCAAAGTGGAAGGCTCTGTATACGGTGAAGTTTGATGCGGGTCTTAGCAATACTACTCCGCCGCTTCCTAAGATCGTGGTAGAGGGCGATGTGGCTCATGCACCTGACACATCTGAACTTCCATCCAATCCCGGAAATACCATCTACAGTTGGATTGTTCCTTATGATTTCGAGCAATTGGCTATAAACGGAAACCTTACACGTACCATATACGCAAGGTGGACTGAACTATAAATGAATTTCAACAGAAACATGACAAGTTAGATCACAAGCCGATTGCCCTGAAATTCAGTGCAGTCGGCTTTTCGTATCATGTAATGACTAATCATTGAGATTCATTAGGTGAAAAACTAAAAGAGAGACTTTCGTCTCTCTTAAGTTCATTAATCACAGGAGTTTAAGAATCTCCATTGATCTGTATACTGGTTTAATATACCTTCGCGTCCGTTCCAAGCACGGATTTGTTTTGTACGGAATTACCAGATAGATATACCTTTTGCAGATCAGGCAGCTGGCTTAGGGTCTCGATATTGGAAATGGCATTGTTTTCAAGATGAAGCTCTTCTATGGCCTGCCAGTTACTCATGAATTCGAGAGAAGCCAAGTTGCTGTCTTGCATAGTGAAGGAACGTAGAGCGGACATGTTGGCAAAGTAAGGCATCATTTGGTCAACTTCAGTAACAGAGGTGTTGTTTATGCTGAAATATGGCTGCTCTAAGGTCAGATGTTCAAGCACGCTGTTCTCCGCGGCCGCCTTTTGTTCAAAGTTCAGCCTGCACTCGGAGCACATCAGAGATTTGATCTGCTTCAAACGAAATAAAGCATCGCTCTCCTTATATAGTGACGAGTCGTAAATGTTTAGAGTCTCTAGGCTGGACAAGCCGTCCAGGGCGCCAAGACGGGTTATTTCACTGATCTCCCAGAGCGAGAGTTGCTCCAGTTTCGGGAATTTTCCCAACGCCGCCAAATTTAACTCTCCGCTTCCGCCACGGAGCGTCAGGCTGGTTGCAGCCGGCGCCTTCAGGCCCGAGAGAAAGGAGGTTGGTATTTCCACTCGCTCTACTTTAGGCAGTGTCAGCGCTTCTGCATTCTCGTAGTAGCCGGACAACGTTAATTCCCGCAAAGAGGACAGGCTATTGATGGCTTTTACCGAACCAAGCTGACTTAGAGAAGCCAGGCGCAGCGTAGTAATAGAGTTTTTGCCGGTCAAGCGCTCCAGACTGGAGAAGTTTACATTTTCGATATCTAGTGTTTGTAGAGCAGGCATATTTTGTACAAAGTCGATGGACTTTACATTTGATAAATAGGACAACTGAAGGTCCTGAAGCTGGGTTAAGGCGTACAGCGGCTGCAGGTCTGTGGCTTCGCTGTAATGTATGGACAAGGATGACAGCCCGGTCATGGAAGATAACCATCCGAGTTCATCGACAAAGGTGAGAGACAGGGACTTGAGCGGCAGTTTATTCAATAGATAAAAATCCGTTACGGACTCATCCACATAGGTAATGGATAAAGAACTCAGATTAGGAAACTCCAGCAACATGGCCAATTCCTGATTGCTGCGAAGCTGAGTGGTAAGCTCCGTAATTTTAGACTTGTCGCCAAAGTAGCCCGAAAATGTACTGAAGGATTCGTTAAAAGCGCCTCCATAACTTTTTAATCCGGGCATATGGGCCAAAGTGATTTGGTCCGTCTGGGATATCTCATAGGTATTTGTCAGGTCCAATGTCGTCAGTCCCTTAAAAGCTTCAAAATCTCGCTGATCAATCCGCTGGCTATTCAGTTTTTTATCTTGAGTAACATAAGTGATCTTCTTGGCCTGTTCATCGCTGAAGGGATCGGAGAGGCTATATGTAAACTTCCACTGATCATTCTCCGAATGCTCTACGGTTAAATAGCGAATACGAGCCAATTCCTCCACTGTTGGCAAGGCGGACCCTTTATCGAAGATATCTCGCAAAAAGGAGAGTAAAACCTCGCTTTCAGGCATCTTTCGCACAGGCAGATTGGCTTCTGTTTTTGAATAGGTGGAGCTGTTGTTATAATAAAAATATGTACCGATGGCGCCAGCTAGGACTAACATCAGTATCAGCATTACCTTTACGGAGGCAGTCTGCTTCAGCGGTGCTTTAGGGGGCGTTCCGTGGTAATGATTAATGGTCTGGTCTACGTAATAGACATGATTTTGCTTCAATAAAAGCTCTGTTTCACAATAGGGACACTTTAAAACCTCATCCTTCTTGTATTCAATTCTTCCGTTGCAATTGGGGCAGTTTAGCGGGATAAACGCCACGAATGTCCCCTCCTTCATTATGATGGTCATAAGATTATGCTGAACGGTCATCTGATTTCATTATACCTTGTGAATTTACGTTTGATGAGAGAAAGAAGTTTCACATAGCAAAGGAGCAGGGAAATCCTGCTCCTTTTTGATCTTTTTTAAGTATGGTCAGGTGGCAGATCTTATTAAATAAATCATCAAGCGATCGAAGTAATCGGATGTTTAACGTGCACAGGCTAGAGATATTCACCATGAGTTCTTACAAATAAACCTTCATTGGTGATCGAACTTTTTAGAACGATATGATCTGTTGCATCTGGCGTGAAATGGAAGGTTATTTTCTCCGTATCCTCATCTGCGATCTTATCCAAGATATCTTTCATATTTATTTCGTTTAAGCTAACAACGTCGAAGAGCTCAATATGATTGTCTTCTTTCTGATAAATAACAATGACGTTCTCGTTTTCCAAGTAATAAATATCATCACTAAAGACATTCAGGCAATAAAACATGAGTATTCCTTGAGCATGATGGGTTGCGAAATGCCGAGAAACAGGTAATCTTTCCGATGCAAATTTTTGAATAAGACGTAATCTTCCGCATTAGTAACATTTAGTTTTCGGATATTCGCAGGTTCGGGTGATTTTTTTGCCGTATAATCCATTGAAAAAAGATGTTCTTCCACGGGCTTAAATCCAAACTTGGGGTAAAAATCAAGCACCGACTCATTGGCAAAAAGGTACATGTAATCATACTTGTTGTCGTATTCCTCTAAAACTTTATTCATTAAACGTGTAGAGAGTCCTTTCCCCTGATAATCAGGATGTGTCATCACCGTGCCGATTTGAATCGCTTTTTTCTTCTCACCGTGAATGATGAGCTCGAGGATGTTAACAGAAACGTTGGCAATAACCTGGTCTCCATCGACATATGAATAAGGGATGTAACGCTCGCCCCAGTATCCTTGTTGATACCAATCTTCAAAATTGATCTCAAACGTGTTGACAGCAAGCTCGAAAAAACTCTTGCGCAGTACTTCATTGTTTTTATAATTCTTCATAAATATTAATTCTTGCATGGTATTCTCCCCTTAATCCTCAAAAGTGACTACATAATATGACCATGCCGTAACTGCAATGAAGTCAGTAATCTGGTATTCACTATTCAAAGTCTTGGTCCGTTAATCTACGGCAAAATGCACAACTGCACTATATAACATTTTGGTACGTATAGGGTCAAATGTTACTTGATGTTGAACTTGCTTCACTCGCAGCATTAGCGCTTTGTTGATTTCAATTCGTTCTTCAATCGCTCGCGCAAGTTCATGAAAGTCATAAGCCTGCAAGCATTCGACTTTATCTTTAATTATATCCAGTGAAATTTCCATATTTAAGTCATGCCTCCTCCAAATGTCGATCTGCAGGTTAAATGCCTGCCGAGCTTCATTTTAGAGGAGCTTTTCCAGTTCGGCAAGATTAATTGCACCCAACATATCAGGATATAAAGAGACGAAGCCGCTCGCCCGATATATATTTATAAATATTGTGAATGGAACATTGACTCAAGGCCGCCAATCTTTAGCATGAACGGAAAAGGAGAACAGCCGATGATACGTGTCATATTGATTGACGATGAAGAAGATGCACTGGATCTGCTTGAAATATTGCTTGGTCAAATGGGGAATGTGGAAATCGCAGGAAGATATCTAAATCCCATTCAGGCGCTAGAAGATTTAAGCCGAACCATGATAGACGCCGTGTTCCTGGATATTCAGATGCCGGGTATGAAGGGCACCGAAGCAGCCCGGCGAATAAGGAGCATTTCTCCTGAGCTGCCCATCATTTTCACGACAGCCTACGCCGAATATGCACTTGAAGCGTTTGAGATTGATTCAACCGATTATCTGTTGAAGCCGTTTACGGTGAGCCGGTTACAAACTACGGTGGCACGGATAACCAAAAATCTTTACAAGCAGGCCAGTCCACCAGAGCCAAAAAAGCCTTCAGTGCCATCAGTTCTTTCTCTCGGAGGATTTCATATCGTATCACTGGGCGAAACGGGCAAGGAAGTCATTTGGAAAACGAAAAAAGAGAGGGAGCTATGCGCATTTCTGATTCATCATGAAGGCAAGCGCGTAAATACTGCTGTCATTATTGAGGCGTTGTGGCCGGGTTACGATCTCGATAAAGCCAAATCGTATTTGTACACCTGTCTTTCTTATCTTCGAAGAAGCTTGACAGAGCAGGGCGTACCAATCCATATCCGTAAGGGAAATCAGGGGTTTTCCGCCGAACTGAACGACATTACAATAGATGTTTCTCAATTCGAGAAATTGCTAAACAAATTATTAGCGGAAGAGCAAATGAATGAGATGCACTATGATCAGATGAACGAGATGTACATCGGAGATTATATGGATGGATGCAATTTCGACTGGGCGATTGCTAAACAGTTGGATATCAAATCGTTGTATGTCCGTGCGCTTCGAAAATGGCATGTGCATTATCGTAGTCAAGGAAAGCTTTTGTTTGCAGCGGATAGCTTGCAGCGGTTGTTGTCGCTTGTTCCTGACTCCGAGATTGATGGACGTGCGCTGATTAAACTCCATCTGGACCTGAACAACCGCAGTGAGGCGTACCGTGTAAGCTTGCAGTTAGAGCAAGCCGTGCGTATACAACTTGGAACAGAACTGGAGGAGGAGACGTTGTTATTGGTTCAGAAAACGATAGAAGGATCGGAACGCACAGCTCGATGAAGCGCAAAATCCTTGCGGTACTTATTACGATAACAATGTTATTCGCGACTTACGGGGTGTTGTTGAATTACTTCACAATGAACAAGAAAACCATGCCGATCGCGGCGAACGGAGCCATGGACTTGACCGATTGGGCATTTGAGGAGAACGGTGCGGTACGGCTGGATGGGCAATGGGAGTTTTACCCGAATCGGCTACTCTTCAGCGATCCCCTCACCTCTGAGGAGGTGGGAGATGAAGCCCCTTCGTTCATTCAGGTGCCAGGATCTTGGTCCAAACAGATGGATACGTTGGGTGTGGCAACGTATCGGTTAAGGCTTTTAATTGATGACGATAGCGTGATATACGGAATGAAGACGGCAGCCATTCTGATCTCCAACAGGCTTGTTGTCAACGGACAAGTCGTAGGCTCCAGCGGGCATCCCGATAACAAAGACAGTTATTGGGCGCTTAACAAGCCGTATGTCAGCTATTTCACACTAAAGCCAGGTTGGAACGATATCGTTATCGAGGTTGCCAATCATGAATTCCGGGTAACCAGTGGACTCGGGGAGTCTATCCAATTTGGCAAGGCTGACCAGATCGCGAGAATTCGGGATGTCGCGACTGCACATGACTGGATTGCCCTAACAGCCTTCCTGATCATGGGGCTTTATTTTATCGGATTATTTTCTCAGCGCAGGAATGACCAGTCCCTTGTTGTATTTGGACTCGTCTGTGTATTTATCGCAGCGTTTACAAGCGTCAGTGGTGAGAGGGTGCTGTTCGATGCGATGGGTCCACTTCCATTTTGGCTATATTTTCGCATTCAAATGGTGTTGACAATCGGGGTAGGTGTAGGATTTTTCTTGTATGTGTATACCGCATTTCGTCCCTACAGCTATAGATGGTTTACGAAGGCAGGACTACTATCAGGGGTTGCTTTACTTCTCTTGCATATGGGTTTTGCTACGCAACTTACGACAGGACCGTTTCGCCTTGTGACGTCACTGTACGTCACGTTAGCTTTGTTGTACGCCACCTATGTGTTTGTTTACGCTGTTCTCCATAGAGTGGCTGGCAGCTGGTATTTGGCTGTAGCGGCTATGGCTTTGAACGCGCTGGTGTTGAACCAAAACTTAAACGTCTACTTTGGCGTTCCGATCTATTCGCTACCACCCGTCGAGCCGTTTCTTGTACTGCTCATGCTTGCACTGTTGATGTCGCTCCGCTTCTCAAACGCGTTCCAGAGAATAGAGGAGCTCTCGGGGCAGCTGATGGAGGCGGACAAGCACAAGGATGATTTTCTCGCACGCACCTCACACGAATTCAAGACGCCTCTTCATGGCGTTATGAACATATCCCGGTCTATGCTCGATGATACTGCTATACCGCCTACGTCAGGACAGCGAGAGAAGCTGCAGCTGATGATCGATATTACCAGGAAGCTCTCTCAGCTTGTCTATGACATTCTGGACTTGTCCAAGCTGAAACAGGGGGAGCTTAGAATTGATCCGGCGCCAGTCGATGTCCGTTCAGTCGTAGAGATGCAAATCCGTTTCTACTCTTATCTCAGTGCGGAAAAGGAGATTCAACTCGTCAATCAGGTGCCAGCGGACTTGCCGCTTGCTTATGCTGATGAGATCAGGTTGAGCCAGGTCATTAGTAATCTGTTGGACAATGCAATTAAGTACACAGAGAACGGAACGATTATTGTAGCTGGCAAGGAACAAGGAGGCCTATTGCAATTCGAAGTGCAGGATACGGGAGCGGGTATTCATTCTGAGGATATGCGGCATATCTTTGAGCCATTCAAATCCATGGAAGGAGTAAGCCAACGCGGCTCCGGGCTTGGGCTGTCTATCGCTAAGCAGTTGATTAATCTGCAAGGGGGAACACTATCCGTGAGATCAACCCTGGACGTGGGGACGACATTCACGTTTACCCTGCAGCGGGCAACGTCAAATAATGAAAATATAGCTACCTCGGACCATTCATCAGCATCCTACATTCAACCTTTGGAGAACGAGTATTCGTTTCCTACACCATATATTGCGAATGCCGCTGGTAAGCGCACGATTTTGATCGTTGATGATCAGTATGTGAATCTGAAGGTCTTGCTGGATACACTACAATCCCATGACTATCGGATCATCGCAGTCAAAGACGGATACGAAGCACTTCGCCAGATCGACGAACCGGGCAGAATCGACCTTGTCATTCTGGACCTGATGATGCCAGGCATGTCCGGATACGAAGTATGCCAAGAAATTCGCAAGCGCTATTCACTATTGGAGTTGCCCGTACTGATGGTTACTGCGGCAATACAGCCACAAGATAAGGTGGCTGCATATCAGGTTGGAGCAAACGACTACTTGCCCAAACCGTTTGATTTGGAAGAATTAAAAGCCCGAATCGGAAGTTTGCTTGCCATGAAGGAATCGCTGGGACGCGCAGTATATATGGAAGTGGCTTTCCTTCAATCTCAGATCAAGCCGCATTTTCTATATAACGTTCTTAATAGTATCGTTGCCTCCAGTTATACAGATATAGAGCGTGCGCGGAGCATGATAATCGCGTTGGCTGATTATTTGCGAGGAAGCTTTCGGTTCAGCAATTCGGATAAACGCATCGAACTCGATGAGGAATTCAAGCTTATTCAAACGTATGTGCAGATTGAGCAGGCAAGATTCAGGGACCGTATTTGCTTCCAATATGAGATTCCTGAAGAGGCATATCGTTTACAAATACCGCCGTTGCTGCTTCAGCCGTTGATCGAAAATGCGATTCGCCACGGCATCGGAGATCGAATTGAAGGCGGCACAGTGAAATTGATAGTAGAGAGATCAGAAGAGGATTGGTTATTTGTTGTATCCGATGACGGAGTCGGAATTCCCTCAGAAAGTATGAAGATATTACTTGAACAAAGCGAGTCCTACGTCCAGCAAGGAGTAGGTTTGAGAAATATCGATAAGCGATTGAGATTTGAATATGGAACTTCACTGGCGCTAACGAGTGAGCCTGGGCGTGGAACGAGTGTTGCCTTTCGTATTCCTTATGTATTGTCTTAAGAGAAGATGTGTTATATCAATGGGTTCCATCGTAATGGCGATGGGGCTTTTTTGTATTTATTTGAACGTTAGTTTATCAAAAATATGATTGATTGGACTGGAATGCCCAAGCTGACCCAAGGCAAAAGATACATGTGATCCGATTAAACTAGTCGAAGTATGTCGAATAACATCGTTTTTTTAAGGTTTTTTTAAGGTGTACTCCGTTATGCTGATTAGAATGTATTCGATTGATATTGCGGAGGGGGAGACATGTAATGGTTTCAGTGGGGGGAGCAAGTAAGAAATACAAAAAATTTCGAAGAATGGCACATCTATTTCTAGCCATCATTCTTTTTATACCATCCTTGATAGTTGGAGGTGGTGTAACTTCGGCTGCTTCCGGCTGGTCGATCATTGATGGGAATGGAGCAACTGGCATTAACGTAAATCCAAGCATGAGGGGTGAAAGGCCTGCCATCGTGGAATGGAATGGTGAGATTTATGTGGCGTGGAAAGAAACTATTCCGAGTACACCTACGATTAGCCAAATCAGAGTTAAAAAGTTTGATGGCTCAAACTGGGTTAGTGTTGATGGGGGTCACCCAACACTTGGTTTAAACTACGATGTTAGCAAAGATGTCGTATCTCCGACCCTCGCCGTATATAACAACGCTTTATATTTGTCTTGGTCGGAAATGAAGACTTCTTCTATTGGTCAGATTCGGGTCAAAAAGTATGACGGCACGAGCTGGACAAATGCTGAAGGAGGAAGTGTAGAAGGAATCAATGGAAGCCCCTCAATAAGCGCGAGTACTCCCAAGTTGACTGAATACAATAATGAGTTGTATGCAATCTGGACGGAAGCAGCTAAGATTCGCGCGAAGAAGTACAATGGCACTACGTGGACAAGCCTCGACGGGGGAGGAACAGACGGATTGAATGTGAGTCCAGGCAGTGGAGCAAGTAACCCCGTCATGGTTGTATATGGTAATGATTTATATGCACTATGGTCTGAACGAGTGAGTAACGGCTTCAATACGGTGCGTGCTAAGAAGTATGATGGAAACAATTGGATAGTAGTTGACGGTGGAGCTGGATTAAACAAGGTTAGTTGGAACAACGCTATAACCCCAGTCTTAAGTGTTATCAATGATCATCTCTATGTAGCATGGGTAGAAGCCCGCGGTGGTCAATATAGCACGGATGATCAGATTCGTGTAAAAAAATTTGATGGCAGTACTTGGACAAATATTGATGGAGATGGCGAATATGGCATCAACGTAAATATAGGGATGAGAGCTTTTGAAGTTCAGTTAGCGAGTTTGAATAATGAATTATATGCCATTTGGTCCGAATATTCTGGAGTGACGAGTAACGCTAGTGCTATTTTTAAAATTCGTGTAAAAAAATATGATGGAAATGGATGGGTTCTAGCCGAAAACGGAAGAAATGGTGGTCTAAATGCATTTGGAACTAAAACCGCTAGCAATCCTGCCATAACAGCAATGAATGGAGCGCTGTACGCGGTGTGGGACGAGAATGACAGAGCAGTGGTCAATATAAGGGCAGCGCAATTCACGCCGCCACCTCCACCAAGCGTCACCAGTGTTACTGTGAACCCAATTGCGACGAGTACGATGCAAGGTGGCAGCAGACAACTATCAGCCGTTGTTAATGCAGTAGGGGATGCGCCAACGACAGTGACATGGAATAGTAGTGATGTCACGAACAAGGTAGCAGTAAATGCTACGGGCTTAGTTACTGTTGCACGGGACGCAACACCAGGGAATTACATCATCACGGCGAGTTCCACGTTTGATAGTACCAAAACAGCAACCGCAACCGTTACGGTGACATATGCACCAGCGGTTCAGAGCATAACGGTTAGTCCAAGTACTGATAGCTTGATGCAGGGGGAGAGCACCCAGTTAACTGCAACAGTTGTAGCCGTAGGTGGAGCGCCAGACACGGTAAGATGGCATAGCAGTGATCTCAGTAATAAAGTAACGGTAGATGCAACGGGGAAGGTAAGTGTGGCATCGGATGCTACACCGGGTGACTATACCATTACAGCATCTTCCTCATATGATACTTTCATGAGAGAATCTGCGGTCATTACGGTGACCTATGCGCCAGCTGTTAATAGCGTTAGCGTTAGCCCAGATACCGACAGTTTGATGCAAGGAGAGAGCAGACAACTGGTAGCAACGGTAAACGCTGTAGGTGGGGCGGGAGCAACGGTGACATGGGTCAGCAGTGACACGGACAACAAGGTTGAGGTAAGCGATACTGGCTTTGTGACGGTTGCCGCAGATGCTGTGCCAGGTAATTACACGATTACGGCAACTTCGACGGTAGACAGCAGTAAGGTGGGGACTGCAACCATTACGGTGACGTATGCACCAGCAGTAAACGGAGTTATCGTTACGCCTGATCCAGCCAGTATTGTACAGGGAGATGGTATACAGTTAGAGGCAATCGTTGAGGCAGTTGGTGGAGCTTCGACGGAGGTAACATGGAACAGCAGTGATCTAACTGGCAAAGTTGAGGTAAGTGATACAGGCTTTGTAACGGCTGCAGCAGATGCTGTACCAGGGGACTATACGATGACAGCTACATCAATTGAAGACGGAAGTAAAACGGGAAGGGCAACCGTTACAGTGACGTATGCGCCAGCTATTCACAATATCACTGTCAATCCGGAAAGTGCTAATGTCGCACAAGGAAGAAGCGAGCAACTCACTGCCACGGTAACTGCGGTAGGTGGAGCCGATCCTTCCGTGATGTGGGCGAGCAATGATTCTAGCAACAAGGTAACTGTAAGCAGCATGGGTAATGTTAGCGTTGCTTCCGATGCTGTCCCAGGTGACTATGTGATTACAGTAACATCCGTGTACGATCTAACCAAGGTTGCAACGGCAATCATTAAAGTGACGTATGCACCGGCTGTGAACAGCGTCATTGTTAACCCGGCTACGGACAGCCTTATGCAGGGAGAGAGCAGACAACTGACGGCAACGGTAGATACCGTAGGCGGAGCCGATGTAACGGTGACGTGGAGCAGCAGCGATGCAACCAATATGGTGAAGGTCAGCGATACAGGTTATGTTACGGTAGAAGCCGATGCTGAGCCCGGGGAATATACCATTTTCGCGACCTCGACAGTAGATATTAGTAAAAAAGGTAGCATGGTTCTCACGGTGACAGCAGCTCCAACGTATACGATTGCTCCAATTGAAGATCGCACACTGGAACCACTATTGCTCGATTACGAGTCTGGTACTCAGGAAACGAACACCGTGTCCATTCAACATACGGGTACAGGAGATTTGATTCGTTTATCTGCATCCCTGAGCGGGGATGATTCGGATGCCTTTGTTATCACGCAGCCGGATACTGAATTGACCGCTGGAGATCAGACAGAGTTCACTTTGCGTGCCAAAGATGGATTGCCAGCAGGAACATATACAGCTACAGTTACTTTGACAGCAGATCAGATGCTGCCTGTCACTTTCAAGGTAACACAGGCGGTAAATCTGCCTTATGCGCCGGCCAACCCTCGGAATCTGACAGCTGAACCTGGGGATGGTCATGTAACGTTGAAATGGGAAACGGAACCCGAAGTAGAGTACCGGATTTATATGGCAACAGACGATGATCCTGACCATAGGGTTGAAATTACAGACGAGGCATCGTCACCTTATACCATTCCTGAGTTGGTTAACGGTAAGAACTATTACTTTGTCGTAAAAGCAGAGAATAAGGGAGGTCTTAGTGAAGCCTCCAATCAGGTCAGCGTTACTCCATCAAGCGTTCCGGGGGCGCCAACAGATGTGACGGCGACTCCGGGCAACGGGCAAGCTACAGTGAGATTTACAGCGCCAGCCCATGATGGTGGAAGTCCAATTACGGGATACGAGGTGACCGTATTTCCTGGGAACACGGTAATTACAGGTACTGCTAGTCCAATAACAGTACCAGGATTGAGTAACGGAACAAGCTATACGTTTACGGTGAGAGCCATTAACGGTGCAGGCAAAAGCAGAGACTCGGCGAAGTCCAATGCAGTTGTGCCAGTTGCAGCCTCAGTTCCGCCAACCAATCCGCCTGTAACAGAAGCTCCATCGACCACACCAGTAACGCCAGTCACACCACCGACAACAGCAACGACGAAAGGTGTCGATATTCTAGTTAATGGAAAAGTGGAGAATGCTGGACAAGCGACATTATCCCGACGTAATCAACAAACGGCACTGACCATTGTTGTGGATCAGCAGAAGCTGAACGATAGATTAGCAGCAGAAGGGCAACGTGCTGTTGTTACGATTCCAATCCGTCAAACGTCTGACATCTTCGTTGGTGAGCTTACTGGCGAAATGATCAGGACGATGGAAGCTTATCAAGCTATACTGGAATTCCAAACGGAGCAAGCTTCATATACCGTTCCTGCAGGGCAAATCCGCATTGGGGAGATTGCGAGCCAAGTTGGAGGGTCTAATGACTTACAGGGAATCAAGGTACAGATTGAAATCGCAGCTCCGACCTCAGTTCAATCGGACATTGTAGGGCGCGCAGTCGCTCAGAATGAGTTAACACTGGTTGCTCAGCCGCTTAATTTTACAGTTAATGCCGTTTATGGTGACAAGTCTGTTGAAGTCAAAAATTTTGATGTTTATGTTGAGAGAACGATAGCTATTCCATATGACGTAGATCCGAACAAAATTACAACTGGCGTTGTCGTGGAGCCAGACGGATCAGTTCGCCATGTCCCGACCAAAGTACGTCAAAACAATGGCAGATACGAAGCTCAAATTAACAGCCTGACCAATAGCACATATGCCGTGGTGTGGCATCCGCTACAATTTGATGACGTCACGAATCATTGGGGGAAAGATGCTGTAAATGATATGGGATCTCGCATGATTGTGGAGGGCGTTGGCAACGATACCTTCAATCCTGATCGAGCCGTGACCCGTGCAGAGTTCGCCGCAATCATTGTTCGTGGTCTAGGGCTTCGTCCGGAGAATGGGGAAACGCCATTTATGGATGTACAGACCGAGGATTGGTACAATGGTGCTATCCGTACAGCACATGCTTATGGGCTGATCAACGGCTTCGAGGATGGCACCTTCCATCCTAACGAAACCATTACGAGAGAACAGGCGATGGTCATATTAGCGAAAGCGATGACGATTACTGGGTTGAAAGACAACCTGAACACAGAGCCTTTAGATGCCACGCTCCAGTCATTCCAAGATGAGACTACTGTATCCGCCTGGGCACGCAGCAGTGCAGCGGACAGCGTGAAGTCAGGTCTTGTGCAGGGGCGCAGCCAGTCTTTACTAGCACCAAAAGGTAAGATTACACGTGCCGAGATTGCCACGATCATGCAAAGATTGTTACAGAAGTCGAATCTAATCTAGTGATCGTTAAACTTTTGGGTATAGTAATTTGTAAGGTACAGTACAGGGAAGCTAGAAAAGCGGAATGAGTACTTATTAGTACTCATTCCGCTTTTTTCCCATTCAGGGTGTACAGTGGATTCATAATATACCTAATCTTCCTTATTTCCCGGCATGAGAACACGTTTCATGAAGAGAGACAGGACGAAGCCTAGCACTGATAAAAATATGGCGACTAGAAACACATGTTGTATACCTTCGGTCAGAGACAATACCGCATTCGCCGAGTTGGCCTGATCTGTAGATTGCAGCAGTGATTTATTTGCAACAATAGACATAATACTTACCGCAATCGCGGTACCAATTGCACCTGCCACTTGCTGAACCGTATTCATAATAGCGCTACCGTGCGGATACAGATAAGGAGGCAGTTGGTTCAGACCATTCGCTTGAGAAGGCATCCATACCATGGAAATACCAATCATCAAGAAAGTATGAAGCAGTATGATGTGAGTAAGGCTATCTGTTGCTGTAATTCCTGAGAGAAGCCAGAGTACAACGGAGATGACCATTAACCCAGCAGGTACAACCCATCTTGGACCATATTTATCAAATACTTTTCCCATAATAGGCTGCATAATGGCGTTGATAATTCCTCCCGGTAACAACACAAGTCCTGCAGAGAACGCATCCAGACCTTGAACTCTAATCAGATACATGGGTAGCATGAGCATGGCTGCCATCATCACCATTACCGCAAGCATAAGCATGACAGTACCCATCGTAAACATCGGCTGCTTGAATGCTCTTAGATCCAACATCGGGTGCTTCATCCGCAATTGTCTTATGGAAAATAAGATAAGGGATAATACGCCGATGAATAATGAAATGACAACCGTAGGTGATGCAATGCCTCCTTCACCTTCGCCTGCGCTGCTCAAAGCAAATACGATTCCGCCGAAGCCAAGTGTCGATAAGAGGAGTGAGAAGATATCAATTTTAGGTTTGGTCACATTCGTAACACTGGAGGAACAAACCGGACACCGGCACTAAGATACCCAGAGTTAATAAGTAACCTGTTGTCAGCCACTGGGCTGTTGATGCGCTAATATTAAAGAGAAGAATGAGATTACTGAGCGCAATGTTTAAAGCCGTCTCGTTGAACATACCAATAAAACCAGCTAATAGTAAGGCAGTCATGATGGGGATGATTTTATACTTTTGAACGGTGGTACTCTGATTTTGTGTCGTATTTGCTTGCAATCTTTCCACGCTCCTCAGATAATCTTGTTTTTGAGGATATTAAAGATATTTGTTATCTTTAATATGGCGAAAAAAAACGCATAACAAAAAAAGCCTATACTTGATAAGAATCAAGTAGAAATATGTAGACATGATTAATCGTTTATCACTCACCCCTTTTGTTAAATAGATGATTCCCAGGCTCATTTTATTTAGATAAATTCATTTTGGGAGGGATGTATCCAAGTAGTCTGGCTATTTTCGTGATTTGTCCTCGATGATGGAATTCATGGGTTGTGCAATGTGTAAAAAGCCATAATTCACTTAATTCGGCGGTTTCACTCATCCAACTGGCTTGAATGTCGGGGTTCCAGTTGCTTGTAAAATCCTGCAGGAATTCGTCAACGAGCGAATCTGTCACCTCAAATAATTTACGCATCTGCTGAACATCTCGGATGGATTCTGGTTTTATTTTGGCCATGGATCTCCCAAGACCACGAACACCTAACCATACGCGATAACAATCTGTAACATGAACATGCAGGTTACGGATTGAATCTCCACCTAAAGCTTCTACCGGATTAATATACGCTGTGGGGGACATGTTTTCACACATTCGGAAGAGGGATTCCCTTGTTCGTTTAATCATTTCGTACTGACTTTTTAATACATCCATGTTTATTGATCTCCTTTCTAACTGTACTGTCTGTTGTATGTCGAACCGCAATCTCGAACAAGGTCTGACATTGTCTGGTTACTCAATTAAAGATTACATGTGTCTATAATATATGCAATGTATCATGATGTCAAAAACACATATTTAGCTACTCCTTGATGGGTTAAATAAAGTGAATGAACAGGAATGAACAGATGGCAAAAAGAAATTAGGTTTAAATGTGGATAATGAAGTTGTCTTGCGCCAAGCAGTGGTTTTATAATGGTACATTCAAGATATTTAAGATATTCATTCCTATGTAGTTGACTTTGTTTATTCAGGCGAGCGGGAGAAGTATGCTTCTCTCGGGGGTGTGATATAATCGGTTACAGATGATTTAACATTTTCGGGATAAAGAATTTCCCTAGTATGCATAGAGAGGTTTTGGATATGACGAAAGACAATTTTTGGCGTGAATTGCCACGACCATTTTTTATATTGGCACCGATGGAAGATGTGACGGATGTTGTGTTTCGGCATGTCGTAAGTGAAGCGGGCAGACCGGATGTGTTTTTTACGGAGTTTGCGAACACAGAGAGTTATTGTCACCCGGAGGGGCACCATAGTGTGCGTGGACGGTTGACGTTTACAGCGGATGAACAGCCGATTGTGGCTCATATCTGGGGAGATAAGCCGGAGTTTTTCCGCGAGATGAGCATTGGTATGGGGAAAGAAGGCTTTAAAGGCATCGATATTAATATGGGCTGTCCGGTAGCGAATGTAGCGGAGAATGGAAAAGGAAGTGGATTGATCTGCCGGCCAGCCCTTGCGGCGGAGATTATTCAGGCGGCGAAAGCCGGGGGGCTGCCGGTCAGTGTGAAAACGCGTCTCGGATTTACTGAGGTCGATGAATGGCGCGACTGGTTAACTCATATTTTGCAGCAAGACATCGTGAATCTGTCCATTCACTTACGAACGAGAGAAGAAATGAGCAAAGTAGACGCTCACTGGGAACTGATTCCGGAGATTAAGAAACTTCGTGATGAGATAGCACCAAATACACTGTTGACCATTAATGGGGATATTCCTGACCGTCAGACAGGCCTGAGACTCGCGGAGCAATATGGTGTGGATGGAATTATGATAGGACGCGGTATTTTCCAAAATCCATTTGCTTTTGAGAAGGAGCCAAGGGAGCATAACACAGAAGAGTTCCTTCATCTACTGCGGCTGCATCTGGACCTGCATGATCAATATTCTGAGCTTGAACCGCGTTCGTTTAGCCCGCTGGCCCGTTTTTTCAAAATCTATGTCCGTGGCTTCCGCGGGGCTAGTGAGCTGAGAAACAGCTTGATGAACGCTAAAACGACTTCTAAAGTACGTGAATTGCTCGATGAGTTTGAAAGTAATGAACAGGCGGAGTAGAGTAAGACGAAGAAAACGAATCGTTGTCATCATGGATACGGAGTATGATTCAGGTAGATTTAATAGAAAAAAAGAAGCGGTAACTTTTCCGCTTCTTTTTTTTGCTTTGCTGTTTAACGCGTATACTCTGGCTTCTCTATAGCGACTGGCTGAGGATTGGAAAGCACCCATAATACCGCCAACTCGGATAATCTGGCAGGCGCATCAAAATCGTATCCATTGCGAAGCCTGCTGACCAAGTCTGTTGCCTCTTGGAGCAGAGCCGGGGCGAGTGGCGCACCAGTGCCTAGGTGACGAATCAGTGCATCCAGCATCTTGCGATACTCCGCATCCCAGTTTCCTCCGCCATTATCCAATACTTCATGGGACACACGTCCTGTGATGCGAATGACCTCTCCCTGCACCGTTTGAGCGTGGCCTTGGGCCGGGATAAGATATTCCCACAGCTCTTGGTGCTGCTTGGGCCAAGTGGTTGCCTTTACCTGAATGGGTGCAGTCCCATCGTGCATGATCCGATTCGCTACCGGCTCGACATCAAATAACTGGTACAGTTTGATCAGCGCGTCTGAAACTCCATCGACCTTGTCCTTATTGAACTTCTCACGGACGAATTCAAAATCCTTACCGATCCGCTTCACCGATTCTTTCATATCCGGGGTGACCGATGCTCCGGCATCCAGAAGAATTGCGGCAATCTCTGCCAGATTAACTATATCGCTATTCCTACAATTGACTAACCCCTTAGCTAATGGCGTATTACCCTGTTTATTTTCTACGTTAATCGTAGCGCCCTGGTTTACCAACTCTTGAACCACTTTGGTTCGATACCCACTGACCGCTGCATGTAACGGTGTTTCATTTTGGTAATCCACAGCGTCCAGATCCGCACCTAATTCAAGGAACAGGGGTACATTTCCTGACCAGTGTGAGGCATGGGCATGTAAAGGCGTGCGTTGATATTTGTCACGTGCATTAATATCTGCCCCTTGCTCTATCAGCCAGCGGACCAATTCATCCGAAATATGCCGAAAGCTGAGGGCCGTACCTTTGCTGTAACCCCCGCGGGCAACCCATTCGCATTGCTCAAAGACTTCTTTTACGGTTGCGATATCATTATCTTTAACGAGTTTTTCCATATGAGCAGGTAAGGTTGCTTTCTTCGTAGCCATTACACTCTTCCTCTCCTTTGTGAATAACAACGTAAGTTCCAATGGTAGGTTATGACGATTTAATAGTAAGTAGATAATTTTCTGCAATTTTATCACATAGGGGATTTTAAAACCAATAACTGGGTTTCTTCCATCGTCAATTTGGTTTGCTATGTTATAATTTAGGTGAATGTTGATACTGGAGACGGATTGAAAAATATTTGAATGATCGCCGCAATTCATGCGGTAGGCTTTTAATAATAGGAGGATCTATGTCCTGGAGTAAATTGAAGCAACAACTGGAGAGTTTTCTTAGTCCTGCGTTAGTTGGAAGGGTGGAGTACCGTGCTACCAGCTATCGCTATTCACCTGATAAATCAGGCAATTGTTATATTACTGTAGATAAAAAGAATGTACTCAACATGAGCGATACTACAACCCCAATCCGATGGTATCAGACAGAGCAGGAGATCAAGAATGATCAGAATATTGTGATTCCTGTGAGCGATGAAGAGATTGAAGCTATCCGAAAAGATTCCAAAGGACCCGTTCCCGAGGATCGTATTAATGTCATGGCTAGAAGTAGAAAAATCTCTGTACATGCCAAAGAGCTTTTGGTGGCTCAGACCGCACTCAGTAAATCGAATTTTACCGTTGCAGCCACGACATATTTATCAACTTCTATAGAGGATAATCTGGAGAGCAAGGATATCTTGTTTAATATTCTGGCTTTAATGGACAGACGAGTTGGCAAAAAGCGAATCCTGAACATGTCCGAGCAGATCAAGTTAAAGCATCCAGCTGTACAGTATTTCTATGAAATACGGCGTAGTACGTTGTGACATTGAATAACTTTTGATATAGCTTTTAACTATAACTAGTTATGGTTTTTAAGTATCCCTTCTAACTGCTCTCGGCGTGATATGATCAATGTATACAACAAGGGGGTTTTTTAGATGACTGATAAGTTCCAGATCGTAGGAAGTTTATTGCGGCCGGATGAGCTGTTGAAATATAAAACGCAAATTGAGCATAACGATGATATCCAATATCCGTTCTATGAAAACTACGAAGGATATGAGAAGTGCGAGACGGAGGCAATCAAACAAGTTGTCGCAAAGGAAATCGAACATAACTTGTCCGTGGTTACCGATGGCGAATTTTCCAAATCGATGTGGCATTTAGACTTTGTATGGGGATTTGGCGGCGTGAAGCGTTACATCGCGGATCATGGTTATTTTTTCAGAGATGTGGACGGAACGTCGAAATATGAAACACGCAAAGATATTGGACTGCGCATCACTGACAAATTGAGTGGGAAAAATCATCATTTCATTCAGTTGTTCAAACAACTGCAAGACACGGCTGGCGAGCAACAAACGAAACTTTGTGTACCATCGCCTTCCCATATTTTCGGTGAGCTTTCCTGGTCGGATAACATTGGCGGTACGGATTCTGTATATCAGAACAAACAGGAACTCAAAGAGGGCCTTGTGATCGCGTATAAGGAATTCGTCGAAGAATTCGCTGCTATAGGCGGTAAAATTCTACAATTCGATGATTGCTTGTGGGAACTGTTTGCAGACGACAATCCGAACTCTCCGTTTACAGGGGAGCATATTAATCAAGATGAAGTAAAGGGTCTCGCTACCGAATTCATTGATATTAATAATACCGTGATTGACTTTGGTCATAGCCTTGGCTTGAAAATGTGGACACATAACTGCCGCGGCAATTATGATTCCCGCAACATGGGCGGTGGATCATATGTGAAAATCGCTAATCTGTTCCTGAAGCAATTGAAGTATGACCGTTTTTTCCTGGAGTGGGATGATGATCGTGCGGGTTCAATTGAAGCTCTGGAAGTGTTCAAGGACAGACCTGAAACGGAAATTGTACTGGGTCTGTTGTCATCCAAAACGAGTACACTCGATGATGAAGCACGTGTTGTCCGTTTGCTGGACGAAGCTTCCAAAATCATCGATAAGGATCGGCTGCTGCTGTCTCACCAATGCGGCTTTGCATCTTGTGATGGCGGTAACGAATTAAGCGAAGCTCAGCAATGGGCGAAGATTGATCAGGGGCAGAAGATTGCGAAGCAATATTGGAACAACTAGATTGAAATAACACTATTTTGAATTAAAGAGATGACTCGTAGGGCCGTTAATGGACCTTTGAGTCATCTTTATTTTTTATTTAGCGTGAAAGAACTTTGAATCTAGCCCCTTAATGAGTAACTGGGATGGAGCTATTTTTTACTATCATCGCTGCGAAACGGTTATGCAATCGAATTGCATATCAGGTATCATGTTCGTTCATATGAAGTGTATAATTTTGCTGGGATATATTACATAGATAATCGAGGATTCGATAAACGAATAATCCATATAAAGATAGGATGTACAAAATGATTTGATATACGTGGTAGAATTGACTTCGCAAGTGCTATCTAAAGCTCCACCATGATATATTGACTGATGTTTAAGATGTATAAAAGTATCTTCCAGATGGCGAAGTGGCGTATATCAGACATGTGGGAAAGCACATAAGTAGACGAATGAACACATGCTTAACCATCCCAAATGTAAAAAGAGCCATGCAACAGCATGGCTCTTACATATATCGTGAGAGGGCAAACCTCATGTTTTAAACAACAGGTGCATTCTGTTTCTTGAAGTATTGTTCAATTAGAAACGCGAGCATCGGTCCGGGCTCAGCCTTCTGTAATTGAGCCTGATTACCAAATTCCATGAGATACGGCTGTTCCGTAGTACAAGGAGTCCAATGAGGCATCAGCTTTCCGGTGGAGTCCGGACCGTTTGGATCACCTGTAGCAATAAAATTGGATAAATAATTGCACATCTGGCGGGCCAGATCATAATGCTTGCCTGTGAAAGGCCGCCAGCATTTGGCAAGTGTTTCGAAGAAGAACCACAGATCAACCGAGTGAAAAGTGCCTGGCTGATCCCAGCCCGGAATCTCGGCGTCGAAGTTATAATAGTAGAGAGGCGTTTCAGACGGATGACCGCTGTTCGCGCGGATGGCGAGCAGAATGGCATGTTGGATCATGCGGACCGATGCTTGTTGCAGAGCATGTTCGATTTGGCCGGTATCAGCCTCACATAGCTGCAAAAAGGCAGGAGCATCCTCGCCAAATAGCTCCACAGCCATCTGCTTCAGTTCTTCCAGATTGGCTGCGGCGGGACGGGTCCAAAATTCGGAAGACGTATGCCCCAGCATTACGGGTATCGCCTCGCGCTCCTGCTGAACAAAACGAGTAAACGGATCGCCTGCGCAGAATTGTTCGTCGATGACGGTTCCCCAGAAGCTTTTGTATTCGAGTGCTTTGTCACGGAGATATTCAGCATCCAGTTGTCTCGCCTCAGCCAGGGAAGATACGCCCAGGAAGCCGAAAAATTCAACCCCTGCTTGCTCTGCATCCCTTAGTGTGGAGCGGACAGAAGGCACGCGGACCTTCGGGTACAACTCGGTAGCTATACCGCTCATGATGACGGCTCGCTGGAACAAGCCTTTATTTTGCGGAGAGGTCATCTGGCTGAGTACACTTCCTCCGCCTGCTGACTGTCCGCCGATGGTGATCTGGTCTGGATCACCGCCAAAGGCGGCAATGTTGCGTTTGACCCACTGGGTACCTGCTTGCTGATCGAGATGACCGAAGTTGGCGGGTGCATGGGGGGATTCGGCACTAATCTCAGGATGGCACAGGAAGCCAAAGGCATTCAGCCGATAATTAATCGTCACAACGACAATACCTCTACGAGCGATTCGCTCGCCATCAAATTCCATTTCGGCTGTATGGCCGACTTGCAGGCCCCCACCAAAATACCAGACAAAGACAGGCAGCTTCTCGTCCGTGCGTTTGGCTGGTGTCCAGACATTCAGATACAGGCAATCCTCGTTCATGGGCAGGTCGGGATCAACGGCCCATTCGCGGGTATAAATATTGTTATCATCGATGACTGTTGGGGCTTGCATCGAGATGGGGGCAAAATCAAAAGCTTGCAGTACACCTTCCCAGTTCGATTGCGGCTGCGGAGCGCGCCAGCGGTTCTCACCTACAGGAGGTGCGGCAAAAGGAATTCCCTTGAAGCTGGTAATCCGCGGGTCCGCCGCGGGCAGTCCTTGCACTTGTCCATGTTCTACCGTAACCATTCTAAGCATACAACATTCTCCTCTCTGGATTTAGCGTGTAAGCGTTACCGAACATCTGATCAACGTGGCATTAGAAAGGGGGAATCAAGGTTGAATCCGATTTGGCATGAGAGCAGTAGAGCAAGTCATTTGTATTTTATCAGCGGTGGTCACAAGCCGGCCAACGCTCACCAATGGGGGCCAGGTGTACGTGACGTTTATGCGCTGCACTATATTATCCGCGGCCAAGGGACGCTGGAGACGGGCGGGCGCGTTTTTCGGCTAGTTACGGGGGAAAGCTTTATCATATTCCCGCAAAAAGAGATTTACTATTATCCAGACCCGCAAGATCCATGGGAGTACGTCTGGGTGGAGTTTAGCGGTGAGGATGCCGGGCGGTTGCTTGGGCTGACGCAGCTCTCAGAGGTACAACCCGTGGTGACGGTCTCGCCGGAGACACTGCAGCCTTTTTTCCACCTTGCCTGGAACGCGGGTGCATCATCCTATGAATTGCTACGGGCGGATGCACGTTTGCGTCTGCTGCTCTCCTACTATATGGAACATTATCCGAAGGAGCCGCAGGTGGACGCCAAGGATTATGTCTGGCTGGCGAGAAAGTACATCGAGCAGAACTATTGGAAGCCAACATTGACCGTCACGGAGATCGTAAAGGCAGTTAATCTGGAGCGCAGTTATTTGTTTCGTCTGTTTAAGGCAGCAACCGGCAAGTCTGTTTTGGAGTATATTACATCCTGCCGAATCGAGCGCGCCTGTGAACTGCTGAAGACGTCAGGCCTGCCGATTCAATCGGTAGCCTATTCTGTCGGCTACAATGATCCGTTATATTTTTCCAAAGTATTCAAGAAAGTAACTTCACACACGCCAACAGCGTACATGACGCTCCACCGGACGAAGGTATAAAGTTAACGGAACAGGGCGCAGTTTCCGGACTCTCGGAAATAACGGATCAGCTTCTCAATAGGCTCGCGTCCACAGTTCAGCTTCACTCCTATACAATCAATGCACAGAAATTGCTGGGCAGAGCGCGAGATCAATTTGAGGTAGATGCCCACATCGTCTGAAGAGAGCGGAACCTGACAGGAGGTGCACAGGCGATGTTGAGCCATCTATTTCACCAGTTTGGCCCGGACGACGAGGCAATCATGTGCTGCGACAACGGGAGCGAAGCGTTCACGGAATACGCCAAGTTCTTTATGTTCCCAGCAGTCATACAGGGACAGGGCGTAACCGGCAGCGTAAGGCAGACCCATATCCCAAAATTGCAAAGACAATTCCCGCTGGCTGTCACTCAGGTTGAAGAAACCAATAGCTAGATCTCCATCTGTGAGTACCTTCACCAGCATAAATACATCGTCCGTGTGAAACCATTGCGGTTCTGGTTTAATGCGGTAAGCTCCGCGTGCTTCTACATCCTGATTGATAGCGATCAGGTCAGGATTCAGGAGAATATCCTTTGTAATCTGGTTAGCCTTGCGCACGTCACATCCGATCATTAATGGGGAACCCATGATGGACCAGAGTGAGAAGTGGGTTTTATATTCGATGTCGTTGCATCCGCCGATGCTGCCAATATAATCATTGTTGCTTCCACCGTACATACCTACAATCAGCATATCCATGTCGTTATGGCAGAAGGAGCCGGTGTAGCTTTGTTTTCCCAATTGAGACAGGGCAAGTTCCTTCACTGAATCCCAATTGTCGCGGATATCGCCGGTAGAGCGGTACATATGAGCGCCCGATTCCCGAATCCAATCGTATACATCGTCGGCTCCCCAGTTGCAGGCGGAGAACAGGATATCGCGTCCGCAGTTTTTGAGCGCAAGGCTCATCCGTTTGTACAGCAGCTCTCCTGAGATATGGCGCGGCTTGAAGCAGTAATCATACTTCAAATAATCAACGCCCCATTCGGCAAAAAGGGCAGCATCCTGGAATTCATGCTCGAAGCTGCCTGGATACCCGGCACATGTATGTGTACCCACGCATGAATACATGCCGAACTTTAGTCCTTTGCTATGGATATAATCAGAAAGCGCTCTCATTCCACTCGGGAATTTCTCCGGGTCAGCCACCAGATTGCCGCTCGCATCACGTTCCTTCAGGCTCCAGCAATCATCAATGACAATATACTCGTAGCCAGCGGCCAGATAACCTTCCGATACAAACACATCAGCGACATCCCGAATTAATTGTTCGTTAATATCCCACGTAAAGGTATTCCACGAATTCCAGCCCAGGGCAGGGGCAAAGCCTAACACTTGATTGTTGCTCCTTCTCACGCATCCTTCCTCATCTCGGTTTTGTTAACAATAATATACTGAACATAAACGATGAGCGACGTTTCCTGCCATAGCTTAACGTTGCTTGGACATGGACATATGTTGCTCTGCTTGTGCTGGTGGAATTAGCTCTTCCAATCAGACTCTGGGAAGGTATTCAGAAGTTGCCAGTAGAAACACAAGAAAGGAAAAATGCCTGTCTGCGCAGAAGTTATATCTATCTTTTCAGGGATCTGTGCGAAACGATGCCATGGATGTTATGATCGATGATAATGCCCGAACAGGATGGTAGAGCAACGGGGAAATCTGAATAGTATTCAGTTTTTTTAGGAAAAATACTCCAGTGAGGAGTCCCCATACGAAAGGTAATAATTTCGCCGGAATGATTATGCAAATGGCAGAACGGTTTGAATCGGATAATGAGCGATTTACCTATCCGGTTTTTCGTTAAACATAAGTGTCTGTTTGATTTTGATCAGATATATAATTTATACGATTGGGAGTGTTGCAAAATGAATCTAGATGAAGTGATGCAAGAGTTAGAGGCGCTGGGCAAAGAACGAACGAAAAAAATTTACATCTCCAACGGTGCGCATGAACCGCTATTTGGCGTGGCAACTGGGGCGATGAAACCAATGGCAAAGCAGATCAAAAAGGATCAGCCTTTGGCAGAGGAACTATACGCAACGGGGAATTATGATGCGATGTATTTTGCGGGTGTGATTGCCGATCCTCAAGCGATGACGGAAGCTGATTTTGACCGTTGGATTGACGCTGCTTATTTTTACATGATCGCTGATTTCATCGTTGCCGTCACGTTGGCAGAGACGGATATTGCTCAAGAAGTTTCGGATAAGTGGATCGCGAGCGGAGATGAACTGAAAATGTCAGCAGGATGGAGCTGTTACTGTTGGTTGCTCGGTAGTCGAAAGGATGCTGAGTTTTCGGAGAATAAACTGATGGAGATGCTGGAACAAGTGAAAAATACGATTCACGAATCTCCGGAACGAACGAAATATTCGATGAACAACTTCCTGTACACCGTTGCAACATCCTATCAACCATTGCACGAACAGGCGGTGGAGACGGCCAAGGCCGTTGGCCCTGTCGAAGTGAACAAGGACATGCCCAAAAGCAAGCTGCTGAATGCCTCTGAGAATATCCAAAAGGCAGTGGAAAAAGGGCGGACGGGGTTCAAGCGTAAATATGTAAGGTGCTGAAATTTTCGCCGTATCGTCATTTTTAACATACGGAACATATGGTTATCGTGGGATTGAAATCCACAATCTCCATGTTATAATGAGGACAGAAACAGCTTATAATGCAAAGAGAGCCGTGCGCTAACACAACTCCCTGATGCAATAGCCGCTTTTAAGGGCGGTGGGCTTAACAAGCAGGGTACCGACTAAATAGACCGCATCCCTTAGCCAGAGGGCGGTCTATTTGTCTTTATTGGACAGCAGCGCTACAATTAGCAAACCGAAGGTAAGCATTAGCATAATTGCTTCAAATACTGTCACAAGGCATCACCTCCCTTCTCGTACTTTGAATACGAGAAGAGCGTTACGGTGGCTGGTATGGAATTTATTTAGTTGCAAACAGATAAGAAAAACACGCCATTTATAGGCGTGTTTTTTGTTGACAGCTAGATAATAAGCATATAGCAACTTCAAGGCTACATATCGTTCCTTTTAACCATTTCTTTGGCTTGCTGCCTGCCCGCCGAGAGAAAGCTGTCGCTAAGCTCAGGATCACTAACAGAGCGTGCAAGTACAAGCGAGCCAACCATTGTACTGAACAGTGCACGACCTCTGGACACATCGATTTCAGCCAGATTGGAGATAAAAGCGATCATCCGCTCCAATTCATGGGTAAATACCTGCCGAACCTCTTCGGACGAACGGGATATTTCGCTGGAGAGGGAAGGGAAAATACAGCTCATTTCCGTTTGGTCGCGGTGATAGGGACTCAAATAATAATCGATTACTTTATTAATTTTGGAATTCTGCTCTTCCTGATCAGCCACGTTCTGTAGAAGTGTAATGGTATCACTAATGGCATATTCACAGGCTTCGGCAACCAATTGTTCCTTGTTGTCAAAGTGTGAATAGAACCCTCCGTGAGTTAATCCAGCTCCCTTCATAATAAACGGGACACTCACCTCCTGGATACCATTGGTGCGAAAAGCTCGAGCCGCACTCTCCACAATCTTACCTCGTACTTTTATCTTATGTCCTTTGGGATAGGGCATTATCATTCACTCCATAATTTCATCATTCTGCTTTTCTAAAATATTATAGTCATCATAATAAAGCCTGTCAATTTGGCGAATGAATATCAGTTGATTTATAAAAGGGCCAAATACGGTTGTTGACGGTCTTAAAATATGATGGTTATAATATATTATGGTCATCATATTTTAAATTGACTTCAAATCGGGAGGTATCAGATTATGAGCAAGCTTGAATCTGTGGATACGTTAGTTATTGGATCAGGTCCAGGGGGATATGTGGCGGCGCTTCGTTCTTCGCAGTTGGGGATGAAGACGGCGATTGTTGAACGTAAACAGCTCGGCGGAGTCTGTACACATGTGGGTTGCATACCATCCAAAGCATTAATTGCGGAATCACAACGCTATGATTTGTTCAGACAATTCAATCAAGCTGACGCGGCAGCGACATTTAAGATTGCTCAGCATTTTAAGCAGGGGGTTGTGAATAAACAGGCAGGTGGCGTCCACTATTTGTTAAAGACTGCGGGTGTGAACATTCTGGAAGGAGAGGCCAGTCTGGTGGATGAGCACACAGCCATGATCCAGCAAACTGGACAGGAGCAAGGCATTTCTTTTAAAAATCTCATATTGGCAACGGGGTCTCGTCCAATTGAGTTGCCAGCATTTCCAGTTGGAGGTCGCATCTTATCTTCCACTGAAGCATTATCTCTACAGGAGGTTCCGAGTAGTCTGATTGTGATCGGCGGAGGTTATATTGGGGTGGAGCTTGGACAGATGTATGCCAAATTCGGAACCAAAGTAACGATTCTGGAGGGAGGCGCACAAGTATTGCCTGGATTCGAGGCGGAACTTGCAGCCCCTGTAGTCAAACAATTAAAGGCGGACGGCATCCAGATCGTAACCGGAGCGATTGCCGAAAAGGTGGAGCACAAGGCGGATTCCATTACACTTCATTATTCAAAAAATCAGGAGCAGCATCAGGTTACAGCGGAATATGTATTGGTCACAATCGGCAGGAAACCCAATACAGACGGCCAGTTAGGACTGGAACGCATAGGCTTGCCCGCAACAAACAAAGGACTGGTTGAGACGGATGAACAGTGCAGAACGGTTATCCCGCACATTTATGCCATTGGAGATATTACAGCCGGTCCGGCACTTGCCCACAAGGCATCCTATGAAGCCAAAGTAGCCGCAGAAGCCATTGCGGGTCTTACCTCCAAAGTGGATTACAAGGTGATTCCGCTTGTTGTCTTTTCTGATCCGGAGCTATCCAGTGTTGGAGTAAGTGAGACGGAAGCCAAAACACAGGCCATTCCAGTGGTTATTGGAAAATCTTCTTTTGGAATCAACGGAAGAGCATTGGCATTAAGAGAACCCGAAGGATTTGTGAAAATAGTGGCAGACCCGACCACAGGAATTGTCATTGGTGCGCAAATCGTAGGCGTGGAGGCATCCACACTGATATCGGAGCTCGCACTCGCAATTGAGATGGGGGCAACCGTGGAAGATCTGGCCATGACGATTCATCCTCATCCGACTTTGGGAGAAGTGATCATGGAGGCAGCCGAGAACGCGGTCACCAAAATGAAAAAGCAAAAATAGTCAGCAAATTTAACCATACACGAGGATTGGGAATGGGAGAGATAAAAAGATGAAGTTAAAAGCAGGTTTGTATATCGGAATTGCGATGGTGTTTATTATTGGAGGTTCACTTCTTGCGGTTAAAGGGAAGGATGCTGTAAGTCAGGCCGAGAGCCGGAAACAAGGCATACTTGAGGCAGAGCAAACGACCTTATTTTATCAGAAGAGTCCCGGGGCAATTAAAGAGGCGGGCGCGTCTGCAGGTGACTCCGTGAAAGAGGGAGAGATTCTTTTCAAAGTGAAATTAGCGGACGAGGGAGATGTGGAGGTACTCGCACCGTATGACGGGTTGGTTGACCGAGTCAATGTAGAGAAGGGAGATCAAGTCCAAGCAGGAGTGCCGCTGGCAGTTGTGCAAAAGAATACGTATTACACCGACCTTTACATACAGGAAAGTGAAATTCAACAGCTTGAAGTGAATCAAAGTATTGATGTTCATTTTCCGTATTCGGATCAGCCAACGCAGGTGAAGGGGATTGTTACCTCAATTTCATCTGCTCCTCAGTTCGCAACCTTGCGCATGTCACGGGAAAAAGGGCAAGCCGATTTAAGTATGTTTCTGGTCCGAATATCGATGGATTCGAATACCGATTTGCTTCCGGGGATGACAGCAGAGGTGAAACTTGATGAAATCACTGATTGACGAGTGGAGGTACGTCGCAGGAAGTAAGTATACACGGCTAATTTTTATTGGGCCAATGATTGCAGCCCTATTTTTTGGTTTAATGTTCTCGCAGAATCAACTCAGTAAATCACCAGTTGTGGTCATTGATGAGGATCATAGCGAATATTCACGACAATTGATCTCCAAAATAAATGCGTCTCAATACATGAGCATCAAAAGCGTATATGCGAGCCGAATGAGTCCTGAAACAATACTTGCTAACGAGCAGGCTGTAGCGGTCATTATGCTTCCCAATCAGTTGGGATTGCGCCAACAACAAGGGAAATCGACAAATATCGGCATCTTGATGGATAACACGATGCCCTCGGGGCTGACCGGTATTCGCACTGCGATTCAGGAGATCATCCAGACGGAAAATATGACCCTTTCCATGACACGTTTGATCCAAAAAGGGATGGATACCGAGACAGCTAAAGGAATCGTATCACCGTTATCCCTTCAGCAGCGGATGCTGTTTAATCCAACCTCCAGTTATGTCGGTTTTATGGTGCTTGGATTTGTGAATATCGTAGTATTGATGATTACAACAAGTGCAGCGGGCTCAATTGCACCTCGGCTTCGTCAGGAAGGGAAACTGTTTGCAAACGGAAGGTCACCTTTCCAGCTATGGGTTCGGAGTGTACCTTACGCCGTGTTGAGTTCCCTTTCGCTGCTTCTATCCTATGGATTGTTAAAACAAGTGGGGGGAATGCGGTTTGAAGCAGAGCCTTATCTTTTCATCATTCCATTGGTTGTTTATGCTTTTGCCTTGTCACTCATGGGTATGCTGATTGGATACACTGCCAAAGACATGTCGAAAGTCAGTCTACGAACCAGTTTTGTATTGTATCCCTCCTTTCTGGCTACGGGAATTCAATTAACGCCACTGGCGTTCCCAGAACCGTTCCAAATGTTCGCATGGGCACTACCCATGAACTGGCTTAACCGCCTAATTCGTGGAATGGCGCTTCGGGACGGGGCGCTGACAGCCTACAGTCAGGAGTTGGGGGCATTGCTGATTATTATTGGCGGAGTGTCCTTGTTTATAGGATTACTGTTTCTACGGGAAACCAGGAAAGTTTCTTCCAGCAGAGCCCCCCTGTTGAATACGGATATAATGCCGAGCAGTAGTTAATTGTTTTAGAATCGTTAAGCAACGAAAAAAGGCGCACGGGAGTCATTCCTGTTGCGTCTTTCTGTTTCCATAGATTGATTCTCATTAATCGTCATCATTATATGATATAATTTTTCACTGAGAGTACAGAAATGGAGAGCAAGAACGGCTTGATCCAGCTACTCCATAGCTGCGCCCATTTGTGACCTACTGCTCAGATAAAAACTTCCAAGGGAGCACTGATTTTTAGGATATAGAGCTGCACGCAGATAAAATTATTTATTATGGGAGTTGTCTAACGAATCATGAATAAAAAAGAAGTCGCGCATATACGAAAGCAGTTTAAACTCGATCATGATCTACTGAATATTTACGATATTCTCAACGTTTATATTACGAAGGAAACCAACGAGGTCTATCACTGGGAGCGTCACCCGTTCGAACTGGTGGACAGAGAGAAGCAGGAGTTGTACATGGGCAATTTCAAAAAGTTGCTGACAGGTGATTTGGATCAGAAGTTGTTTGAGTTGAAGTTCCAGGAAGCGGCGGAGGACCCGGCCCAGGTGCTGCTTCACCAGGCGCTGGTAACAGGGGATCCGGATGAATGGCAGGATCTGATGTTGCTGCTCGTGGATCGAATGTTGGTGGATACGAAGTTTGAGCGGGATATGGTAGCTACGTTCGTGCGTGGACAGTATTATCTGCCGACCAAGGCTAGAAACGAAGCTACGGAAGAGAGTGAGAAGAATGAAGTGTTCGCCCATCCGTTCATTCTGTGCAGCGTGAATTCCACGGAGAAACAGCGGAAAACGCTCTTGTTTGATTACGTGGAGAGAGAGTTCAAATACAACATTATTGTCGATCCGATTATCAAATTAAGCACGCCAGAGCAAGGATTCCTGTACCCTAGCGTGACTGACAACTACTCCGATGTGAATCGAGTGTTATATTGCACAGGGAAATCCAATTTCCCGGACCCGCATTTTGTTGAAAATGTTTTGAATGGAGAAAGATCCGTAACCGCACTGGAAGAACGGGCGATCTTCGAAGATATCGTTAAGGAAGTGGCGGGTGAACAGCTCGATTCAGCCACCATTGCACATGTATATGAGGAGATTAACCGAGTCATCGAAATTAACGAAGAGTCCCATGAGGAAGAACCTCCGAAGCTGGATTATAAAGATCTGGAACGTGTACTGACCGCAAGCGGTATAGAGGATCTGACGACGGAGAAAGTGGAACGGGCTTTCGAAACCATCGTTGATAACAAGAATTATGAGATGAAAGCGACCAGTGTTATGCCGAAGTTTACGTCCAAGTCCATTAAGATCGAAACCAAGGTTGCTACGATTTCGGTTAGCCCGCAAGACTTGAGATATGTGAAACAGGTGAACTATCAAGGCAGACGATGCATCATGATTGAAGTGGACGAAGATGTTGTGATTGAAGGATTTACGCTCAATACCGAAAAACTTATAAATGAGGATTGATTGTAGACCATGACGGTGTAAAATCATCCGACAAGGACGAATGAACGTCCATCTATGTTGAAAAAAAGCCCAAGCCTAGGCATTATGCCAAAGCTTGGGCTTTCTTGATATTTCATGACTGTCGCAGCAGTTGTTTGATATCCGCTGCCGGACTGGAGCCAAGCTCCTCTTGGAGCAATTCCTCCAGAACCAGATACTGTCGCTGCGCCTCGGTTCTTCGTCCAAGGGACAGATACAACAGGATGATCTCACGATGAATATCTTCTCGAATTGAATCAATCTGGAGGATCCGTTCAAAATAATACAGCGCCCGTAACGGCTCGCCTGCCTTCGCGTGATAGTGGGCAGCAGTTTCCATCGTCATGATGAAATCCAGCTCCAGCTGTCTGGACCACGCGAAAGCCCACTCATAATGCCTTCCTTTCAGAAGTTCACCCGTATACAACGTGTCCATTCGCTCGAAGAGCTCGGGGCGATGTGCCGATGCCTGACGCATCTGCCGGAACAAGGCTTCGAACTCGTACAGATCACAGTTGATCGCTTCCCGGTCGATACGGATGCCATTCCTGTCTTTAAGAATGATCGGCACGTCACTGTTATCACCGATGGCACGTCGCACGTAGTACAGTGTGGAATTGATGTTGGTCCAGGCTTTCTGCGGACTGAGGTCCTTCCACAACGTATCGGCTAAGGCATCGCGGGTGGTCGATTTGGTATACAGCAAGAATGCAAGTAACTCTTCGGTTTTGGGCGTTCTGAGCTTGATGGGACTGTCTGCTCCTGCTCCGCCGAACACGGTGAATTCACCGAACAAACGAACGTTTAGTTTGGGTTCAGGCACCGCTGGTTCAGGCGTTGTCACGGACTTGTGAAGCTTTTCCTGCAACCGCTTGATGCTGCGGTTCAGTCGCTCTGCCGTGACTGGCTTGATGACGTAATCGATCACCTCTTTGTCGAAGGCCTGCACCGCATATTCCTCATATCCAGTCACCAGCACAATGGGGAGCGAAGGGTGATGTTTACGCAATTCACCAATGAGGTGCATACCCGAGATGCGAGGCATCGTAATGTCCAGAAATGCCGCATCGAAGCTATTCTCTGCCGCATATTCACAGGCTTCCTCCGGATCATGAAACGCACGACATACCTCGACTTCTCCGCTTTCTGTCAAAATGCGATTCAGTCGCTTCAGCGACAAATCCTCATCGTCCACGATGATGACTTTTATCATGTATCATAACCCCCGTTCCCATCTGTGCTTAGACGTTGATTTGGAAGATCAAATGTAATCCGCGTTCCCTCGCCGTCCAGACTGTCCATCTGAAGGTGTCTGCCATACAGCAGGTTCAATCGGCTGGAGATATTCCATAGTCCAACGCCGTTACTGCCGTCCGTGGATTGCCGAATTTCCTCCATCCGTTGCTTGGTTATGCCAATTCCGTTGTCCTCAATGGTGAATCGTGTTTCCGTATCATTCAGATTGCGAATGGACAACATGACGCGACCACCGCGAATGCTGGACATCAGTCCATGCCGAATCGCGTTTTCAATCAAGGGCTGCAACGTGAGGGGCGGAATGTCCATGTTCCGGTTCACGTCGGCATCTACATCGATGATGACCTCCAGCCGGTGGCCAAAGCGAGCTTGCTCTATGGCTACGTATGCCTCGATCATCTCCAGTTCGTTCATCAGGCTAGTCTTTGAGTCCAGATGTTTAAAGTGCACACTCCGCCGTAAGTAACTCGATAATTGCAAAATCAATTGTTCTGCCCGATTCGGCGCATCCACGCACAATTCGGCGATGGCGTTCAGGGCGTTATATAGAAAGTGCGGGTTCATCTGAGACCGCAAAAAAGATATTTCCGCATCTCGCGCAGCTTGCACGGATGTTTTCATCCGAGTCAAACCGCCGATCCGTGCCAGCAGTTCCTCCGATTCGAACGGCTTTGATACGAAATCATTGGCGCCTTTTTCCAAGGCCAGCTTCAATTGATTAGCTTTATTACTCGCCGTCAGCATGAGCACGGGAAGCTCGGAAGGGGAATAGCGCTCCCTGATCCGTTCCAGCAATTCGTAACCCGACATGTCCGGCATCATGATGTCGGCAATGACCAGATGCACGGCAGGAAGCTGGTCCAGTAGTTCCAGTACGGAAGGGGAACGTGCGGTTACCGCATAACTGTAACCTTCCAGCTTCAATAGGTTCACTATTGTCTGCAAATTAGCCGAGTCGTCGTCCACAACGATGATCCATTCGTTGAGAAGCCCTTCCACAATCTTTGGTTCTTCGAACCGGAGCAGCTGATTACCATGACTTGTAGGAGCGATGGTAATCGGCATGACGTTAGATCGTTTCTCACCTTTGCCATCTGCCAGTGGAAAAGTCAGGATGAACGTAGCACCCATGCCAGGTGCTGATTCCGCATGAATGGTCCCCCCATGCAGCTCAACCAGCTTACGTGTAATACTTAGTCCTAGACCGGTGCCTCCGGCAACTACTGGCCCCGTATCTGCTTCCTGCTCGAACGGCAGGAAGATATGTTCCAGCTTGTCCGTACCGATACCACGGCCGGTATCCACAATACGCATTTCCGCTTTGCCTTGCACGACCGCAGCTTGGATGCTTACCGTGCCACGTTCCGTGAATTTAACTGCATTGCCGATCAGATTATGCAAAATCTGAATCAGTCGGTTGCCGTCTGCATAGATCGGCGGGAAATGCGCCGGGATGCGGTTGATAAGCTCCACCTTTTTCGTACCAAGCAGGAAGGAGTGCATACGCATGACCGATTCGACAAACGAGTACAGATCGGTCGAAGACCGGTGGAGCGGGATGTCGCCATGTTTCATTTTCGAATAATCCAGCAATTCATCGACCAGATAGGTTAAACGTCTGCCACTTCCCGTCACGATCGCCAGATTGTGCGCCTGTTCGTCGGTAAGCGGGCCTTCGGCACCTTTGAGCAGGCTCTCACTGATATTTACAATCGCATTCAGCGGTGTTTTGAGCTCATGCGAGGTATTGGACAGGAAGTCATCCTTCACCTTGTCCAGCAAGAGCAGCTGATCTTTGAGAGTGCGGACCGTACGATAGGCCTCGAAGAACCGAAGCACCGCCAGAAACAGCATCAGGATGCTGAACAGGACAATGGAAGCCTGTCCGATGTTCATGTTTTCCTTGAGCGAGATCGAGAAGAGATTAATGTCCAGACAATACAGCATGATGCTTAAGAGAGCCGCATACCACAAGAAAGTAGAGAGCCGTTCGCCCTTCTCACTGGTCAGAAACTGTGATGCGCATTGATACAGCAACCACAATAGCAGCAACGTGTACATAACGACGACGTAAGGCGCAGCAAGCCCATAGACGGAAATAGGCAGAAGCGCGACCATGCATAAATAAGCTCCGAAAATGATCAGGATCACCGTTGTGAGCAGACCGGACAGGATGCCTGTTTTGAATCGGTAGAAGTAAAAGGTTAACAGACCCAGACATGCCACGGAGCAGAAATCTTTTAATTTATAGAGTGTGCTAAAGGGAATTTCCGTGCCCGCCATGGATAACACACGTTCGCTGATCATGCCGTTATAGAGTGCATATAACAGACAGATTAGACCAATCAGCAGTAGGGAATCGTCCCTGTTTCGGTAGAGTGCAGACCCCAGGTAACTGACGAGGAATATGATTGAAATGGTAGCCAGTACAGCGAGCGTGCCGAATTCGATAGCTGTGCTCATTTGATGTTTTTTCAGCATGGCTGCTTGTTCGCCGAAAAAGAGTGGACCCGGAATGCCAGAGTCCGTGTAATCGTAATTAGCCACCCGAATCAAAATCTCAATGTCACCGCCATGATAGGGGAAAAAGCCAATCTGGGGGGAGTTGCCTGGTCGGTAACCTGCTGATTTTGCCACAGCATGCCCGTCTTCCAGCAGCTTGTTGCCATTGATGTAGATCTCGCTGGCAAAACGAATGTTCATTTTTTTGATCGCGAGCGTTCCCCGAGCAGGTGCATTACGCAGCACTAGTCGATACGTAGCGAAGCCGTGGGTTGGCAATCGTTCACCATCCACTTTAAGTCGATTCCAGGAGCCGGGAACGGTTGCATAGGTATCGGGTGCATTCGTTGGACCAGCCTGATTCGATGTTGCAGATTCGTCAGGAAGCAATCGCTCCCAGTAAAATTCCCACTCCCCGTCCAGCTTGATCCGCTCGTCTTGTTCAGGATTCCAGGCCGAGAGGTCCAGAACACCTTGACGGGCATGAAGCGCCGCAGATTGGGGTTCTCTGATCGTTGACAGCAGCAGTACGGTAATAGCTAGTACAACAGTCAGGACAACGCCTGAAATTTTTAATAACACGAAATGCTGCTCCTTTAGAGGTTGTTTGATCCATTGGAAGATTCGGACCAAATCTCTTGTATTCTATCGGCATTGTAGCGAATATCTCTAGGGGGCGCAATCAAATTTCGACATTTTTTTCTGTTTATTATTTGTTTATTGTAAGGAAAAAGCCCGAAAGTCATCACGACTTTTGGGCTTTTTTGTACCTTTTTTATGAAAAAGGTTACTTCAATATATTGTACGTGAATTCATACCCAACCCGTAAATTCCAGTATGGATGCTTTTGCAGACTGTGCTTCCGTATGAGCCCCTTTGCGCCAGGCTTTGGGCGATTCTCCCATCAGTTTGGCGAAGCAGCGGTTAAAGCTGGAGATGGATCGGAAGCCGACCTGCTCAGAGATGGACAGAATGGAGGCCTCGGTGCTTTTTAATCGTTTGCATGCCTCTTCAATTCGGGTACTGTTCAGAAAATCAAGCGGCGTGGTTCCCATAATTTCATGGAACTTGCGGCGAAAATGCGTTGTACTCAGATGACACAGATCAGCGAGGTAATCGATGGTCACAGGCATCATGTAATTTTTGGTGATAAACTCCAACACAGGTGAGATGACCAAGTCACCTTGGAGGTCTCGTTCTCGTTCCCGTTCCTGATCCTGAGATGACAAGCGCTCGCTGCTCGCATGAATGCGAAGCAGTTCAATATATAGAGACATCAACAAGCCGTACGCGCTCTCCCGATAATAGGGGGACTGCTGTTTTATCTCTTCTACCACTGAAGTTGCGAGTGTGTGGATTTTGGGATACTGTTCCTTATTCAGAATGCAATTGGTTCCTTGAATAGCCCATAGATTCGGTTCAATGTGACTTTGGGATGTTTTGAGTGAATGGCGGAAGAGTTCTTCCGGTGAAAAAAAGATATAAGCCCACAGGCTGGCGTTATTAGGTGAACTGTATGTGGTATGCGGAAGATAACGGGGAATGAACGTGACGTCGCCTGCACGAAAAGGAACAGATTCCCCCTTAATCTCCATGATGCCTCCATCTGAATAACAGATGCCAATCTCCATGTGATTATGGAAATGAAGATGCTCACTCTTGATATCGGATATTCTCCAGCGGTCTCCACTGAGTAACAGGACAGGAAAATCAATGGGCAGGCTGTAGTGACGATATTCAATGACAGGTTTCTTCGGTTTGGGCATTTTCGAGGACTCCTATGTATAAATGATTGAAATTGCACAGTTTTGTTGCGAATATGCTTAGATTGAGACTATTTTACTGCTTACAATGGAATAAGTAAAGCGTTTACAAAAATGGACGGACACCTCTCAGGGCGCACTTGGGGGCGTGTGCGCAGGGAGAGGGGAATAACAATGCTTCAAGTGAAATATGACAGGGAACAGATTCTAAACGTAATCGAGAGCGTTACCAAGAAAACACTGGATATGGATCTGACATGGGATTGGCCCGGCGGTGTCGCTTATTATGGCGTATCCAGAGCTTATCAAACGACAGGCAACCAAGAGATTCTGGACAGGCTGGTGAAGTGGGCGGACGAATATATCGAGCTGGGTCTGCCAAGTTGGACGGTAAATACATGTGCCATGGGCCATGTACTCATCACTTTATATGAAGAAACCGGGGATCAGAAATATTGGGATATTGTCCTCAGTAAGGTCGATTATCTCCAGAATCATGCACTTCGCTTTGGAGACAATGTGCTTCAGCATACGGTATCCGTTTCCAATGATTTTCCGGAACAGGCTTGGGCGGATACCTTGTTTATGGCGGCATTTTTCCTGCTTCGCGTAGGTAGCAAATTAAAAGATGAAGCCATGATTCAAGATGCGCTGAATCAGTATTACTGGCATATCAAATACCTTCAAGATCCGACCAGCAGTCTGTGGTATCACGGCTATAACAATATCAACAAGGACCATATGTCCGGATTTTACTGGGGAAGAGCGAATGCTTGGGGAGCCTATACGATGTCTCAAGTGAAACCGCAACTGAACGACTGGTACTTGTATCCGCAGTGTATGGATGTAGAATGTGCACTACGCGATCAATTAGCGGCCCTCAAGCTGGTACAGACCGAGAACGGCTTGTGGCGTACGGTTTTGGATGACGAAGATTCGTATGAAGAGGTGTCAGCTTCAGCGGGTATTGCAGCAGCCATGATCAATAACGGCAATCCGCTGCATACCAAATACGTGCAAAAGGCATTGGAAGGCATCCTGAACAACATTAGCGAAGATGGGCGCGTGCTTAGTGTATCTGGCGGTACGGCGGTGATGAAGGATCGGGATGGCTATCGCAATATTCCAAAAGACTGGATTCAGGGCTGGGGTCAGGGCCTGGCACTCGCTTTTCTGTCCGATATGTTGAGATAGGGAGGGAACCCAATTGTCCAAACCAACGAAAGGCTCCTTTACACTACCGGGAGAATCCGGTTATGAGGCATTGACGCTGGAACTTGCCGATCGCTGGGGTGCCGATGTGATCCGTGACAGTGACGGTACAAAGTTGTCCGATGAGATTATCAATGCCGGATACGGCATCTATTCAACCATTTGCATTATTCGGGATCATAATGAGTGGGCATCCCGTAATCTGGATAAGCTGCAGCAATGTTTTCTCATTACGAATCCGAAGGTCGCTGTACAAGATTATGTATCCATCTATCTGATGGAGGACTTTTTTGCAGAACAATTTAAAGTGAATGATTCCAAAGAGGCATTTAAATATTGGCAAGTTTATGATCGAACGACTGGGAAAGAGGTACCTAGAGGACAGTGGAATTATGAAAGGGAATCAGGCAATGTTGTCATTACCGGCGTTGCTCCTTGGCATAAATACACGGTGAGTTTCATGGTCTATCGGATATGGGAAGAGATCTCCATGTACAATCATACGACGAATAACTGGGACAAAGAGCACCTGATGCAGATTGACCCGATCTATACGGACACACAAACGTATCTGCTGGATTGGATGGAAAAGTGGTGCCAAGACCACCCGGAAACAACGGTTGTACGTTTTACGTCCCTATTTTATAACTTCGCCTGGATCTGGGGCAGTGATGAGCGGAATCGCCATCTGTTCTCGGATTGGGGTTCATATGATTTTACGGTGAGTTCGAGAGCGCTGGATCTGTTTGCTCAAAAATATGGGTATTCACTCTCAGCCGAGGACTTTGTGAATGGTGGTAAATATCAGGTCACTCATATGCCTGCGGATCAGCGCAAACTGGACTGGATGGCATTTATCAATGATTTTGTCATTGAATTCGGTAAAAAGTTGATTGATATTGTGCACAAACATAACAAGCTGGCGTATGTCTTCTATGATGACAGTTGGGTGGGCATGGAGCCGTACAATGACCGCTTTGAGGAGTTTGGATTCGACGGCATGATCAAATGTGTGTTCTCCGGTTATGAGGCAAGAATGTGCTCAGGCGTTAAGGCTGATACCCATGAGATTCGCTTGCATCCCTATTTGTTCCCAGTTGGCTTAGGCGGGCTTCCTACCTTCAAGGAGGGCGGAGATCCTACCCTGGATGCGAAGAAATATTGGATTAATATCCGGCGTGCGCTGCTGCGTGAGTCGATTGACCGGATTGGACTGGGTGGATATTTGCATCTGGTTGAGCCTTACCCGGACTTTGTGGATTATATCGAGAAGATCGCCCATGAATTCAGGGAAATGAAAGAGCTGCATCAAGAGGGAAAACCGTATCAGATCAAGACAAAGGTAGCCGTTCTGCATAGCTGGGGCAAGTTAAGATCGTGGACCTTGTCCGGCCATTTTCATGAAACACATATGCATGATCTGATTCATGTGAATGAGGCATTAGCCGGGTTGCCTGTTGACGTACAGTTTATTGATTTTGATGATATTCGTCAGGGCGCATTGAAGGATGTAGATGTCGTCATCAATGCCGGCTCTGCAGGTTCTGCCTGGAGTGGTGGAGTGCATTGGAGTGACCACCAATGTGTAGACATCCTGACCCAATGGGTGTACGAAGGCGGTACATTTATGGGTATCAACCAGCCTTCAGCGGCCCACGGGTACGACAGCTTTTTCAGAATGGCACATGTGCTTGGGGTAGATGAGGATACAGGTGCAAGGGTAGTTCATGGAAAATGGTCGTATGAGGCTCACGATGAGCATAGTTTGGTGCCTGAGGGAGCCAACATACTTCCAAAAAATAACATTTATCTTACTGATGGATCAGCAGCTGTAGTGAGTGAAACGGATGGTCAGATCACACTGTCCACACATGCTTTTGGAAAAGGAAAAGGGATCTATCTGCCTTCCTTCGAATTCAGCTGGGAAAATACAAGACTACTTCTGAATTTGATCCGTTTTGCGGGCAATGAATTCCATGAAACAAAGTACATCACGGATAACTTGTATACGGAGTGCGCCTACTACCCTGAGAGCAACATATTGGTTGTGATCAATAATAGCGATCAGGTTCAGTCCACGACGATCAATACAGAGCATGGAAAACAGACCATGGAATTAGACCCGTATGATACGGTGATCACCAAAATTGGTTTAACAAAATCGGTATCCCCATAGAATGATGACTCGATAGACCGTATTCCTTAACCAGGAAGCGGTCTATTTTATTTATGAGTTGAATCAATTTCATTAACGTATATATTGCGGATCTTACAGAATCCCTGAACGAGAAAGCCCAATTCTTTAGATGTGGGATGAAAGTGAGGTCGGATACGGAGTATCACTATTGTGATGCTTCAAGTATCCGAAATGTCTGCCTTCTTAATTTTTTGGATGAAAGACAAAGACCACAAAGTCAGTCGTGAAATCGTTAATTTCGCAGTCGAAAATAAGACTTCTGTCATTCGCTTAGAGCAACTAACGAATATTAGGCAGACGACAAGAACAAGTCGTAAAAACGAAAAGAATCTACACACATGGTCATTCTACCGTTTGGCACAATTCATTGAATACAAAGCAAACATGGCAGGGATCAAAGTGGAATATGTGAACCCTGCATATTCAAGTCAAACCTGTCCAGAATGTTCAAAAAAGAACAAGGCGCAAGATAGAAGATATACGTGCCCATGTGGATTCAAGAGACATCGTGATATCGTTGGGGCGATGAATATTCGCTACGCAACTGTGATTGGCGGTAACAGTCAATCAGCCTAAGATGCTATATGCACTGTCTTAGGAGGGGTAATGGCATACCCTAATCTTAGCATCTGTCCAAAGCAGAAATGAAATGAGGACGTTAAGCTTAGCTAAGAATCCCAATCATTTTAGTGATCTTGCCCCTTTAGGGGTGGGAGTGTCAAAAGCGATCTGCTCTTGAATATTCAAAAGCTGTTAAAAGAAAAAAATGTAGAGCACTATTTGCTGGAAGTCATCCAATCCAACGAATCTGCAGTTCAGCTGTACAGTAAACAAAACTTCAAAATTCAAAGGGAATTTTCATGTTTCCAGTTGCAAAAAGATAAATTCATACCGCAAACGACCTGCACGGTGGAATGTGTGGAGAGAATCGATTTGGAGCAGTTTAAGGAATTTTGGGATGTGGAGCCCTCCTGGCAAAATTCAATTGATTCCATCTACGCTGTACCGGAGGCTTTTATCTATGTGGTTGCACGTCAGGATCACAGCATTATTGGCTATGGCATTATAGATAAAAAAACAGGTGATGTTCCACAGCTTGCAGTGAACCAAAATTACCGGGGCGTAGGTGTTGCAAGCAGCATACTGACAGAGATGGTCCAACGCACAGAATCACCTAGACTCAGTGTCCTCAATGTGGAATCTCATCTAAAACCGATGGAAGATTTCCTCCTGGTCAAATCAGGTTTTACGTATCATGTCGGCCAGTACGAAATGCTCTTGAAATTATAACGTGATCGCCGTTTCGACGTAGGATCAGATCGGGTTCAAACAAAAGTTGAATTAAAGGCCTCCGGAAATCCTGGATTGCAGTATCCAACCTTTCCCTTACTCGTTATAATAATATTGATATATGACATGGTTAGAGGAGACAAAGACATAACATGAGCCGCAAGACGTATTGTAAGCGTATTCAGTTTCTGGATGATTGGAGTCTCAAAACCAAGTTGTACATATTGTTCATTTTTTGTGTGCTGGTCCCGGTCCTGGTCACGAATACCGTGTTTTACCTAAGCATCAAAGGTAACATTGAGGAGAAGGAGCATAGCCGATTCAATGAAATGCAGCAAAGGATCAAGTTCAACCTGCGGAACAGTATAGATAATAGCTTGTATGTGTCCAATTTTCTCTATACCGATGGAACGCTGAACCGGTTCATGGAGTCCAAGTATCGCGATCAGGAAGACTATTATTCTGCCTACTATGATATGCTTAGCAACAACAATCTGGTTAGGTACTACTACAGCTACCAGCAGGTGAATCAAATTACGTTTTATGTTGGCAATGATACCTTCGTCAATGGAGGAAACTTCATTAAGCTGGATGATGAGGTGAAGAAAAGTGAATGGTATCAAGCGCTGATGAACACGAGCGACCATATCATGATCTATTCGTATTTTGACAAACAGCAGGCGGAGATGTCGCAAAGTCAGGGAGGACGCAAAGTAAGCATTATTCGTAAGCTGGATTACTTTGGGGAGCAGCAGGTTGAAAAGGTGTTAAAGGTAGATCTGGACTACGCTTTCATCAACAAATCGCTTAAAAATGAGGGAGCAAATGGGAAGGTGTATGTCGTTTCGGATGGCAGGGTCATTTTCTCGAACGATTCAAAAATGAACCAGACGCGCAAGCCATTTAATCTAATTGCGAACAGTCCAATTGACCCTGTTCAATCCATGCAATCGATTCCCGTCGTATCCGAGGATTGGCAGATTGTCGTCAGCACGGAGAAATTGGACGTTCTGTCGGAGATTGTTAATTCCAAGATTAATTTGACTTTGCTGATCATTCTTAATCTGTTGGTGCCCACACTGCTGATCTGGTTGATATCCAGATCACTGGTCATCAGAGTTGATCGAATAGCGAAGCATCTGGATCAAGTGAAGCATGAGAAATTTGAGGTGATATCGGGACCTGTAGGCAAGGACGAGATCGGCAGCCTGACCCATAGTTATAACATGATGGTCATCAAGATCAAGAACCTGATTGAGATTGTGTTTAAGGGTCAGGTGGAGCGGCAAGCCCTTGAGCTCTCCAAAAAGCAGGCGGAGCTTAAAGCCCTTCAGAGTCAGGTGAATCCCCATTTTATGTTCAACACACTGGAAACGATCCGTATGCGGAGCTTGATCAAGGACGAGCTTGAAACCTCCGATGTCATTCATAGACTGGCACTGCTGTTACGTCAGACGATCAATTGGGGCGATGATCTGATTACAATTGCAGAGGAAATCAATTTTGTGGAGAGTTATCTGAGTATCCAGCAGTACCGCTTTGGCGAAAAGCTGCAATTTGCAATCAGGATCACAGACGAATCCATTTCTGCCATGATGATACCGAAGCTAACCGTTCTCACCTTTGTGGAGAATGCTTGTATCCATGGCATTGAGGGGACATCGAATGATGGGGTCGTGGAGGTATTATTCGAAATTCGAAGTAATGAACTGTACATTTCCATTCGAGATACTGGAGTCGGTATGGATCAGGACAAGCTGGCCTCGCTCCGCAAAATGATGCAAGACCCGAGTATGGATCGGATGAGCGAGCTTAGCAGCATTGGTATGATGAATGCATATATTCGGCTGCGGATGTATTTTGATGATTTCGTTCAGGTGCACATATTCAGTGAAAAGGGGAAGGGAACAACGATTGGCATTCAAATTCCTCTTATGCAGGCATCTCAAGAATAAGGAGCGAGGATATGATCAACGTGCTGATTGTGGACGATGAGCCATTTATTCGCCAAGGACTTCTATTGCTAATTGATTGGGAGTCTTACGGTTTCCAGATTTGCGGCCAGGCTTCAAATGGCATGCAGGCATTGGAGTGCATACGCGATATGCAGCCCGATCTGGTGATTTCCGACATCAAGATGCCGGAAATGGACGGAATGCAGCTTGCCAAAACCTTGTATGAGCAATATAGCGGTGACATCAAGCTGATTCTTCTGAGTGGATTCTATGAGTTCGGATATGCCAAGCAGGCAATTAAATATCAAGTGGATGATTATATTCTCAAGCCTATTGTGAAGACCGAACTGGTTCAGGTGCTTGAGGAGTTCAGGGATGCATTCAATGCGCGAATGGAAGAGAAGCGATATCAGCAAAAAAAGGATCGAATGATTATGGCCCAGCATATGCAGTCGATCTTGCTTGGGGTGGCCGAGGAGGAAGCTGTTACGAGTCTGCAACCCTACTATCAAGATGCCGGCATACTGCGTTGTATCCTGATTGAGGCGGAAGGCGGTCCAGAACAGGGAACGGATTGGTGCGCTCGGGTTGAGGCATGGGTGGGCAAGCCCTTTCCGGGACAAATTTTGAAGCCGTTCACAGGTGATAAAAATGCGGTTCTGCTCATTGTTACGGACCTGATGATGAACCGTGAGGCAGTGACCTTGGAGCAATATTTGACTCGATTACATGCCGAGCTGAGCCACGGTCAAGAGTCAGCTATTGCTTGTTATGTCGGGAAGGAAGTACATGGGTTGGAGACGCTGCACGAGTCTTATCAATCCTGCGGCATAATGAAAAGCTTACGTTTCTTCACCACTTGTATGCCCATTTATTACTTTGAACTTATGGATACGACCTTATTTGTTAATCGGCCGGGACAGTTCGAAAAACAATTGTTTGATGGGTTAGTCAAGTCTATTGAGGAACAGCAAACGGATGAGTTATACAGTCATGCAAAGGCAATTTTTCAATTTTTTTTGGATGAGCGAATCGAGCCTGGTATGGTCCGTATCCACTTGCATTATTTGGCATACACTTTGCTGGATCTCGTGAATAACGATACGGTTACTCCAGATTCCGGGCTGATGGAATCGACTTTTCTGAAGGTGAACTACGCGATGTTATCCATGGAGGAAAACATCGAACATTTATGCGAGTTTTCGCTCATGTGCGCAGAGAAACTGAAGGAGCAGCAAAAGTCGAATGCAATGGGCGTATTAGCCAAAATTGAGGCTTTCATTCACGAGCATTACAGAGAAAATATCAGCCTAAAATTGCTGGGAGAGCAGTTTTACATGAACAGTGCGTATCTGGGTCAGATTTTCAAAAAGCATTACTCGATCAGCTTCAGTGATTATTTGAATCAATTGCGTATTGAGGAAGCCGCCCGGCTGTTGCGCAGAACAGATCAAAGAGTATACGAAATTGCAACAATGGTGGGATATCGGGACTCTGATTATTTTATTAGCCGGTTCGAGAAACTCATGGGGGAGACTCCTGCACAATATCGTAAAAGTGCCCATGCTGCGTACTCTCTTGATTAACATCCTGCACTCCTTGACGGAGCGGCGGGATATTTTTTTTCGCAGATGCTGGAATTAGTGGGATTCCATCTATAGTTTATCCCGTTGAGAGGGGCATGGAAGCATGATAATTTTAAGTCAGCCTTTGGAAAGCGCTTTCCAAAAAGCTTCTGTCAATATAATCGATGGAGGGGTCATGATGAAAAAGGATGCTAGAAAAAGAATCAAGTATAGTGCTCTGTTAGCTTTAATACTGGTCATCGCACTCACTGGATGTACACCGGGATCGTCCTCGAAAGGGGAAAAGACAGCAGATGGAAGGGAATTGAAACAATTTTCCGCATTTTTTGCTGTACCGGGGAAAATTGCGCCTGACGATAATCGGGTGCTAAAAGCTATTGAGGAGAAAACAGGCGTCAGAGTCACGATGGACTGGCTTACGGGCCAAACAGCCAAAGAGCGGATTGGTGTACTCATTGCAGGCGGCGAATATCCCGATTTTATCGATGGGAGTGATGGTACTCAGCAACTGGTAGCAGCAGGGGCGTTAGTACCACTGGAGGATTACATCGATAAATATCCCAACATCAAAAATTACCTGGGCGAAGACTGGAAGAAGATGAAAAATACGACGGATGGACATATCTACTTCATTCCTCAATTCGGCAATATACAAGAAAAGTCGATGAAAGTATCCCATGACGGAGAAGCGTTCTGGATTCAGAAGGCCGTACTGGAGTGGGATAATTATCCGACAATCAAAACGCTTGACCAATACTTCGACTTGATTGAACGGTATAAAGCAGCTCACCCGACTGTTGATGGTCAGCCAACAATTGGATTTGAAATTATCTCCTATGACTGGCGTTATTTCGCACTGGAGAACCCTCCGCTCTTCATGGCTGGTTATCCGAACGAAGGCGCAGCCATCGTTGATAAAGAAACGCTAACGGCTAAAAACTACAATACCATTCCTGAAGCGAAGGCATATTTCAAGAAGATCAATGAGGTATATCATCAAGGTCTGGTCGATAACGAAACTTTTACAGCAAACTATGATCAATATATATCTAAAATTTCAACCGGACGTGTGCTGGGCATGGTGGATCAAGGATGGCAGTTCCTTGACGCCGAGGCATCACTCGTGAAGCAAAAATTGTATGACAAAACCTATGTACCGTTGTCCATTACACTCTCCGAGGATGTTAAAGGGCGCTATCAGAACAATCCAATCCTTAACGTAAATGGTGGCTTGGCCATTACAAAGAGCTGCGAGGATATCGAGGGAGCACTTCAATATATTAATGATTTGCTGGACCCTGAGATGGAGGTATTGAGAACCTGGGGACAGGAAGGCGTGGATTATCAAGTCGATGACAAAGGCGTGTTCTCCAGAAATGAAGAGCAACGTGCGAATTCCAAAGATCCGGACTGGGTACTGGCAAACACGGGAAGCCCGTTGGTCTATTTCCCGCATCATGAAGGCATGACCGCTGACGGGAAGAATGCTCTCGATCCTAAGGAGCAGCCTGAGGAGTACCTTGCCACATTGAATGACATCGACAAAAAAGTGCTGAAGGCTTATGGATATACGAAATTTACCGACTTCCTTGAGCCTGCGGAGGAAAATGAGCCGTGGTTCCCAATCTATACCTATAATTTCGAACCAAATAAACCGGAGACCATCGCCAGACAGAAAATGGACGATGTAAAACGCAAATGGCTGCCAAAAGTGATTATGACTTCACCAGCTGAATTTGATAAGGCTTGGGAAGAATATCAAGCCACACTAAAGGAAAGCGCAGATATTAAAGCGTATGAAGATGCGTTGACGGAAGAAGTCCGCAGACGTATGGAACTGTGGGGATAAGGGCCTGTCACACAGAAAGGCTATGGGGAACCCCGTAGCCTTTCTTACACGCTAGATTCCGAGATTGGATAGGAATGAAATCGATTCATCCAGACTGGGTGATATAGATAAACTCGTAAGCAAGGAGAGAAAAAACATGGCCAAAAAGGAGTTGCAGCCTTCGTTAAAAACCAGCCATATCCCAGCGGGAACAAGCTGGATCGGGTACAACCTGTCCAGAATGAAAAGTCAGCGACAATTAATGTGGATGTCATTTCCGTTTATTGCGTTTATCGCTATTTTTGCGTATGGACCATTATGGGGCTGGTTGATGGCGTTTCAGAATTATAGACCTGGCATTGGTTTTATGGAGCAAGATTGGGTGGGGCTGGATCATTTTCGAACGTTATTCACGGACCCTACATTTTTACGTGTCATTCGCAATACGCTGGCGATGAGCTTGATCAGTCTGTTTCTGGGATTTGTCGGCTCGATTGGTCTGGCGCTCTTATTAAATGAACTGCGGATGATATTGTTCAAACGTGTGGTACAGACGGTTTCCTACCTTCCACATTTCCTGTCGTGGATCATCGTAACAGGTATCGTTGCGAATGTATTGTCAACGGAAACAGGAATTGTGAATGTGCTGTTGACAAAATTGGGCCTGATTGATGCACCGATCAATTTTTTTGCTGAACCAAAATACTTCTGGGGTATTGTGGGTCTGTCCAGCATGTGGAAGGAAATTGGCTGGGGTACGATTATTTATCTGGCGGCCATGGCGTCGATTAATCCGAGCTTGTACGAGGCAGCTTCCATCGACGGAGCCGGGCGGTTTCGTAAAATGTTCAATGTCACGCTTCCAAGCATCAAACCAACGATTATTATCCTGCTTATCATCAACGTTGGTAACGTACTGAACGCAGGTTTTGAGATTCAATATTTGCTGGGAAACGGACTTGTGCAGGATGTATCCGAGACGATCGACATTTTTGTTTTGAAATACGGGATTAATCTTGGTAACTACTCACTTGCCACCGCAGCAGGCATTTTCAAAAGTGTGGTCAGTCTGGTGCTCATATTTATCGCCAACGGGATTGCCAAGTCTCTTGGTGAAGAGCGATTGATATGATAAGGGGGCAGAGCTGTGAAGCGATTTAGTAGAAAACGAAACTTGGGAGACTCTATTTTTTCCATCACCAATGGCATATTTATGTTGCTTGTCATGGTTGTTACGTTATATCCTTTTTTAAACACCATTGCCGTATCTTTCAATAACGGGCTGGATACGATCCGCGGGGGGATCTATCTCTGGCCGAGGGAATGGACGCTGCAAAATTACGTCTCCGTATTCCAGAATCCGAATCTGACACAAGCCGCATTTATTTCGGTTGCCAGAACTGTGGTCGGAACGGTAGTACAGCTGTTCTGTACAGCTATGCTTGCCTATGTACTGAGCCGCAAGGAGTATATGTTTAACAAATTAGTCACGACGCTGTTCGTAATGACGATGTATTTCAGCGGAGGCTTAATTCCGGGATACATGCTAATCAAACAAGTGGGGCTGCTGAACAACTTCTGGGTATACATTATTCCAGGTTTGATCGGGGTGTTCAACATGATCGTCATTCGTACCTACATTCAGGGGCTGTCGGAGGGATTGATTGAATCCGCGAAGATGGATGGAGCCGGAGATTTTCGGATTTTCATGCGTATCGTGCTTCCCTTATCCAAGCCGGTTCTGGCTACGGTTGCACTGTTTATTGCTGTAGGTCAGTGGAACTCCTGGTTTGACTCCATGTTGTACACGGCAGGAAATCGGAATTTGACCACCTTACAGTATGAACTGATGAAATTGTTATCCTCTGCGACCTCACAGGGGGGAACCGTCAACGTGGATTCATTTAAAAATGTAACCAACATGGTGACGCCTGTATCCATTCGGGCAGCGATCACGGTTGTGACGGCCATGCCGATCGTTTTACTGTATCCGTTCTTGCAAAAATACTTTGTGACTGGACTCACCATTGGAGGGGTAAAAGAATGAAAAATGCAAATCAAAGCGAACAATGCACGTTTAACAATCCGATTATGCCCGGGTTTTATCCAGATCCGTCCGTATGCCGGGTGGGTGAGGATTTTTATCTAGTGACATCGACATTTGCCTATTTTCCTGGCGTTCCAATCTTTCAGAGCCGTGATCTTGTAAATTGGAAACAGATTGGCAATGTGCTGGACCGTCCTTCGCAATTAAATCTTCAGGGAGCAGGCCATTCACAGGGGATATTCGCTCCAACGCTTCGGTATCATGAAGGCACTTTCTATATGATTACAACCAATGTATCACATGGCGGCAATTTTGTTGTAACCGCTACCGACCCGGCTGGGCCATGGTCTGATCCTTATTTTATTGAAGGTGCAGAAGGCATAGACCCTACAATTTTCTTCGATGATGGCAAAGCATATTACCTTGGTACACGTCCTTGCTCTGAGGGAGTTCGTTATAATGGCAATTGGGAAGTTTGGCTGAGGGAGCTTGATCTGGGCAGTATGAAGCTGGTGGGAGACAGCTACGTTCTGTGGCGCGGGGCGATGGTGGATGTTATCTGGCCGGAAGGACCGCATCTGTATAAGATCGATGAATATTACTATTTATTGATTGCAGAGGGAGGCACAGGGCCAAACCATGCCGTGACCATTGCTCGTAGCAAAAGTTTGACCGAAGGATACGTTGGGAATCCGAATAATCCAATCATTACACATCGCCATTTGGGTAAACGTTACCCTGTTGTTAATGTAGGACATGCCGACTTGGTGCAGGCTGCGAACGGTCAATGGTTCATGGTCATGCTTGCTTCACGTCCATATGGAGGAAGCTTTAGCAATCTGGGGCGGGAGACGTTCCTTGCTTCTGTTGTTTGGGAGGACGGATGGCCTGTTGTTAATGAGGGCCGCGGAATCCTGGAGGAGCAGGGCACGTTGGATTTGAAGCCTGCTCCGGTAGAGCCGCAACTGCGTTTTGATCATTTTGACAGCGATCGTCTGGGCTTGCAGTGGATGTTTCTGCGCAATCCCCAGGAAGACCTGTATTCATTAACCGAGCGAAAAGGATATCTGCGACTGAAGCTGAAACCGCAAACATTGAAGGAAAAAGAAAATTCCAGCTTTGTTTGTCTGCGTCAAAGGCATATGGATTATGTCGCAGCTACAGCGATGGAATTTGTGCCCGGGAATGCCAACGAAACGGCTGGTCTTGTCGTCATTCAGAATGATCTGTATCACGTACGGATTGAGCGTGCTCTGGCCGAGAATCAGCAGGTGCTGCGTGTGCTGACCTGTATAGATGGTCAGGATACCCACATTGCGCAAATCGCGCTGGAGGGTGATGTATCGCGAGTGTATATCAAACTGGCGGCGACAGGTCAGCAACTAAACTTCTATTACAGCACGGATGGAAGTCAGTATCATTTGGTTGCAGAACAGGTGGATACAAGCAGCTTGAGCACCGAAGTAGCCGGCGGCTTTGTTGGCTGCTGTATCGGGATGTTTAGCAGCAGCAACGGGACTTCATCTGATCAGGTAGCGGACTTTGACTGGTTCGAATATGGTTCATACTAACGTAAATAAAAAGGGAAGCTCAATCCAGCAGCGATGCTAAGGGTTGAGCTTTTTTCTAGTCCGTTTATCTTATTATGAAGCATCCCCACAGGTATTGACCCGGTTTACATCCAAAATTTCGTTCACATGATGTTCTTCGAAACGGTCTAGCAGAGCGTCCAAACCATATTCTAGCTTGTGCTCAAGCTCCTCCAGGTAAATGGGGAGGACTGCGTAGAAGTGCACAGTCTGTCCATCTTCCATGTCGAGTGTCAGGAAATCCTCATCGGCCTCAAGCGGAGGCAGCAAGATAAAGGCACACATGTCTGTGTTATTGGAAAATGGCATTGCCGGATCACCATTCGGCACCGTATGCCCCCAACTTAGCCAGGTATCGTAGTCATGCGGCAAACGAGCCATCGTTTTTAACCAGCGTATTGGCCAGTAGTTGTCCGACTCCTCCAATTCCTCCTCTAATAGTGGCCAATCCGGCGGCAAACAAATCATCAGCTCTGCGTACTCATAGTCCTGTGCATCTTCAGGCGTGTTCATAGGCAAGGCGCTCATGCCTGTGGTGTACAATGTGTAATAATTTCGTTCTGGTGTTGGACGAATCATATGGACATCGATATGAACCTTGTCCGAGAGCAACTCATGGAATACAGACTCGGCTTCACCGAGATATTGGTCAGCATGTTTCTCGATTCGCTCCAGCCATTCGTCTTTTGCATAAGAAGTAGACTGCCACTCACGATTCATATCCTTATGACGAAAGATAGGAACGCCCGAGGGTGAATATTCGGATGGTTTGGACATGCTTACAGCTCCCCTGCACAGTATAATGTACTTGCTTTTTCATCTTATCATATCATGTGAGTTGAAGTCTGAACCTCGTTCTATGGTATGATATGAGCATGTTGACGAGTTCGATTGAAGGGGCATAGCGTATGAATCAGAGCATACAACAGTTTAAAGCGGATTTTTTCAAAGCGTTGGCACACCCGATGCGGATTCAGATTCTGGAGCTGCTGAGTGAAGGAGCCAAGAACGTGAATGAACTGCAAAGCATTCTGGGATCGGAAGGTTCTGCCGTTTCACAGCAACTGGCTGTATTGCGCAGCAAAAACGTTGTCCACGGAATCAAAGAAGGGACAACCGTCACCTATTCACTGCGTGATCCGCTGATTAAGGACCTGCTGGCAGTCACCAAACAGATTTTTGACAATCATCTGGTTGATGCCATTTCCATGCTGGAAGATATTCGTAAAGAGTCCTGACACAATAAACAAGAGCAACTGGGGTAATCACCGGAGGTTCTTGTTTTTTGTGTTAGGTGCCCGTTGGAATTGTGCGTAATCCGATTGACAGGACGTATGCAGGGGAGTAGTCTTTTAAATATATTCAAATATTCAAATATATGAAGAAAAGAAGGTTTTTGTACATGAGATGGATGGGGAGATATGCAGGGTATAATGCTGCCGCTTTTCGCAAGGATCTGTTATCGGGACTGATTGTAGGTATCATTGCGATTCCACTCGGTATGGCGTTTGCCATCGCTTCCGGGGTCAAACCGGAGTATGGATTGTATACCACAGTAATCGCAGGGATTCTGATTTCTTTGCTGGGTGGGTCCAAGTTCCAGATTGGCGGGCCAACGGGGGCATTCATTCCAATCCTCTTTGCCATTGTGATGCAGTATGGATATGAAAATCTGCTGATCGCCGGAATGATGGCTGGTTTGATGCTTGTACTTATGGGCGTATTCAAGCTTGGGGCGTTAATCAAGTTTATTCCAAGGCCAGTGACTATCGGTTTTACGGCGGGGATCGCCGTCATTATTTTTAGCGGACAAATTACGAACTTTCTGGGACTTCGAGGTATCGAGAAGCACGAGGATTTCTGGTCCAATATGAAAGAAATCGGGATGCATATCTCGACGATCAATATATACAGTGTGCTTACAGCTGGAATCTGTCTGGCTGTTCTTCTGCTTGTGCCCAAGTTTGCACCAAAGGTGCCTGCATCATTAGTGGGGCTGGTTCTTTCGACGGTAGTCGCAACATTCTTTTTTGAAGGGCAGGTGGCTACGATCGGTTCGTCCTTTGGCGCCATACCTAACTCTTTGCCTCAGTTTCATATGCCTGAGATCACTTGGGAACGTATCGGGAACTTGCTGCAACCTGCTTTTGTTATTGCCATGCTGGGTGGAATTGAATCGCTGCTATCCGCAGTTGTTGCCGATGGCATGACTGGAAGTCGGCATAACAGCAATCGAGAGTTGATTGGGCAGGGGATTGCTAATATAGTGACGCCGTTATTTGGTGGTATTCCTGCAACAGGAGCGATTGCACGTACAGCAACGAATATCAAATCCGGCGCAGTATCGCCATGGTCTGGTGTGATTCACGGTGTAGTGGTTTTGCTAGTACTTGTTCTCTTTGCGCCATATGCATCCCACATTCCTCTTGCCAGTATGGCTCCCGTTCTGATGCTGGTTGCCTGGAATATGAGTGAACGGAGATCCTTCATGCATGTCATGAAAACCAAAACGAGCGATTCACTCGTTCTGCTTATTACCTTTTTGCTGACCGTATTTACAAGTTTAACAACGGCTGTAGAGGTTGGGTTGATTCTGGCTGTCCTTTTATTTGTTAAACGCATGAGTGAGATGTTGAAGGTTGCCAAAGTGTTGCCCGATCCCGATCATAAACATGAGAAAGTCATGGCGCACATGGTTCGGGAAGGACATGACTGTCCGCAAATAAGCCTGTATACAATTGAAGGGCCACTTTTTTTCGGCGCAGCGGATATGTTCGAGAAGTCGGTCATGGATTCGATTCATCGGCGACCAGGCACTCTGCTGTTGCGCATGGGCAAGGTGCCTTTTATGGATACAACAGGTGAATCCAATCTGGCCCGTGTTGTCAAACATATGGAGAGATCCGGGGGCAGGGTTTTACTTTCAGGCATTCAGGCGCAACCGTTGGAGATGCTGAAGAGAACAGGATTGATTGAACGAATTGGTCTTGATCATATGTTTGAGCACACGGGTGAAGCCATCAATTATGCATTAGGGCATCTGGATGATCAGAAATGTAGGGGGTGCAAACATTTTGCCTTTCGTGAATGTGCTGCATTGTCGAGCGCTGGCACCGATCCAGAGCGTAATAACCTGCTGAAATCTGGAAAGCGGACCAATGCAAATAACCCTATCTAATCAGCAAAAGAGATCGTGTTAAAATGAACCTTGAATATGAATATAGCCTGATGGATGGACACTTTGAAAAAAGTGTCCATCCATCAGGCTAATTTCAGACGTGGGAGCAGGGTGCGCCCACGTCTTTTTTTATTTTTCATAAGATTAAGTAATAGACGGTCTAGATATCATTCCAATAAATTCCTATGTACGATATATTAAGAATATATTAATAGAGAAGGAAGGGAATAATGTGTTCTACCGAAAATGGTTTACCGTTTGCCTGACAATTGCGTTGGTGATGTCTTCCCTAGTATTCATTGAACCTACGTATGCTGATGAAGGACCTATCGTGGATGAAAGGTACGAACCGAACGAGGATGGTAGTATTTTTATTGAAGGTGTAGGTATTAATTCTCGAAACGAAATGGTCCGACTCGAAGTGAGTACAGGCGACTTTATTGAAGTTGGACATCGTAAAGAGTTTAAAAGTGTCACTTTATTTGAGGAAACGGTTAAGGCTAATAAAAATGGATATTTTAGTGTGACTACCTCGCCTATAGATCCTGCGCTGGTACAGCGTAATCAAATTACAATCTCTTTTTATGATGAGAGAGGAAAAGAGTCTAGTGTTTCACCACAATATCCTCTGCCCATGCCTAATCTGGATAAAAGTGCCTTATATGAAGATCCGGATATTATAAAAGAAGGCCCGTATGACAAGTATAAAGACGGTTACACTCCACCGGTTAAGAAAGAAATAGATTATACACAGTATGGTGTAGGTACAGCAGCACCCAAAGTAACTACAGCAAAGCAGATTAAACAAATCGTAAAACCTGTATCCGTAGCAGCAAGTAATACACATGTTATTGCTTTGGCAGCTGATGGTACCCTGTATGGCTGGGGAGATAATCTACATAACGAAATTAAAGATAGCGCTTATCCAGTACTGCCTGTGACAAAAATAAATAAGCTCTCGAATGTAAAGAAAGTAGGCGCCGGGGAACGGTTTTCACTGTATTTAACCAAGCAAGGCGAATTGTATGGTTGGGGAGATTTGAACTATTTAGGCGTCAAAATGAAAACAGGCACCCCTCAAAAAATTACACTTGTACCCGAGACAATAAAGGATTTAAGTGTTTATGGCAAAGGTGTCGTACTGTTGACAAATTCGGGGAATGTGTACCAGCTTGGAGGAGCCGGCGGTACAGGCATGAAACTCTTAAAGAATCATCACCGGAAAATTGCTATTAGAGATGTAGTGGATGTGACCATTGGTGATCTTGATCGTGCATACGCCGTTAAGAAGGATGGTACAGTCTGGTACTGGAACACCAATATGAAGGAGAAAGAAACTATAGCTACACAAATGCAGGGATTTAAAGACATTAAACAAATCTCTTCGGCTGGAGCTAACGGTCCTTACCTGATTGCCCTTGATAAAAAGGGGAACTTGTGGGCTTGGGGCAGTAATTCTTCACGCCAATTAGGCTTCAATGTTACCCAGAAGTTATATAAACCACTCATGATTAACAGGGGACCTATCCGACTTAGTGGTGAAGAAATGACCTACCCACGAGAAGATTTGGTGTACAAAACCATTTCCGCCGCGGATGATGGAGCATTGGTGGTCACTAACCAAAATGAAATGTTATTCATGGGATATGGTGCTGGGACAGTCAAATTTGCGAGTACGAAGGAAGCCCAAGACTCTTACAAGAACGTAACGCTCATTGAAACAAGTTATCAGAACATGTACTGGGTATCGAGTGGCAAGTTGTGGGCTGCAGGGTACCATAATGACTACGGTCAGCTCGGTTTCGGTGTTAAGTTGAATTAAATATCATTTCACAGTGAAGGAGCATACATATGTCCATTCAACCGACAGCTTTACGTTCAGTGCTTAACCCCAGGTACCTGGAGTCTGCATTGAGTGATCAGTATGACATTGGAACATGGGAAGAATGTTTGTTTTGGCTTAGAGGATTGAATGATACCTACCGGGTTCGCACGTCTAGTGGCATGTATATTCTCCGTATCTATCGTACTGAAATCACGGAGGCAGATGTTAAGTATGAGCTATCGTTATTGTCTCAACTGAAGAACGTTCTAACTTCTGCGGAACATACCGACATTGGAGAATACATCGAGAAGAAAGATCATACGGGATATACGGTGTTGGAGGCTGCGGAAGGCAAGCGGGTTGCTGTGATGTTTCGGTATATTGAGGGTACGGAGAACAACCTGGAGGATGAGGAGTCTTGTTACGCCTTTGGTCAATCTGCCGCTGAATTGCATAAGGCTATGGATCAGGTGATCGTGGGGCTTCCACGCTATGAGCTTGATTTGAAATTTCTCATCGACGAACCCCTTGAGCGAATTATCCACTATATCGGTGAGAACAATGCAGCAGCAGCATTTCTCCATACGTTTGCCACAACATTAAAAGAACGCATCGTTGCCATCTCCAGACAAGACCTGGACTTTGGTCTGTGCCATGGCGATATGCATGGGAATAACAATGTGTTTCAACAGGAACATCAGTTCATCCATTATGACTTCGAGTGGGCAGCGAAAAGCTGGCGTGCTTACGATCTGGCCCAAGTGAAGGTGCGAAAGAGACAGTCTGAAGATCAAAAGGCAGTATTATGGAAAGCACTCATGGCAGGTTATCGTTCAGTCAGAAGCTTCTCTGCCGAGGATGAACAGGCGGTTGATCTCTTTATTGTTGCTCGCCGATTCTGGGTGATGGGACTAGATGTTGCTTTTATTGAGAGTGATACGGGTGCGCTGGACTATGGTTCGGATTGGCTGGATAGTTTCGTGGAAGAATTCCGGGATATGGGTATTGTTGGTTAATCATTCAATGAAAAATAGAATATAGTCATCATCATCATCATGCCGCCAATCTGGCGGCTTTTTTGGTTTGAATAGAAATTACATATTTGTGCAGTAATACGTTTACTCGGCGAGTTCAATAGACTTGTCATTGAACTTGTACCCAACACCCCGAATTGTACGGATATAGTGTGGCTTGGCCGGATTTTTCTCCAGCTTCTTCCGCAGATTATAGATATGTACCATGACTGTATGTGTATCGCCCATATGTACATCATCCCAGAGCAGCGAGAAAAGCTGTTCATTTTTGTATACGCGATTAGGGTTTTTCGCTAGGTGGAACAGTAATTTGAATTCCTTGGCCGACAAAGCAATGGGTTTGTCACCTACGAGCACACGGTGGGTGGCTGGGTCGATGAGTAGTTGATCAAATACCAGTGTTTCATCCATCTGTTCCTCTGGCTTCTGTGGCATGTTGTTTCTCCGAATATGGGCCTTGACTCGTGCAATCAGCTCAATCGGACTAAATGGTTTGGAGATAAAGTCGTCCCCTCCCAGCCCAAGTCCGATGACTTTGTCTGTGGCTTCGTCCTTACAACTTACGAACAAAATAGGTACATTACTCGTTTTGCGAATCTCACTACAGATCTGGAAGCCATCCATCCCGGGCAACAGCACATCCAGCAGTACAAGATCCGGTGAGTGCTCCTCTGCGGCTCGAAGTGCTTCCACGCCAGTATAGGCAGACACGGTCTGAAAACCTTCCCGTTTCAAAGACATCGTCAATAATTCATTGATTTCATGGTCATCATCGACAATCAAAATCGTATTTTTCAAAGACATACGGCGTTCATTCTCCTTATGTTTATCGCTTTAGTCAAAGTCCGTATCCTTCCAATCGTTCGTCGAAATATGCAGAATCGTCATCCATGCTTTCTGTTTCAAGTATCGCATGTGGACCGGGATAAGTCGATTGGGTACACAAAATTTGATATGAAATTGAGGTTAACTTGAATTTCAATTTATGGTCTTGAGGATTAAGCTCCTTCTATAATTAATGATATTAAAACTTGTGCGTTCCAAGTTGATTTACTGGGGGGAGATAGTACTCGTGAATGGTATTGGGGGGAAACGCCTGAAATGGGTGTTGTGGAGTGTGGCAATGCTTGGTGCACTGGTAATCAGTGGGTGTTCATCCGACGCTGCGCCAGACCAGATCAGAGAAAAGACGCTTGGAAGCTCATCGAATGAAGTCATCGTCGGAGCGGTATGGCCTTTTGAAAAACAGAATGAACAATTCCGTGAAGGGCTTCAGTTGGCGCTGGAGCAGATTAACAAGGAGGGTGTTCTGGGAGGCAAGGAAATTAAATTGCTGGAGATGGACGATGGGGCTTCCACGACAAAGGGTATGGCCATCGCGCAGCAATTCGCCGATAATCCCTCCGTCAGTGCGGTCATTGGACATCGGGGATCTTCCGTAACCGTACCAGCTTCACGCATATATGCCAATGCTGGCATTCTACTGTTGTCCCCGGCATCGACATCGCCAAAATTGACCGATGTGAGCAGTCCTTATATTTTCAGGAATATACCGAATGATAATCAGATCGGGCAATCACTTGCCCTGTATGCTGCGGGCACGAAGCATCAGAATATTGCAATCTACTATACCGATGACGAGTATGGTAGAGGGCTCGCGAATGCGTTTGAACAACAGGTTACGTTATCCGGGCAGAATGTAGTTGACCGTGTATCCGGTTATAAGGACGGAGCAGATATGATGCGGATCGTGAATAAATGGGAGACCCTGGACACCGATCTGATCATGGTCGCGACAAGGGCGGACGAAGGAATTACGTTTGTCAAAGCGCTCCGCGCGGCGGGTATGAACACCCAAGTCATTGGTGGGGATGCGCTTGACTCTGCTGAATTTGCACAAGGTGGCGGGTCCGTAGAAGGGGTTATCGTGGCTTCCGTATATGATGACCAGGGGCAATCGACCATCAATCAGGATTTCCGATCCCTATACATTCAAGAATATGGAAAGGCGCCAGACAAATGGGCAGCACAGGCTTATGATTCCCTGAAACTGCTCGCTGCTGGTATAGATGAAGCAGGCTCCCGAAGTCCGAAGGATATAGCAGAAGCTTTATCCAACCTGACGTCCTGGGAAGGGGTGACGGGTGAACACTTCTTCGATGCCCGGGGCGATGTTCAGGGAATGAGCATTGTGATGAAGAAGTTACAGCAGGGCAAGTTTCAGACCTTGAATGAGACACCCGTTTCGGGTTCATCACGAGATTCAGCGAAGGGTTCAAGACAGGGAGGACAGGATGAATAAACAGGTTTTTCGAAAAGTAGCCCTTGAGCGGCTGTCTTCTCCTGAACAGCTGGATAATCTGGTACGTGTCACCTCTCCTCGTGGTTGGTTGATGCTCATCGGAGCAGGTTTAATTCTGGCAGCTGCGCTGTATTGGGGAATATTTGGCACCATGACCACGAAGGCAGAAGGACAAGGTGTATTGATTCGGCCGGGCGGTCTAAAAACAGTACACACCTCTTCAGAAGGCGCAATCTCCGATATTGCAGTGGTGGAGAATGATACAGTTCAGCAAGGAGAGGTGATTGGTCGGATCGAGCAACCGGCATTGCTGGACCAGATCAGGCAAACGAAGCTCGCCATCGTCAATCTGCAAAGCGCTTCGTCCCAAAGCAAGTCAGGGTCTGCAGCGGAGCTGAGAAAGTTAAAACAGCAGCAGGAGCAGCAGTTACTTAACTATGAGTACCAGACTCGAGTGGTCAGTCCTTACACAGGAAAGGTTACCGAGGTGTTAGTTAAGAATGGAACGTATGTGGATGAAGGAACGGAGATGTTCCGGATGGAGACCTACGGGTCTCAGACGGATGAATTAATAGGGGTTATGTATGTGCCGGTGAATCAAGGAAAGCAGTTACTTCCGGGCATGGAAGTACGTGTCTCGCCGAGTACCGTTAACCGTGAAGAATATGGCTCCATGATTGGGCAGGTCGTTTCGGTGTCTGAATTCCCGGTAACGGTACAGGAGTTACAGTCTACGCTGGGTAACGAGGGTCTTGTGGAGCAGATGGCCTCACAAGGTCTCTCGCTGGAGGTGCGCGTTAATCTCTCACCTAACTCGGAGTTGTCGAGTGGGTATAACTGGACAACCAGACAAGGTCCACCTGTGCGTCTGAATAGCGGAATGACGGTGGAAGGGACCATTACGGTTCATTCGCAGCGACCGATCGCAACCGTCATTCCCTATTTCAAATGATGAGTCAATATAGTCTAACAGGCACAGGGAGGAGGATGGAGTAGTGGCCCCAAGAAGAGTGAAAACGCCGACGGTATTACAAATGGAAGCTGTAGAATGCGGAGCTGCCTCACTGTCGATCGTACTTTCCTATTACAAAAGCTTCATTCCACTGGAAGAGCTTCGCATGTCCTGTGGTGTGTCCCGTGATGGTAGTAAAGCGAACAATATTCTCAAGGCAGCAAGGCAATATGGAATGGAAGCCAAAGGATACCGCAAAAATCCGGAGGATCTGAGAAAAATGCCATGGCCAGTCATTATCCACTGGAACTTCAATCACTTTCTTGTATTGGAAGGCATTCAGAAGGATCGTGTGTTCCTCAATGATCCGGTTACGGGTCCGCGGGAGATAACCTTTGAGGAATTGGATCAGTCGTTCACGGGTGTAGTACTGACGATGAAGCCTGCGGAGGGTTATGTTCCACAGGGCCAAACATCGAGTCTGCTTAGCTCTCTCTCCAGTCGTATCAAAGGCTCGGAGAAGGCGCTGATCTATGCGATCATAGCAGGCTTGTTTCTGGTTCTGCCGGGTCTGGTCATTCCGGTATTCAGCAAAATCTTTATTGATCAGGTCTTACTTGGTCATCTGAACAATTGGTTATTCCCGCTGCTGATTGGTATGGGAATAACGGCGCTGCTGCGTGGATTTCTAACGTGGTTGCAGCGTTATTATCTGCTCAGGCTGGAGATGAAGCTGGCTTTAAGCTCATCCAGTCGTTTTTTCTGGCATGTACTCCGGCTGCCCATTGAATTTTTCTCCCAACGGCATAGTGGAGACATCGCATCAAGGGTCGCTATTAATGACCGGGTCGCGCAGCTATTGTCTGGACAGTTAGCTGTCGCGGCACTAAATTGTGTCATGATCCTGTTTTATCTGCTCCTGATGTTGCAGTACAGTGTATTGCTGACCATGGTCACGGTTGGGGTATCCCTGCTTAATCTTCTATTCATGCAATTTATCACACGTAAGCGCAACGATCAGAATCTGCGCCTGTTGCAGGAAAGCGGCAAGATGCAGGGTGTCTCCATGAATGGACTTCAAGTTATTGAAACGTTGAAGTCCAATAGTTCTGAGACTGATTTTTTCGTCAAATGGTCAGGTTATCAGGCAAAACTATTGCAATCCAATCAACAATTTGGCGTATCAAATCAGTTCCTGATGTCTGTTCCCGCACTGTTAACCAGTCTGGGAGCTGTTTCCGTGTTGTTTTTTGGTGGTTTTCAAGTCATGGACGGGGCGCTGACCATTGGTTCGCTGGTTGCTTTTCAAAGTCTTGCAGCAAGCTTCAGTCAGCCTGTGAATGAGATGGTCATGCTGGCCGGAACGATTCAGGAAGCAGGGGGAAGCATGAAACGTCTGGATGACGTGCTGCAATATCCGGTGGATCGTCAAATTCAATCGGATTTGGATGAAGCAGACGAACAGAAGGATACCGCCAAGTTATCCGGTCAGGTGCAGATCAGTAATCTGACATACGGATATAGCAAGCTGGAAGCACCATTGATCGACCAGTTTAATCTGTCCATTCAGCCAGGCATGAAGGTAGCTTTGGTTGGCGGTTCGGGCAGTGGGAAATCCACGATCGCGAAACTGATTGCCGGAATCTATGAACCATGGGAAGGCGAGATTCGATTTGATGATCTGCGCCGTAATGAGATATCAAGGCATCGGATGGGCAATTCTCTGGCCGTTGTGGATCAGGAGATTGTGCTGCTTGAAGGTACGATCAAGGAAAATATTACATTCTGGGATGCGACGATTCCAGAGACGGATATCGTTCGTGCAGCCAAAGATGCCGTAATTCATGACCATATTGCAGAACGTAGCGGTGGGTATGACCACATGATTTCAGAGAATGGCGGTAACTTCAGCGGTGGACAGCGGCAGCGCCTGGAAATAGCCAGAGCCCTTTCGGGCAATCCGTCAATTCTGATCCTGGATGAGGCGACGAGTGCACTTGATCCGGCAACAGAGAAGTTGGTCGATGACAGTCTCCGGCGCAGAGGTCTGACCTGTATTACGGTGGCTCATCGTTTGAGCACCATCCGGGATGCCGATGAGATCATTGTATTGGAACGCGGGAAAATTATTGAACGGGGAACGCATACGTTTTTGATGGAGCAAAACGGATATTACACCCGTCTCATTCAGAGTCAGTAATAGGGGTGCAGAAGGGGGTGGAATAGTGGCAGAGCCAATTAGGCCGGATATGGCTTCATTTTTTGCAAAGGTTGGAACGGGTCACGATGTGGAAGGAAATAACCCTATTTTGATCACGGATGAGAACAGTGTATGGTATGTCGCCTCCGGTTACGTCGATGTATTCGCCGTAGTCATGGAAGGAGAGAACGCTGGAACAAGACATAAACGCCGTTATATGTTCAGTCTGGATGAGGGTGCGCTCTTGTTCGGATTTGACAATGATCAGATGCTGGAACGTATGGGATTGTTGCTGACAGCGTCGGTCGGTACGAAAGTGTTCCGGATGGACAGGTCGCTCTTCTTGAACGAAAGAGCGAACGAGCAATGGGATAACGATTGGCTGGCGTCCAAGGTAGATCAGTGGATTGGCAGCTGGTCTACAGCACTGAATGTACGGAATTCACCGCTGGAATTCACGCTGTTGGAACCCGGAGAAGAACAGAGCCTGGTCCCTGATCAGACCTGGAGACCCATGCGTACTGTGTGGATTAAGGTGAAGGATGGCTTGGTATTGTGGGGGAAAGAACATGCCGTTACTACAGAAGATGCCGATTACATACCCGTAACATCCTCGGGCTGGCTGGAAACGCAACAAGCGGCTGTGGTCGATGTAAAAGTAACGCAGTCCTGGTTACCCACAGATTCGTCACTTCACGGGTTATATGCCTTTCATCGATTAATTGTCAGCAGGCTGGCAGTTGTCGTTGCCAAGGAACGCTTGCAGGAACAGGAACGCTTGCAACAGCGTACGGAGCATGATGATTCCCTTATGGACCATGCGCTCAAAAAGCTGATCGCCGTTACCGGACCCGATGAGCAGCAAGTCGTTTCCTTTTATTCTAACGATCCGCTCTACCCTGTAGGAAAGGTCGTTGGAGACTATGCTGGCATCGTGATGAAGCCTGTTACACGGAAATTAAAAAGCCAATCGAAGCGTTCACCTGTTCAGGAGATGGCGGAAGCTTCCGGTGTACGTTCCCGCCAGGTTGCACTTAAAGGGGAATGGTGGGAAGCAGACAATGGACCGCTTGTTGGATATCTGGAGACTTCAGGAGAGCCGATTGCGCTGATTCCGTCAGGGGCTAATTCCTACCGATGGGAGAATCCATTGCACGGGGAAAAAGGAATCGTCAATGCGGAAATGGCGGCTATCATACAGCCGATGGCATACATGTTTTATCGGCCTTTTCCTGCCCGGGAGCTTGGCATCAAAGACCTGCTTCAGTTTGGTGCTCACCACTCGGTTCGTCGGGATCTCGTGATGGTGATTCTGTTGGGGGCGCTGGCTGGATTACTGGGCATTATGGTACCGCTCGCCAGCGGTATTCTGGTGGATACCATTATTCCGGAGTCTTATCGAGGGCCGTTGGTACAGATGGCCTTTATCCTTATCGCAGTGGTTTTATCGATTGCCTTGTTCCGACTCGCAGGTTCACTTGCCGCTCTGCGTATGGAAGGACGGGTGGAGAATGCGGTTCAGGCTGCCATCTGGGATCGATTGCTGAATTTGCCGGTTTCGTTCTTCCGAAACTATTCAGCCGGGGATCTGGCTTCCAGAGCGGGAAGTATCAATGCGATCCGACAGCTGTTATCCGGTGCAGTAATCAGTTCGCTGCTGACAGGCGTGTTCTCCATTTTCCAATTTGTATTATTGTTCCGGTATAGTCCTGTTCTTGCCTTGGTGGCGGGTGGTCTTGTCCTCATCTCCATGTCATTTACCATTGCGATTGGCTTGTTACAGGTACGTTACCAGCGTCGATTGTTGGAACTTCAGGGACAGATTGCCGGAACAGTACTTCAGCTATTGAACGGAATGAGCAAATTTCGGATGGCAGCAGCCGAGAATCGGGCATTTTTCTTGTGGGCCAGGGCATTCGCAGAGCAGAAAAAGTGGTCCTATAAGGTCCGCATGCTGGATAACTTCTCCGGTGTGTTCCAATCCTTTTTCCCTTTGCTGACATCAATGGTGCTGTTCTATCTTGTGGTATCTACCCATTCGGCAATGTCTGCAGGACAGTTTATCGCATTCTTCGCTGCATTCACCAGCTTCCTCATGGCCATGCTCGGTATGGCTACAGCACTTTTATCCGTGGTGAACATTGTTCCATTATATGAACGGGCGAAACCCATCCTCAAAACGTTACCTGAAATCCATGATCAGTTGGAAGATCCAGGTGAGGTAAGCGGGGCAATCGAGATTCGTCATATCCAGTTCCGGTATGAAGAGGATCAGGCGCTTGTGTTGAATGATCTGTCGATGGATATCAAATCAGGACAATATGTAGCCTTTGTCGGTGCATCGGGTTGTGGAAAGTCGACGCTGATGCGACTGTTGCTTGGTTTTGAACAGCCCCAGAGCGGCTCTATTTATTTCGATGGTCAGGATCTGCGTTCCCTCGATATTAGTTTGCTTCGCAGTCAGTTCGGCGTGGTGTTGCAAAATAGTAAACTGATGTCCGGTGATATTTTCACGAACATCACAGGAACGTCAGATCTGACGATTCAGGATGCTTGGGAGGCCGCAGCCATGGCTGGATTCGATGATGACATCCGCAGTATGCCCATGGGCATGCACACCGTAATTTCCGAAGGTGGGGGTACGCTGTCTGGTGGGCAACGGCAGCGATTAATGATTGCCAGAGCGATTGCCAAACGGCCGAAGATCCTCTTTTTCGACGAAGCCACGAGTGCATTGGATAATCGGACACAGCGTATTGTGAGCGAAAGTCTCGGCAAGCTTCAGGTGACACGGATTGTAATTGCACACCGGCTCAGTACGATTACACAGGCGGATCACATCTATGTATTTGATAAAGGAAGAATCATTCAGTCCGGCACCTATCAGGAGCTGATGGAGCAGAACGGGCTCTTCGCAGAACTTGCCAGCCGTCAGCTAGCGTAGATTTGAACTAAACTTGAAGTAACCTTGAGCGTTGCTTGAAACTGGGCTGTTATGCTGAATAAGGTAAGAAACCAAATCGATCTATTGGAGGAATCATTACATGAGTTGGACAGAAGAGCAGATTAAAGAAACGGTTAACGCAGTTATGGCTAAAGCAAGTTCGGATGCAGCATTCCGCGCATTGGCTGTAAGCGACATCTACGCAGCAATTCAGCAAGAAACGGGTCAAGAAGTACCACGGGAGTTCAAAATCAATGTAGTGGATGGAACAGGTTACCACGCAACGATTGTATTGCCAGAAGCACGCGGCGAGGCGGATGAGTTGACAGAAACCGAGCTGGAGTCTGTTGCTGGTGGCAGCAAGGATGGAGCAACTGATTTCTTCAATGGCGTTGGTAGTATTGCCGAGGATGCTGCAAGAACAGCCATCCGTGTTGGAGAGAATGTTGGTAATTCTTACGCGAAATAGTTCTTATCCATACTTATATTAAATGCAGTGAATAAGTTGGAGTGTGATCCGCCTAACCAGGTAGGGTCGCACTCCAAATTGCTTAACACGAGCCTGGAAGTCCGCTGTCTGATCAGGAATTTAGTGCAGCAGTCACTATGGCTAAAATGACGAACAAGAGGGTGCCTGTGTGTCAAGGAAGACAGCTTTCTCATTGAAATGGATCAAATCGTTCTGGATGATTTTGTTCTGTATGGTATCTGGAATTGCGGCAGGATTATACGTTCCTGAGTTGGCTCATGCGGTATCACGTTTTGGCGATCTGTATCTGTCCTTTCTGAAGATGTGTGTCATTCCCATTATGATGACCGCTATCATCTCCAGCATCGGCAGTCTGTTGATCCAGAGTGGAGCGATGAAGATGATCGTTCGCATGTGCTTGGTATATACCTTGGCGTTGGTATTCTGTGGTCTGCTGGGTCTCAGTCTTGGGGGGATCGGTCGCCCGGGTGCGGGGTTGCCAGAAGAATCCAAGCATGTACTTGGAGCTATTGTATACGATCTGAGCGCCGATACCAGTTCCTTGTCCGATGAGAAACCGCAAGGGGTATTTTCATTTTTGCTTAATATGATCCCATCCAATATATTCACAGCGCTGACGGAAAACAATACGCTGCAAATCTTGTTTTTTTCCGTGATCGTTGGGGTGGCAGTCGGCATGATGCGGACATCGCAGGGAGAAGATGTGCTGAAGATTGCTGATGTATTGTTTGGGGCGTTTCAAAAGGTGATCTCCTGGTCCATGTACGCATTGCCTTTTGCACTCTTCTGTATGATGGCAGGGCAGTTCGCGACGCTAAATATGGATATTTTACCCGCCATGATGAAGTTGATCATGATGTTTTACATTTCCAGCGTGATTCTGATTGTTCTATCTCTTGTGATAATGGCTGTGACCTTGCGGAAACCTGTCCGGGTCATCCTGTCTGCATTGAAGGATACGTTAATTCTGGCATTCGGTACACGTAATAGTATTGCCACCGTTCCGACCTGTATGGATGCGTTGAGTATGAAGCTTCAGCAAGATTCACGTATCGTTCAATTGGTCGTACCCCTGGGAATGATCATGTGCCGATACAGTATGGTACTCGTGTATACGCTGGGCATCACCTTTACCGTGCAATTGTACGAATTCGACTTCACGTTGTCGCAGTGGATCGTGGTGCTTGCAGGGGCAGTGGTGATATCCATTGCGGGTGCGGGCTCCCCGGGTGTCGTCTCTATTGGCATGATCGCGATTATTGCGGGGATGCTTGGTCTGCCTTCCGAGGTCACCATCATTCTGCTCCTGGCTATGAATCCGATTATTGATCCCATCATTACGGCTGCAAATGTATCGATTCAATGTCTAACAACTTCACTATTATCAGCCAGAAAGGAAAACTATGATCACTATCAAACGGTTAACGCGCCAGGACAGGTTGAAGTATAAATCGTTCATGTTTCAGTGGTTATACAAACAAGTAGAGCAGAGCTTGAATGATCCGCTTGAATCAGACCGATTCATAATGATGGGGGCAGAGTCTGACGGTGTCCCGGTGGGTCTGCTTGTGCTTGAACAGCGGGGTGGAGACAGACATGCAGTCTTGCAGTGTATCTTTGTATCGAAGCCATGGCGCAGGCAAAAAATCGCTACACTCCTGCTCCGGGAAGCACGAAGCTTATGTGTGGAGAAACAGCTGGCTACGCTCTCCTTGAGCTATTACTCCGACAAGTCTTCTACGGATGCAATCGAATCCTTATTACATAAGGAAGGTTGGACACAGCCGCAATGTGAATCGGTTGTTTTCCATATTCATCTTCACAGTGGGATTGCTCAGACAGCTTGGCTAAGGGAACGCGCTATCCCGCAGGGGCTGGAGTTATTTCTCTGGGTAGATCGCGAGGAAGGACAACTCAGACAATCCATTGAAGCAGGAGGGCTTGATTTCCCTTCATTTCTGTCTCCGTTCAAAACGTTTGCTCCCCCGGAACCAAGCAACAGCTTCGGTATTCAATCCACACAAGGAATTCAGGGATGGTCGATGACGTATCGACTGGACGAAGACACGATTTTGTATGATGTACTATATATTGCGCCGGAATATCAACAATTTGGTCTGGCTTTTCAGATGCTGGGCAGATCCATCCGTGTTCAAACGGAGGCAGGTATCCCTCATGCGATGTTCACGGTTAACCAGAGTACACCGGTCATGATGAAGCTTGCCCGGCAGTGGCTTGCACCTTATTCCTGGAAGACGAGTGAGAAGCGAAGCAGTTATATTCGATTGGAATAAGGAGAGGAGGACGAATATGACAGACAGAGAGAACACCAACACGAAGGATCGTATCGTGATTACAGGAATGGGCGTATTATGCGCACTCGGCGATCACCCGCAGATGGTATATGAGCGTATGTTTGGTGCTGAGACCGGAATTCGGGAAGTCACCCGCTTCAACACGGATAAGTTGCAGAGTTCACTTGCAGGCCAGTTGGAGGATTCCATCCGAGAGGCGGCACTCTCGGGCACAGCGGAACTATCCATGGATTTGTGTGCACGGTATGCCATTGCTGCTGCAAAAAAAGCGTTAATTGATAGTGGCCTTTCAATAGCACATACGGATAACCTGAAGCAACACGACAGTGCAAATGAAACAGGCGGACAGCCAACCGTTGCTCCTGCGCGGATTGGACTCACGCTGGGTACGTGTAACGGTGGAGTTCTATCTTTGGAAGAACAGTGGAACCTGTCTGAGTTGGACGTCGATCATACGTCCCGGTATCCATTTTATCAGCAGGGCGATGATGCAGCGCAAGTTCTGGGTGTGGAAGGTCCGGTCGCAACGTTAAATACGGCATGTGCTGCGAGTGGCAATGCCATAGGCTATGCAAGTGATCTCATTCGCTGGGGGTATGCCGATGTGATGCTCGCTGGTGGATCTGACCCATTGTCGCATAGTGTATATGCCGGATTTAATGTACTCCGTGCACTTAATTCCCGTCCCTCTTCACCCTTCAGCACCCAATACGGATTGAATCTGGGAGAAGGTGCAGCCTTCGTGGTACTGGAGAGACTGGATGCTGCACTTGAACGTGGCGCTACGATTTATGCTGAATTATGTGCCTATGGATTGAGCAACGATGCCCATCATATGACGGCTTCTCACCCGGAAGGTGCAGGCATACAACGAGCAGTGGAGATGGCGATCAGCCTTGCCGGAGTATCCAAAACGGATATTGAATATGTCAACGCACATGGGACAGGGACACAGGCGAATGATCGTGCTGAAATTAGCGGCCTGCGGGGGAGTTTCGGGCCTAATATGACGACTCCCGTCAGCTCAAGCAAGGCCTATTTCGGTCATACACTGGGCACTTCTGCTGCATTGGAACTGGTTACCTCGCTCTACGCCATCAGGCAAGGATACGTTCCTGCTACGCTTCATTTCGAAGAACCGCGTGAAGGCTGCGAGGAAGTGGATATCATTCAACATTCAATGCGCCCGATGCGCCCCAAATATATGATCTGCAACAATTCGGGCTTCGGAGGACACAACGTTTCACTTGTGCTACGTACGAATGGAATCGAAGAAGAACGTTATTCGGGCGTGCAGAATCCTGAACGTGAAAATTCACTTGAAGGGCATCAGGGCAAGACAGTCCCCAGACGACGTGTTGTCATTACTGGAGTAGGTGCCGTCAGCAAAGGGGATATCCTAATGGGGAATGTACTCACGGCTTTTGGTAAGGACGCCGATCAGATGACGACCACTTCCTTATTCTCGTTAAAAGATTACGATAAGAGCAAATATGAGCGCAGAATGAATCAGCTCACACAAAATACAATTGGTGCAGTCCTTGCGGCGGTGGAGGATGCAGCAATGAGCGAGTCTCAGCGGGAATATACTGGCTTTATTTATGGCACAGCACGAGGAAGTACGAGCAGTATTTCAAACTTTCTGGAATCTGTATTTGTCAAAGGCCCGGAGTATGCAAGTACGATCTATTTCCCGCACACGGTCATTAATTCCATCGCTGGTCAGACGGCTGAGAAATTGCAATTTAAGGGATTCAATAGCTCCTTCAGCACAGGAGGCAATGAAGGGCTGACTGCGGCGCTGTATGCAACGGGCAAGATCCGAGAGGGAGCCCTGACGTCTTGTCTGATTGGTGCTGGAGATGAACGATCCCAGCTTGCGGAGGATATCGACCGTGCCAAAGGATTGCATGATAGCCGTTACGATATGACGGAAGGCAGTGTTTGTATGGTGCTCAGTGATCTGGAAGAAGCTATTCAGTCCCGATCCGGGATCTATGCGGAATTGAGAGGACTCGGTGCTGCTTCTGGAACAACGCAGGACACTGCAAAGCTGGGGGAGGCGTTGATCCGGGCTGTTACCGATGCACTCCATGAAGCTGGAACAGATATGGGGCAGATGGATCTCATTTTACTCAACTCAGTGGGACGTCCCGGTGAATTGGAGTTAGAGCAGAGCGCCATATCTTCGATGTGGAAAGGTGAAGCTGCACAATCCGTGCCGATCATTACCCTTAATGCCTGCGCTGGCTATGGAGAATCATACAGTTCGATGTTACATCTCGCAGCGGCTGCTGAGCTTGTGAGCCCGGGAGCCATGAATGAATGTGCCAAAGGAACTTACGCCCATCTGGGCCTGCCTGAGCGCAGTTCTGCATATCGTCATATTTTGACCATCAGCTCTACAGTGAATCGAAGTTATTCTGCTGCAGTTATCAGTAGCGTCGCTGAATGAAGATTGTTAATTGAGAAATTATAGGAGGCTTACACATATGACAGTTAATTACGAGGTAGAGATGGATGAGATCAAACAGACGATCAAACAAACGTTATTAATTGATCGGCTCAAACTGGAGGACATCACCGCAGAGGAAATTACAGATGACATGATTTTATTCGGTGAAGAACTGGGACTGGACTCTGTGGAGGCGTTCGAGGTTATGGTTGGTATGGAAGAAGTGTATGGCGTGATGGTGGAGGACCTTCCCGCGACAGAGCTACAGATTCATCTGAAAAATGTGCAGTCTATTGCGGAACTGATTATGGTCAGAAAGACCAAAGGAACACGAAGCCAATGACCTTTCGTGATCACGTCGTTGTGGTTACAGGCGTAACAAGGGGCATAGGCCGGGCCATAGCGCTGAGATTTATTGCGGAAGGAGCCATTGTGGCAGGCATCTATGTCAGGGATGACGCCGCGGCGGATGAGCTAACTGCAGAGGTAAAGGCAGCTGGTGGGCGGATGCTGTTGTTTAAAGGTTCGGTCGCGGACCAGGGTTTTGTAGCGGATGTGATGAGAAAGGTATTTGATACATTTGGCCGCATAGATGCCTTGATCAATAATGCCGGAAGAGTGAGCGACCAGATGGTGCTACGGATGGAGGAGCGGCAGTGGAATGAGGTGCTGGACACCAATTATGTTGGCGCCTGTTATTGTTCACAGGAAGTAGTCAGTTATATGCTGCTTCAGGACAGGGGGAGCATCATCAACTTGGTGTCAGTGAGCGGCATATATGGCAGGGAAGGCCAGTGCAATTATGCAGCTTCCAAAGGCGCTTTGATGGGTCTGACGAAGTTGTATGCCCGCCAGTATGCCGCACAAAACATTCAGGTCAGTGCCATCGCACCCGGTATGATTGATACCGAGATGACGGGGGAAGTGCCGCAAGAGAAGCTTAATGATTTTCTACGTAACACCCTGACCGGAAGACAAGGGTCTGCGGAAGAGGTGGCTGAAGCGGTGATATATCTCGCAGGACCTGCGGCTTGTTATCATACCGGACAGACGTTAAAGCTGGATGGTGGATTTTTGCGTTAAGTTTGAATTTGATATTGAGATCAGAGGGAGGGAAATTGGTGAAAACAGCATATGTGCATCATGCAGAGAGTGTAGCTGTGCAGATGATGGTTTTATATTTGTTACAGCGTGGCCTGCAGGTTACAGCAAGCTTCGCCACATCAGAACAAGCAGAGCAATTTCATTCCGATCTGTCTGTGCACGAGCAGAATAACTGCCGGACTCTCGTTGCGCCGAATCTGGAGATGAAGGAAATTGAATTCGCACTGTCAGCAGCTGCCGAGCATATGCAAGGACTCGACTTCTATATTCATGGCAGTAGCTGGGTAGATGAACAGTCTGAACTCCAAAGTGATCCGGCTGCTTTTGCTCTAACCAGTCATCGTCAGTTGAGTGAACTCTTTCTATATACTCGTGCAGCAGGTAATATCATGGCTCGTAAACAGAGTGGGCAGATGATTGTACCCATGCTGGCAGATATGCTGCATTATAGTGGATTTCCTTCTTCCCCGGTGTATAACCAGGGTGCCATGGCTTATGTCAAAAGCTTCGCCAAAGAAATGACACCTTTTCGGGTTCCGGTCAATACGTTGACGTTTGGCTACTACCGAGCGGAGAACCACAGGGGTACCGGACGAAGTCGCAGGAAGATCTACGATTTGTTTACCTTAAAACCTTCTGTGCCAGAGTTGGAAGAGCTTGTACAGGGTCTAGGTCTGTTACTCGATTATGGTCAGGGAATGAGTGGTCAAAATATAACGTGGGGTTACGGTATTCCGTCTGTGCTCTGATATGGTCTGAGACAATACGGCTTCAGTAATCTTCGAAAGAGGCAGAAGATGGGATATCAACAGAATAAAAACGATGCGGAGCAGGAGAACCGCCAGTCCGATGAACTGCTGGAAGAAGAATTGGAAGAGGTTGTCGGTGGGCTTGCAACCGTTTCAATTGCGCGTTGCAAAGTCTGCCACATTCGAATTGCGGTGTACGAGATGAGCGTATGTGCAGCTTGTTTTCGCAAAACCCAGGTTCCACTTGCAGGAGAAGGAGGCTAACCATGATCAGGAGATATGGTCGGCTGACCTTCTTGTTGTTGTTCATGTTAATTATAGGACTCATGATCTCGGCTTGTACAAGTGTATCGCGAGAAGTTGCACCAAAAAAAATAAGTCCGCAGACTGAAATGGCTCAGGCTCCAGCAGCAGATACGGACGTCGCAGCAGCTAAGGGAAGTGAGCCAAGAGTCTATACTGCTGAAGAATTGGAAGGATATCCGGAGGATATTCGGGATATTTTGATTAGGGGCAAGCTGCGGATTGGATTGAAGGTGGAGGACAGCTATCCGTTTTTTTACACCGATGAAGAAGGGGTACTGCGCGGGAGCGATGTTGAGCTTGCCAACGACATCGCTCTTAAACTTGGGGTGAAATCGGAATATATCCGAACAGCTGATTCTTTTGATGAGGTGATTGATCAAGTGTCTTCCGGGGAGGTGGATGTCGGCATATCCAAATTGAGCATCACCCTGGAGCGGGCGAAGCGAGTACTGTTCTCCAATGCGTATCTGCATTTCAAACAAGCACTGCTGATTAACCGCCTTCAACTTGCGGAACTTGGCAAACAAGGTGAATTTACCGATGTGCTAACGCTTCTTCAGCAACGCGGAACACAGATCGGCATTGTGCGAGGTACGTCTTACGTAGGCTTTACACGCGAGCTTTTTCCCACGCAAGAACAGACTGCCTACAAGAATACTTCCGAATTATTTGATCATGTGCGGCAAGGCGAAGTGATCGCTGCTGTCTATGATGCTTTTGAGATCTCACGTTATTTGAATCAGAATCCTGCCTACTCCCTTGACCTTCAATATGTGCAGCTGGAGGATCAGGATGACGATATTGCCATCGCCGTTGATCCGCGCCGCATGCATCTCCACCAGTGGATTAACACGTATCTTCACATGCAGGAAAAGAACATTCAGCGCTGGCTTGAAAACTATGGCATCTGAACAATAGGGTTGTGCTATGATACATGGATGAGCCATATAGTACACTTTTTAATTCAATAAAAGGGAGGAAATCAGCGGTGGGACTTCCATGAAAAAACATATACCCTATCTGTATTTCATCATTCCGATTGTTCTGTTTTTTCTGATTCTCACTGTACTGATTTTGTTCCAATTGCCCCCTAGTCCCAATAAGCAGGAAGTTCAGGATGGACATCTGTCCCTGACTGATAAATCCCTAATCACTGACGAAGGGAGCCAGTTGGATGGTGTGTGGGCATTCTATTGGGAGCAATTACTGGAGCCCAAGGATTTTGCAAGCGGCCATACGGGTCCGGTAAGTTACGTTAATGTTCCAGAATCTTGGGGGAATTACGAGATCAATGGGCGCAAGCTTGGTAATACGGGATTTGCCACGTATCGTCTGGTGGTGGATTTACCTGAGCAAGATATAGAGCTGGGATTACTAACCTCAGGGATAACTTCCGCACACCGATTGTGGATTAATGGCAAACTTGTATCGGAAAGTGGGATTGTGGGTCGAACGTTAAAGGAATCTTCTTCATATAAGGTGCCTGCTCTGATCCGAATGGAGGCAGGGCAGACCCAAGCTGATATTATCATTCAAGTTTCGAACTATACACATCGAAAAGCGGGACTGTTTGGCTCTCTAACGATTGGTGAATATAATCAACTGAATCAATCCATGAAATACAAATTGGTATCCGAGAGCATGATTATTGGCTGCATGTTGATTATGGGGCTCTACCATATCCTGTTGTACACACTGCTACGCAAAAATCGGGAGTCTCTGTATTTTGGTCTGATCTGTATTCTGCTGGCCATGAAGAACAGCTCTGATTCCCAGTACATTTTATCAGAGCTTATTCCGGGAATGAGTGGTGATACGTTCCTCAAAATTGAGTATTTAGGCTTCTTGGGCAGCTCCCCACTTGCTCTACTTTTTTGTTACTCCATTTTCCCCAACGAAATGTCCAAACGATTGCGTGATATATTTTGGATTCCAGGGTTGCTGTTCACTTTATTTATCCTGTTCACACCTGCTCAGGTATACACGAAGTTTGCGTTGTTCATGCAGGCATACGCCATTTTGATCGGGTTTGTGATCATTCAATATGTGGTCCGAGCTGCTATGAAAAATGTTGCTGGTGCGCGCTGGATGCTGGCAGGTACCGTAGTATTCTTCATTACTGTAGTGAATGATATCTTAATGAATAACGGTATGATTCGAACAGGAATCTACTTCTCGTACGGTCTTCTCTTTCTTATTCTCTGTCTGTCGATTGTTGTATCAACCCGATTTTCCAATGCCATGAAAACCAATGAACGCTTGTCTTCGCGTCTGCTTGATTTGGATCGGGTTAAAGATGAGTTTCTCGCTAATACCTCTCACGAGCTTCGTACACCGCTCAACGGAATTATCGGGCTTACCCAGTCGTTGCTATATAGCATGAATGACCGATTGGAAGATAGTCAACGAATGCACCTGAACATGATCGTTTCAAGTGGCCAGCGTATGTCTTTTCTGATTAACGATATTCTGGATTATGCACTTCTTAAGAATAACGATATGCGTCTGCATCGAACCCAAATAAATCTGCACCAATTGGTCGAGGTAGTCCTCACCGTGGTTAAGCCGCTCATTACAGGCAGGGATCTCATATTACACAATCGAATTGATCCTCATTTTCCACCGATTGAAGCAGATGAGAATCGAATGCAGCAAATTTTATTTAATCTGATCGGCAATGCGATCAAGTACACGCCATCAGGTTATATTGTGATTCGTGCACAGGTTGTGCAGGGTGATGTGGAAATTCAGGTAGAGGATACGGGGATTGGCATACCGGAGGATAAATTTGCAATCATTTTCAATCCATTCGAGAAGCTTGAATCCATTGATAACACGGGTACCGGACTTGGACTGAAAATCACCAAGCAACTTGTCGAGCTGCATGGAGGAGTGATTAAAGTACAGTCAAAAGTGAATCAGGGCTCCCTGTTCTCGTTCACGGTCGGGCAGCATAAGAAGAAGAATGCTTCATCTGCGCTACCGGATAAGCAAAACAATGAATTTATTCAGAACGGTGTAAACACCTTTAGCTCTGTTACAGAAGTTAAGATAGCCAGTTCACATCATGTTAATGTCGAAGTCAGTTCCGAGAAAGAATCGGAGTTACAACCTTATCACGTGTTGATTGTGGACGATGAACCCGTTAACCTGCAAGTGGTGATTCAGCAGCTTGCACCACTGGCATGTGTGTTTGAAATTGCGAACAGTGGTACTGAAGCACTCGCGCGTTTGAATGAATTGCAGGATATCGATCTGGTGATTACGGATATGATGATGGTCGGCATGTCGGGATATGAACTATGCGGATTGATCAGGGAGCGTTACAGCCTGATTGAGTTACCTATTCTGATTATGACAGCGAGCAATCGAGATGACACGATTACAGCTTGTTTTGCTGCTGGAGCCAATGATTATATTTCAAAACCGATTGGACGTAATGAACTCATAAGCCGTGTACGTACACTGTTGTTATTAAAAAGGTCTGCTCAAGAGTTAAGTCTGAATGCACAGGAACTTGCAGAGCTGAATCAGCAGTTATCCGAGTTGAATATCAACCTGGAGCATCGTATTCAGGATCGTACGGTAGAGCTGGAGCAGAAAAATAAGGATCTGGGCCGTCTGGAATTGTCACGCAGACGATTGCTGAGTGATATATCACATGAACTCCGCACACCGATGACAGCAATTCAGGGTTATGTGGAGGCGATTGTATCCGGGTTGGTGGATAACGAAGAGGACCAAAAAGTATATCTGCAAATGGTCTTAGTGAAGGCTCTGGGGTTGAATCGTCTGATTCACGATCTATTCGAGCTGTCCCGTCTGGAATCTGGCAAGACTGAAATGATCTTAATCATGATGAGCTTACAGGAATTAATGGATACCATTCAGGACAAATTCAGGCTGGACATTACGCGTGCTGATCTGAGCTATGAGTTTCAGGTCAACATTCCTACTGCTCAGCGAAGGGATTATCAAGTCGTGATCGATATGGATCGTATTACCCAGGTGTTGACGAATCTGGTGTTTAACGCAATTCAGCATACAGGTGCAGATGGGATGATCCGTCTCCATTGTTCCATTGAGGAATGGGAAAGTGACGGTGATTCGCCGGGACAACTCACCATTCGTGTGGAGGACACTGGAGCAGGTATTATGGAAGAGTCACTTCCCTTTGTATTTGATCGCTTTTTCCGTGAGAAACATGATCGGCATGTGGTTCAGGGTAGTGGTATTGGACTTGCGATTGCGAAGGAAATCATCCAATATCATGATGGGAACATTTACGTAGAAAGTGCGGTCGGAAAAGGGAGTTCCTTTTATTTCACGCTACCTCTGTATGTTTTGGATTAGGGGATGACAAGGATCTCGATGATTAAGTCGGAAATGATTGAGTTCCACAGGAAAACGAGTACTCAGGGTTCACCCCGGTACTCGTTTTTTATTATGCTTGGAACACTTTGGGAGCCAGTTTTAAGTGTCAATTCGATGATGATGAAGAAGCGGCAGCAGCCGATGCTGCGGCAGTTGCGGCCATGGCTGCTTGTTGAGCGATGATAATATTTGTGATACTGGTTGAGATTGCTGTCGTAAGCACACCGTTCCGCAGATTCTCCACATGTTGAATGGCTATCAACGCGGATGAGAACAAGAGCAACTCCTGTTTATCGATCGACCAGGCACCGAAGCCTTGTTGAGTCCGTAACCAGTCATTTGTTTCCGCGACTTCATCCACTAACGAGTCTCTGTCTGAAGGCAGTAGAGAAAGTATTCCGAGAGAGGCTAACGTATACGTTTTGTCCATTCGAAAATTCCTTTTGCGAAAAGCTTCATTTAAAGCAATCACACGAGCCCCTGCATCCGGGGTATCCTCTCCAAGAACCAGGACCTGTGTTAACGCCTGCACACTATTTCTGGAAGAGAACTCTGGTTTTAATTCCCCATAAAGTTGTTCCATACGTGCCACACCAGTGTCCACCTCGAGATCGGAAAGGGCTAACATGGCAGCGAAAATGTAGTCATCCTGTCCAGTGAGGAAACGATGCTCTGCTTTCATGCCATCATAAAATGATTTGGCCCGCTCCACCGTAGGTTGAAACTGGTCAGGTGATGTCTGAGTAGCGATCTGATAGGCGGCAATAACCAGATAATCGGAGTTGCGGAATTTGATCTCTTTCATTAAGTCATAGACATGCAAGGTGTCTGCCAGTCTCGTCTCTTCATCCGTTGTAAGGGAGAGCATGGCAGCAATGCTAATGGCCGAATTACCTCTGAATGCAGAGAAGAGTTTTGTGTTTTGCTTAATCAACTCATGGCTTTGACGAATAGCTTCCCCATCGGCTGTTTTATTCTCCGCTGCATAGAGCAGGGCAGCCAGACGTTGCATCATCGCGTGTTGCCATTTGAACGACTTCTTGATGATCTGGGTGTTGGAAACAAATAATTCAACTCGTTCCGTATGTTGTTGTTGCATAGGCACACCTCCATACTCACTTTTATTTTACAGTACCCTATTTCATGATTAGATTACCTTCACGCTGTAGCATGACCTCTTCCAACGCCTTGAATCTGCTGGATTCGGGGTCTACGTCACTGACAGACAAACGTACCTTCTTTAAGTTAGGCAGATTCAATAACAGACTTGGATCGGAGAACGATGTTTTACATAAATCCAATATCTCCAGGCCGGTTAGGGTAGAAATGAAATCCCATGACTTGGGTTTAAGTTTGGTCACATCAAGGTTTTCAATGTTTGCATATCCGAAAGTCAGACTTTTCAGCTTCGTAAATTCCTTTAACGGCTCAAACGTTGTAATGGATTTGATATCCTGAAGAACCAGGGTTTCCAGATCGTAGGCCGTACCGGGAGGAGTAAACCATTTATACTTGAGATGACTCTCTATGTATGAAGCTGCTCCGTCTACGATGGCATATTTTGATTTGGCGTAATCCACTTTTTACCTCCATTTAAGAAAATATAGAGTAGACTATCAATCTATTATTACCCTTTTATTTAAGGGGGGTCACTTCCATAAATAAGAGAGTCTAGTTGTTGAATATAAAAAAGACCGCAATCAGCGGTCGTAGGTTAGATTGATCGGTGATATAGGACTAATCTAATTGAAAGAAATTGTGTAGGCTACGTTAGGGTATGCCGTCGTCGATCCTGGAACACGTTCTACGACAGTGATCAGCGTACCCGGATTGTAGTAGGCTGACCCGCCATTGTAAGTATTGTTGCTTACGATAACTGTACCGAGGTCGAGTGTCGTATTATTGTAGTTCCAGTAGTAGCGCAGTTGAAGGGTATTGGCTGCATTTGTCGTAATTTTCACGCTGGTACCAGTCGTTTTAGCGTTAGGAAGAATATAGGCGTATCCTTGCCCGGCCGAAAGCGCATGGGAATAGGTGCTTCCATAACTTACGATGGCGGGATTAGCGGAAGCGGTCAGGCTAAACAGAAGGGAGATACCTAGAATAAGTGCAAAAAATGTGCTAATGCGTCTTTTCATAGAATGCCCATCCTCTCAAAATAAAGTGTTTTTATAGTTTAACTCAATGTAAACCAAAAACCTTTTCGAAACGGATTGGAGCCCCTCCTTATTCAGTTTATGTTAGCGCTAACATTCCTAACGACTATAATATATACCAATAAAATACAGATGTAAATAGTGGATCAGATTAGATGATTAGGAATATTAAATGAATTAAAGCAATCATTCCCATAGGGTAGATGAATGATCTGGAGAACCCATTTTTAAATTCATTTCGAGGGTGCTTTTCGAAAAAGAAGTGTAATAGGATATGTATGATGAAAAAGATATCCAGCACCCAAAATGTAATGGTCTGATACGAGCTAAAAAGCAGAGAGAGGATGATCGTATACATTGGCAAGTGAATCCAAGTGAAATACCTGTAGGCTTTATCATCTTCCATATCTTTTAACACCATAAACAATTTCCACTCGGACCGCCGGATGGCATCCATTTCGTGCAATAGAAATAATGATAAATTAAACAAAAATAAGACTAATAAAAAGTCAGGCATGTAAAGCCTCCCATTTTTCAATTTTATACAAGCAGTTCAATAGCGACAAGTCACATACGGTATTGCAACCTAAATATACAATACGTGAGTTGTCCTTTGGGGGTTCCAGCAACCTCCCTGTAGTGTCATGTATTAGAAAAGTCTCTTTCACTTTCCCTACACAACGGTGCCAAGCATTGTTGAATGAGTTGTCTGCCATATTCATTAAGCGGTTATCCTATACCTATATGTGTAGTGAGTCCGTTTCCTCACATTCCTTGTTGTATTTCTGCGGCACATCTCGTACAATTTGGTGAAGCAATTCTGCATTGCGTTAATGTGAAAATTAAAGATTACATCAGGAAGCTGTACACAAGAAAAGGGGAGAATCGTTTGGAATCAAAGCAACTATCTAGAGGGCTAAAGCCCCGCCATGTAGAGCTGATTGCACTCGGAGGTACAATCGGCGTTGGTTTGTTCATGGGATCGGCAAGTACGATCAAATGGGCAGGTCCATCCGTGCTGCTGGCTTATTTATTGGCTGGTATCGTTATCTTTTTTGTCATGCGTATTATGGGTGAAATGTTGATTCAGGAGCCGGTAACCGGTTCGTTTGCTACATTTGCTCACAAATATATTGGTCCGCTTGCCGGATTCCTGACCGCTTGGAGCTATTGGTTCCTGTGGGTTACGGTGGGTATGGCGGAAGTTACGGCGATTGGCATCTATGTCGGGTATTGGTTCCCGGATATTCCGCAGTGGCTCCCGGCACTTGCTGGGGTGCTGATCATTGCAGCAGCGAATCTGGCGGCGGTGAAGTTCTATGGGGAATTTGAATTCTGGTTTGCGATGATCAAGGTGACGGCTATTGTGGCGATGATCGTGATCGGAACCGGGCTCATCTTCTTCGGCTGGGGGAACGGAGGACAGCCAATCGGGCTGTCGAATCTGTTTAGCCATGGCGGATTCTTTCCTGGAGGGATCAAAGGTTTCCTCTTTGCGCTGTGTATCGTAACGGCTGCGTATCAAGGGGTGGAGATGGTCGGTATTACAGCAGGCGAAGCGGAGAATCCGAAACACACTTTGCGTAAAGCGATCAAAAATATCGTGTGGCGTATTCTTATTTTCTACGTTGGTGCCATATTTGTTATCGTAACCCTGTACCCTTGGAACGAGGTAGGCGAGACGGGAAGCCCGTTCGTGCTCACCTTTGCCAAAGTTGGTATTGTGGCTGCAGCGGGGATCATTAACTTTGTGGTGCTGACGGCGGCCATGTCGGGATGTAACAGCGGGATCTACAGTGCGGGACGGATGTTATACACGCTGGCTGAGAATGGGCAGGCACCAGCCTTTTTCAAAAAGCTGTCCAAAGGCGGGGTTCCCCGCAACAGTATAGTCATTACAATCTCCTTGCTGCTGATTGGGGTTGTGCTGAACTACCTGATGCCGGACTCCAAATTGTTCCTGTACATATACAGTGCAAGCGTTCTTCCGGGTATGGTTCCGTGGTTTGCGCTGGCGTTCAGTCAGTTCCGATTCAGAAAGCGTTGGGGCAACGAGATGGCGGATCATAACTTCAAGTCCAAATGGTTCCCGATCAGCAATTACATCATTATTGTGTATCTGATCCTCGTCATTATCGGTATGGCGTTTAACCCGGATACGCGCTTGCCTCTGATTGTTGGTGCTACGTTTATGGCAATCGTGGTGGCTGGATATTTTGCATTTGGCATCGGAAAAAGACAACGGATAGATGGCGGCGAAAATCGCTAGTTTCGTACTCCAAAGTCAATTTATAACGTAATTTCATACGTGCATTCCTTGAAATGATTGGAGAACCTGAGGGTGATTCAGCGACATTCAGGGAGTGCATTTTTTTATTCGAAAAAATCATGCTTGAATCTCCTGTAACTGGAGGTTTTATGATTGGAGGTATAAGAGCCGCCGCGCGACACAATTCAAATTAAATTGCGGCAGACAAGGGAGGCGTTAAGCATATGAGGACAATAGAATGGATTTATCTTATTTTCAACCTGCTTATATTCGTGGGGGGAATCGGGATCGGGAGACAGAATCAACATTTTCGGAAAATGGTATGGGGTGGATTTGTCATATCGGGTGTGCTGTTGATCATCCATGGTGTGGTCGAAGGACTTCGTTGGCCGATGATTCCGGCGTATCTGCTCACGTTGGTTCTACTGGTTGTGTTATTTACAAAGGCAAGACGCCAGCGACAGTCAGGTGTAACCTCGCTTAACAGTAAACGTTCCGGGACATCTGCTTCAAGATCATCTGTGGTGGGGAAATTCGGACGTGTTCGAATTATCGCAACGTCTCTTCTGGTTTTGGTATACGCTATTGTGAGCATTGGCTTGCCGCTGCTGTTCCCGGTGTTTTCGTTTGCCAAGCCAGCAGGTCCTTATGGAATTGGAACGGTATCCTACGATTGGATAGATAACAGCCGGGAGGAGTTGCTGACGAGTGACGCCGGAGATAAACGGGAGCTGATGGTACAGATCTGGTATCCAACGAATCCAGACGTAGAGGGCGCAACAGCTCCTTATGTTAGTAAGCCGTATATCTATGCGACAGCCTTCAATGAAGTGCTGAAACTGCCAAAGCTTTTATTTTCCAGTCTGAGTCAGGTCAAAACACATGCGATACAGGAAGCTCAGTTGTCTGATGCCGAAGCCAAGTATCCGGTTGTTCTTTTCTCTCATGGTCTGCATGGCTATGAAAATCAGAATACGTTTCAGGTCGAGCAGCTGGTGAGTCAAGGATACATCGTGGTGGGCATTAATCACACGTATAACAGTCTGGTGTCCGTATTCCCGGATGGACGTGTGGCACAGTTTGAATCTGAAGGGAAAGAAGGCTTTGAGCAGCTGCAATTCAGTTACATGGACAAGTTGAATGAGACATGGGTGAAGGATGCACAGTTTGTACTGGATGAGGTAGAGAAGTTGGGAACGGGAGATCCGAGCGGACGCTTTACAGGACATATGGATCTGGACAACATCGGTATGTTTGGGCATTCATTTGGCGGAGCAACGACAGTACAGATGTTAATGGATGATCCGCGTGTGAAAGCAGGCATGAATATGGACGGTGTATTGTTTGGCGAGAAACGTATTCCTGCGGAAGGCGTGGGCAAGCCGTTCCTGATGATGAGTGCAGACTCAACCGTTGCAGGCACAAGTGTGATGAGTGACGAGGAAATTGCTGCGATGGGCACGACCCGTCCGGAAGCGGAGAAATATTACGAGGAAGTGTACGAGCGCTATGAGCCGGTAACCGCAGGAGGGAACTTCTGGATGGAGCTGACCAACACCAAACATCTGAGTTTCTCCGACCTCTACCTGATCTCTCCACTGCTCGAATGGACACAGGGTGTAGATGCGCGGGGAGCGCAACAGTTGGTCAACGATACAACGATTGATTTCTTCAACCACTACTTGAAAGGGCAAACGCTCCATATGGACAAGGAAGTGGGAGAACATGAGTCCTATTCGTTAAAAAAAGGCTAAACGTATAAATGGAAGGAGACTGAAATTCAGTCTTCTTCCATTTGTTTTAAACGTAACCGCATGCCCTCCTGCAGCAGGTTAATGCCATCTACAATCTGGCTCCATTCGGGATTCATCACCTTGCACAGCTTGTTAAAACGCAGAATGCGATCCGTCACGGAGTTCAGCATATATCGGGCCTGTTTGCGAAAAAATACTTCAGGTGTTTCGACATGCTCAGCGCTGGCATACATCAACACAAAGTCCCACACCATACTTTGCACAGCAGGGCTATCGATAGCCCAACGCTTGTCCAGAGCTTCGGTAGTGCGAATGCGAATAGCCTCCATTTTTTTCACCCAGACGTTCGCTTCGACTTGTGGCTGATTCGCCATAATGAAGAATGGAAGCTCCAGCCGAGCCAGATCGGCCCAATAGGCCGGATCATTGATCAGTTCCTGAATTTCCTTCCAGGCCAGTGTTTGCTGAGCCGTCAGTTTGGTATCTTTCATCATGTATTTATCGAAAAAGTGCAGAAACGACACTCTCCAATCCTGCGGAATGCTGTCCAGCAGATGGGATTCATCCATCTTGGCAGCAACAAATTGTTTTCGCCTGCTTGCATTGGCCGATAGCGATTCTACCAGATTGGAGATATACGTGAGAGATTGTTCGGAATGTAAGGAAGTTTCTTCTTCATGCTGCTTGGCTTGCTGCAAAACGGAGAGCATGGAATTCATCGTGTCGATCTGGGTTTCCAAGGCTTCAATCTGCAGATCCAACGCCTGTGCTACCGCCAGTTCACCAGACATGAGCTTTCGAATATCCGGTATGCTGAAATTCAGATAACGTAGTGTTGTAATGAGTTCGAGTTGCCACAAGTCTTGCGTTGTATAGAGTCGATGCCCGCCTTCCGTATGACTGGAGGGTTGTAACAGTTCAATTTCATCGTAATAACGGATCGTTTTCACCGTGGAGCCGATCAGTTTGGCTGCTTCACCGATGGAATAGGGTTCTTTATTTGCTTTCAACGAGATCACCTCATGTTCTATTATACAATCTCCAGTTAGGGGAGATTCAATATGTGACAGTTGTCTGGGAATCCGGTTAGCTTAGTTTAAATAACGCCCAACTCGGTTACAAAGGAAAGAGTGCAACTTTTATAAAACAACTTCTGATAATAAATTTAACATTTACATGATAACGAAGAGCACAGAAATAACCTGAAGAAACCAAGTGTTCGCCTTTATCACCGGATTTTCCCCTTAAATAAGGGAGAGAAAAAAATCTGGGGATAACAGCGATCGGAAGGTTATTCTGTGATCGTAGTGGTCACTGTAAATAACCGAGGAGGAATTGAACATGGATAATCAAGATCAGCACACCATGCAAGATCCAACGACACAATATCCGAAGGCTACACCGGAGTGGAAACAGCAGCAGGATGAGCCGGGACTTCAGCGTGAGATGACTCCTGTTCCTGATGCGGGTGAGAAAAGTTATAAAGGCAGCGGACGTTTAACAGGACGCAAAGCGGTTGTGACCGGAGCCGATAGCGGAATTGGCCGGGCGGCTGCGATTGCGTTTGCCCGTGAAGGTGCAGATGTTGTTCTGGCCTATCTGCCGGAAGAGGAAGCAGATGCGCAGGAAGTTGTGAAGCTGATTGAGGAAGCCGGGCGCAAAGCGATCACAATGCCAGGTGACCTTAAGGATGAGAAATACTGTGAAGAACTCATTGAATCTGCGGTAAAAGAGCTTGGCGGGATTGATATTCTTGCTAACGTGGCAGGTAAACAACAGTTTGTAGAGCAGATTGCGGATCTGACCACCGAGCAATTCGATGCGACGTTCAAAACAAATGTCTATTCCATGTTCTGGCTCTGCAAAGCAGCTGTGAAACACATGAAGCCGGGCAGCTCCATTATCAACACATCATCGATTCAGGCGTACAAACCTTCGCCAATCCTGCTGGATTATGCCACAACAAAGGCATCGATTAACACGTTCAGCAAAGCGCTGGCGCAACAGGTGGGTAGCAAAGGAATTCGTGTCAACGTTGTTGCACCAGGCCCGGTATGGACACCACTTCAGGTCGTGGGTGGACAACCAGTCGAGAAGCTGGCCGATTTTGGCTCCAATACACCACTTGGTAGAGCAGGACAACCTGCAGAGATGGCTCCGGCATTTGTGTTCCTGGCAAGCCAGGAATCCAGCTATGTGAGCGGCGAGACACTGAATGCTAACGGCGGTACGGTTAGTCCATAAAAGTTAAATATAAATGGCCTATGAATCATAGGTCAGTCATCATAAACTAGTTAAGCAAAACACTCCATTCCCGATGAAGGTGAATGGAGTGTTTTATTGTTATGTTATTTTTTATGAAAATAAAATTACTTCTGATCTGGTTTCGGGTCCAGAATGGCATAACTGCCTAGCGTGGCTAATTGTGCTGTATTCAGAAGCGCTTCATCCACTGCAGCAAGGGCTTCACCGGCAGCTGTCATCAGGTCATCAGAGTCAACAGGTGAGGCAAAACGGAGAATGACCCGGTTCTCTCCTTTTTTGAGTTCATTCTCAGCCTTGGTTTTGTACTCATTAAGGGATGCGACTTCGAGATCATTCTGCACATAATAATCATTGGCATCGCTCTCGCCATTAAACATCGCGAGCTCGGAATCAAGCCAGTAATCCTTATCCGCTATTGTTTTCTGACTTGCAGCAGTCTCATCGTTGGCATTGTACAAGAAGTAGGGGATGCCGGAGTTTGTCAGGTTGTTGGTGGCATCCACATGGAACCATTCGTTCCCGATTTTGACCTTGTTCCATGCATGTGGAACACCGCTGGAAGCGCCCGTTACAACGATGCTTTCCAATCCCGAGAGATCGGAGAGCAATTTGTAAACGGAAGCATAGCTGGCACATACCCCGACACCTTTGACCAGAATACCGTATGTGGTAAACGAGTCATTGAACTGCGGATCGACATTTTTGAAGTTGTTTTGCTCCGCATTTTCCAGCGCTGCATCGTCATACTTCGCATTATCGTTCAGGTAATCGTAGATGGCTTTCCGTTTCTCGTCTTCGTTCATGCCATCCTTGATAATGGAAGCCACTACTTCGTTTGCTTTGGCAATAATCTCATCTTGCTTCTTCTGGATACCACTAGCCGATTCATTGTAATGAATGGAAAGCGTAAGCGTACCATAGTTGTATTCAAAACCTTCCACACCAAGAATCAATGGATTCTGGTACATCACTTTCAGAACAACATCCGAGAGTGTCGTGAAATTTTGAGCTTCGGGGAAAGCTTTTAACGAAATTTTATCTTGTGCCGCAATCATATTTTTGGCTAAAACTTCTTCCAATGCGGAATCTGCATTGATCATTGCATCGCCTGTAGCAGGCTGAGGTACGGTTTCCTGATTACCTTGTTCTACATTTTGCTGTGTATTGGATTTCTGTTCATCTACCAGGTTGTCTTCTTCAGCTTCAGGAGCTGGAGCAGGTGTTTCATTGGAAGTTTCTTCAGAAGCCATATCTGAAGAATTATCAGAAGTATCATCGGAAGCCTCAGTAGATAGAGGATCAGTTGCATCTTCTGACGTTCCCGTATCGGTTGAGGACTCTGTAGTTGTAGATTCCACCGCCGGTTCTTCTTCTTTTTCCGTTGCAGACGCAGGTGCATCATGATTGTTGATGATCGTTGGCACGTCAGGTGCAGGGACGTAAGGTGTGTCATTCTTTGGTTCTACCAGTCCGTTGCTAGAATCGGCTACGGTTTGCTGAGCAAGTCTGTCCAAGTCTGCTTGGGTCACATTCTCTACGCGCACGTAGCTTTTCAGAGCTGTTCCTTTAATATGAAAAGGAATATTCGTTTCATTGAACTCTGAAATCTCTACGCTTTCGGTATCATAAACAATGGTTTCACGGGCTAGAGATCCGTCATTGTACTCAACTGTTGCTTTCTGAGGAAGTACATCTATATTCTTTAATTTCTCCCTATACAATTGTTCTTTCAGAGATGTTGGCAACTGGGAAGCAAGCGGAGCTGTAGGGACACCTCTGCTAAAATTGGATTCTTTGCCTCCGCCGATTGCAGTGACGTAATATTCTCCTCGTATACCATGGTTCTGAGTGGTAGTTATCATTTCATTATAAGTACCTAGCCCGCCTTTTCCGTCTCTCAAAAAATCATTGAAAGACGTCTCTGTTGTTACCGCAATATCTAAAGGCAGACTATTACTGAAAGCGTCCTCTGCGCCAGTTAGAGGTACATTTGTATCAAAGTTGGTTAGGTCAGAACGTTTATAAATTTTATATTCTGTGGCACCTTCAACCTTGTCCCACACCAACTTGAACCTTCTATCTCTGTCAATCTCGTATCTTAGGTTGGGAACAGGTAACTCTGACTTCACCGTAAACGGAATGATAATGGGTTCATCGAGCAGCGTTAGCTTCTCAGCATCCGGATCATAGTTCAGGCGAATGTAGTAGATTGGGGCACCGCCCCAAGAACTTTGATCCTTGTTCATCATGGAGTCTGAACTTAAAACACCCCACCCAAGAGGCTTAATAGAAACACTATTGTCGTTTGTCTCTGGAATGGCATATACATCGCTTGCTTTGAGTGCTTTAATATCGGTATGTACACTAATAATGTCACTAGCTCGCAGGTTGTTTTTACGTAAATCTGCTTTAAACTTGAACGTAAATTCTTCATCCTGAGCTACGTTGTACATCGGCATGATCGTTTGTTCCGATTCAGAGCCGTATTTCTGTTTCAAACTTAAAATGGTAGAACCCTCTACTACTTCTGTAGGATTATTCTCGGACGGACTGCTTTCCTGCTCAGTACTCTGGCATCCAGCCAGTAACAGGGTGAGCGCAAACATAATGAAAAATAGACGTTTCATGATACACCGCTTTCTTGTTTTTCTGAGTTGCTCTAATGCTACGTTTCTACACACCGAAAGATTATCAAATTTGGTTAAAACCCATACTCGAACCTCTTAACGGCCAAACCTCCTATTAATTTCCTAATATCCTTTGCTAGTTTATGGTCATATTGACGCATTGTCAAGGTGAGAGGGTAGGGTTTAAGTCCTGTAGAACAATAGAACAGATGTAATTCTGTAGCGTGGGTTCCATGTTAAAATACAAGAGTTACTACATATTTATATATAAGCGGAACATTTGAATAGACTGGAGTGGCTCAGATGACAGCAGAACAGATTGTCAGAACCTTTTTTGAAGAGGTCCGATCAGGCCGAAATCCTGATTATGCAAGCAGCGTGATGGGGGAACAGGTACTGGCTCATCAAGTGATATCTGAAGATGAGGTCACGGTGACCCGAACACCTTCCGATTATGCGGATCATGTGCGAGAGATGATTGAAGTATACGGGGAGTTTTCACTCGAAATTCTGGAGTTGCTGACGCAAGGTGATAAAGTTTATGTGCGCTGGAGACAAACGGGTACCCATATTGGCGAAGTGGACGGATACAGTCCAACCAACCTCCCGGTGATTGAAATTGCCAGTGCAGTATACCGAGTGGAAAACGAACAAATTGCAGAGTATTGGATACAGATCGACAGGTTGGGCATCGAAAAACAATTGGAACGTAATCGGAGCTGAGTTTCTCAGCTCTTTTTTAGTTTTCAGTTCTTTGTAAGCGTTACCGTGTTATAATGAACAAAGTTGTATACAAGTTAACTAAAACGTTTTCTGTCTTTTGACTCCATTATCTGAAAGTGAGGTTCAGTGATGATTAAAGCAACGGAAGATAATCAATATGTTGAACTAACCAGCCCGACAAGTTTACCGAAGGCATCCGGATTCCTTTGGAATGAAAAGATGATGATTCATGTGAATTGCCGGGGGTACGCTGTGGCCCAATTCATGCAGCCCGAACCTGCCAAATATTCGTATGCGCCCAACCTGGAAGCGAAGACGTTTATGCAACCGGAGCAGCCATACTATGCCCACCATCCGGGACGGTTTATCTACATTAAAGATGAAGTAAGCGGCGAAATCTTCTCAGCCCCGTATGAACCCGTTCGCAAGCAAGCAGATAGCTATACGTTCGCTGTTGGCAAACACGATATTCACTGGAAAGTGATTCAGGATGACATTTGCATCGAGATGTCCCTGCGTCTGCCGAAGGAAGATGTCATGGAGCTGTGGCGTGTGAAGGTAACCAATCTGTCTTCAAGAAAACGCAAGCTGAGTATCTACCCGTATTTTACAGTGGGCTATATGTCCTGGATGAACCAATCCGGTTCATATGTGGAAGATTTGCAGGGCATTGTCTGCTCGGCGGTTACACCGTATCAGAAATATCAGGATTATAGCAAAATCAAAAATTACAGCGACAAAACCTATCTGCTTGCAGATCACCAACCGACCGCCTGGGAAGTGAATCATGAGAGCTTTGAAGGCGAAGGCGGACTACATAATCCTTCCGCCCTTCAGTCAGAGACGCTCGCAGGTGGAGATGCGCGTTATGAGACACCTGTGGCTGTATTGCAATACAGAGTAGAGCTGGAAGCGGGAGCGGAGCAGGCGTATCGATTTATCTTTGGTCCGGCTCATGATGAGACAGAGATTGAGGGCATTCGTCAGCATTATTTTGTGAAGCAGAATAAGGATGGACAGGATGGTTTCGTCGCAGCCGAACAGGAGTATGCTGAGTATATTGCGGAAGGGCAAGGAAACATCCAGATTGAGACACCGGACAGCTGGCTAGATAATGTCGTGAATCACTGGCTGCCTCGCCAGATGTACTATCATGGCAAAACCAATCGTCTGACAACCGATCCGCAGACGCGGAATTATTTGCAAGACAACATGGGCATGAGTTATATTCAGCCGCAGATTGCGCGGGCTGCGTTCTTGACCGCTTTGTCTCAGCAGCATATAAGCGGTGCGATGCCAGACGGCATTATTTTGCACCCGGACGCAGAACTGAAATATATTAACCAGGTTCCTCATACCGATCACTGTATCTGGCTTCCGGTCTGTATAAAGACCTATCTAGATGAAACGAATGACTACAGCATTTTGGAGGAACAGGTTGCTTTTACAGACAGTGAACAAAAGGTTTCCGTACTGGAGCATATGAATCTTGCGATGCGCTGGTTGATCCATGAGCGTGATGCGCGTGGGTTGAACTATATCAATCAGGGTGACTGGTGTGATCCGATGAACATGGTGGGGTACAAAGGCAAAGGCGTATCCGGCTGGTTAACCATTGCGTCGGCATATGCGTTCAATGTGTGGGCAGATATTGGTGAACAGGCAGGGCATGCCGAGGTCGCAGCGGAATTCCGTCAGGAAGCCAACCAGACCAATGCGGTAGCCAATGAGTATCTGTGGGATGGGGACTGGTATGCGCGCGGAATTACGGATGATAACGTTGTGTTCGGTGTAAGCAAAGACGTGGAAGGGCGCATCTATATCAATCCTCAGAGCTGGGCACTTATGAGCGGTGCTGCGGATCAGGAGAAACAGGAGAAGTTAATCCGTGCCGTAGAGGAGCAATTGGAGACGCCATATGGGGTCGAGAAGCTCGCGCCGTCTTTCACAGCTATGCGGGAAGATGTAGGTCGTGTCACGCAGAAACATCCGGGAAGTGCGGAGAATGGTGCAGTGTACAATCACGCGGCGGCGTTCTATATTTATGCGTTGTATCTGGCGGGCGAGAAGGAGAAGGCGTATCGTCTGTTGCGTAAAATGATTCCTGGCCCCGATGCCGAGGATATCCTCCAGCGGGGTCAACTACCCGTATTTATCCCGAATTATTATCGCGGAGCCTATCGTCAATTCCCACGTACAGCCGGGCGCTCCAGTCATCTGTTCAACACCGGCACGGTGCCGTGGGTGTATCGCTGCCTGATCGACGGATTGTTTGGACTGCAAGGTCATGCACAAGGACTTCAAGTGCGTCCGCAACTACCTGAAGACTGGAACGAGGTATCGGTCACACGTTTGTTCCGCGGAGCTGAGCTGAATGTAAACATGAAGAAGGATGCTTCTGTCGAGCAGATTGAGGTGCATGTTGACGGTCAACGGATTGCAGGTGACATCGTCAAGAATATACAAGCCGGTATGAAATATGAGGTGCTGGTGAAGTTGCCATTGTAGAAAAGCGCAAGGATTACTGCTGAACGATGTGAAGAGTTTTGGACGATCACGAAGCCGAATTAAAAACTGCCTTTCCTTTATAAGAGGAGGGCAGTTTTTGGTTTCAGCATGGTCAGGACTCATTCCATTTTTTGACTCTGTACCAATAGCTATAAATCTCTGAATAACCCAGCTTGGCGTAAAGCTTCAAGGCAGGTGCATTATTCGCAACCACTTGCAGGAAACTGGATGTAGCACCTTGTTTTTTTGCCCAATGCAATAAATGCAGGATCATCTGTTCAGCAAGTCCCTGATTCCGGAAGTTAGCGTCTGTAATGATATCATACAACCCAACATAGCCACGCTCGATTACACCGAACCCACAAGCGACGACTTGCCCGTCGATCAACAGCGAGATGAAACCTGCTTGTGTGCGGATATTATGTAACATTAATTCCGTCGTTTCCCGTTGCAGATCATTCACCTTGTTCAGTCGGCAAAAGTGATCCAGCCAAGCTGTGGTCAATTGTTCGTCGATCTGTACAGCTTGGTGCACAGGCTCTTTGATATGTTCCAGACTCCGAGTCTGGATGTAGGTGAGATCGACAATGTCATACCCTTTGTCTTGCAAAAGTTGGTCGAGATGATCCGGCTGAATAAACGGTGTGATTTTGAATACGGTATTTAACTGATTGAAAGCATAGATATGCTCACATTCCTCAATCTTTTCATGCACATCCAGAGTGGAGTAGTGGATCGGTTGAACGGAGTTGGCACGTTTGGTATATCCTTTGGCGAAACGCAGTACCCAGCCGTCATATAATAAGGTGGACAAGGGTTGCCAGTGATTAAGGGATAGTTCTTCAATGGTTTTGTGTTCTGAATCTATTGTATGAGTCATATCAAACCTCCGATTTCATAATTAAATAATAATACATAATAATGTATAAAAATACAATGAGGATATTATATCTCCGAAGAGTATGCATTATAGCCGGGGATGGTATACAATTTGATTTGGTTGAATGAATAACTTCAGAAGCGGAGCGCATTATGTTAACTATAGAATTAAATAATCAAAGCATTAACTGTCATATCGAATATGGCAAACGCAAGAAAGTTTCCATCACGATGGACTTGCCTTATATGGTAACAATCAAAGCACCCAATGGTACCAGTGAAGACATGATCCGGCAACTTGTAGAGCAGCACGGGGATGTGATTTTGAAGAAATCTGCTCTGATGCAGCGGGCGCTCGATGGTCCTCAAGCCAAGGAATACGAAGATGAGGGCAAAGGGAAGTTTTTGCTTTTTGGTAAGGAACACGCATTGCATGAATTAATTCCTGTAGAGGGTCTGACAGAAGAAGAGCTACGAGCAAATTTGAAGAAGTTTTATTTTGCCGAGTGTAAACGCATGATTGGGGAGCGCATCGGACGTTATCAGCAGGAGTTGAAGGTGAAGCCGAAGTCGGTAGAGATCGTAGATTCTCCCACCAAGTGGGGCAGTTGCAGCTGGGACAAAAAGCTGACGTTCAATTATCGCCTGGCGATGGCGCCACTGGAAGTGATCGATTATGTCATCATTCATGAACTTTGCCATATTCACCACATGAATCATGATCGCTCTTTCTGGCGGCGGATCGGCAGTATCATGCCGGATTACAAAACAAAAGAAGATTATCTGATGCGAAATGGTCGGGCCATGACACTATAATAATAAGCTTAAGCCTTCACTTGGACGCGCCATACCCCTCTATTATTATTCGTAAAATCCGCGAAGGTCCCACTGTAGCAGTGAGTGACCTCGCGGATTTTTGTTATGTCTGATCAGGAGTGGATTACTTGAACGCCGTAATGTTTGAAAAAATGAGTAACCGCATCCATGTCCATTCGATCATCGAACAGATGCTCAGGATAATAGATGCCTGGAGCCATAGGCTTGTCCGTTGGCATCATCAGTATCTTCTCGGCTTGCACCGCAGCGCCGAGTGCAGTCATGTGGGTCTGACCGAGTGGGTCAGAGACCGTCATCGTTCGTTCAACCTTGTTCCCTTTTGCATCCAGCCCTTTCAATTGAATGACCAGATGATGTGCACTCCCAGTTCCCGGATTATAGAGCAATTTCCGCCGGAATGGCTGGAAACGTTCACCACTGATCATCTTCCATACTCCGGTCTTGACCAATCCGGCGAGTGCATAGGTAGATACTTTACTATCGAATGCAATGCGGAAGCCGGTTGAATCAATATGACTGGTATTAGGTAATGTGACGTGATCGGGTGTATCCAATCTGTAACATGGAGTCGTATACCCGTTCGGGAAATGAACTTTGATCGGATCTGTCATGGGATAGACGAGTCGATGTGTATTGGATTCGGTTATCTGAAAAGGAATACTCATCCGGTCCATGAAGGCTGCCGAATCAGGGCCGGCCTTATCCCGCAGCGACCATAGGGCATGAATGTTTACTTCGACATGTTGCAGAGAGTTAGAAAGTATCATGGCAAAGAGTGACGCCGTTCCTGCCATCCATCCAGAGGACAGCACTACCGGAGCATGAAGCTCTTCCTGCTCTATTGTACGGATCGCTTGATTGAACACCTCAGTCCAGCGTGTTATATCGATGAGGGGAATTTTTCTCCGTACGGCCGACACCAGTAACCGATCATCCAGATCGTTCACTGCATTTATGATTAACGATATATTCTCTCCTGCGTGAATCAGTGGATCGTCTGCATTGGTATCAACAACAACCGTTTGGACACGATTGGATTGAAAAGGTGCTGCTTTACCTGCAGAACGGCCTCCCAGTACCAATTCCAGATCAGGATGCCTGTCATGCAAAATACGGGCAAGCTGTGCACCTACAGCACCATAGCCTCCAGCGATGAGAACTCTTTTTCTATTCATTCGATAAACCTCCGTTGATATGTTTATGCACTTATATGTTTAAACTATTGAACATATAGGAGTGAAGAAAAGGAATGCAGTACGCCAACGCGGTACGCGCTAGCTCTGACATTCCACTTCCACGAGATGAACGAGCTGTTTGAGTAATTCGATCGCATCGTTGAACTCCAGCTTGTAATACATCTCCGTACCTTTTTTCTGAACCGATAACAGCCCGGATTGACGCAATATTTTCAAGTGATGAGAGACCGTAGGGCGTGACATGGGGACATGCTCTGCAATCTGTGATACGTTCATGCTCTCTTGATCAATGAGCAGCGATATGATTCGCTGGCGAACGGGATCTCCCAGGCTTTGAAGATAAGGACTTAGATTCTCGAAAATATCAATAACTTTTTGGTTACCCATCGACTCGTTCATGGCTCACTCCGTTATAATGTTTAATTGTTTAAACGTATTATAAGGCTTAGTTCACTTGAAAATCAAATTTTACATTGCAAGTTGCAGGAAAATAGCTGTTCCGCTTGTCCATTTGAAGTACAATATAAGCAAATATGCCCGTACCACGAATCCATTGATAGTATCCGTGGTGGAAGGAGTCCAAGATGGCTGAGAGTAACCATTATTCGGTGCTGGTAGATGAATATATCTCGGAGTTTGCACCTGATGTACAGGTGAGATTACAGGCAATAAGACAGATTATTCGTGAAGCGGCTCCGAACGCCGAAGAGAAGATCAGTTACAAGATGCCTACGTATGCACAGCATGGGAATTTGGTTCATTTTGCCGCTTACCAGCATCATATTGGGTTTTACCCTGCTCCCAGGGGAATTCAAGCTTTCCAGGAGGAACTCTCCAAGTATAAAGGGGGAAAGGGGTCTGTCCAGTTTCCGCTGGACCAGCCATTGCCCGAGGATCTCATCAGCCGGATTGTGGCGTTTCGGGTGAAAGAAAACGTTGAAAAAGCCCGGGAGAAGAAGCAGAAGAAGTAGTAAATGGTAAAAACGGATCTCACAGCTCAGTTGGCAAGATTGAAGCGGTTATCGCTGATTTTGAACAGCAACATGAGCCAATCATATACATTAAACATGTAGATTACGATCAGAGCTAACCTTGTTTGAGGACGCAACAGGTTCGGTGAACACAGCGGAGACGTATGAGATGCCGGATCTGGACATTCAGGATTTTGTTGGTTCGATTTTGAATTGGTCTAATTGTATTGAAGTTTTATATGTGGATGAGTATAAAGAAATGTATCGTATCTAGCGTGGTTTACATGTGACGCCGGAGATTTGAGTATGGTATAATAAGAGCAGATTAGACGTAAAATGCAAAGAGAGCCGTGCTGGTAACACGACTCCTCCGAGCAATAGCCGCTTTTAAGGGCGGTGGGCTTCGCTTAGAAAGATGATCAACAATAGACCGCATCCTTTTGCGAGGGGGGCGGTCTATTTGTGTGTATTGGACAGAATAGCAACGATGAGCAAACCAAAGGTAAGCATCAACATAATTGCTTCAAATACTGTCACAAGGCATTCCTCCCTTCGTGGCAAGGTAGCCGACCGACCCTTTTAAGCCTATTCTATTGCTTTGTTGATTATAGCATATTTTGTAAGAAGCCAAGTTGTTAGAAGCTGTTTATATGTAACTCGTTCATTAGCTGAAGGGCATCCCGAAACCCTTGTAAATAAATCTCTCTTTCCAGAAGTGTTTGCATAGAGAGTTGAGTATCTTCATATAGAAAAAGGATTTGATTCAGTTGCTCCGGTAAAGCTTGGCGAATATTCTGAAAGTATTGATCAGATTCTTTAGATAGTTGGGTATAATCAGGCTGCGTGTGAGACAAATTGTTGTATAATAACTCTAAGCGCGTTCGGATTAACGGTTCTGCTAAAGATTCCAAGGATTCTTTCACTATGTACACCTCTTTTTGAGTATTTGTAGATATTAAGTTTCCATTCGAACACTACAGTGTGCATTATGTTTATTCGAATATACAACTTGTAGTGTGCTTTGTCAACATCACAGTGTGCATTTTAGTTTGGAGGAGAATTCGTATGATCAAGGTTCATTTATCTCGTATTATGGGTGAGAAAAGAATTAATATTGCTGAATTATCCCGACTAACCGGATTACATAGAAATGGGATTGCCAAATTATATAATGAAGAAACCGATGGTGTGAAGTTTGATACGCTGAATCGAATATGTGAGGCTTTGGATTGTGAGATCCAGGATATCCTTGAGTTTATCAAGGACGAGAAGTGATCTTCAACAATTAGCTAAGGCCATATACTTTTAAAAAATTTTACATATAGACCGTTACCTTATCGAAGGGACGGTCTTTTTCTGTTTGTATACACATGCTGATCTGCACCGATTGCAAGCGTTACTCCCTTTCAGCGATTTTTCAGCCAGAGCGATTATAATACTCACGGAATCCTGTAATGGAAAAGGAGTTTTGGCATGTCTAAGGTGCTGCATAAATCGTTTTATCTCATTTTGCTCGTGTTTGTTGCGGTATTTATTGCTTCGTCCTTATTGGTTCGGGCACAGTACAACTACGCCTTGTATGGGGACAATCCCATTTTGGGCATGCAGCAGTGGAGTATTTTTCTCCCGGTCATTCTTTTGCTTCTTGGTTCAGGTGTCGGGTTATATGCTCTGTGTCTGAAACTGAACAAATACAGCCCGAAGGTTGTTATTCCGATGGTGCTGTTATGTTCTCTGGTCATTCAGATCATCATCATTTTCGTATTTCCGAGAGTGCCTACCGATGATTCGCAGACCGTTCTTTCACTGGCCATGAACATGCTGTATGACCAAGACTACTCCTCGTTTGAAACGGGTGGTTATCTGCACATGTTCCCGTTTAACTACTCGATCGTGTTGTACTTGAAAACGCTGCTGTACCTGTTCCCGGATAACTATCTGGTCATCAAGTTATTTAATATTTTGTTTTCAACGTTAACAACGTTCATGATTTATCTTATCTACAAACAAGTGAACGACAGATCCACGGAACGTGATTACGGTGTGTTAATCTTTGCAGCCACGTACCTGCCTTCCTTATTCCTGAACAACCTGATCTATAACGATGTGATTGCTACAGCATTTCTGACATCTTGTTTATACTTTGTTATTCGTTTTGTACGTGAAAAGTCTTGGAAAACAATCGTCATTGCCGCCGTGTTGCTCGCGATGGGAAATTACTTCCGAAGCATTGGTGTGATCGTGCTAATCGCTGCCATCATAACTATCCTGCTGAATATGCGGAGCATCGGAATGAAGAAAGTCATCATTTCCATCGGTGTGCTGGCTATGTTGTTTAATGTACCGACCTGGACTCAGAATGCGGTTCTTCAATCCTCCGGTGCTGTGAGCGAACCTGTTGGAGAGAATTCTGCACCAGTCTATATGTGGCTGAATATGGGGATTAATCTGGAGCGTTTTGGCTTCTGGGACAATATGGAGAGTTATCAGGTCTATCAGAGGCAGGCCAACTACAATAAGGCTGAGAGCGAAGCATTGTTCAAACAAGAGATCGGCAACAAGCTGTCTGAAGCAAGTGCGAGTGACTTGGTGCAGATGTATTACAAAAAGATCATATGGACCTGGACCGAAGGGACATACCAGATGGACCGCTACGGAATCGGCAATGAAAGTTCCATCGGTGCAGGAAGAGGAAGGGGAAGGGGAGGTGGAATCGCAGGCTCCTATAGTTACACCAATGCGATAACAGAACTGTTGCAAGGGGAGTCGGCTTATCGGACAGGTTTGCTCTGGATTGTATATGTGATGAATTTTTTGATGTACTGTTTTATTTTCATCCGGTTGGTTGGTGGAATTCGTCGTAAACGGTATGATGAAGTCTCCTTAATCCTGGTGATTCTCGGATTCATCGGATTTTATATTCTGTGGGAGATTAAGTCCAGATACATCTACCCTGTATATCCGTTGTTGGTTGTGCTGTCCTATATGGGGTTCAAAGATACGTATGACTTCATATTCCATCGTAAAGGTACCTTGGAGAAATATTCTCTGAGAAAGAGGTGATCATATGCGAAAAAATAAATACTTCACATCGGTTACAATACTCTTGCTGATGGGATGTTTTGTTATGCTGACGGCCTGTGATGTTATAACCGCCCAGAATATAACCAACACCGGTTCTGTGCAAGGCATGAATGGATTCGGCATGCCGAATGGCGGTGGCCTGGGCATGAATGGAGGAACGCCTAGAGGTGGAAGGGGCGGCACGGGTATGTATGAGCGTACAGGCAGTCCAGACATGACGAAGGGGATGATGAATGCCGACATTACAGGTAGAGTCATCTCCGTAAATGGAAACACAGTTACGCTGGCGTTACTTGAGGTGCAGGACACCTCATCCCCAAGCATGGAATGGAAGGATACCGGATTGGAGATGAAATTGAAAATAAGTGATGATGTTGCTATCACTGAAGGCATGGGGACGCCGCGCTCGGGCAATTCCAGCTCACGTGCAAATTCGTCCATTCAAGTGTCTGATCTTCAAAAAGAAAACATCGTGATGGTGTGGTATAAGGACAACACCGAGACGGTCGAACGGATGATGGTTGTCCAGTAAAAAATGATGGGAATATCGTCATTGTGTAATTGCTTACACTTGGCTTATCGGCTATTATGGAAACAACTGGCTTTTTGAAGGGAGTGAGCGTCATGAAACGACGGTCTAAGAGGGTATGTTCTATTACTACAATGAAGGTAAGAATGAACTGAATAATTCCGGCAGACTATCCGACGAACGTTGAAACACATTTTGTTTCCCAGTCCGGTCTGAGATCTGCCGATAAATAGGGATATAACTGCTCATTTTTCTGGCGTATGCGAGGTTTATTTGCTTGTGCAAATAAGCCCCCATTCAGAATTTTTTAAAGCCGCAGGCATAGCCTGCGGCTTTTTGCGCGCAAAAATAGGCATTCGTTGGCTACGAGCAATCCACATGAAATGATCAAAAAAGGAGAAATGCCCATGTTAAAATTAAAATATTTATTCCAACATAATGACCTTGCCGAGATGATCCTGAAGAATTGGAGTTATGATCCCGAGTCGCTGGACATGTTTCAGTATTATCGCATATCCTCCAATGCCGTGTATCCGTTCAGAGAACAGGGGGAAGTGCGATTGCTTCGATTTGCCCCGATAGAGGAAAAAAATCAAGTCAACCTCAGCGCTGAACTGGAGTTCCTCCGTTATCTTCGAATTAATCAGTATGGAGCCATGGAGGCTGTACCCGCCAATTCAGGAACAGAACTTGTAGAGGCGCACACGCCATGGGGAACGTACTATGCTTCTGTATTCAAGCGAGTACCTGGATCGCAGTTAGGAAGCATCGATTTGAATGACCCCATCCTTTACAGCTATGGTCAGGCATTAGGTGAGCTGCACCAGCTATCGCGTACATTCACGCCTGAACAGGAGGAGAAGCGGCGCTGGGCCTATACGGATGTGTTGAATTGGGTACAAGAGAACCTGAAGGAATTTCCTGCGGAGACGGCTGCACTCAGTGAGATGGAATTTCTCCGAACATATTTTGCAGCTTGGCCGATGAACAAGCAAAATTTCGGACTCATTCACTACGATTTTGAACCGGATAATGTATTCTATGACGAAGGTAGCCAGTCTTGTTATGCCATTGATTTTGATGACTCGATGTATCACTGGTACGCGATGGATGTGGAGCAGAGCCTGGATAGTCTTCGTGAGGAAATAGAGCCTGATCAATGGGAGCAGAAGAAGCAATTGTTCCTGAACGGGTACTGGTCCAAGGCGGGAGAACGTTATGATCTGGAGAGCATGTTCCCCGCATGTCGCCGGTTTGCCAACCTATATGGATATGTGCGTGTGCTTCGGTCTGCTTCAGAACAGTGGTTACATGAGCCGGAATGGATGAGTGGATTAAGAGCAAGATTAAGCAGGAAGATGACGGAACAAGCAGAGCAATTCGGAAAGGTAGTTGACAGCTAAGATTTGTTCCAATTCACCCCAGGCTAGTCAAGAACCATAAGCACTGAAGTTTTGAAAGAATCATTCACGTGAATTGGTCCCGCGGTCAGGTGCAGATCCTTTGTATCGATCACGGGGCTTTTCATTTTGTTCGAACATTACCGAATAATGAAACGGAAGTGGAAATCTTGTAGAAAGGTTGGATGGGACTTTCATTCTTTCCACGCTAAAAATGGTATTTTGATGTCGAATTATACAAAAAAATGTTAAAAAAACAAATAAAATAGTTATTGATTAAATGTGGGTGGGATGATAAGTTGTAATTAACTTATTTTAGGATAAATTATATATAAAGGAGAATTAGATGGGAAATGTATGTGTTGATCTACATCCTTTAACAGAGCATCAACAAAGAATATGGTACATGGAAATGTTATATCCGAAATCAGATGTATGGATGATTACATCCAAGATGAGCATACCGGAACCGATCGATTTCACCTTGTTAGAGCGGTCGATTAACAGGGTTTTGAAGAATAACGAACTGCTTCGAACTCGGATTCTACTGGATCAAGGTGAGAATAAACAATACATCCAACCTTATGAGTACAGATCATTCAAGCATATTCATGAAGATCCAGCCTTGACGGGTGTGACATGGACTGAGTATGTGGGTAACCATCCGATTCATGTACACAGTGAAGATCTATGTCAGTTTTATACGTATGAGGGTCATGGACAATACGGATACATCATTCAGGTTCACCATATCATCTGTGATGGCCTGGGATTATTCCAGTTGACGAATGAAATTACGGCAACCTATCATGCCGAACTGAAAGATGGTAATGCAAGCAGGATTGAATCTACGATTCACGATTATGAATACTATATAAATAGTGAACAACAATATCTCGCTTCCAAACGCTATGAGAAAGATCAGGCCTTTTGGAGAGAGAAGTTTCATACGATTCCCGAATTTATGGAACTGAAAGCGCACAATCCCCTTATTACTCACACCGCAGCCAGAAGAAAAACGATGAATATGGATCACTCCATGTATGTACGTTTGAAAGATTTCTGTCGTCAGAAGAATGTCAGCGTATTTACCTTTTTTCTCTCTACCCTAGCTATTCTGCTGAATAAACTCACTCACCAAACCGATTTGGTCGTTGGAACCAACTACGCGAACCGAACTAGTAAAACAGATAAAGACATGATTGGCATGTTTGTCACAACCATACCTGTCAGGATCGGGGTAGAAACCTCTGAAACCGTGTTAACCTTGCTGCAACGCATTTCCAATGAACAAAAAGAAATATTGCGTCATCAGAAATATCCGTATAATCAGCTGATCCGTGATCTGAGAGAGTCGCTCTCCTTACCGGAACTGAACAGACTGTTCGGCATATCACTGGTCTATCGTCCAGAACGCTTTGACAAGATGCAAGGACATGATGTCTATATGGACAACAAGTTTAATGGACATGAGACGAATGATCTGCTTATCAATATTATTGAAAAAATCAATGAGGATCGTATCATATTTCAGATGGATTATCGGACCCAGTTGTTCAGTGAATCGTTCATGGACAATCTGCTCGATCAGTTTCTTACGGTTACGGAAGCCATTCTGGAGCATTCTGAACAAAGAATTGAACAGATCAGCATTGTAAGCGAAGCCGATAAACAATCGATGCTAACCGAGTTTAATGATACCGGGGCGTCTTATCCTAGCGACAAAACGGTCATCCAGTTGTTTGAAGAACAGGCAGCTGCTATCCCTCAACATACAGCACTTATCCTGGGGGATAAGGAGATGAACTATGAACAATTGAATGCCAGAGCTAACGGCTTGGCTACGACATTGATCAGCAGAGGAATCAAGCAGCGAGAACTGGTAGGCATTATTGCAACCCACAGTATGGAGATGGTTATCGCAATTCTGGCTGTTATGAAAGCCGGGTGTGCTTATATTCCGATTGACCCCGAGTATCCAGATGAACGAATTCAGCATATTTTGCAAGATTCTCAGGTAAGGTTTGTCCTGGTTAACGAGCATATCACTTTGCCGGACAGTCTAGAAGTCATTCATATTCTTGAAGATAATGAGGGGTATATACCAACAGGTAATCTGAACTTGACCATAGATATGAAGGATCTGGCTTATGTAATCTACACATCAGGGTCAACTGGAGCACCGAAGGGTGTATTGGTGGAGCATAAGGGATTGACGAACTATATATGGTGGGCGAGTCAGACCTATGTTACTGACGGTAAAACGACTTTTTCCCTGTATTCATCCATCGCTTTTGACCTGACCATTACCTCCATCTTTACGCCGTTAATTACGGGTAACACGATGATTATCTACAACTCGTCTCATAACAAGGCGTTGATTGCAGATGTTGTTCTGGATCCGCGAGTGGATCTGGTCAAGCTGACTCCGGCGCACCTGCAATTGATTCATGACATGAACATTATGGACAGATCCAATGTCCGGACATTTATTGTAGGTGGCGATAATTTAAGTGCTTCGCTGGCTGCCAATATTACCCGGCAAAGTAAGCATGATGTGACCATTTTCAATGAATATGGACCGACAGAGACAGTGGTGGGCTGTATGATCTATGCTTACAATCCTCATGTTGACCAAACGGAGTATGTGCCTATCGGCAAGCCCATTCAGAACACATCCATATATGTACTTGATCAATCACTGCAATACGTTCCAGTCGGTGTTCAGGGCGAGTTATTGGTTGGGGGAGACGGAGTGACCAGAGGCTATCTGAACCAACCCGAATTGACGGGCAGAAAATACGTCGAACACCCGGATCGTCCAGGCGAGCGATTGTACCGAACTGGGGATCTATGCCGGTTAAGAGAAGACGGTCAGATGGAATACCTCGGAAGAATGGACGACCAAGTGAAGATTCGCGGGTATCGAATTGAACTGGGTGAGGTCAAGGCAGCTTTCTTGAAAATCAAAGGAGTTCGGGATGCCGCTGTAAGCGTCAAGACGGATCAGCAATCCCGTCAGTTATGTACTCATTACGTCAGCGATGCACATGTGACCCGGAGGATGATTCGGGATACCTTGGTATCTCTGTTGCCGGAGTATATGGTTCCCACACATCTGATCAAGGTGTCTTCCATTCCACTTACGATTAACGGCAAGATTGATTACTTGGCGTTATCGATAGAGAAGCCACAATCGGATGAAGAAAATGTGTATGTGGCGCCTAGTTCTAGCATGGAACAGACGATATCTGCCATCTGGTCTGAGATTCTTGGCCTGGAAGAGGTGGGTGTGACGGACCATTTCTATGAACGGGGTGGTGATTCACTTAAGTTGATTCAGATCTATACCAGACTATCCGAGATAGGTTTTAATTTTTCGATTAACGATATGTTTAATTTCCCTACAATCCAATCCTTAAGTTCACATCTGGATCAGGTCATAGAAGGAAAGGAAGGCATGACGAGCATGGAACAAAACACAATAAAGAGATCCAAAGTGGATGTATTGAACGGAATTATGGACAAGCCGATCTTCCTGTCAACAGATATTCCCAGAGTTGATCCGGCGCTCAAAGGTGTAATGTCATTCAATCAGGAATCCCTGTGGCTGGTTGAACAGTTCGAGGGAAAGAGCACCAAATATAACATTCCCGGACATGTCATTTTTGAAGGCGCATTCTCGGAAGAGGCATACGTCTATGCATTGAATCAGATCGTACAGCGGCATGATGTATTGAGAACGTATTTTGTTGTAGAGAACAATACACCAGTGCAGCGAATCAGACCTTACGAGCCTTTTGGCATAGAGGTCCAGCATACGCTGAGGGATGATTCCCAAGCCAGTCTGAAGCGTGTAATTGAAGAAGAATCCAAACACCAGTTCAACCTGGAAACCGGGCCGATGTATTATTTTGGATTGTATCAGATCCATGCACATCAATATTTTGCCTATTTTAATTTTCATCACATTATCTTCGATGGCTGGTCTCAGGATATCCTGATGGCTGAACTGGGGTCATACTATAATGCTTATCTGAGGGGAGAAAATGCAGCAACTGAGAGTTTGAGTATCCAATATTCCGACTATTCACATTGGCAAAAAGGAAAATGGATGACTGAAGAATTTCCGACAGTTCTAGATTATTGGCGCAACCAGTTGGGAAGTACCGTCAACCGGTCGGTAAAAGTATTGCCCTATGACCGTGAGCCTTCGCTGAACAACGTGGATACCGGAGATATACTGCTTGCAGAAATTCCGATACAAACCATTGAAATGATCAAAAAGGCCGGTATGAAAAACAATGCCAGTCTGTACATCACCATGCTCACCGCCTACAAAATGCTGCTGTACTTTTACTCGGGTGAAATCGAGATCGTCGTAGGAACCCCCGTAGCAAACCGGAATCGTGCCGAAGTGCAGCGATTGATCGGATATTTCTCCAACAGCCTTGCCTTGAAGACGGTCATGGACCCGGAACAATCCATAGATGCCCAGATTATTTCGGTTAGAAATACGGTATTTGAAGCGTTTGATCATCAGGAGATGCCTTTCGGCAAGCTGATTGAACTGCTGAACCCGGATCGTGCTTCGGGACTGACCCCTTTCTTCCAGACGTGGTTTGTACTTGATGTCAAAAATACGTACAACATCGAAGGGCTAAGTATTGCTCAAAATGAAATTTTGTGGGGACACAGCGGCAAGAGCAAGTGGGATCTGACATTAAATCTCATCGAGGCTGATCATGTAATGAATGCAGTGGTGGAATACAAAACAGAGTTGTTTGGCAAATCCACCATGAAGAGATTCCTGCATGATTATATGGCTGTAGTAGAGCTGATTGCGGCTGACTCCTCGCGGAGTCTTCAAGCTGTACGTCATGATTGGGAGGTGATGGCCCACGAGTACAAGATGGTGTTGCTGAATAGCAGTAAGAGCAAAAAGAAATTCAACAAAATCAAATCTTAGGAGGATTAACTATGAAGAAGAAATTTGATAAAGGTGCGCAGATGGTCATCCAGAAAGAAATTGTGAAGCAATCGTTCCTGGAGGAAGGTCAGGAACTGCCGTTGGTGATCAAACCCAATGTAGCCGGTCTGGATCTGAATCAATGGTATCTCAACAATAAGGACATGGTAGAAGAGAAAATTTTGGAATATGGTGGCGTCCTGTTCAGAGGTTTTGATACTACCACACCAGAGAGCTTTTATGGGTTCATTGATGTAAGCTGCCCCGAACCGCTCAGTTATAAAGAAGGAGCGACACCGAGAACCCAAGTACAGGGCAAGGTGTATACGTCAACGGAATTTCCCAACGAGGAGACTATTGCACCGCATAATGAATTGTCCTACGTCATGACATGGCCCAAAAAAATCTGGTTCTCCAGTATCGTTGTTGCTGATGAAGGAGGAGAAACGCCTATTGTTGATGTACGGAAAGTATATAACCTCATTGATTCGGACATTCGGGATGTTTTTGCTGAGAAAGGCTGGATGTTGGTTCGAAACTACGGAACCGGATTCGGGCAGACCTGGCAGTATGTTTTCCATACGGACTCCAAGGACGAGGTCGAGCAATATTGCCTGGACAACAACATGACTTGCCAATGGAATGAGGATGGAACATTGACAACGAAGCAGGTGAGACCGGCCATTACGATCCACCCCGATACAAATGAGAACCTGTGGTTTAATCATATTGCCTTCTGGCATAGCAGTAGCTTGAACGAGGAAGTTCGCAACTTGATGCTCGAAGAATTTGGAGAGAGCGGCTTGCCATACCAGACGTATTATGGAGATGGAACTTCAATTGATGCTGATGTGGCTGCACATATTCGTCAGGCTTATGCCGATGCCACGATCGCCTTTCCATGGCAAGAGGGAGATATTCTTATGCTGGACAATATGTTGGTGGCGCATGCACGAAACCCGTATCAGGGAGATCGAAAAGTACTCGTAGCCATGGGAGAACCCGTGAGTCGTGAAGCCTCAATTTCGTCGTAAGGAAATTACACTAAATAAATTGAATTTAATATTTACACGATAACGGAGAGGACAGAAATAATGTGAAGAAGCGAAGCGTTCGCCTTTATCCCCGGATTTTCCCTTTAAAGAAGGGAATCAAAAAATCTGGGGATAACAGCGATCGGAAGGTTATTCTGTCATCGAAGTGGCAAGTGTAACATTCTTTAGTTCACTTTATATAGAACTGAAAATACATTAGAAATGCAGGAGGATTGAACATGGAAAATGTAATGCTGGGTTATCCCCTTTCACCACAACAGAAACGACTGCATGAACTGAATAATAACCGATTAACATCACTGGTCCCAAGTGTAATTGCTGTTAACATCGAAGGTGAGTGCTCCAATGATCAGATTGAATTAGCCGTGAAGAGAATAGCCGAGAAATACAGCACACTCCGCACTTCCATAGAAGCCGATCCCAATTATGGGGTCCATCTTCAGAAAGTAGATTCGGAGACCAGAAGCCGATTCCGTACTGCATATTCCGATGAACCTATTCAAGAGCAGGATATCCAAGGATTGATCCGAAAGGAGTTGGACACATGGACAGGTGATTATTCGCTGGAAGCCATTAACGTGGATCTGTCCGAACGTTCCAAAGTGTTGATTCTCGCTTTTGATCCACATTTCTCGGATATTGAACCTGCCGTTATTCTAGCGGATTTATCACAATTAATTGTGGCTGAGGTGGACCCTGAACTTTTGGAAGAAGAGGTACCGTATTATGCTGTATCCGAGTGGTTGAATGACCTGTTGACCAATGATGAGCACGCGGAGGAAAGAAGTTTTTGGAACAATAAACGGTTTGATCATGTGGATAAACAATTGTCCATGGTATCCGGTAGCGGAACTACGAGTATTACGATAGCAAGTTTCCCTGTGGAAGGGTCAACAGAATTGTGGGCTGAACTTGAGAAGGTAGCGGAGAAGTCTGGAAGTACAATAGATAACGTTGCGCTCGCCTGTTGGAATCTGACTTTGCATCTGCTGGGCGAGGATAAGGAACTAACGGTTGGCGTACATACGCGTGGCCGACAAGATGAGGATTTGGAGAAGGTTGTCGGTGCATTGAATCGATACGTACCTCTGTACTCGGGCTTGAAAGAGGACGACACGCTGACTCAGTTTTTCCAAAGAACGACGAGTGAAGCGAAAGATAGTGCAGAATATGCAGATTATTTTGACTTCAAAATGTTTAGCAAATCGGATTCGAGTCAATCTGTGTTCTCCTATGGATTCGAGAGTCGGGATGCATCATCCGTGGTGGAATCGGGTGGTCACACGTTCCGGGTTGTGTATCAGTCGGAACAGATTGAACCGGTTCATCTTGGACTCAATATGCAGAAATACCCTGAACGTAGAGATATCGTTCTTCGATACAACGAGGAAATGTATACTCCGACAGAGATTGGCTACGTAGCCGATATATTCACACATATTTGCAACAAGGCCTATATGAATCTGGATGAACCCGTATCGTTCAATATCCTCCCTGATCATCTGACATTTACATTGCAATCGATTCTTCAAGGAGAGGTTCGGGATTATGCGACCTCGACATTGGTGGAGATGCTGGACGAACAAGCCTTGAAGACACCAGATCAGATTGCGATTGTGTCTGGTAACAACCTGCTTACGTTCCGGGAAATCCATGAGAAGTCCAAACAGCTTGCCCACTATCTGCATCGGACAAGAAGTGTCGGGCATGGAGATGTAGTCGGGGTAAGCGTGGAGAGATCTCCTGAGCTGGTCGTAGCCCTTCTGTCGGTGCTTCGAGCAGGGGCGGCGTATGTACCACTTGATCCGGATTATCCGAATGAGCGGTTGTCCTATATCTGTGAGAATGCCCGCATTGAAACAGTGCTGTTGTTGAATAAAAACAATGAACGGCTCAATTCCCTTTTTGCCAATCCTGTATTTCTTGAAGAAGAAGGTGAGGCAATTGAAAATGAGCCCACGGACGCACCGGCAATCGGAGTAGATGCCAGAGACATCGCCTATATCCTCTATACTTCCGGTTCCACAGGCAGACCCAAAGGGGTCAAAGTGTCACATCAGGCCATCAGCAACCATATGCATTGGATGAACAATGAATTTCCACTGAGCGGGGAAGACGCTGTATTACAGAAAACATCGATTAATTTCGATGCATCGGTATGGGAGTTCTATGCACCGCTCACTACGGGAGCAAGGCTAGTTCTTGCTGAGCCGGACATGCATGCTGATCCCGATTATCTGCTCGATATTATTCATAAGGAACGAATTACGACATTACAGGTTGTACCTACCATGCTTCAGGCATTGGTGGAAAAAGAAACCCTCTCTTCAGCACCGTTAAAAAGGGTGTTCAGCGGCGGAGAGAGACTGGGAATTCCGCTCCAGAAGGCTTTCTTTGCTAGATCCAACGCTCAGTTGATTAACTTGTACGGCCCAACTGAGGCGAGTATTGATACGACGTATCATATCTGTGACAAGGATAACGTTCATGAGACGATCGGCAGACCCATTCATAATACGAATCTGCTCGTGCTGGACTCGAACCTGAATCTTGTCCCGCCAGGTGTTGCCGGAGAGTTATATATCAGTGGAAAGAGCCTGGCAGATGGATATGTGGATGAACATCTAAATGATCAGGCTTTCCTGACACATGCTTATACGCCGGACAAGGTGATGTACAAAACCGGTGACAGGGTTCGTTATTTCCCGGATGGTCATATCGAATACATTGGCAGGGTTGACCGGCAGGTGAAGTTAAGAGGGTACCGGATCGAACTCGGTGAGATCGAGAAGGTTCTAAATGAACACCCTCATGTGCGACTTGCAGCGGCGAAGTTGTTAGAGAAGACAGAATCATTACTGGCTGCCTATGTAGAACTGGATACCGCTGGAGAGATTCAGGATGTTCAACAGTGGATTTCATCCGCACTTCCCGAATATATGATTCCGAACGTCATCCAGGTGCTGGAGCATTTACCGCTGCTGAGCAATGGGAAAATTGATTATCATGCCCTGCCGGACGTGGATGTGAGTTCCGGGGCGGAATATGCCGCACCAACGACAACCGTTGAGCAGATTGTTGCCCAGATCTGGAGAGCGGTATTGAAGCGGGAGCAGATTAGTATTGATGAGAATTTCTTTGCACTCGGAGGACATTCGCTTATCGCAACGCAGGTCATCTCTGGAATCAGACAACAGGTAGGTGTTAATCTACCGCTACGTAAAATATTTGATGCCCCTACCATTCGTGAATTGTCCGAAGTGATTGAGAATCTGTTATTGGAAGCGAATGGTTATTCTGCGGAGGGTAATTAAGTGAAAAAATCCGGTGCAGTAATAAACAAAAGCGAACTGATTGATCGAATATTAAGTCAGATGAATGTGACCAATACAGTACAGCGCACTTCTCGCGACATCAATCGCTTTCCGCTGTCTTTTGCTCAGAAGAGGTTGTGGCTTCAGCAGCAGATTGAGCCAGCAAGTACGGCATATAACATGATTTTTGCCAATGAGATTATGGGAGAGTTCGATAAGTCTGCATTTGAACAAGCCATCGGACTGCTGGTGGAGAGGCAAGAGGTACTACAAGTTCGGATGGATGCAGAGGAAGGCATACCGTATCAATATATTCAGGAAGACCAACCGGATTATCAATGGATTGATGTATCGATGTATCCGGGCGATCAGGCTGAAAGGCAGATTGTGGATGGAATTGAAAGGGCCGATGGCCCTTTTGATTTTACCCGGGATCGATTGTGCAGATTCAAATTGTTTAAACTGAACGATCACCGCCACATTTTTGTTCTGATGATGCATCATATCATCTCGGATGGTCAGTCGATCGAGATCATACGAAGAGACCTGTTATCTTATTATGAACATTTCCGCGGAGTGGGCCCATTGCCGGCATATAACCCATCCGCGACCCAATATATAGATTACGCAGTATGGCAGAATCAATTACTGGCAAGTAAGGAGTTTGCCAATCAGAAAAGGTACTGGCTCGATCAACTGAAAGGACACTCCTACACGCTCACTTTGCCATACGATTATGAGCGTCCGCAGAAGCGGAGTGAAGAGGGGATTTCCGTATACTTCACGATTCCGGCACCTCTTACGACCAGATTAAGAGAGATTTCGGAGCAGCATCATTCCACGCTATTTATGGTGATGTATACCTGTTTTGCGATTTTGTTACGCAAATATTCGGGTGAAACGGATCTGATGATCGGTACGCCTGTCTCCAATCGGCCACAGTCCGATTTGGAGAAGGTTGTTGGTTTCTTTGTCAATACACTTGTACTGCGAAGCCGTATCGATGATCAGCAATCATTTCTGGAGCATCTGGACGCTTCCAAAAATACAATCCTTGATGCATTCGACCATCAGGATGTACCGATTGATCTGTTGTTCGATGATCTGATTCAATCCAGAAATACGGGATATTCGCCATTGTTTCAGGTCATGTTCAGTCTGGCGAAGGCGGGAGATTTCGAACAAACAGAACAACAGGCTGTGTTTAGGGAGATCAAGCTGAAGCAGACCAACACATCCAAATTCGACATGTCCCTGGATTTGACGGAAGATCGGGATGTGATTAAGGGGACGTTTGAATGTAGTCGGGATCTGTTCCATGTGAGTACGATTGAACGCTGGGCCAGTAATTTTATAGCGTTGCTTGAACATATTGTGGATCATCCAGGGAAGCCAATCGCAGGGGTTGGAGCCGTTAGTGATGAAGAACGACAGAAAGTTCTATATGAATGGAACGATACCGTAATGGATTACCCTGATCATATCTGTGTACATCACCTGTTCGAAGCATCCGTATCCCGAGTCCCGGATCAAGTGGCTGTGGTGTATGGGGGAGAACAATTATCTTATCGCGATCTGGACCGTCAAGCGAATCAATTGGCTCATCTTCTGATCGAAAAGGGAATTGGACCTGACAAGGCGGTAGCCATTGGCATAGAACGTTCGCTGCATTTGCCCATTGCCCTTCTTGCCGTGTTAAAAGCGGGAGGAGCTATCGTGCCTCTGGATCTGGATGCACCTGTGGAGCGAAATCGTCATATGTTAACAGATTCGGGAGCGTCCATCTGCCTCATCAATACAAATACGTTGCCGATTCCGGATGATGTTGCCCTTCTGATCGACGTATCTCAACCTGAAATATATATGGACAAGCCGATTACAGTTCCACAGTCACAAGTGGGGCCTGATCATTTGGTAGCTATTTATTATACGTCAGGCACTACAGGGAAACCGAAAGGGGTATCTGTGCGGCACCAGGGGTGGGTGAACCGTATCTGCTGGATGCAGCATCAATTCAAGCTGGAATCCTATGAAACGGTACTTCAAAAAACAACCCTTACCTTTGATGATGTCGGTCTTGAATACTTCTGGACATGGATGGCAGGGGCAAGGGTTGCACTGTTGGAGCCAGGATTTCATCGTGATCCATATGCAATCATTCAAGCTTTGAAGCAATATGAAGTGGCCATCGTCTTTTTTGTTCCAAGTATGTTGAAGATGATTTTGGAGCGAATTGGTGGGGCGGATCTGGAGCAGTTAGCGTCATTACGGGAAGTATTCTCTAGTGGAGAGGCATTGAAGCCCGAGATGGTTGCAGCGTTCCACAACCATCTTCCCGAGCGTAATTTGCATAACAGTTACGGGGTAACCGAGGTTTCCATTGATTCAACCATTCATATGAATGTGCAGTTGGAAGGTCACCGCGCTCGAAGAAATATATCCATTGGTCGGCCAATCGGGAACAACTTCATCTACGTGCTGGATGAAATGCAGAATCCGGTGCCCATCGGCGTTCATGGTCACTTGTATATTGGTGGAGTTGGGCTGGCGAGGGGGTACTATGGAGATCCTTTAAAGACCGAACAGGCTTTCTTTGCGAACCCGTTTACGGATGGAAGGATATACCGGACGGGCGACATTGCTTATTACGACGCCACTGGCAAGTTATACATTGTCGGTCGAATAGACAACCAATTGAAGATCAGAGGCATGCGTGTAGAATTGGGGGAAATCACGGATGTAATCTCCAGACACGCTGATATTCAGGAGTGTGCGATGCTGGCTGAGAGATGGGGAGAGGATGAAGAACTGTCACTGAGTGCTTATATTCAACTGGCTCCATCTTCTGAGGTTCTCAGTACGGACCTTCGCAACTTCTGCCGAACCCTGCTGCCAAGTCACATGATTCCCTCACGTTTCATTACGATTGATCGTATTCCTCTGAACAGTAACGGTAAGTTGGACAAGGCAGCGCTGAAGCAGCTGGACTGTGGCACATTGAAGGATTATATCGCTGCTCCGCAGGATGAGCTGGAAGAAAAGGTCATGCAGATCTTTATGGATATCCTTGGTGTGGACACCATCCATCTTCATGAAAGCTTTTTCGATCAGGGTGGACATTCGATCAAAGCCGTCCGTTTAATGGATGTTCTGAACAGAACATTTCATACCGAGCTATCCGTGATCACCTTGTTTGATTACTCCACCGTGACCGAGATTGCAGATATCATTCGCGAGGGAAACCTGCCCCAAGATCAATCGGTTGTTGTGTTGAAAGAAGGTGGTCGTGTTGATGACTCTCCACTGTTTCTCCTTCCGACGGGTGGCGGCAACCTGATCAATTATTATGAGTTGGTTAGCCAACTGGAAGGCCTGAATATATACGGATTTGTGCCAAAAGGATATGAAAACGACGAAGAACCGCTCTATACCGTCCAAGAACTGGCTCAGTATTATTATGGTGTTCTTACGCAATTGAATCCGCTAGGCCCGTACCGATTGCTGGGTTGGTCCTTTGGTGGCAATGTGGCATTTGAGATGGCACGGATCATCGAAGATGCGGGACAACAGCTGGAGTGGCTGATTATTCTGGATGCACCTGCCCGAAGCCATAAGCGGGATGTTCGTCCAATAAACAAGATGGAGGCTCTTGCCGAATTAGCAAACAACAACGGATATGAGTTCAAGCGCAATGCAGACTATGAGGACCAGTTAAAAGAAGCCATGAATCACTTCCCAGGTGAAAACACGCTTAGACATCTCAAAGTGCGTCTGGCCAATGAAGTGGCCTTTGATAACTACTATTCAGCAGAACCGATTCAGTCCGATATCCATCTGTTGTATGCAACCGCTCAGGATGAAATAAGTCCAGTTCCCTTAACGGATGCACAGGTTTGGCACGCCAAGACGACAGGTACATGCATTGCAACTCCTATTCCAGGTCATCATGAGAATCTGATCGACTACAATCATGCTGTGAATGTGGCCCAATATGTGAATCAAATGGTGAAGGGATGGATCAGATGACTTTTGAAACGATGGAATCCAATGTGAGAAGTTATTGCAGACATTTCCCGGCCGTATTTGATAAAGCCAAGGATGATCAACTCTATACCGTGGACGGTCGTCCGTATATTGATTTTTTTGCAGGTGCTGGTGCGCTTAACTATGGACATAACAATGAATATATCAAAAACGAAATTATGGCCTACATCGAATCGGACCGAATTATGCATGGGCTCGATATGTACACGCAGGCGAAGCTTGATTTTATTGAATATTTCTCTGAATCTGTACTGAAGAAAAAAGGGATGGAATACAAGCTTCAATTCTGTGGCCCTACCGGGACTAATGCGGTAGAGGCTGCGTTGAAGCTGGCACGCAAATATACGGGGCGTACGGGTGTGTTTTCTTTCATGGGTGGTTATCATGGCATGTCCCTGGGGAGTCTGGCCGTGACCAGTAATCGGGACAGCCGACAGGGTGCGGGCAGAGCATTGGACGGTGTAACCTTTATTCCGTTTCCGAATGAACATAATCATTATTTTGATAGTGCTGCCTACATCGAGTATATATTGGAAGACACCCACTCTGGTATTGAGAAGCCGGCTGCCATCATATTCGAGACTGTACAAGCAGAGGGCGGTATCTATGTCGCGGAGACTTCATGGTTGAAGAAAATCAGGGCTATCTGTGATCGATACGATATTTTGTTAATATGCGATGACGTACAGGTAGGATGCGGCAGAACCGGTCCGTTTTTCTCCTATGAGCGAGCGGAAATACTACCTGATCTGGTCGTTCTCTCTAAATCCATTAGCGGGTATGGATTGCCGATGTCCTTGCTGTTAATGAAACCTCATCTCGATATCTGGAACCCGGGCGAACATAATGGAACCTTTCGCGGGAACCAGTTGGCCTTTATCGCTGCCAAAGCAGCACTGGAATACAGGGAACAAGTGTCCCTGGAGGAGCAGGTGTATGCGAAAGAGACCATGTTGAAGAAGATATGGAGTGAGGAAATATTGAAGCAGTACCCCAACATTGATATTCGGGGAATTGGTCTGATCTGGGGGCTGGATTTCTCCAAATTCGAACCGGATATTGCGGAAGAGGTACAGAAGGCTTGTTATGAGCGTGGACTTATTGTAGAGCGAGTAGGCAGACATGATAGTGTGGTTAAGGTTATGCCTCCATTGAACATCTCCAATCACAATCTGCGAAGAGGAATCGATATCCTCAGGGAAAGCATTGCTTCGGTGCTGACGTTGCAAGAGGAGAAGGTTGTACAGAAGATTTAACTCGGATTGAACCAAGCGGAGCAGGAATGACTTCGCTTGTCTTCATTCTTCATAGCAGCATGAAAGAGATGTGGAATGAGATTTAGGTTCGACGTAGGCGGAGGTGGGCCATGGAGATTTTCAAAAACAAGAACTTCAGTTTGATGTTTTTTGGCAGAATCTTGACCAACATTGGAGATAGCTTATATGCGGTATCCGCCATGTGGCTGGTCTACAATCTGGGAGGATCCTCATTTTATACAGGACTCGCGGGTTTTTTGTCCATTTTGCCGAAAATTATTCAACTGTTATCCGGACCGATGATAGATCGGATCCCGATTCGAGGGATTCTGGTATATAGTCAGTTAATTCAGGCCGCATTGTTATTAATTGTCCCTATTGCTGCGTACTATGATTTTCTGAGTGTCGGTCTGGTATTAGTGATCACCCCTATTCTGAACATATGTAATACCTGGGTGTACCCTGTTCAGATGTCAGCACTGCCAAGAGTATTGGAGAAACACCAACTCACGCAGGGCAATTCCCTGTTCTCCATCGCTTATCAGGGGATTGATGTGGCTTGTAATGCCATCTCCGGGATACTCATTGTTGCGCTGGGTGCGGTGTCTTTGTATTTTTGGAATGCCATCGGTTTCTTCATAGGTGCGTTATTATTCTCCCAATTGCGGATTGCTCCTTATATCATGGAATCGAAAATGAAGAAGGAACAGGATACATATGATGAGACTATTGAACAGGTGAATGGGAGTACACCGTCAGGAATGCGTTTGTTTTTTAGGAATTACACGGATGATTTAGTGAGTGGAATCAGGCTGCTTACACGGACGGCATTGGCCAAATTACTCTTTGGCATTATGGTTATTAATGCTGCGGGAGGAGCGACTTTTAGTGTACTTCCCATATATAGTGATGAGATCGGTGGAGCCGATATCTACGGGTTGATGCTGATGGCACAGGCGCTCGGCAGCGTCATTGGTGCAACATGTGCACCGTATCTCAGACTGGAAAATGTACGTTTGGGTCTATTGTATTCTGTGGCATACATCATATCAGGAATTGCCTGGATCGGGTGCATATTTACCCCGTGGAGCTGGTTGAGCATTCTGGTATATGGACTGGCCTGGGTTCCTGGCGGAGCCGTTAACGTCATCATTAATACCGTTGTTCAGAAGGGGGTACCGCAGCAATATTTGGGTTTGGTGTTCTCCGCGACGATGGCGTTAAGCGGCATAGCCATGCCAATCGGCAGTCTGATCGGTGGTACGTTGGGAGTCTGGCTACACAGTTCTACAGTAATCACCTTAAGTGGAATTACCGTTGTTCTGGTAGGTGTATACTGGATGCTTGATCGCGTATCCCGCAACCTGCCCAAGACGGAGCAACTGGATGAAGGATATTTCAATTTCACACCACGCGGCGGCACGGCTCGCTCGAATACCGAGATGGGGGCTTAACGCTGACATAGCGTAATGAGCCTGTCGTTTATCTCTAAATTTCAGATGTGAAAAAATTAAAAAAGGCACCTCCAGAAAGGGCGTGAGGATAACAAATGGTTATCCCGTGCCTGTTCCGTGAGGTGCCCTATTCAAGTTCATTTATGTTAAACGCTATCTGAGGTGGCATTACAGGTTAATTGTTGTTACTGGCGGAGCGTGTGAAGGAGGGCGTTTAAATAAGCGAAAGAAATTGGTGATTCATTTGTGAAAAAAAAGAGCACAGGTTACCCCGCTGATTCGGGACAGCTTATGCTCTTTCTACATATGTATCTACTCTTTTAGTCAAGACTCAGGTCGAAATCAGGCTCACACATATAATCTATTGGGTACAGATCATCTCGTGCCGAGATTAATGCACGGAAATGCAGATCCCTGATACCGTGCTCAGTTGCGCTTCCATCGGCGTGATTGGAGACAAGTTCAGCTATCACAAACACATCTTCTGCGAGGTTACATTTAAAAAGAACATTCTTCGGATGAATGACTTCCTCCAGGTAACTGTATGTCATCACATGAAATGTTTGTCCACGCCAGTTTGTCTTGATCACTTTATAGGACTGTGTGCGAACCAGATCCAGATAACGTTCCAGCTGGAACGTATGCTCAAATTGCGTAATGTAACCTTTTTTGTCCACATCAATCGTAAACTCTACATCATAGCTCACATGCATTTCATCTTTATAAGTTCCCTTCATGACTTTCATGGCGTCAAAGTGTGATCCGAATCCCGGATCTTCTACATAGGGAATGGTAACGAGTTCAGGATCAACATGATCTGTAATTTGGCTGTTACTGGAAGGTGGGGTGTAATACTTCGATGGCTGAAGATCAATCGATCCAATCATACTTCCAGGAAAACCAGGGCTGCAAGATATTCGCATAGTCATCTCCTTCGTTGTTGGTCAGTAGTTAGACGAATGAGTAAGAAGAAAGTTGCACCAGAATAAGGAAATGAACCCGGTAGTTCTATCTCCCAACATCGAGCCGGAACGAGTGGTAGGTAGTTTTCTTCTCTTATGAACAGGAGTACTGGCACTATTTCCAATCTACCTACTCTTTTGATACAGTAACTGTAGGACATATCGGAGGTATATATCATATATGGAAAATGTTTTCATGAATGTGTCATGGAAAGTCATGCTCCATACCGCTCTCGGAGAGGAGTCCATCTAATGAATGTGAATGATAATGTGATTGAACAGCAGTCTCTTACCTTTGTGGGAATCAAACGAACGTTCTCTTGTGTGGATGGTGAGAATTTAAGAGAAATTCCTAAGATGTGGCAGGATGCTTTGGCAGACGGAATTGAGGAACGGTTAAACGGGTTCAATAACGGAGCTATTCCCGGTTTGGTAGGCATCTGTGTAGATCAGCGAGAGCTGAAGGACAATCAAATGGAGTATTGGATTGCTACCTCTCACTCAGGTGAAGTGCCTGAAGGTTTGGTGTCCATCGAACTTCCCGCGTCCCATTGGGTTGTATTTGAAGCGGATGAATTAAAGCCGGAGGCGATACAACGGTTGTGGCACCATATTATGACAGAGTGGTTTCCTTCCACTTCACATCAGCATGCAGGGATTCCGGAACTTGAAGTGTACAGAGGTCACGGCACACCTCCCCAGGTCTGGATACCTGTAAAATCTGTGTAAGCAAAATTGAATTAGGAGGTCTGCGATGTTATCCAATAAAGTAATTGATCATTGCAAGAAGCAAGGCTGGTGGCATGAAGATGTTCCAGCATCATACGAAGAAGCATTACGGAAGCTTGAGATTGATCTTCAGTCGGATTTTGCACAATTTTATCTACATGCAGAGGATGGACCGACTTTCTACAGCAGGCATCAGGAGTTGTATCAGATCTGCTGGTTTATGGAGAACACCGTATATATGGAAGACATGAATGTAGCACAGCTTACACTGGGACTTCCCGAGGCGTATATTCCACTGGACAGTTTTGAAGGTGAAGGTGGATTTTTCTACAACCGTCAGACAGGAGAAGTGGTGCTGGTGGAACTGGGGGAGTCCATCGAACGGTTTCTTAATGGCGAGAGTGAGCCGCAGTGGGCTGATTTCAATGCTTTTCTGGAGTGGTATTTCGTCCTGGAGGAGGAGACGGTGCAATGAAAGATCTAACACCGGAACATGCCGAACTGGAGCGACAAATTGTAGAATCTGAAGCAGTATGGACTGGCGAAGCCGTGGGCTGAGATATCGTTAAGTACGCGGAGTTCGGATAGAAATACGAGTCCGTTAATGGATCTGGGCATGATCTGCATGAGACTTGAACAGCATGACGAGGCGTATTTGTATCTGCATCAGGCGTATGAGTTCGGCAAAGAGCGGGCATTCCAGGGAAGCCCAAGGGACGTATTGAACTATTATAAGGAAGAGCGGGCTAAGCGCAAGTAGAGTGATTCAGACCATACCATGAAACGAAAAGGGTACCCCGGTTTGGCCAAACATGACCACAGGAGTACCCTTTCGAGTTGAATATTCGTTTATTACAGGATGTTCGACTTCATCTAATCCGAAATGTTACGCGTATAGTATTCAATAATATCCTTACGACGGATAATACCGAGGAAGACACGATCGACATCCACCACGGGCACAAAATTTTGGTCTGCTGCAAGTGTCAGCATATCCTCCATTTCAGCCTGAATGAATACACATTCATTATATACCCGATTGTTAATCTCATGGACCTGAACCTGATCCATCGTATCAAAAGTCAATCCGGGTGTATTTCGCATTTTCCATAACAAATCGCCTTCGGACAGGGTAGCAACATATTTTCCATCCTGGTCAATCACGGGAATGGCGGTGTAGTGTTGCGATTCCAATTGCTCAATAGCATCTTTCATGGAAGCGGTAGACTTGATATAGGCCACTTCGGCTTTGGGGAGTAAAAAATAGCTGATTTCCATCATCGGGCTCCTTTTCAGCCTTTTGCATAGCAAAAAAGCTTTAGTATGTAATCTCACTCTTCTTATTTAAACATATTATGTGAGCTTTCGGCTATTTTTAATGATAAATTCGTCAGATTTGTTTCATTGTTTAAATGGCTCTGGATATCTATAGTGTATATTAGAGGTGATGTAACCATGAAATCCAAACGTAAATTAATGTACGGACTGCTGCCCATCTTGTTTGCAGGTGGAATCGGAATGTATCTATACATGCAAAATAACAAAGAAGCAGAAGCGAAGCCCCAGACTACCGTGAATCAATACATAGAGCATCTGCAAAAAAAAGAATTTGACCAGTTGTACACCTTGATGGCACCTGCTTCGCTGCAAGAGTCGGGCATGAACAAGGAACAATTTGTTGAGAAATACAATGCGATCTATTCGGGTATGGAAGTATCCACCGTCAAGGCGGAGGTTAAACCTAAGGATGTTGCCGAAACGGCTTCCGATGGCAGTAAGACCGATGCAGAGAAACAAGATCCGGATACGTATGAGGTGGATTACAACCTGCAACTGACAACTTTTTTGGGAGAAGTCAGTGAGACGCATACATTGAAACTGGTCCGGCAGGAGCTTGAGGACGGCGGCAAAAACTGGCAAATTAACTGGCAGCCTTCGCTGATTCTGAATGACATGGTTAAGGGCAGTAAGGTACGAGTGAGGACACTGTTCCCGGATCGTGGAGACATTGTGGATCGTGATGGTTTGCCGCTCGCTACCAAGGGCACGATGAATGAATGGGGTATTGTACCGGAGAAACTTGGGGACAATCCGGACCAGATGATTACCCGAATCGCGAGCCATTATCAGGTTTCGGAAGATGCCATTCACAAGGCGCTTGCGCAGACATGGGTGAAGCCAGAGTATTTTGTCCCGATTGGTTCAACGGAGGAGTTTGACGTGCCAGAATCTTTAAGCGGGGTTACGATGCAAAGCAAGGAAATCCGTTATTATCCACTCGGCGAGGCGGCTGCGCACCTGATTGGTTACGTGCGCAAAGCTACTAAGGAAGATCTGGATAAGGATACGGAAGGATATTATCGCGCAGAAGATTGGATTGGCAAAGCGGGTTTGGAGCAGTCCATGGAGAAGCAGCTGCGTGGTGAACGTGGTGGTCTGATCGAAATCACCGATGAATCCGGTAACTCCCGTTCTGAGCTTATTCGCAAGGATGCTGTAGATGGACAGAATGTTCAGTTGACGATTAGCTCCAAACAGCAAAAGAAATTATATCAGACATTATCCAGCGGTGGAGACGCCGGTGCAATGGTTCTGATGAATCCGACGGACGGCAACCTTTTAGCGTTGGTCAGTGCGCCTTCCTATAACCCGAACAAAATGGTCACAGGACTTACTCAGGCAGAGTGGGATGCTTATTCGGCGAATGAGAAGCTTCCTTTTATCAACAGAGTCACTACCCGATACGCACCAGGATCAACCTTCAAAGCGATTACAGCCGCAGCGGGACTGATGGAGAAGGTGACCACAGCGGACAAAACCCATGATATCTCTGGCTTGCAATGGCGTAAAGATGAGAGTTGGGGCGGTTATTATGTCAAGCGTGTGAAGAGTTTATCGCCGGTTAATATGGTCGATGCTCTGGTGTACTCGGACAATATTTACTTTGCCATGGAAGCGATCGAGATGGGCAGCGCCAAGTTTATTGATGGGATCCAGAAATTTGGTTTTGGCGATAACTTTGGACTGGATGAACTGTATTTGAAGCCAAGCCAATATGCCAATGAAGCACATCTGGATCTGTCTTCTGAGGTGTTACTCGCTGATACGTCCTACGGGCAAGGGGAGATGTTAATGTCCCCGATTCATCTGGCATCGTCATTTACACCTTTTATTAATGAGGGGAAATTGGTGAAGCCTGTCCTGATCGAAGGAAAAGAAAGCACTGACCCTGAGGTAATCATTACTCCGGAAGCCGCAAATACGGTTAAGGATGCTTTGGGAGAAGTTGTTTCCCGGCAGGGAGGCACCGCCCACACCTTGAATTCAATCCCTGGAGGACTCGCGGGCAAGACGGGAACAGCGGAACTGAAAGCGAAGAAGGGAGAGAAGGGTCAGGAAAACGGATTTTTCGTAGTATTTGATACCGACTCTCCGACCTTCCTGTTATCCGCTGTAATTGAAGAGGTGAACGGCCGAGGTGGAAGCCACTATGTCGTGGATAAATTAAAGCCTTTTTTGGAAAAGTTGGAGATTACGCAGTAACTCCGATTTAATATAGCCTCGCAAGCATAATATAAAGACCCGGTCACCATGTGTTATGGTTCTCACATGTGACCGGGTCTTTTTTGTTTCATTTTATTCAATATGGAATCATTTATTTCCGAGCAGTAATCATGAAGCGTGCCGAGTTGGTACGAATGCCCTTCTCGTCGTGATTTTCTATCACAAACTGCTGGAATTGCTCGAAGTCAGTGTCTACCTTTCCGAAATCAGGAATGATGGGTGCATGGGTTAGGAGAAACATTAAATCTTCGGGTGTAGCGTAATGCTCCACCACATTATATTCACGGGCCTGAATGTCATGGAAACCTGCTTTTTGAAGTTCATGTTTGTATCGTTCCATCAATGTGCCTGGTTGAATGCCAAGGCTCTGTCCACGGCCAAAAGCTTCTGAAATGTTGAATTTATCATGTTCGCTGACCTGCTGGGTTAGAAATATCCCACCCTCAGCAAGAACCCTAAATACTTCTGAAACAGAGAATCCAGAGTGTCTGGAAGATACCACATTAAAGAAGTGATCTGGAAAATGCAGTTTTTCTGCGTCCATATGAAGAAAGCGTACATTGGAATGACCGCCCGTAGCCTGAAGATTATGCTGTGCGGTCTCAATCATTCCTTGAGCGAGATCAATTCCCACCAGCAATAAAGCTTCTTCCGCAATGGACAGAATAGCTTCTCCACCACCTGTTCCAATATCCAGCAACAGATCGGACGATCGCGTATGGCGAACAACTTCCTCATAGAAGTTCCATCCGATTTTCTCCGAGACCACGTTCATGGAGCTGAAGTTCCAGCCGTTCTTCCGGCCTACACGTTCATAAAATTCAGCGTAATCTATTTTGTTTTTCATTTTCATATTCCTCCAATGTGAGTTTGTTTGAACAGGACAAGAGAGTTGTGCCAAATCGTTCTAGTGTAGATGGTCGAATAGGATCAAATGGGCAGACGTGTCCCTTGATAGCTGGTACGCGTTTTGACCCAGCCCGACGACTAATTACTTCGAACAATACGGAGCAACATCCGTGTCACCTCACAAGTTGGAATGTCTCCATTATATTCAATTGACAGCGTATACGCGAGGTGTTATTTTGAGGTGAAATCTATTCTATGAGTTTGAGGTGATCCAGGGTGGCTATTCGTGCTAAGCAGATTTTTGTCAATTTACCTGTTCAAGATTTGAAGAAATCCATTGAGTTTTTTACCAAAGTGGGATTTGAGTTTAACGCCAATTTTACGGACGAGTCTGCTACTTGTATGATCATTGGGGAGAATATTTACGCCATGCTTCTGGTGGAGGAACGTTTCCAATCCTTCATCTCGAAAAAAATCTCCAATGCTGCCGATACAACCGAAGTCATCGTTGCCCTGTCTGTAGATAGCCGGGAGCAGGTGGATGTGATTGTACAAGCTGCCCTCGATGCAGGAGGGAAGCCATCCAACGAACCACAGGATCATGGATTTATGTACGGATGGAGTTTTCAGGATCTGGATGATCATCTGTGGGAAGTTTCCTATATGGATCTAAGTGCTTTTCCTTCGGAGTGATAAAATGAAAATAACTAGAGCCTTCCTAGATTATAGGAAGGTTCTTTTGCATCCAATATGATTCGTTTAAACGTGATATCTATAGAATATATGGTGTAATATTCCTTTTTGCTATATGATAATTATCGATTCATGTTGGTGTTTTTTAGCAATTGATGCGATAGACGAACCTCAGGAAAAGCGAAGTATACATATGTTCTTAAGTGGAGGGATCAGGGTGTATTGTCATGTATGTGGGACCAAAAACAGTCCAGCGGATAACACGTGCAGAAAGTGTAGTACCAAATTGAAAGAAACAAGCTCTACAGAGGAACAGATCTGGGCAGAAACAGCCATAGACTTGGATAAAGGAACGCGAAAAGCACTTGATTCGTTGTCCCGTCAGCAGCAACCTGCTTCCAAACAGGGAAATACAGGTCAAGGTCTTGCATTTAGCTGGATTATTCCCTTACTTCTGGCAGTAGTTGTAGGAGCTTTGCTAACGTATTATTACAAGCAGGAAACAGGTATCAATGCAGAGGTCAAATCACTGCACCAACAGGCGGAACAGGCTGCACTAGAGGGGAAATATAAAGAGGCTCTTCAACTGCTGGACAGCGCTCTAACGAAACGACCTAACTATGATGCACTTATACAGGATCGGCAAATTACGGCGAAAGCGTTCAACTTGATGAATCAGTTGGATGAGGCATCCACAAGTTTGAAGACAGGAAAGCTGTCCGCAGGAGATAAGACCATTCAGGCTGTAGCCAAGGCGCTGATGGAGCTGGAAGAACCTGTTTTTGCCAAAGTGCGTGCCGTATTAAATAACAGAAAGGTAACGCTGGCCATATTGAAGGTGAAAAAGGAAATCGACAGTTTGACGACAATAGAGGCACTAGCCGAAAAGTTGGACACCGTATCAAACTTGAAAGGCAAGGAAGCGGAGACGGTAGAGAAGCAAATTGTCGACAAGCTCGCAAGCATAAGTTATAAAGAGGCGGAACAGCAAGTAAAGCAAAAGAATTTCACAACTGCTTTACAAACGGTCGACCAGGGATTGTCCTATGCACCGGAAAATGAAAAACTGACTTCGTATCGTGAACGGGTGCTCAGTGAAAAAAAGGCATTTGAAAAAGCGGAAGCGGATCGCATTCAACTGGCGGAGCAACAGGCTGCAGAAGAAGATCTGATGAATCGAACGGCGGCAGTAAGTGTCGTGAACGTTGATGCGACGCTTGATATGTACGGGGATCTTTATATTAGCGGTTCATTGATCAATAATGCAACTCGTCCGATCTCTTCCGTCACAGTTTTGATTGATATTTATGATATAGACGGTATATACCTGGGCCAAACTTATGCAGATGTGTATCCAAGCTGGCTGGATGTGGGGGAAGAAGGTTTCTTTGAAACCTATTATTATGGTGTGTACGAGGAAGCGGAAATCTCTGTTGTGAATGCAACGTGGTATCTCGAATAGGAGGACAGGTTGGAATGGCCAAACGAACATGGGGTACGATCATATCCAGTGCTATTATCATTGGTGCTGGAGCAGGAGGCGTGTTCTGGATACACCAGCATTCAGCAGATCAGTTGCAGGATGGGCCCAGACTGGCAGTTGTTGCCGCGAAGGAAACGGAAAATGCGGCAGCGACGGCAGCATCCAAGCAGCCTGTGAAGAAGACACGCAAACAGATTATAGAAGAAAGTCAGAAGAAAGTCGTAACGATCGAGAGTAGCAGCGGATTGGGCTCTGGCTTTCTCTACAATGATCTGGGAGATGTCGTGACCAATGCGCATGTGGTGGAGGGTGCGAAGGAAGTAACCATTCGGACCTTGAACCATGAGGAATATAAGGGAACGGTTATTGGTATTGGGGAAGAAACAGACGTAGCTGTGGTCAGGGTGCCTGATTTAAAAAAAGTTAAGCCGCTAATCATCGCTAAATCCAAAGCCGAGACCGGAGACGAGATTCTGGCATTGGGTAGTCCACTTGGGCTAGAGAACACCGTAACGACCGGGATCATCAGTGGATTGGGGCGTAGCTTTGAAATAGCGCCTTACATCTATAGTAACCTCTATCAGATCTCGGCACCAATAACCCATGGCAACAGTGGTGGACCACTCATTAGTGCGGAGACTGGTGAAGTGATCGGCATCAATTCGGCGGTCGTGGAGCAGGAGGGGGGAATAGGATTCAGCATCCCTATGACTAGTGTGCTCAAGCAGGTGCAGGCGTGGTCCAAAAATCCTTCTGGCACATCGTCGGTGCGGACGGCTGGAGGTAGTCACTTGGGTTCAGTCACTAAGACATTGCAAGCAGAAGGAATTGTAACGGACTTTTATACAAGCCTTAATCTGAGTGATTATGTCACAGCTTATGCACTGCTCGGAAGCGAGTGGCAGAATGCTACAACATATGCCAAGTTCAGAGAAGGATATCTGAATACAAGTGAAGTGACCATCAGTGAGGTTTCCTCAGTCAACAAAGGGGATGACGAGATGGAAGTGAAGGCAATGATTACAGCAAATGAACGCAAGGGTGGGGAATATATACTATCGCAATATCGGGTCGAGTATCAGTTGGGTTATGAGAATGGTCAACTGAAAATATTGCATGGTAAAGGTAAAAAAGTGAAATGATTGTGGAGAGAGAGGAGGGAGAGTTGGCCTATGTGCCAATTCTCCTTTTTGATTGCTTATATTGGATGCATCTGTTAAAATACAGAACGAATGTTCAGTATGCATGGGACGGAGTGAAATGGAATGAATATGAATAAAAAGCAACTTCAAACCGAGCAGACCAAGAAGAAACTTGCGGATGCTTCCAAAGCCCTTTTTGTACAAAAAGGTTATAAAGCAACGTCCATTGAGGATATTGTAGCTGCGACGGGTAGCAGCAAAGGCAATATATATTACCATTTTAAAAGTAAGGAAGGTCTGTTCCTCTATCTAATCGATGAGTGGGATCGGGAGTGGGAAGAGAGCTGGGCGGCCAAAGAACATCTCTATCGCACCTCCACGGAGAAGATATACGGACTGGCTGAACAACTCGTCATGGATGACATGAATCACCCGCTGACAAAGGCGGCTGATGAGTTCTTCACAGGGGAAAAGAAAGAAAATGATATTGAAGAGCGGATATCCTTAATGTTTGAGCGGCATATTCAATTTAATAAACAAATGATAGAACAAGGGATTGAGAGCGGTGAGTTCAAAGCAGACAATGTAGAACATCTCGCACTGATATTGGAAAGTACCATTATTGGTCTTAGTCAGATGTCACGGGGGATGGAGCCTGATCAGGCTCTTGCGTTATACCGCCAGGCTGCCAGTGTATTCTTACATGGGATTGCAAAAGATAAAGCTTAAGCAACATTTTGACAACTACGGAGGATGGAATCATGGCATTACTAACACGGAACAGGGGCGCACTGCTGCTGTTAATGTTTAATATTTTTCTCGTTTTTACAGGTATTGGTCTGGTTGTGCCGATCATGCCTGCGTATATGGATCTACTGCATATCACCGGATTCACAGTTGGATTGCTGGTCGCGGCATTTTCCTTCACCCAGTTTCTGTTCTCCCCGCTTGCGGGTCGATGGTCGGATACGTGGGGACGTAAAAAAATTATCGTTGGCGGGATGCTGATCTTTGCCGTATCGGAGTTTATGTTTGGTGCGGTCAATGCACCAGTCTTGCTCTTCGCAGCCCGGATGCTTGGTGGTATTGGTGCGGCGATGATCTTCCCGGCGGTTATGGCTTACACCGCAGATATTACAACAGAGGAAGAACGCGGCAAAGGTATGGGATTGATTAATGCAGCGATTACAACCGGATTTATCATCGGCCCGGGAATTGGTGGATACATCGCAGACTTTGGCATTCGAATTCCGTTCTACGCCGCAGGGGTTGCCGGTTTGTTGGCATCCATCATTACATTGATTATTTTGCCGGAATCCACGCGAAGCACAGGAGAGCAAAGTAAACCTGTGGCTGGTGCAGAGAAGGTCAAAGCTCCGGGTATGGTATCCCAATTGCTCAATTCGTATCGAGAGCCGTACTTTTTCAGCTTGATTATCGTGTTTGTTATGGCATTTGGTCTGGCGAACTATGAGACAGTATTTTCACTATTTGTGGATCACAAATTTGGCTTCACGACCAAAGACATTGCATTCATCATTACATTTGGTTCCATTGCGGGTGCGGTTGTGCAAGTATCCCTGATCGGTTGGTTGCTCAATCGGTTTGGTGAAAAGATGGTCATTTCAGTCTGTCTGTTATTTGTAGCCGTATTTGTACTGTTGACCTTGTTTGTAAGTACGTACTGGATGATTCTTGTCGTTACGTTTATCGTCTTTCTGGGTATGGACATTTTGCGTCCGGCGATCAGTACACAGATGTCCAAACTGGCACAGGAACAACAGGGCTTTGTGGCCGGATTGAACTCGGCGTATACCAGTTTGGGGAATATCGCAGGTCCGATCGTAGCTGGAGCATTGTTCGATGTGAATATTAACTATCCTTATGTTTCAGCAGCAGCCGTTTTGGCGATCTGTTTCCTGTTATCCCTACGGGTACTCAGAGGCGGCAAAACGGTGAAACAACCGAAGGCTGAAATGTAATTGTGCGGAAAAGACGTAGGAGTATCGATTTTTGGTATAATAAGAAATGCTGGAAGTGAATTAGATGGGCTGGGTTGCATAACAAGTTACCGAGGACGGTCATTTTTAAGCATATACAGGATTATTGGAGTGATTACATGAGCAATGCAAAAGGAAAAGGCGGCACCGGCCGTGGTACGGGTAAAAAAGGCTGGAACCGTTGGCAAGCCGCTGCTAACCGGGCGAAAAGTGCCCCGAAGCCTTATAAAAGTAAAGGCACAAAGAAGAAGGACGATACCGAAACTTCAAGTGGCAAGCCCGAGTAAGTATGGCTTGACGATGCCAGAGGAGAGAGCTGCCTGACTAACGGGTGGGTCTCTTTTTGCTTGAAAAGATAAAAAATTAAATTGACAGTATTGTAGATATGGTAATAATATAGAGCTTACGCAAATTAGATGGTAGTGCTACTATATAGAGAAAGGAGCATCAGCATGCCTGTTAATATGGATGAAAATCCACTTGGACTGATTCTGTCACGGACGTATCTGGCATACAAAAAAACAACAACCAGAAATCTGAGTGAACAGGATATTACGCCGGAACAATTTGCAGTCTTGAATGAATTGAGCAAGGCTGGAAGCCATATATCACAGAAAAAACTGGCTGAATTAACCGTGCGGGACCAGACAACGGTAGGCAAAATTATAGACAAGTTGATTCGCAAAGGTCTGGTGACAAGAGAAGAAGATCCACAGGACCGCAGAGCGGTTTTGCTTTGTTTGACGGCGGAAGGACTGGAAATGAATAACGTTCTGACACCAAAGGCAAAACAGCAAGAGCAAGAGGCACTCGCCAAGTGTTCCCCTGAAGAGCTTGAAGCATTCATGAATGTGATGAATCGCATCTATGAAAAGATGAAATAAATTTTTTTGACCAAATATGTGCATGTGCATATATATGTAGTGCAATTATTTTAATTTTAATTAACGGGAGTCGTGAACGAATGAAAAGCTTCAAAGATTTTCTTAAAGTGCCACAGACAAAAGTAGGGCTGGTTTTTGCATTGATTGTTCCGCTGTTATTTGTTGTGATCTGGATGACGGGTTATCATCAAGCTACGGAGAGAGTAGATCAGCTTCAAGTAGCGCTGGTGAACGAAGACGGGACACAGGGAACAGAGGTGCAGAAGCAGATTGAAACGCTCGCGCCTTTCCATGTCAATGTACTGGGTTCTGCCGAGGAAGCTGATCAACAGATGAATGCAGGTAACTATGCGATGGTTATTGTTATTCCGGAAGGATTCACTGACGAGATTGAAGGAGGTACAGAGGCGAGCTTGTCCTTTTATATTAATCAGGGAAATGCTGATGTAGCCAAATCCATTGTGGAACACGCGGCGACTGGAATGACTGCACAAATGGGTCAAGGGATTTTGGAGTCCAAGGTTCAAGTGACACTTAACAAGGATAGTATCAACAACGATGAACTGAGTGCAGCTATTGGACAAGCGATGGCGAAGATGAATGAAGGTCCTGTGAAGGCCGAAATTAACAAAACGAACAGCGTGAGTGATTTTGCAACATCAATGCTGCCCATGATCCTGGGTTTTATCACCTATATTGCTTCGATGACCATGAACATTCAGTTCAATATTACGTCGAATATGATGAAGCGTACCCATTCCAAATGGGAAATCTTCTGGGGCCGGCAAATGCTGTTATTGTGTATAGCTGTGATCGTTCCTCTGATTGTGGATACAGTAGCTCTTCAGTTCACGGATGTTGCGAGCTCCTTCGGCGCGTTGTATCTGTATCATGTGCTGGTAAGTCTGGCATGTATCTGTTTTACACAAATGAGTTTTGCCCTGTTTGGCAATGCAGGCCCTCTATTTAATGTAGCGATGGTTCCACTCCAGTTGATGACAGCAGGAAATATCATCCCAGCCGAGATGCTGGCGCCATTCTACCGTTATATCGGGAACTTTCTGCCCGCTTCTAATGGGGTACAGGGATTTATGCGTTTGATCTATAGTGGAGAAGCAGTAGGGGGATACATGGTTCATCTTCTGTTGATCTCGATTATTACGTGGGGGATTACGGTGCTACGAGTTGGCATGCAAAAAGCAGGTAATGGACAAATGACGATGACGCCTCCAGCATCAGCACAGGCACAACATTAAGAGTTTCCTTCTATATATAATGTAATAACACACAAGAAAGTGGTTCACGTATAGTTATATTCGTGCATCACTTTTTTTGTTTATCTTCTATAATATCTCTACTTATACTCGTGTTAATTTACAGTGCACCCCAGTAATCTTGCATGACGTTGATAAACGGACAACCTAAATTGAGCATAATAATGAAGCTAAAATATATCAGAGGGGATGTAACCCTAATAAGTTTAAAACAATTAGACATGTATTACGTTGTATGAATGGATTTAGGCTATAAAAAACTTTACAACTGAGATAGGGGAGAGCTACGCAATATAGGTAGTTGATTTGTAGTAATGAATTTTATTAAATTAAGTATTGTAATTAATATCTATGCGTGATATATTATTAGTCCGGCCAAGAAAACACGGTTTAATACTGGTGCGGCAAGCGAATGAAATAAGCTTCGAAAGAAACTTAAAAAAAAGAGCTTGCAAAGTTGGTTCGGACATGATATTATATAAGAGTTGCTGAAGAGAACGAAATTCGGTAACAAAACAAGTTTGATCTTTGAAAACTGAACAACGAGTGAGTAAACATTCTGCTTGCAGAATGAACGCGAAAGTTTGAAACAAGCCTTGGCTTGGATCGACTGGAGCACAAATGAGATTTTTAATCTCGTCAGATTCAAAATGAGCTTATCGCTCTTTTCAATACTTTATTGGAGAGTTTGATCCTGGCTCAGGACGAACGCTGGCGGCAT
>NZ_JAULSQ010000011.1:0-190620 GCF_032452295.1 Paenibacillus sp. ClWae2A
GTATTAGGCATGCCGCCAGCGTTCGTCCTGAGCCAGGATCAAACTCTCCAATAAAGTATTGAAAAGAGCGATAAGCTCATTTTGAATCTGACGAGATTAAAAATCTCATTTATGCTCCAGTTGATTCAAGCCAAGGCTTGTTTCAAACTTTCGCGTTCATTCTGCAAGCAGAATGTTTACTCACTCGTTGTTCAGTTTTCAAAGATCAAACTTGTTTTGTTACCGAACGTCGTTCTCTTCAGCAACTTTTATATCTTATCACATCCGAACCAACTTTGCAAGCTCTTTTTTAAGTTTCTTTCGAAGCTTATTTCAATCGCTTGCCGCACCGTGTAAACCGTGTTTTCTTGGCCGGACTTAGAATATACCATGTAGAGATTTATAATACAAGTCTTTTTTTGAGTAATTTTATATAACTCTATAATCTTTCTGTTTTTTCTACATTTCCACATTTATCTCACGTAAAAAGCCTCTCTATAAAAGAAAGGCCCTCTCATCAAATTGCATTAATATCTTTAGTTAACCGATAACCTCTTGGATGTGAAGCTGCCGTTGCTGCATTAGGTTAATAATGGTTCCTTCTACAGACACCATAGGCCGTGTAGGATGATCTCGATCAGAGAATACGATCTCTCCAATTTGGTTATTGCTGAGTTTTACTCGGATGCCATTATGGATCTGGGTCGAACGTTGAACAAACACTCTTACAATTGCAGGATCCAATTTCCCAAATGCCTCACTTTGGATCTGTTCTAGGACTAGGTATGGTGATTGTGCCTTGCGGTAAATCTTCTCCAGCGTCATGGCATGGAAAATATCAGCGATAGCTACAATCTTGGCGTAAATATGAATCTGCGTCCCACTAAGCTGCAACGGGTAGCCTGATCCGTCAACTTTTTCATGATGCTGCAAAGCTGCAAGTCTGGCTCCCTCATTAATGGCCTTTGCCTGTTTAAGGATCTGATAACCATATTTCGTATGCTGACGAATCTCTTCCTGCTCTGTAGCCGTCAACGTGGATGGTTTATGGAGAATCTGCGGATCTACCTTGTTGTTACCAATATCATGGAACAAGCCTGCAAACGCAACTTGCATCCAATCCTTGGAGGGAAGATCGATCCACTGGGCCAGTTGATAGGATGTGATCGCACTCAGTACAGCATGGTGATATACATAATCATGTTCTTGCATTACTCGTGGACTAAAGGTAAGCACATTATATTGTTTGAGATGTGCAAACACAGCCTCCAACTGTGTACGTAACTCATAGACAGGCAATTCAGCCGCCAGAGAGGACAGGAACGCATTTTTCGTTAGTCCAACCATCTTCTCATACTCATCCTGCAAAGACGTTACTACAGGAGCTGTCGTGACGTTCCCTGTCTTCCCTGCCCTTTCACCATTCTTGTCGTTGGCAGAACTTCCTGCAGACACAGATGCACCTTTGGTTCCTGTACTACTCGAAGCCATTCTTTCTTGTTCAATATCTACCTGTTGAATCATAAAGGCTCTGAGCACTTCCATATCCTTGGGTAAAATGACTTTTCCCTTCTGAAGCAGAACGTTGCCGCGAAGTGTTTGCACATCACTCCCAAGTTTGAGTCCTGGTTTGACTTCTGACAGGGTGATTAATCCCATGTGTATTCCCCTCACTCATCGTTCTTCTATGTTAATACAAACAAGACCATAGTCCCGGTTTTTCATGATATTTCCCATTATATTACTCAGGAATCAGGCTGTACATCCCAGATTCGGAAGAATAACAGGAAAGATTCCTTTATACAACAAAAGGGCTCCCAGTGGGAGCCCTCGCAATCTTCTTCCAATCTTCAAGTGATCGGTCTTTATAAAATTCTATATTATGCTTCCGAACCGGAATCGTCGCCCTCAACTTCATCAACGTCAGCTTCAGAAACGGTGCCTTCTTCCAAACTTACTGCCGGAGTTTGGGACTCCCCGTCTTCCAAGCCTTCAAGCGACTCATCGTCTGGTTCTTCTTCATTCTTATCGATTCGGCTGACTGTAGCTACTGAATCCTCATCACGAATATGAATCAGCTTCACACCCTGCGTGTATCGACCCATAGTGGATATGCCTTCCATGCTCATCCGGATCAACGTACCGCTAGACGTGATAATCATCAGATCCTCTTCGGTTTTAACCATTTTGAGGCTGACTACTGCGCCGTTCTTCTCTGTGACATTAATAGTCTTGATGCCTTTACCGCCACGAGTCTGCATCCGATAATCACTGACAGGTGTACGTTTACCGTAACCTTTGGCTGTAACGATCAGAACATCAAGCTCTTTATCAACTACATCCATGCCGATAACAGCATCCTGTTCATCCAATGTAATCCCTTTAACCCCGGTGGCACTACGTCCCATGGAACGTACGTTACCTTCGGAGAATCGAATAGACATTCCGTGAGCTGTACCCATGATGATCTCTTGCTGTCCATCGGTCAGCTTAACATCAATCAGAACGTCATCATCACGTAAGGAAATACCGATCAAGCCGCCTTTGCGAATATTGGTGTAATCCTCAAGTGGCGTTTTCTTCACAACCCCTTGGCGAGTAGCAAAGAACAAGTATCGGTCACTTTCGAATTCCTGAACCGGAATTACAGCATTGACCGATTCGCCCTGCTCGATCTGGATCAGGTTGATAATCGGCGTTCCCCGTGCAGTACGTCCAAGCTCTGGAATCTCGTAAGCTTTGAGACGGTACACTTTACCTTTGTCAGTGAAGAACATGAGGTAATTGTGAGAGTTGGTCACGAACAGATGCTCAACAAAGTCGGTATCTTTGGTATCCATTCCCACGACCCCACGTCCACCACGTTTTTGGCTGCGGTATGTGGATACCGGCAGACGTTTAACGTAGCCTGTATGGGTAATCGTAATGATAACCTCTTCACGTGGAATCAGGTCCTCATCCAGAATACTCTCTTCACCTACAGTGATCTCCGTCCGACGATCATCGCTGAAGCGGTCGCGGATCTCTTGCAGCTCTGTACTGATAATCTCAAGCACCAGATGCTCATTGGCCAGAATCTCGCGATACTCTCTGATTTTAACCATCAGTTCGTTATATTCATTTTCAATACGTTCGCGTTCCAGACCTGTGAGGCGTTGCAAACGCATATCGAGAATAGCTTGAGCCTGATCATGACTGAGTGAGAAACGCTCAATCAAACCTTCTCTGGCTGCATCCGCATTACTGGATGAACGAATCAATGTAATGATCTCGTCGATATGATCCAGTGCAATACGCAAACCTTCTAGAATGTGTGCACGAGCTTCAGCCTTTTTCAGTTCAAACTGCGTACGTCTGCGAATAACCTCAATCTGATGTTGCAGGTAGTGATACAACACTTCACGCAAGTTCAGAATTTTAGGTTCTTTATTAACAATCGCAAGCATGTTAATCCCGAAAGTGGATTGCATCGATGTATGTTTGTACAGGTTGTTCAGGACAACCCCCGGATTTACGTCTCTGCGAAGCTCAATTACAACCCGCATACCATTACGGTCAGACTCATCACGAAGGTCAGTAATACCATCAATCTTTTTATCACGTACCAACTCAGCGATTTTCTCAACGAGTCTCGCCTTATTTACCTGATAAGGCAGCTCCGTAACGATAATTCGCGCCTTGTTGTTATTCTCTTCGATGTTGGTTTTGGCCCGCATCGTTACTGAACCACGTCCGGTCTGATACGCCTGGCGAATGCCTGAGCGGCCCAAAATGTAGCCGGACGTAGGGAAGTCTGGTCCTTGAATGTAATCCATGAGTTCCATGGATGTAATGTCCGGATTTTGAATCATGGCCTGTACACCATCAATGACCTCGCCCAGATTATGAGGAGGAATATTGGTGGCCATACCTACCGCGATCCCGCCGACCCCATTGACAAGCAAGTTAGGAAAACGAGCAGGCAGAACGATTGGTTCATGTTCCTCACCGTCATAGTTCGGCTGGAAATCAATCGTATCCTTGTTGATATCTCTGAGCATTTCCATAGCAATCTTGGACAAACGTGCTTCGGTATAACGCATGGCTGCTGCCATATCGCCATCGACCGATCCAAAGTTACCATGTCCATCTACATGCATATAACGCAGGGAGAAATCCTGTGCCATCCGTACCATCGTCTCGTAAACAGCAGAGTCACCGTGTGGGTGATACTTACCGATAACTTCGCCGACGATTCTGGCTGATTTTTTATGTGGTTTATCAGGTGTCATGCCGAGCTCTGACATAGCGTACAGAATACGCCGGTGAACCGGCTTCAATCCATCACGCACGTCAGGTAAGGCACGGCTGACGATGATGCTCATCGCATAATCCATAAACGATTCACGCATCTCGACGCCTATATCCCGATCTGTAATCTGAGAGTTCATTTCTTCCGCCATGCTGGACCTCCTTCTTGTCCTTCAACAAACGTTCCATTCCGTCATGCAAAAAAATTGATTATATGTGAAAAGCCTAACAAGGCTAAAACCGCGCAAGAACGCTACTCTTTATTATATTACTTTCACAAAAGTTACACAATTAAACGTCCGCTGGGCAATAGCCTTTCTTCCGGGAACTTCTGCGTGTCTGGGGATACGCCCTGCCTTCCTCCCCAATTGCACATACAATGCTAGAAAAACGGCATATGTACTGTGCCTACCGAGGCTAAAGCCATTCCCGTTCTACGATCAAACTGCAAATTGTGCAGCTCATCGCACAAAACGCCATATTTCTCTATTATACCACTGAAATCGTCTCTTGTCCTTTGATTTCTCTGTGTCTGTCCCTCTTTAGAACTGAGCAAAACATGAAAGGACTGATGAATCTTGGGTATCCAACGCGTCTCCAGTAAATGGGCCAAAACAGCTGTGTTACAACGCAGTCGCATTGTGAATGAATATATCCCAGTGACCCGAAAATATAGCCGTCAAACTCTGGAACGAATGACTGAGCTATTTGAGTCCAACTATATCAAACCGGACCGTGGTACTTACGGTAATGGGGTCATGCGGGTGAAAACAACCCGTGTATACGAACCTGTCGTTGATTCCGAAGATTCCACCACATATGCAGAGGTTCCGGAAGAAACCAATGAGCGGAACGTACCTGATGAACCCGAAGCAAGGGCTGTTACCTCCAGAGCTACCTATCTCACAACAACATATCAACTCCAATACGGTACAGAGGAGAGATCATTTCATTCCCTGGAAGAACTCGAACGAGCACTGAATGATCGCATTCAGGAACGTGAATATATCATTCAACAGGGAATATCGCTGATGAAGCATGAAGATTTGCCTTTTGACTTGCGTGTGTTAACTCAGAAAAATTTGCAACACAACTGGGAAACAACAGGTATTCTGGGACGTGTTGCTGCGCCGGGCAAAATCATCACCAACATTCATGGTGGTGGACGATTGGCCACGTTTGAAGAACTCGTACTCCCCCATCTTCACAAGGAGGGCTTCAAAAAACTTCGCACTGAGCTTTACCGCTTAGGTATTCACACCGCTGTGCAATTGCAAACATCATTTCCAAAGCTCAAAGAGATTGGTATTGATATTGCGCTAGACGAAGAAGGACGTCCCTGGATTCTTGAAGTCAACACACTGCCAGGCATTTATGCTTTTGGCTTATTACCGGACAAGGAGACGTATCGGAAGATCAGACGCTATGCCATTGCGTACGGTCGTTTGCCCTCCAAAAAGAGTAAGAGCTCTCGCCCATCCGCCAAAGCACAGGCCTCGTCTGCCAAAAAACGTGTACGTCGCTAACAACGAGACACGGAAGTCTACTGCTTCCTATTTCGTGATTCCAATAATATAAAAAGGCGCCCTCTCAGGCGCCTCTTCGGATATCGTTAAATGTCGAGGTTTTTCACGTATTTTGCATTTTCCTGGATAAAGTCACGACGCGGCTCAACATTATCTCCCATCAGGGTGTCGAACATCGTATCAGCAAGGATGGCATCATTGATCGATACTTGCATCATCGTCCGGCTCTCCGGATCCATCGTCGTTTCCCACAATTGTCCGGCATTCATCTCGCCAAGACCTTTGTAACGCTGGACGTTGAATTTCGCATTTTCGCCGAGCGTTGCAATAATTTCATCGCGCTCTTTCTCGGAACCGGCATAACGAATCACTTTGTTACGCTCAATCTTGAACAATGGCGGTTGCGCAATATATACATAACCTGCCTCAATGATTTTACGCATGTACCGGTACAGGAATGTCAGCAATAGTGTTCGGATATGAGCACCATCGACGTCGGCATCGGTCATCAAAATGATTTTGTGATAGCGGGCTTTGGCAATATCGAAGTCATCACCAATACCTGTACCCATTGCCGTAATAATTGCTCTAATCTCCGCATTACCCAAGATCCGGTCGAGACGAGCTTTTTCCACGTTTAGAATCTTACCACGCAGCGGCAAAATCGCTTGGAAATGACGATCCCGGCCTTGCTTCGCTGATCCGCCTGCAGAGTCACCTTCGACGATGTACAATTCGCTGATTGAAGCATCCTTGGATGAACAGTCTGCCAGTTTACCTGGAAGTGAGCTTACTTCAAGTGCACCTTTACGACGTGTCAGTTCACGGGCTTTACGGGCAGCCTCACGCGCACGTGCTGCTTGCAGACCTTTTTCCAAAATGCGACGGGATACGGAAGGATTCTCTTCCAGGAACTCCTGCAGCTTCTCGGCAAACAAGGATTCGACAATTCCACGCACTTCGCTGTTGCCCAGCTTGGTCTTTGTCTGTCCTTCAAATTGCGGCTCCGGAATCTTGACCGAAATAATAGCTGTCAAGCCTTCACGCACGTCATCCCCGGAGAGGTTCCCCGTGCTGTCCTTGATTACCCCCGCCTTACGGGCGTAGTCATTGATAATCCGCGTAAGGGCACTCTTGAAACCTGATTCATGCGTTCCGCCCTCATGCGTGTTGATATTGTTCGCGAAGGAATAGATATTCTCGGTGTAGTTGTCATTGTATTGCAGGGCAACTTCCACCTGGATGTTATCTCTGGAACCTTCAACGTAAATTGGATTCTCATGCAGTACTTCGCGCTTCTGGTTGAGGAAGGAGACGTATTCGATAATGCCGCCTTCATACAGGAATGAGTTGGTTGCACCTGTACGCTCATCCGTCAGTGTAAGACCAATGCCCTTATTCAGGAACGCCAGCTCACGAATACGGGCAAGCAAGATTTCATAATCATAAACTCTCGTTTCTGTGAAAATTTCAGGGTCTGGGTGGAACCTAACCGTTGTTCCCGTTTCTTCCGTTGTTCCAATTACTTTCAGGTCATACTGTGGAGCTCCACGACGGTATTCCTGTTGATAGACATGCCCGTCAACCTTAACTGTGACAACAACTTTTTCGGATAGTGCATTAACTACGGATACACCTACACCGTGCAGACCACCGGATACTTTGTACCCGCCGCCACCAAATTTACCTCCTGCATGGAGGACGGTCATAACGACCTCAAGCGCAGGACGTTTCATTTTGGCATGTTCACCGACAGGAATCCCACGTCCGTTATCAACAACAGTGACACTGTTGTCTTCATGGATAGTAACCTCGATATGGTCACAGTAACCTGCGAGCGCTTCATCGATACTGTTGTCCACTACTTCCCAGACCAGATGATGCAGACCTTTGGCACTGGTGGAACCGATATACATCCCCGGACGTTTCCGTACGGCTTCCAGTCCTTCAAGAACCTGAATTTCATCTGCACCATATGACGGTTGATTCATAGACATGCTTTCACCTACTTCTATAGATTCAATAGCGTAAATATGCGTTAACTAATAATGTTTGCTGAGATAGGCAACGTCCATCATTTCAGCCAGTTGTCCACATAAAGACAAGCAGCAAAAGACACACCCTTATGCCAATTAACTACTAGAGATCAGGAAAAATGTGAGCCCGCTTCTTCAGCGTGGCTGAGGAAATCGGCGAGTAGTACACAATGTTTTTGGTCACCACAATGGACTTGGCTTCCTCCTCACCGATGTGTTCCACGGTTTTTTCCTGCTCGGCATGCGTAACATATTGCTTGGAGATCTTTGAGGATTTTTCAATCGATATATCAAAAATAGCGACCAATTCGGAAGAACGGATGATCTTCTCACCGCCCAGATGAATGTACATAAGCCCTCACTCCTTAGCGTTCAACCTGTCCGGCATGAACGTGATAAATACTGGCATCTTTGAGCTTGTCAACGTTCAGGCTCTCGATCCCCGTAGCCGTAATAAAGGTTTGCACCTTGCTCTGGAACGTTTCGATCAGCTGCGTCTGGCGAAAAGGGTCCAGCTCGGACAGGACATCGTCCAGCAACAGAACTGGATATTCTCCGATTTCTTCATGAATCAGTTCAATTTCCGCAAGTTTAAGGGACAACGCTGTTGTGCGCTGCTGCCCCTGCGAGCCATATGTTTGTACTTCCCGATCGTTAATGAAAAAGGACAGGTCATCCCGATGCGGCCCACTAAGGGTTGTGCCTCGGCGAATCTCCTGCTCTTTCATTTGTGATAATTTTATCATAAATTGGTCCATTAAGACAGCTTCATCTTCCTCAGCGGCTTCGCTGAAGGACGGAAGGTAGGCCAGGCGCAAGACTTCTCCGCCTCCGGTGATCCCCTGATGAATCGTTTCTGCCCACTTTTGCAGTTTCTTTATGAATTGTTTCCTTTTTTTGACGATTTTAACACCATGCTCTACCAGTTGTTCGTTCCACACCTCAAGCATGGTCTGGGCTGATGCCCCTTGTCCCCAAAGCTGCTTAAGCAAATTGTTTCGTTGGACGAGCACTTTTTGGTATTGCTGCAGGTGATACAGGTAACCTGGTGCTACCTGCCCGATCTCCATGTCAAGAAACCGGCGGCGGACCCCCGGTGTGCCTTTTACAATCTCCAGATCCTCCGGTGCAAACATCACGACATTGAGCGCTCCGACAAAATCACTTAACTTGCGCTGCTCCAGGCCGTTAATTTTTGCTTTTTTGCCCTGTTGCGACAAGGATAGCTCAAGCTTGACCGATCCGTACTTTTTGTCAACCTCTGCTGCAAGTCTGGCACGTTCCTCACCGAAACGAATCAGCTCCTTGTCACGGGATGTACGGTGACTCTTGGTGAGTGCAAGTACAAAAATCGCCTCTGCAAGATTGGTCTTGCCCTGGGCATTTTGCCCGATCAACAAGTTTACGGGACCAAAAGAGTCCAGTCTCAGATGTTCATAATTGCGGAAATTCTGCAGATCAATGCTGTTCACAAACACGCGGTAACCTCCCTCTTATCCCGTCCGTCAGGAGGCAGCAGGATCGAACTGGTCTTCTTATTCTGCGGCAACTTCGAATGTGCCTTCTCCGTCCACTTCAACGATATCCCCAGGGTATAACTTACGTCCCCGACGTTCCTCAGGCTCTTTATTCACACGTACAAGTCCTTCCTGAAGCAAAGCTTTGGCCATACCTCCGGTTGGGATGCAATCAGCCAGTTTCAAAAATTGATCAAGCTTAATATATTCCGTTCGAATCGTAACTTGGTTCACTGTAATCTTCCTTTCGTTAGTTGGTCGTCCGGTATGGCAATATGACGTAAAGGCTGTGACTGTCATCCAGCGGTTTCAAGATAATTGGACTCATGACTCCTGTAAAAGCAATCATCAGTTGCTCACTTTCAACAACTTTCAGCACATCCAGCATGTATTTGGAGTTGAACGAGATTTTTAACGGATCTCCTGTAAACTCGGCAGGTTCGATTTCTTCTCTTACTTTACCTAGCTCGGAAGAGCTTGAAGAAATTTCAACGGATCCTGAATCCATCGTCTGCATACGCACGATGTTTGTTTTCTCTTCACGCGACAGCAAATAAGCCCGGTCAATGGATTCACTTAATTTTTTTGTATCTAAAACAAGTTCTGTTTTGTATGACGTTGGAATAATTCTAGAAGTATCGGGATATGTTCCGTCCAAAATACGGGAGTAAAACAATACACGGTCGATTTTGAACAGGACCTGGTTATCTGCAACAACGATATCCACAAGGGTATTTTGATCCGGAACAATTTTGCTGAGCTCGTTCAGCGTTTTACCGGAAATGACCACGTTGTTGAAGCGGATACCTTCTGCATTATCCAGCATTGCTGATCGAGTAGCAAGACGGTGACGGTCTGTTGCCACAAATTTCAATTCATTGTCACCCAAACTCCAGAGTACACCTGTCAGGATTGGAGTAGTCTCATGTGTGGAAATGGAGAAGACCGTTTGTTTGATCATATTTTTCAGCAAATCTCCTGGAATGGAGACCGTTTGGTTTTCTTCGATGCTTGGCAGAACCGGGAATTCTTCCGGATCAAGACCTACCAGTTGAATTTCGGTAGCACCTGCGGAGATAAAGGTGTTGAAGTTCTCCTTGACTTCCATGTGCACTTCCTGTGATGGCAGCTTCTTGATGATCTCCACGAAAAACTTGGCTGGCAAAACTACACTGCCGGGTTGATCTACCTGAACTACGCTTTTATCTCCATCTTCAAGCGGGATGAAGGATTGAATGGATATATCGGTGTCACTTGCTGTCAACGTTACACCTTGATGATTCACGTCGAATTTGATACCGCTCAGAATGGGAATCGTTGTACGGCTCGAGATTGCTTTGGATACTTGCTGTATGGAATCGTTTAAGTAGTTTTTCATTATGCTGATTTTCATGGTTTCACTCCTAGCGGATTTTTTGGGTGTTGAGGTGTTGAAAGGTATTTTTCAAAAGCCGAAGGCTAAGCTCCGAAATGGCTATTTTGGAGATGATATCTTTAAGATCTTTTTAGTAATAATAGTAATAGGGGCACTGAATATGTGGATAAGTGGGTATAAACCCGTACACCCAAGCCTATCCACATGTGTATACGTTGTGCATAGGCTTGGGACTTGTTCAGGTTGGATTCTTAATTTTTTCGGTTAAGTTGTTGATAACTTTATAGAGATCCTGATCGTTTTTAATCGCTTGGGAGATTTTTTCGTGAGCATGTATGACAGTGGTGTGATCTCGTCCTCCGAATGCTTCCCCGATTTTGGGCAGAGAAAAGTCTGTCAGTTCACGAGAGAGATACATGGCAATCTGTCTTGGAAAAGCAACTGCCTTGGTCCGTTTCCGTGCTTTGAAATCTTCAAGCTTAAGGCTATAATACTCGCCGACCTTTTGTTGGATGTCATGAATAGTGATCATTTTGGGACGACTGGAAGGAATAATATCCTTCAGTGCTTCAGCTGCCAGATGAGTGGTTACATCTTGATTAGTCAGTGAAGAATAAGCAACGACCCGAATCAGGGCGCCTTCAAGTTCACGTATGTTGGTGTCAATCTGGTTGGCAATGTACATCATTGCTTCATTTGGAATATCCAAGTTTTCCGCACGTGCCTTTTTCCGCAAGATTGCGATCCTTGTCTCCAAATCTGGAGGCTGGATATCCGTAATTAACCCCCATTCAAATCGAGAACGAAGTCGTTCTTCCAGTGTCGGAATTTCCTTCGGTGGTCTGTCGCTGGAGATGATGATCTGCTTCCGTTCCTCATGCAGCGCATTAAACGTATGGAAAAATTCCTCTTGTGTTGATTCTTTTCCCGCCAAAAACTGAATATCATCAATGAGCAAAATGTCGACGCTCCGGTATTTGTTACGGAAGCTCTCCCCGCGGTTGTCACGGATCGAGTTAATGAATTCGTTCGTGAATTTCTCAGACGACAAATAAACGACTTTGCTGCCCGGATCATGCTCCAGAACGTAATGTCCGATCGCATGCATCAAGTGAGTTTTACCGAGACCTACCCCTCCATACAGAAAGAGAGGGTTGTAAGCTTTGGCGGGCGCTTCAGCGACCGCCAGCGATGCGGCATGGGCAAAACGGTTGCCCGGCCCGATGACAAATGTATCGAACGTATATTTCGGATTCAGCATGCTGAGTACCGCTTCTTCCTGTACAACTGTAGGCGTTGGTGCCGGCAGTTGCGGGTCCGGTTCAGCAGGCTTGTTCTCTTCAATGACAAATTTCACATCGACTTGTTTGCCAAGCAGTTCGTATACCGTCGATCCAACCAATTTGGTGTAACGGCTCTCCAGCCATTCGACGGCAAACGTAGTTGGTGCGGAAATGACGATGGAGCGGTCATTCAGTTTAGTAGCCTTGGTTGCTTTGAACCAGGTATCAAAACTGGGTTTGCTGAGTTTGTTTTGTATGATTGATAAAATTTGCTGCCATAAATCAGAAGTATGGCTGTCCACAGACTGTCACTCCTTTTACATGTTCCAAGTGTGGCTTAAGCCATGATGCAGTGTCGAAATACGAGATATATTGTTGAATTTATCCCCAAACCCCCGCAGGTCGAAAACAAAAAAAGTATGAACAACGGAAAATTGTTCACAACTTTATCCACAGGCTGTTGATAATATTATGGGTCAGATCACATATTCACATCCAAAAGTAATACAATCATAGCAAAAGAAACCCCGCATTTCAACGTATCGTGTGATTTTATCCACAAATTCAATAACTTGTGTATAATTTTTAGTCACAACACAATATATTGTTTATAAACTGTTTAATTTTCGACAGAATGACCCAAAAACCAAAAATGTTTTATACACAGGTTATCCGTCAAATGATGCCAAATTGTGTGTAAAAGTATTCTTCGTTTGTGAATAACCTGTCTGTGGATAACCGTGAAGTGAAAATAGAGCATGATCAAGATCGGAAAAAGAGTGACCTCTCACCCTCGTGTTTTTCTTGCCAAGGGGGCGATGCTGAAAGCCATGAATTCAGTGTCAGGGTAGGAGACGGAGAGGGGAGTAAACTCATGCCTTTAATTGAACAAGATCAGTGGTATATTTTCTGAGCGGATGGTAATTCTGTGATCGGCGATGTAGAAGAATAATGGACCAAAAGGACTTTATTTTGAGACATATGTAATGTGAATCATCAGGATCAAGAGGTAAGCTGATGCTCAAATATTGATGTTGAAGTATATGAATGTATAATATGAATTCAAAGGATAGATTATGCGTGTATTGCAAAAGAGGGTGACCCCTAAAACCGATTTTTGGTTTTAGGGGTCACCCTCTTTTTTTGTGAAGAGATGAAGTATAGATTGATGATTTAGAGACGAGGAAGGGACATCTTACGCTGGAATTCAGCGATATCTGCGTATTCCTCTTCCAGTTTGCGAGAGATCCGAATAAAGATGGGCAGCAGCTCTTGGTAGAGTACAGCATTCTCTTTGACAGGGGTATGTCGATGCGTTGTACCCACCATGGAAGAAACGGCATGAAGCGAATCTATTCGCCCTGTAGCGTACAAACCAAGTACAACGGCACCCAGACAGGAACTTTCGAAGCTCTCGGGTACAACCACTTCCTGATTGAAGATATCGGACATCATCTGGCGCCAGAGAGGGGAACGAGCGAACCCCCCTGTGGCTTGAATGGAGGTAGGTTGCCCAATCTGTTCTTCCATGGCGAGCAGTACCGTGTACAGATTGAAAATAACCCCTTCCAGGACAGCACGGATCATATGCTCTTTCTGGTGATGGAGTGTTAAGCCAAAAAAGGAGCCACGGGCATCAGGATTCCACAATGGGGCACGTTCGCCCGATAGGTACGGATGAAACAGAAGTCCTTCCGATCCTGGCCGGACACGTTCGGCAATTTTGGTCAGCACATCATAGGAATTGATGCCAAGTCGCTTCGCTGTCTCTACTTCAGACGCGGCAAATTCATCCCGCACCCAGCGAAACAGCATGCCACCGTTATTCACAGGCCCACCAATAACCCAAAGATTCTCTGTAAGGGCGTAACAGAACGTACGACCTTTGGGGTCGGTAACCGGACGGTCCACGACAGTGCGAATGGCTCCGCTGGTGCCGATGGTTGCTGCGACAACACCAGGTTCAATGGCGTTTACGCCGAGATTGGATAAAACCCCATCACTTGCGCCAATAACAAAGGGCGTGGAGGGGGAGAGAGCCATTTTTTCAGCCGATTCGTGATTCATTCCTTCTAATATATGTGTTGTAGGTACGAGCTTCGAGAGATGGTCGGGTGTAATGCCTGCAACCTCAAGGGCCTCTGCGTCCCAGTCCAGTTGTTCCAGATTGAGTAAGCCTGTGCAGGAAGCGATGGAATGGTCGACGACATATTGTCCGAATAGACGGAAGAATAGGTATTCTTTAATCGAAATAAATTTGGCGGTGCGCTCGAAAAGTTCAGGTTCATCGTGGCGCAGCCACATTAATTTGGTCAGCGGTGACATGGGATGGATCGGTGTACCTGTGCGCAGATAGATGCGATGACCCAATCCATTCTCTTGCAGCTGGGTAGACCATGCTGCACTTCGATTATCCGCCCAGGTGATGCAACGGGTTAAGGGTTTGCCGTCCCGGTCCATGGCAATGACGCTATGCATAGCCGAGCTGCAGGATACAAACAGGATCTGCTCGGCAGCAACACCACTCTGATCCATGACTCCCCGGACAGAGCGGAGGGCCGCTTGTATAATCTCTTCAGGGTCCTGCTCGGCAACATCGGGTGCAGGGGTATACAAAGGGTATTCCTGTGTTGAGGTACTGACGACAGAGCCTTGCTCCGTAAATAACACGGATTTGGTACTGGTTGTACCAATATCGATCCCAATCATATAGTTGTTCATATATTTAATCCTTCTTTCTCCAGAAAGCGATGAGATTTTAATTTCTTTCTACTATAGAGACTCCATTTATACCACTGTACTCAGGAGCAAAATAAAGATCAGTCCCACCACGGATAATAGTGTTTCCATAACGGTCCACGTTTTCAATGTCTGGGAAACGCTCATATTAAAGAATTCTTTGATCATCCAGAATCCTGCATCGTTCACATGGGACAGTATGAGTGACCCCGCGCCTGTGGCGAGTACAACCAGCTCAATATTGGCGCCTGGTGTGAGTGCAAGGACTGGAGCGACGATGCCAGCGGCTGTTGTCATGGCTACGGTTGCTGAACCGGTAGCTACACGAATGAGCGCAGCGACAAGCCAGGCAAACAGGATCACGTTGATGTTGGCATGGGTAGCGACATCAGCAATGGCGTTGCCCACACCACTATTGATCAATACCTGTTTGAAGGCACCGCCTCCACCAATAATGAGAATGATGGTCGCCGTAGGCGCCAGACATTCACTGGTGAAGCGAGAAATATCGTGTTTGGTGAATCCACGTGCAAAGCCGAGTGAAAAGAGGGCAAATACAACTGAAATCAGCAGAGCAATGATCTCATGACCGATAAATTCACAGAAAACGGTGATGCCGCTGGTGGCATTTGGGTCAATGATGCTGGCTATGGAACCAATCAGCATCAGAATAACCGGTAGCAATATGGTAAACAGGGTGATACCAAACCCAGGCATGTTGCTGTTTGTTTTGGTTGCGAATTGTTCAGCCAGTTCTGCTGGCGGTTTGGTGTGTATTCTTTTTCCAATAAATTTACCAAACAAAGGACCTGCAATAATCGCTGTAGGAATACCAACAATAAGAGAGTACAAAATGGTTTTACCCAGATCCGCGCTGTAGGCTTCAATCGCTATCATTGGCGCTGGGTGGGGTGGGACCAGACCGTGTACAGTCGATAAACCGGCCAAAATGGGAATACCAATCTGCAGCAGAGACATATTGGTTTTACGTGCAACGGTGAAAATGATAGGAATCATCAAAATCACGCCGACTTCGAAGAAAACAGGAATACCAACGATAAATCCAACAATCATCATGGCCCAGTGCACACGTTTCACACCGAACCGATCAACCAATGTAGTTGCAATGCGCTCGGCACCCCCAGATTCGGCCATCATCTTACCAAGCATCGTACCAAGAGCAATAACAATTGCAATGGTTCCAAGTGTGCCGCCAAGTCCCCCGGTAATGGAAGAGATCACATCGGCAGGTTTCATGCCTGTAAGCAAACCGAGCATTAATGCGGACAACAGCAGGGTGATAAAGGGATTCCATTTATACTTGGAAATCAAGACGATCAGAAAAACGATCGCAATTAACGTCCAAACCAATAATGTTGCGTTGTGGGATAGTCCAAAAAGAGTGCTCATGATGTTATGTGCTCCTTTATTTCTGATATAGAACGCTTACAAGTGAGATTATCGTCAACAATTTTTTCGTGCCGGTACTAAATAGAAGAGGTGATGGCGAGAAATGTAGTTTTATCATGCCCAAAATGAAAACAAAATCGCGTTTTGTATACTTGTCGACAAGTTAAGCCGCAATCACTCACAGCGGATATGATTGCAAACGCCTTGCTCCTTTTAGGAATCAAAGCTTTCGTGCAGGGTTTTGCCGGAATCTTGGAAATACGTGCGGACTCCAGCCTGAATGAGCATTTTGTCACCGGATTCAAGTGCTTCAACGAGCAAACGGTGTTTCTCAATTACAGCGCTTACTTTCTGCTCGCCTTGAACAAATACTCTACGCGTTGTGAGCAGCATAACGGTCATCACAACATATCGAATACTCTTCCATAGATGTGAAATACGGGAATGCTGGGCGGCTTCAATAATCGTTTCGTGAAAAACGAGATCCTGATAGGCGAATTCGACAGCGTCCTGATGTCGTCCAGCGAGTTGCATTTTGTCGATTACGTTACGCAACTGGGTGATTAATGATTCTGGGACATCACCAGCGAGTCGCTGCTGCACAAAACTTTCAATCAGGAAACGGACATCATACAATTCTTCGACATCCTTGATTCGTAGTCCAATGACAACGACACCCATACGTTCAAGTCGAATAAGTCCTTCATTGGACAATGTTCGTAACGCTTCACGGACAGGTGAACGACTGCTGTCAAAATCAGCCGCAATTCGATTTTCCGACAAAATCTCTCCAGGTCGAAGGGTACCGCTGATGATCCGCAGCCTTAATTCGCAGGCAATGGCTTCACCACGGGAAGCCCCTTGCAGCCAGGAAGAAGGAAATAACATATGGCTAACGCTCCTATTAATAAGTAATCAGTTCATTACTGATCATAGCATAACTACTTTGCGGACTGGACATTCAGTTCAATCCATAGTCTGTAGCTATATGATAACGGCTAATGTTTTTTTCAAAGGACTACTTGTATACAAGATGTGATTTTTATCCTACACCTTTCTCAAAAGCTTGTAAACCTTAATTGAAGCGGATACAACCGGATTAGAATTCGACGATAATAATAGCCTATAATCATTATCCACATGTGAATAACTTCAAACAGGATGTAATGAAGGAGATAGCGGGTATTGGAGGGTGTGGATAACTATAAATGCTGAAATAGGGTGATCTGATCAGGGTCTGGGGATAACTTTTGGGACTCTCTTCGGGGCTTGGTAATGGTATTGAAGTGAACGGACTGTGGTCATTACTTTGGGCGGGATGGAGAGCGTATATAAAAGAGGGAGAAGCCTTGCGCCTTGCAGTTGACTTTTCGAGGTGATCATGGTTAAATATATAAAGGTGTTTTCTGTGAAGATGAAAGTGATTCATCACATAAGTATTTCCTTGTGAGGAGGTGCAATACATTGAGACCTACATTCAAACCGAACGTTAGCAAACGTAAAAAAGTTCATGGTTTCCGGAAAAGAATGAGCACGAGCAACGGCCGTAAAATTTTGGCCGCACGTCGCCTTAAAGGCCGTAAAAACCTGAGTGCTTAATGCATTGAAGACCACCGAGGTGGTCTTTTTTTTCTTAATGAGCTCAAATCAGACTGGATGCTGCTACAGATCAGGTCTGAATGGTCTGCCAAAAAGTGCTGAACACACACGAAGTATGTTGAGTGAGTTTTTCATTTGTCGAAAACTTACCTTATATAATGATGAATCGTTGATAGGTTTAAATGGCCAATCAACATTCATCCCGGATGAATGCGGATCAGTTCAAGTAGCTGATTAACAATCATCCCAAATGAAGTTGTCACCAAGACGGTTTACCGTCATTCAAGAAAGCCTATACTAAATCAGTAATGAGGCCTCCGTCAATAACATTGGTGGAGAACAGCAAGGAGAAGCGCCGTGTATAAAAGACTGCGTCTACGAAACCGGGCGGACTTTAGCCGCGTATACCGGTATGGGAAATCGTTTGCCAATCATCAATTCGTGGTGTATGGCTGTCGCCGTAAAGATACGGAACAATTTCGGGTCGGCGTATCATGCAGCAAGAAAATCGGAAACGCTGTCGTACGCAACCGGATGAGACGCATGATCAAGGAAATTGTTCGTCATCATGAGCATGAGATCGTCACGCAGATGGATCTGATTTTTATCGTCAGAAAAGGTGCACTGGACATGCCCTATAAGGAAATGGAAAAAAGCCTGCTACATGCGATGCGTAAGGGCTCTCTTTTGAAGTCGGGCAAGCGGTAAGCTTCGGTTTATTTGTCCTCCTAATTATGGTATGATTTTACGATGGAATGGAATGGTTAAGAGAGGGGTTATGAAGTGTCGCGATTGAAGACATCAAAGGGGAAGTGGATTCTCCTCATTGCAGTCATTGCAATGGTCACTGTACTCGCCGGATGTACTCCACAAGGAGCCGGGGTTACTACGGAAGATCTGAAGAATAGTGATTCTTTTTGGCAAGCTAATGTTATTTACTGGTTCTCACTGGCGCTCGATACATTCGCCAACTGGTTCAACGGTGAATATGGACTGGCCGTCCTTGTGATGGTGCTTATTGTACGGACATTGATTTTACCATTAACAATGAAACAAGTCCGTAGCTCCAAAGCTATGCAGGCGATTCAGCCGCAGCTGAAGGAGATTCAAGCCAAGTTTAAAGATACACCTGAGAAAGTTCAGCAAGAAACGATGAAGTTGTTCCAGGAGAACAAAGTTAATCCGATGGCCGGTTGTCTGCCACTTATCATTCAGATGCCGATTTACATCGCACTTTATAACTCAATTTACGGAAACTCCAGTCTGAGAACGCATGATTTCTTGTGGCTCCAGCTCGGATCACCCGATCACCTGTTTATTTTGCCAGTGCTGGCTGCCATCACAACATTCATTCAAACATGGATGATGATGCGTATGAACCCTGCACAGCAAGTGGGACCGATGCAGTTCATGCTGTGGGTTTACCCTATCTTGATCTTCGTGATGTCCTACCAGTTCCCGTCAGCACTTCCGCTGTACTGGTTCTACAGTAACATCTACACGATCGTGCAAAACTATTTCCTTTACCGGAATAATGATAAAATCGTGGCTGAGGTCAACGTGAAGCAGAATAGCTCTTCCAAAAATGGAGCTAAACGCAAAAACGGTGGCAAAGCGACCGTCTCTGGAAAAGGGTCGAAAGGGGCCAAAAAATCGAAATGACCAAAGTCATTACGTCAGGAAAAACCGTTGAAGATGCTGTAAACCAAGGATTGACCGAGCTTGGCGTAAGTCGGGACAAGGTCGAGATACAAGTGTTAGAGCAGCCGTCAAAAGGATTCCTGGGTTTGTTCGGGGTGAGGGCGGCCAAAGTTGAAGTGAAATTATTGGCTGCACCGGAAGTCGTTCCACAGCCGATCAAGCCAGCTGCATACAAACCTGAAGTAGATGCATTACTTGAGGATGTTGCAGCTAAAAATCCCTATGAAGAAGCGGCTGCTTTCTTGAAAGAGGTCGCAGCAGGTATGGGACTGGATGTTGAGGTGCATATCAAAAAACAGCGGGATGGACATATCTTCAATATTGCCGGTGAAGATCTGGGCATGATTATTGGTAGACGTGGACAGACGCTGGATGCGCTCCAGTATCTAACGAACATTGTAGCGAACCGATATTCTGAAAGCTTCGTTCGAATTGTGCTCGACGCTGAGAATTTCCGTCAACGTCGGCGGAAAACGCTGGAGGATCTGGCTGAACGGTTGGCTGGACAAGCAATACGTACCGGTAAGGAAGTTGTACTGGAACCAATGCCTCCGCTCGAACGAAAAGTCATCCATGCAAAACTGCAAAATCACCCGCAGATTAAGACGTTAAGTAAGGGCGAAGAGCCTAATCGGCGTGTGGTCATTACGACAAAATAACACGAAATTGAAGACGCAATGGCTTCCTGCCCGGTGCAGAAGCCATTGCTTTTTTCGTACAGAAGCAATTTGATAAGGTGCGTAGAACAAGTAAAGAGTGAACTTAATACGATAAGTGGCATGTCATATGTTATATCATTAATAGATTTGAAAATGGATATGGCGTCCCCTGAGGGGCGGCAATTTTAAAATAGAGCAAGGAGAGATAACCATGATCAGTGATACGATCACAGCGATATCAACGGCTGTTGGAGAGGCGGGTATCGCCGTGATCCGGGTCAGCGGCCCGGATGCAGTGTCGGAGACGGAAAAGATTTTTCGCAGCAAAACCCCTTTAACTCAGGCAGCATCCCATACGGTTCATTATGGTCATATCATAGATCCGGCGAGTGGCGAGAAGATCGAGGAAGTGCTGGTAACAGTCATGAGAGCACCTCGGTCGTTCACAACAGAAGATGTGGTGGAGATCAGTGCGCATGGTGGTGTAGTGTCTGTAAAACGGGTCATGGACCTGTTGTTGCAGCTTGATATTCGTCTGGCTGAACCCGGTGAGTTCACGAAACGTGCTTTCCTTAATGGGCGGATTGACCTGTCTCAGGCTGAAGGTGTCATGGATCTTATTCGCTCCAAATCGGACAGGGCTTTCTCGGTTGCATTGAAACAGGTTGAAGGCAAACTGTCTTCCAAACTGCGTGATCTACGATATACATTGGTGGAAACACTGGCTCATATTGAAGTAAATATCGATTATCCCGAGCATGATGTGGAGTCGTTAACGTCTGATTTTATTAAAGAAAAGTCCAGTCAGGTCATGACTGAAATTGATAAATTGCTGACTACAGCAGAACAAGGAAAGATCCTGCGAGAAGGCATCACGACGGCTATCGTTGGAAGACCTAACGTGGGTAAATCCTCATTGATGAATACACTCGCTCAAGACAATCGAGCCATCGTCACGGACATTCCAGGAACAACTCGTGATGTAATTGAAGAGTTTATTACGATTAATAATATCCCGCTCAAGTTGCTTGATACGGCAGGAATTCGGGAAACGATGGACGTTGTAGAAAAGATCGGGGTAGAACGTTCTCGTTCTGCGGTAAGTGAAGCTGATCTGATCTTAATGGTTGTGAATGCTGCTGAGCCACTTCATCCCGATGAGATTGAATTATTGGAACAAATCCGCGGTAGACAATCGATAATCATTATGAATAAAATGGACTTAACGCCACAGGTAGAACGTGACGTGTTGCTTCGTTACATTCCGGAAGAACGGCTTGTACCGATGTCGGTGAAAGATGATCTGGGTGTGGATCGACTGGAAGATGCCATCTCTACGCTATTCTTCAGTGGTAAACTGGAGTCCGCAGATCTGACCTATGTCAGTAATGTGCGTCATATTGCTTTGCTCAAAAAAGCGAAGCAGTCCCTGGTTGATGCCTATGAAGCAGCAGAGCAGTTCATTCCGATCGATATGATTCAGATTGATGTTCGTTTGGCGTGGGAGCATTTGGGCGAGATTGTTGGAGATACGGCACATGATGCATTAATTGATCAGATTTTCTCCCAGTTCTGTCTAGGAAAGTAAAAATAATATACTGCCGATTGACTTAAATCGTAGTGTATGATGGAGAGGTACAATTTCTGCCTGTTGTCAAAGAATGGAATGATATTGTAGCCATTACGTGTTGGTTTTATATAGATAAAAATGCAAGTTCCGATGAACGGTTAGAAGTAGTTTCATTATTGTAGAACATGATCCGCCTGTGTAGGTTACACCAAATGCAGCGGAATAAGGAGGTAAACGGGAATGGCTTTTGATGGCGGCAGTTATGATGTAATCGTCGTTGGTGCAGGACATGCTGGTGTGGAATCCGCGCTGGCCGCAGCTCGTATGGGGTCCAAAACACTAATGATTACGATCAATCTGGATATGGTGGCTTTTATGCCTTGTAACCCATCTATTGGGGGACCGGCTAAAGGACATGTTGTCCGTGAGATTGATGCACTTGGTGGAGAAATGGGACGGAATATCGATAAAACCTTTATTCAGATGCGGATGCTTAACACGGGTAAAGGGCCTGCTGTTCACGCACTTCGTGCTCAGGCCGATAAATTCTCCTACCAGCATAAAATGAAGGAAACGATGGAGAATGAACGTAATCTGACGATGCGTCAGGGTATGGTTGATTCACTGATCGTTGAAGACGGAAAATGTGTAGGCGTTGTGACTCAGACCGGAACAGAGTATCGGGCTAAAGCGGTCGTTCTGACAACAGGCACATACTTGCGCGGTAAAGTAATTATGGGCGAGTTGATGTATGAGAGTGGACCGAACAATCAACAACCCTCTCTTAAATTGTCAGAGAATCTGCGTGAACTGGGCTTTGATCTGGTTCGTTTCAAAACGGGTACACCACCACGTGTGCATAAGGATACGATTGATTTTAGCAAAACCGAAATTCAGCCTGGCGATGACAAGCCGAAGTTCTTTTCCTATGAAACAGAATCTTCCGATAATGAGCAACTGCCTTGCTGGTTGACGTATACATCTGTGGAAACACATCAGATTATTAATGATAATCTTCATCGTGCTCCGATGTTCTCGGGTCTTATTGAGGGAACCGGACCACGTTATTGCCCTTCCATTGAAGATAAAATTGTTCGTTTCAGCGACAAGCCGAAACATCAGATATTCCTTGAGCCGGAAGGCAAGAACACATCCGAGTATTACGTACAGGGATTGTCTACGAGTATGCCAGAAGACGTTCAACTGGCTATGCTACGTTCAATTCCAGGTATGGAAAAAGTGGAAATGATGCGTAATGGTTATGCGATAGAATACGATGCGATGGTGCCTACACAATTGTGGCCTTCACTGGAAACTAAACGTCTACCAGGTCTGTTTACGGCGGGTCAGATTAATGGTACCTCCGGTTACGAGGAAGCAGCAGGACAAGGTGTTATGGCTGGAATCAATGCTGCACTCAAAGTACAGGGGAAAGAGCCGGTAATACTGGATCGCTCCCAAGGTTATATTGGCGTGCTGATTGATGATCTGGTAACGAAGGGCACAAATGAACCGTATCGTCTGTTGACCTCACGCGCTGAATATCGTCTGTTGCTTCGCCATGATAATGCAGATATGCGTTTGACGGAAATCGGACATGACATTGGCCTGATCCCTGAAGATCGGTATGCGAAATTCCTGGATAAAAAGGTAAAAGTCGAGCAGGAAGTCGCACGTCTGAAAGTGGCTAAAGCTCGCCCGGTTGAAGTGAATGCGAAGCTGGAAGAGTACGGATCTACACCTATTCAGGATGGCAGTACGTTGCTTACCTTGCTGCGTCGCCCGGAGTTGGGGTATGAACTGATCGAACAGATCTCACCATCTGAGGTAGAACTGACAGCAGATATGAAAGAACAAGTCGAAATACAAATTAAATATGCGGGTTATATTGAGAAACAATTGATCCACGTGGAACGTTTGCAAAAGATGGAGAAAAAGAAAATTCCGGACACCATCGTATATGATGAGATTCATGGTCTGGCTATGGAAGCCAAACAGAAGCTCGCTACGATTCGTCCAATCTCGATTGGTCAGGCTTCTCGTATTGCTGGAGTTACTCCTGCCGACATCTCCATTCTGCTGGTCTACCTGGAGCATTATAACCGTGTAACCGCAGCAAGGGGACAATAATGGACGATATTCAACAGCAACTGCAGCGGCGCTTAAAGAAACATGGATTAGAGCTGGGAGAACTCCAATTGGAGCAATTCGAACTGTATTATCAGGAGCTGGTATCCTGGAATGAAAAGATGAATCTGACTGGCATAACGGATAGGGAGCAAGTGTATACAAAACATTTCTATGATTCGGTATCGCTGGCTTTTTATACTGACATGACCAAAGTGAATAAGCTTGCCGACATTGGATCAGGAGCGGGTTTTCCGGGATTGCCACTGAAGATCTGTTTCCCGCATATTAAGCTTACGATCATTGATTCATTAAATAAACGTATTGGCTTTCTACAGCATGTGGTAGATATCCTTGGCCTGACTGATGTGGAATTGGTCCATGGACGTGCTGAAGAGATTGGACGCAAAGAAGGGTATCGTGACAGCTACGATCTCGTTACGGCGCGTGCAGTAGCCAAGCTGGCTGTTCTGAATGAATTCTGTCTTCCGTTTGTTCGTAAAAGTGGATTATTCGCTGCGATGAAGGGTGGAGACCCGCGAGAAGAAATGAAGGAAGCGGAGTTCAGCTTCAATCAGTTGAAAGGACGGGTTAAGGCCGTTCATCCTTTCCAGCTGCCAGTTGAAGAATCAGAGCGTCATATCATTCTGATTCAGAAATTTGATAAAACACCATATAAATATCCGCGCAAACCAGGCACTCCAATGAAGACTCCGCTGATATAGTTAGTTGATAGTTTCAAAAGTCAGTCAAAACAAAATAGAATTTTAGACATAGATAAAGAGGATGTTTCACGTGAAACATTCTCTTTTTTTTGTTTTCTGAAATGGAGGAATGGATCAACATTACAGATACTTCGTATTACATATCTCTTAAAGAACCTGTAATGATGAAGTTTACGCACAGTAACTCATGAACAATTTCATTAATTGAATGTGTGCAAGTCGTCATATTTCCAATATTCACAAAGAAAAAGCAGGAAAATTAGCAGAGTTTAAAGAATAGGTAAGCATAGGATTATGATAGAAAAGATGATAGAATAGAAGTATCCGATCCTGGGTCACAGCGATCATAGATTATATGTATAGATAGATGGATATGCGTTCGATGTTGCATTACAGAAAGCGTTATGAAAGGCAAAACTTATTCCAAGAACGATGCATGTGAAAGGTCGCTTATTGAATAAGAAGCACCTGCAAAGACTGTGGGAGCTATTACGAAACTAGGTGGTAATCTGCGGAATGAAAGAACAATTTTCGAAGTTGTTTGGTTTGGCGGAGCGCAATAACGGAGATGAGATCAAACAGATTCCGGTTAATGAAATTGTGAGCAGCCCATATCAACCCCGTACTATTTTTGATGATGATAAAATTGATGAGTTGTTGCAGACGATCAAAACACATGGTGTAATTCAGCCTATTGTCGTTCGCGTGCGAAATGGATCATATGAGATTATTGCCGGGGAACGTCGCTGGCGTGCAGTTCGAAAATTGGGTTTGGATACGATTCCGGCTATTGTGCGTGAATTCAACGACTCTCAGGCCGCATCCATTGCACTGATTGAGAACTTGCAGCGTGAAGGATTGACTTCAATTGAGGAAGCTGTCGCTTATCAGAAGCTGATCGACTTGCATCAATTGACACAGGAAAGTTTGGCACAACGACTTGGTAAAAGCCAATCAACCATCGCGAATAAAATTCGGTTGTTACAGCTCCCGGACGGCATTAAGGCCGCATTGATGGAACGCAAAATTTCTGAACGGCATGCAAGAGCATTACTTTCTCTGGATACGGAAGAACTGCAGATGAAGTTGCTCGGTGAGATTATCGAAAAAGAATTGAATGTGAAACAGACAGAGGCACGTGTTGCCTTCTACAAGGAATCTTCCAAGATTAAAAAATCTAGACGTGTTTCCTTTACCAAGGATGTAAGGCTCGCACTTAATACAATTCGCCAATCCATTGATATGGTAACTGGCTCTGGTCTGGACATCAAAACCAAAGAAGCAGACCATGAGGATCATTATGAGATCGTTATCCATATTCCAAAACGCAAATAATTGAAGCTTATGGCGGCAATGGGCCGCTTTTTATGTCTATAAAGCAAGTTAGGTCTGACATTTTTAAAGAACGGTCGGTATATGGATGGAACGGTAGTTGTTGTTTGTGTGGACGATAGCCGCCTGCTTTTTGTTAACAATATCTCACAACCTACAGAAAAGACTCCTATTTTATTTGAGGTGAAGTAATTGTCTAAGATTATGGCCGTAGCAAATCAAAAGGGCGGTGTGGGGAAAACGACGACATCTGTTAACTTGGGTGCAGGACTGGCTTCACTCGGGAAAAGAGTATTGCTTGTCGATATTGACCCTCAGGGGAATACAACCAGCGGAGTCGGAATCAATAAAGCAGATGTGGCTAATTGTATATATGATGTCATTATTAATGAGGTTCCTCCTCAAGAAGCGATTTTGGAGACTCAGATTGAAGGCCTTCATATCATACCTGCAACGATTCAGCTTGCCGGAGCCGAGATCGAATTGGTGTCCACGATATCACGGGAAGTTCGCCTGAAAAAATCACTCGCCATGGTGAAAAAAAACTATGATTACATACTGATCGATTGTCCACCATCTCTTGGTATGTTAACGATCAATTCGTTAACTGCTTCCGATTCGGTGATCATTCCGATTCAGTGTGAGTATTATGCACTTGAAGGATTAAGCCAGTTGCTTAATACGGTTCGTCTGGTACAGAAACATCTGAATACTTCCCTGCAGATTGAAGGGGTATTGCTGACGATGTTTGATGCACGGACCAATCTGGGGATACAGGTTATTGAAGAAGTGAAAAAGTATTTTCAACAAAAAGTATATCAAACGATTATTCCGCGTAACGTACGGCTTAGTGAAGCACCATCTCATGGTCAATCGATTATCACGTATGACCCTCGGTCAAGAGGGGCGGAAGTGTATTTAGAGCTCGCAAAGGAAGTGATTTCTTATGAGTAAGCGGCTTGGAAAAGGTCTTGATGCCCTCATTCCTTCGCTTTCAATTAATGACGATGATAAAGTCGTAGAAATCCCGATTAGTCAACTGCGGGCTAACCCCTATCAACCACGTAAAGTATTTGATGAGGGCGCAATACATGAACTGGCTGAGTCCATTCGTCAGCATGGTGTCATACAACCCATTATTGTTCGTCCTGTATTACGAGGTTATGAGATTATCGCCGGAGAACGACGGTTCAGAGCTTCGCAATATTGTGGTAATGCCACGGTACCAGCTGTAGTCCGCAACTTCAGTGATCAGCAGGTAATGGAGATTGCGTTGATCGAGAACCTGCAACGGGAGAATCTGAACGCCATGGAAGTTGCAGTTGCTTATCAGGGGTTAATGGATCAATTCGCGTTGACTCAGGAAGAGTTGTCTGTAAAAGTAGGTAAATCACGTTCTCACATTGCTAACTTCTTGCGTCTGTTATCATTACCCGAAGAAGTAAAAGACCATGTTTCACGTGGAACATTATCTATGGGACATGCACGTGCGATCGTGGGTGTGAAGGACGAGGTTATGGTGAAGCAACTTGCCAAACAAACCATTGATCAGCAATGGAGTGTACGTGAGTTGGAGGAAGCTGTTCAACAATTGGATCGATCCAAAACAGGTGAGGCTAAAGCCAAATCGAAGTTAAAAAAGAAAGATCCATTCATTGATACATTGGAAGAATCTCTTCGTGAACGTTTCAAAACAACAGTGAAAATCAAGCACAATAAAGATAAAGGTAAAATTGAGCTCAACTACTACAGTCAACAGGATCTGGAACGGCTATTGGAATTGTTACAATAATAGTCGGGTCTATGATTCATTAACAACATGCGGGGCTTACTCATGTCATGACATATCGCCTCTGTACCATGGAGAAACGATATGTCATTCTTTGTTTATAGGGTTATATGTGCAATATGTGCAGGCGATTTATTAATTTATGGGACAGAGGTGGTTGTGAGGTGGAGGGAGTTATATATCTAGATCATGCAGCAACATCTTGGCCCAAACCACCTGCTGTCGGTGATGCAATGTTGAGTGCATTGGAGATTGCCGGAGCCAATCCTGGCAGAGGAAGTCACCGGATGGCTGTTCAGGCAAGCCGTGTATTGTTCGAGGCGAGAAAATCCATATCCAATATTTTTGGCATTAAAAATGCGAATGATATTGCCTTCGGATCAAATACGACTGAAGCGCTAAATCTAGCTATTCAAGGTTCGCTCAAGGAAGGCGACCATGTGATTGCCACTATGGCTGAACATAACTCAGTCAGACGACCACTGGAGTACATGCGAAGACTCCGAAATGTGGAGATTGATTATGTACCTGTTAATGCTGCGGGAGCCATTGATCTGATGCAAATGGAACGTATGTTTCGTTCGAATACCAGATTGGTGGTATGTACACATAGTTCCAATCTACTTGGCAGTATTCTTCCTATTGGAGAAATTTCGCTCCTGTGTCGTAAACATCGGGCGATCTTATTGGTAGATGCGGCTCAGAGCGCTGGGGTTATGCCTGTGAATGTAGAACAATTGGGCATTGATATGTTGGCTTTTCCAGGGCATAAGGGACTGCTTGGTCCTCAGGGTACAGGGGGCTTGTACATTGCTCCAGAGCTCGATATAGAGCCTTTACTTCATGGAGGAACAGGAAGTCAGTCAGAAGCTCTTGAGCAGCCAAAGGTGCGTCCTGATCGGTATGAAGCGGGGACACCCAATACAGTCGGGATCGCCGGGCTGAATGCGGGTGTGAAGCATGTACTTGAGATGACACCCGCGTTCATCTACCAGCATGAGTGGGAACTGACCCAACATATGATGGATGGGTTGTCATTCGTTAAGGGTATTCGAATGCTTGGTCCAGAGATTGGACAGCCACGTACCGGATTAGTATCCTTTACTGTGGAAGGGTATGATTCGGCACAACTCGCCTTCCGATTAGATCGGAATTATGGGATTGCGGTTCGCTCCGGTTTTCATTGCACACCGCTTGCACACGAATCTGCTGGTACAACTGCTACCGGAGCAGTAAGGGCCAGTGTGGGATACAATTCATCTAGAAAACATGTGGAAGCACTCGTTAAGGCAGTGTTGGAATTGACTGGGGCAGACTAGATTAGAGTTGAAATGATGAACTCATTTGATATAGGCTTGCTTGATTAAGCTTATGGATATCGGGTTGATTTATAATGAATGATAATATTACAGGACAGACGTTAATCTGATCAAAAATATAGAGGGGTAGTTGCAATTACATGGCTGAATTAAACGAGCTGATTCTGGAACAGCTGTTATGGATTATTGGCGGAATGGCATTACTTACGGTGATCTTGCTGATTGTGAGTATTGTTCAAGGGGCAAAGTTACGAAAGTTTAAACGTAAATATGAAGCCATGATGGCTGGCAGTGGAGTAGAGGACCTGGAATCGTTGCTGATTAATCTGAAAATTCAGATGGACAGCATTGAGGATGAACACAAACTGCAAACGAATCAGCTGCAAGTTGTCATGCAAAAGCTGACCCGCATTCAAGGTAAAGTTGGCGTGAAAAGATACAATGCTTATGGAGAGCGTGGCAGTGATCTGAGCTTCTCCATGGCCATGATTAATGATAGCCAGGATGGCATGATCCTTACGGGGATATATAACCGTGACGGTTCTTACGTGTATGCCAAACCTCTTAAAGGGGGAGAGTCCACGTATACTCTGTCCCCAGAGGAAAAGGAAGCTATTACTCTGGCACAGCAAGCAGAGTAGAACGTGTATGCCATTCCCGAATGGCCGAGTACAGACTGCTGGATATAATCTCGGACATGCGCATAACAAGACTGAGCCGTGTGTTCTGTAGAACAAAGTATTCCATAAAGCCGCCGACGTTAACGATACCTGTCAGATGGATATCGCCGACCGGCGGCAATTCTTTATTTACCCCCGCACCCGGCTTGAGTGGACCATTTACAACTTGAATGCATCCTACACTGGATGATTGTCCAAGACAGGCATCTATGCCAATCACATAAGGGTTATGGTGTGTTTTCTGTATGTTGTGAAGTGTATCCTGCAGGTTCATCGCATGGACTGGTTCATCCAAGGTACCATATAAATGGAATAAAGGGCTGTCCCACTTGGAAAGGGCTGATCCGACCAGAGGACCAAGGCAGTCGCCTGTTGAGCGATCTGTGCCGATGCAGACGATCACTACATTTTGCAGAGAATGGGCTTTATAGAGATGGAACATTAAACGATGGGTAATGGCCGAGTGAATGCCTGGATCGGTATGGGGGATTTTCAAACTGGTCATGTCTTGTGATGAAAAGGAACGCGAAGTAGGATTCATAGGATCTATCCTTTCCCTTGGAATAGTAGTAACAGTATATGGAAAGGTAGAGCGTTTTATACTTCACGAGGACAAGCTTTTTCTCTAGGGTTGGACGTATGGTGAAAGGAGCCGGATATGGACGAATGGATTAACGATTGGATGCTGATTGCATTTGATTCAACCCAGCAGGCACTGCGTGCTGAAATGCTGCTGGAGTTTGCCGAGATAGAGATTGATTTGTTCCCTACGCCAAAAGAAATTACAGCAGGGTGTGCGCTATGTATCCAGTTTCCAAAGGAGGATCTGGAGCGAGTACAAAAGATCATTCGTAACGAGTTTGTAGAGATTCGAGGCCTCTATTTCAAAACAGAAGACAGCTATGATAACATACCGATGTAGAGGAGGCATGATGGATGTTGCCATTTCAGTTTGCGCAAGGGAATGATGGCGGCGGTGCGGTAGCGGCCGTCGGTGAAGCCCTTCGTTGGACGGATAAAGTTTGGAACAAAATTGCAGATCCTGATATGTGGCTTAACATTATGTTCAGTTCAATCCGGATCATCATTATTTTTATCATCACCCGTATTGTCATTAAGGTGGTATATCGAATTATAGATCGTTCCATGGAACGCAAGCAGGAAGGTAAGATTCGCGTGAATCCGCGCAGATTCGTAACCGTAGGGGAACTGTTGAAAAATGCGACCTCCATAACATGTAATTTCATTATGATTCTGCTACTGTTATCTGAGATCAATATCCAAGTTGGGCCACTACTCGCGAGTGCCGGTGTGCTTGGGCTTGCCATTGGTTTTGGTGCACAGGGTTTGGTCAAGGATGTTATTACCGGTTTCTTCATTATATTAGAGGATCAGTTCGCTGTGGGGGATGTTATTCAGACGGGAACCTACAAGGGAACGGTTGAGGTGATTGGACTTAGAACAACCAAGCTGGTCAGCTGGCAGGGTGAGGTGCACATTATCCCAAACGGGGCGATTGCAAGTGTAACGAACTACTCCATGTCGAATTCGCTAGCTGTAGTGGATATTCCGATGAAGGCGGACTTAAGTCTCGATGAGTCGGTACATCTGGTGAAGAAGTCTTTGGTCGGGATTGAAGATCGTGATCTAAATATTGTGAAGGTGCCAGATGTGCTCGGTATACAGTCGATGTCTACATCTGAGTATGTGGTGCGAATTGTAGCTGAATGCATGCCTAACTCTCGTGCTTCTGTGGAACGTCAGATTCAAGGCGATGTGAAAAAAACACTGGAGTATCATGAGATGAGTCATCAAGCAGCATTGGAACAGGCAGCAGTTTTGGAGAAAGATGAGGGGGATGGCACAGGTGGAGCGTAAAAGTTTCCAGCTTGGGGATATCGTGCAGATGAAGAAGCAGCATCCCTGTGGCAGCAATGAGATGGAGATCATTCGAATGGGTATGGATATTCGGATCAAGTGTGTCGGATGTAAACATAGCGTGTTGATTCCAAGAGCAAAATTCGAGAAAAACATGAAGAAGGTACTGCGTTCAGCCGAAGATTCCACTGAATCCTGAGCTTGCAATAATTCGGTATGCAGTACGCGTAATAACGTTTACATGTAGGCTCCGTAGGAGTATTGCGTTCTGTAAATGATCATGCTATAATCAATATTGCTGCGGAAAGGTACCCAAGAGGCCCAAGGGGGCTGACTCGAAATCAGTTAGGCGTGTCACAGCGTGCGTGGGTTCGAATCCCACCCTTTCCGCCACTTCAATTGTAACTTACTCAATACACATTGAGTTTAATAAAAAGATCGATAAGAAGACTTTCCATTAGGAAAGTCTTTTTTTGTATAACGTTTTATCGAATATGTATCGAACACATATGAATATCAGATGCATCATTAATGAATTAAATCGAAAAATAAAGAGCCCCAAAGGGCTCTTTATCCGGCGGTGCATTTGTTTGTTAGGAAACAATCGGTCGTAACAATCAGAAACTTGGTGTACTGCACGTAGCAATACGCGTGCTTCAGACGAAGGGCCTTACAACACATAACCACTTGCTTCTTAAATTACGTGATGAATCTCCAACAGCGAATGATCGGCTTCGTTGTCCAACGGAACCACACCTCTCTCGTGCACCGCCTGATTGTATTATGTGCTTTATTCCGTTTTATATACATGGATCGTAAAAAAGAATTGCGATTAATGGACGCGGGCTTTGGTCAGCTTCTTCCACTTGCGATTATGATTGCTTGTTTCGGGAAAAGCTTCACCTTTTTGCAGCGTTACCCGCTTCGGGTTCTGAATTTCCGTGACAAAGCTTTTTTCCCCAACTTCCGTGTACTCTCCATCGTTTGGGGCTTTGTCTCCTGGTTCAAACTCGGTTTTTTCACCCATGATAAAACCTCCTCTGCAGATTATGTTACTTTGTTGCTTCTATAGTGTGCTCCATAGCCGGGCTGATCATGTGCCAATATGTACAGGGAACGTTTGCTTGCACTTTGACTCGGTATTTGTTATATTAATATAGTTCGAGTTTGTGCTCGTTCCTTGCTCTCAACCTAGATTGAGGGCCAGAGTCCATAAGGAGGTGAAAATTATGCGCAAATATGAAGTGATGTACATTATTCGTCCTGACATTGAGCAAGAAGTTGTTCAAGCTACAGCCGATAAATTCCAAGGCATCATCTCCAACGGCGGTGGTGAAGTTACAGCTCACGACGTTATGGGTAAACGCCGTCTTGCGTATGAGATCAAGAAATTCCGTGATGGTTTTTATGTTCTGGTACATTTCACTGCTGAACCAGCAGTTGTAACTGAACTTGAGCGTCTCATGAAGATTTCTGACGAAGTAATTCGTTATCTCATTACCAACGACGTTAAGTCTGCTTAAGACAACTCGTGATTAACGCACCAATACGCTCTGAAGGAGGGGATTACATTGTTGAACCGTGTCATTCTGATCGGCCGGTTAACCCGGGATCCTGAGTTGCGTTACACTCCAGCAGGAGTAGCAGTTACGCAATTTACTTTGGCAGTAGACAGACCGTTTACAAGCCAAGGGGGAGAAAAGGAAGCCGATTTCATTCCGGTCGTAACCTGGAGACAGCTTGCCGAGACCTGTGCGAACTACTTGCGCAAAGGACGCCTGGCTGCAGTCGAAGGACGCATTCAAGTACGGAACTACGAGAATAACGAAGGAAAACGTGTATACGTGACCGAAGTCATTGCCGATAATGTCCGTTTCTTGGAGTCAGCTAACCGTGATAATAGCGGTGGCGGCGGTGGGCAACCAATGCGTGAAGAGCCTTCTTATGGAGGCGGCGGACGCGCGAACAATAACAATAATTCGCGTAGCAACAATCAGGATCCTTTTTCCGATGACGGAAAACCGATTGATATATCGGATGATGATTTGCCATTTTAACATGAGCTGATACTCTTAGGAGATATGGGTTGCATGATAGGAAAGGACTGAAAAGCATGGGCTTCAAGCAAAGAGAAGGCGGAGACAACGATAAAAGACCGGCACGTCGTGGCGGCCGTAATAAACGTCGTAAAGTGTGCTTCTTCACAGCTAACAAAATTACTCACATCGATTATAAAGATACGGACTTGCTTCGTAAATTTATCAGCGAACGTGGAAAAATTTTGCCACGCCGTGTAACAGGTACTAGCGCTAAATATCAACGCATGCTGACGATTGCAATCAAACGCTCCCGTCAAATCGCATTATTGCCATACACAACTGAGTAGTTTTTACTCAGCTTGCATACGAAGCAGTCGGCTTATAGCCGGCTGCTTTTTTGTATATATCAATAGAAGTAACATGTTCACTCTAACAAATGGAAGAATTCAATACTATGGTGATAGAAGCATTCACGGCTCAAATGAATTATAATAGAGTCTAATCTACTGAAAAGGTTCAGGCAGCATGAATAGCTGTTTATTTCAGAATAAACACCAGGAGTGGATATGAATACATCAAAACGTAGAGGCAAACAGAGAAAAAAGAGCAGTCTGAAAACCTGGATTATAGCTACTCTTTTACTTTCCATTATATATATGTGGTTACAGCAAAAAGATGATATAGATAACATGTGGCCCGGGACAACAATCCAAGAAGCTGTGCCAATTACCGGCCTTCATCCTGTGGTAGCAGAGAATGAGAAATTATTGGTACGTAAGGCAGCGAGACGTGGAATAGAGATTGTGATCACCCACGGCTACCGAAGTTCCGAGGAGCAAGATGCACTATTCAACCAAGGACGCTCAAGCGCGGGCAATATCGTTACTAATGCGCGTGGTGGTGAGTCATATCATAACTACGGATTAGCAATTGATTTTGCACTGAGGACGCCTGGGGGTGATGTGGTGTGGGATATGGAACGTGATGATAACGGAAATGGCAAGGCAGACTGGATGGAAGTTGTGGAACTCGCCAAAGAGTTAGGTTTCACGTGGGGTGGAGACTGGGCAAACTTTCCGGACTATCCTCACTTGCAGATGGATTTTGGCCTGAATATCAATGAGTTAAAACGTGGTAAAAGGCCTCCTGATTCTCCGTAAAGGTTGTTTTATATACACTTAAATGAATAAATATTAGATAAGCTCTGCATTTTGCAGGGCTTTTTTCTTTCTTTTGTAAAATAAATGATAAAAGATGACAATTTGGTCTTTACATTAGCAAATAAATAAAACTATACTAGATTAACTAGATTTTTTACTTTGATCGCACATATTATTTCAAATGTCAGCATAACGGATCCAATTGAATAAATTTCGGCTATAAATCAAGATATAGTCACCACTCATATATGTAACATTTACCTCACGTAATATTAAGGATGTCTACTCAAATCAAAACATACACATACACTAGGATGTAACTACTATGTTATGTATATGTTATTTTGACTAATTGCCTATATACACCTCACAGCCAAAAACATGATAATACCTCTCAAACTCCCTACTATATGCCTTTATTATATTACTAATATCCAAATCTGTAGTATAAAAAACATTTATACCAAAAATCTCAAAATAAGCATTGACGTTAGCTAAAATTACACGTATGATTACATTAATTATTTTGATGCATAATTCCGCTAGGAATTATCAACATTAATTGACCAATGGTCTAAATATAAGTCTCTTAAACTTGTTTCTCCTAATGATTTGGTATTTTGTATAAGCTATTGTTCGTTATCTTCAAGAACTTGGAAATATACAGTGGATGCATTCCTCTACACACGAATACAATCTACGGAAATTATGGGGTTAGGGTGATTGATTTGAATACAGAGCTATTGGAAGTCAGAAATCTAACAACATCATTCAGAATTGAAGATGACTATTATGCAGCAGTGGATCACGTTAACCTTAAGGTGAAGAAAAATGAAGTGTTGGCGATTGTAGGTGAATCCGGGTCAGGTAAAAGTGCTTTTGCATTCTCTCTTATGGGTTTGCATAACAAAGCAAAAATCGAAGGCCAGATTCTCTATAAAGGACAAGATATTGCCAACATCTCCCCAAGCAAGTTAAACAAGCTACGCGGCAAAGAAATGGGTATGATTTTTCAGGACCCATTGTCCGCACTAAATCCTCTAATGATTATTGGTGAACAGATTGAAGAGATTCTCACACTTCATCAGTCCAAGCTGTCTTCCAGAGAGAAGAGAGAAAAGGTCATTCACTTATTGAATCAGGTAGGGATTCCACGTCCCGAACAAATATACAAGCAGTATCCCCACGAATTATCTGGTGGTATGAGACAGAGAATTGTCATCGCCATTGCGATTGCCAACAAACCGGAACTACTCATAGCTGATGAACCAACGACGGCGCTTGACGTTACGATTCAACTACAGATCCTGGAGCTGATCCGTGATCTGAAGAATGAAATTAACGCAGGCATTATTCTGATTACACATGATTTGGGTGTCGTAGCTGAGATGGCTGATCGCGTAGCAGTTATGTATGCAGGCGAAATTGTTGAAATCGCAGATATCTTCACATTGATGAACGATGCGAAGCATCCATATACCCGCTCACTGTTGAACTCTATTCCCACCCTGTCTGAAGAAAGAGCCAAATTGCATGTCATCCAAGGTATCGTACCATCACTCAAAAATCTTCCTCGCAATGGGTGCAGATTCAAAGCCCGAATTCCATGGATTAGTGAATCGGCTCATGAAGAGAACCCACAGATGCATGAAATTGCACCAGGTCACTTTGTACGGTGTACCTGTTACCAGCACTTTCATTTCCCTGACCAAAGCTGAGGAGGAATAACATAATGGCATTACTCGAAGTAGAAGGGCTCAAGATACACTTTCCGATTCGCGGTGGATTGCTTAAACGGGAAATTGGCAGTGTAAAGGCTGTTGATGATGTTAGCTTCTCCATTGAACAAGGACAGACCTATGGTCTGGTTGGCGAATCAGGTTCAGGTAAGACAACAACAGGCAGAGCCATTATTGGGCTAAACCATATCACTGACGGAAAGATCCTGTTTAACGGGAAAAACTTGGCTACAGAGCGGCGTAAAGACAGACAGCTTCAGCGAGATGTACAAATGATCTTTCAAGATCCATATTCATCATTGAATCCCAAGAAGCGGGTTATCGATATCATCGCTGAGCCGTTTCGTAACTATGAGCGTCTGACAGCTACCGAGGAGAAAAGACAAGTAAGAGAATTACTTGAAAAGGTTGGTCTGAGTCCGGAATCAATCTACAAATATCCGCATGAATTCTCAGGGGGGCAGCGTCAACGGATCGGCATTGCACGGGCTATTGCACTGAAGCCGAAGCTAATTATCGCTGATGAACCTGTATCAGCACTCGATGTATCGGTACAGGCTCAGGTACTCAACTTCATGCAGGAGATTCAAAAAGAATTAAATCTGACGTACCTGTTCATTAGTCACGATCTGGGCATCATCCGTCATATGTGTGATGAGATTGGAATTATGTACAAAGGTCGATATGTGGAACAGGGCACAACGAATGATATTTTTGAAAATCCGCAACACATCTATACCAAACGTCTCATTGCAGCCATTCCGGATATGGACCCAACCAAACGAGAGGAAATGGTAGCCTTCCGTCAACAGGTCAAATCCGAGTATGAACATTCATACCGAAATTTCTTTGATGAGGAAGGGCTTGCATACTCGCTCAAATCCATTTCCGATACTCACCGAGTAGCTCTACCTCAGAAAGGTTGAAGGCCATATGTGGAAAACGATAGTACGCAGAATTATCATAATGATCCCTCAGATCTTTTTACTAAGTCTTTTGGTCTTTCTGATGGCCAAGGCCATGCCGGGCGACGCGCTAACCGGATTGCTTGATCCAAGCGTTGATCCCAAAGCATTGGAAGCGCAGCGAGAGAGACTGGGATTGAATAATCCTTGGTACGTGCAATATTGGGACTGGATCAAAAACGCCATCCAAGGTGATTTTGGACAATCCTTCCGTTTCAAAATGCCGGTTACGGACCTGATCGGTCAGCGTGTAGCAAACACATTCTGGCTCGCACTGGCAACACTTGTACTGACTTACCTGATTGCTATTCCACTGGGTATCATCAGTGGTCGTTACAACGATACCTGGTCTGATCGGTTGATCACGGGATACACCTACCTGGGCTTTGCCGCACCATTATTCATCTTTGCACTGGTGATGGTATGGATCTTCGGATTCCACTTCTCCTGGTTCCCGACGGGAGGAAGCGTTGCACCGGGACTTACGCCAGGTACATTCAGCTACGTAATGAGCAAGTTCTACCATCTGTTATTACCTGCACTATCGATGGCATTGATTACAACGGTTTCTACCGTTCAATATTTGCGTAGTGAAATCATTGATATCAAGCATAAGGAATTCGTTATTACTGCCAGAGCCAAAGGTGCCTCGGAATCCCGGATATACAACAGGCATATCTTGAGGAATTCACTATTACCTATCGCCGCGTTCTTTGGATATGAGATCACAGGACTTATCGGAGGTACGGTATTTATCGAAAGTATATTCAGTTATCCAGGTATGGGGCAGTTGTTCCTGAGTTCCATCTCATTGCGTGACTTCAGCGTTGTGACTGCACTCGTATTGTTGTATGGCGTAGCTTCCATTCTCGGGGCATTGCTGTCTGACATAATTCTAGGAATTGTAGATCCACGTATACGGATCAAGTAAGAACTTGAAGATTTCGGGGTGAAAACAAGATGAGCAAGGCCAACGAGGTAGTTGTAACTTCACAAAAGGTTGATAAAAGCCCCTCCAGCTTGAGTATTTTATGGAGGGAGCTTGTCAGAGATAAGGTGGCACTAATCTCGCTCATTTTCTTGGGCTTGGTCATGTTGCTAGTATATGGCACGTCTCTCATTCTGAATCAGGATGATATCGTACGCGTGGATCTGTTTGCCTTATATGAACCACCATCCGCGAAATATTGGTTAGGAACGGACTATGGAGGTCGTGATGTATTTGGCCAGCTGGTCATCGGTACACGTAACTCCCTGACCATTGGAATTATCGTAACGTTAATGACTGGCTTCATAGGTATCTTCATTGGCCTTTTATCCGGTTATTTCGGTGGAATGATAGACAACCTGTTTATGCGTGTTGTTGATTTCTTCATGATCCTTCCGATGTTGATGATTGTTATCGCGTTTGTTACCGCAGTACCGAAATACAATATCATCTCGTTCTCTCTAATCATGACGGCATTTCTCTGGATGGGTATCGCCAGATTGATTCGCTCCAAAGCATTACAGGAACGGGAACTGGATTATGTAAAAGCTTCAAAAACATTGGGCTCTTCTCATCTGAAGATTATGCTCTCACAGGTTCTTCCGAATCTGAGCTCCATTATCATCGTAACGATGACATTGAATCTCGCTGCCAACATTGGCCTCGAATCCGGGCTGTCTTTCCTAGGGTTTGGATTTCCCGAAAGTACGCCTAGTCTTGGAACACTTGTAAGTTATGCACGTAATCCGCAAACCCTGGAGTCCAGATGGTGGATATGGCTACCCGCATCGGTACTGATTCTGGTATTGATGTTGAGTATAAATAATGTCGGTCAAGCCCTAAAGCGTGCGACTGATGCAAGACAAAGAAGAGGTTAAAAAAAGGGAGGAAAGGTTCATGAAAAAGGGATTATTTTCACGGGGACTATTTTTCACGATGATGTTGGTCTTTGTATTGGTGCTCGCAGCGTGCTCTGAGAAAGAAGCAGCTACTCCAGCTCCAGCTTCCAACACAGAAGAGGGAAAAACGGAGGAAAAACCTGCTAATGAAGAGGGCGTTTACTCCATTGATGACTTCAACAATGTCAAAACGAATGAGGGTACTGCGATCGAGGGTGGATCGATTACATTCGGACTTGTATCGGATACTGCTTTTGAAGGTACACTGAACTACAATTTCTATTCCGGTAACCCGGATGTACAGGTTCTTCAATGGTTCGACGAAGGCTTGCTGACTTGGGATAAAGACTATGTATATACCAACGATGGTGCAGCAACGTATGAGACATCTGAAGATGGCAAAACGTTCACACTGACCATTCGTGACAATGTGAACTGGCATGATGGCAAGCCGGTAACGGCTGAAGATCTGCAATTTGCTTATGAAGTAATCGGTAGCAAAGGCTATGATGGTCCACGTTACGACTCCAACTTCACTAGTGTAGTAGGTATGGACGAGTATCATGATGGAAAAGCAAAAACAATCTCTGGTATTAAAGTGCTGAGCGACAAACAAATCAGCATTACGTATAAAGAATCTACTCCGTCCCTGCTGACAGGTGGCGTATGGACGTATCCACTGGCTAAACATATCTTCGGAGATATGGATGTAGCAAAAATGTCTTCTTCCAAAGAAGTACGTGAAAAACCAATTGGTTTTGGTCCATTTAAAGTGGATGTCATCACTCCGGGTGAGTCTGTAACTTATGTTAAGAACGAAGACTACTGGCGTGGGGCTCCAAAACTGGACAAAGTGACTCTGAAAGTTATCAACCCGACAACGGTTGTTCAAGAACTGAAATCTGGCGGTGTAGACCTCGTGGATGCATTCCCGACAGATCAATACAAAGATAATGCTAACCTGTCCAACGTAGAATTCCTGGGCGCAATCGATCGTGCTTATACGTACATCGGTTTTAAACTGGGTACATGGGATGAAGAGAACGGAAAAGTTAAAAGCAATGCTGAAGCAAAAATGGGCGATAAAAACTTGCGTAAAGCAATGTGGATGGCTGTAGATAACGATCAAGTAGGTAAACGTTTCTATAATGGTCTGCGTTGGAACGCAACAACCCTGATTCCACCGTCTCACCCAGAATTCCATGATTCCAACAATCCGGGTGTAAAGTATGATCCAGAAGCAGCGAAAGCATTGCTCGACGAGGCTGGTTACAAACTGGATGGTGAGTTCCGTACCAACCCGGATGGAACACCACTCGAAATCAACTTTGTGTCCATGACTGGTGGCGACACAGCTGAACCATTGGCACGTTATTATGTTCAATCATGGGCAGCTATTGGTTTGAAAGTAAACCTGGAAATGGTTGAATTCAACAGCTTCTATGACCGTGTAGGTAACACAGGTAAAGATGATCCGAACATTGATGTGTATCAAGCAGCATGGGGCGTTGGTATTGACGTAGATCCATCTGGTCTATACGGCCGTGATGCACTCTACAACTTCTCCAGATTCTCCAGCGAAGAGAATGACAAATTACTGGCACAAGGTATCTCTGCTGAAGCATTCGATGTAGACAAGCGTAAAGAGATCTACAATCAATGGCAGCAATACATGGTAGATGAAGTTCCTGTATTCCCTACACTGTATCGTGCAGTTGTAGCACCAGTTAACAAACGTGTAATGAACTATGCGATTGGTGATGGAACAGGCGTTTACCTGAGCGACCTGCAAGTTAATGCAGACAAAGCAGTTGTAGCTGAGTAATATTCTTAAATTAGCAGCTGTAAGGATTGGGGTCCTTTAAGAAGTCGGTTGCTAGATTATAATGAAAAATTCTCCTGGGAAATTGAATAAAAGTGTCTTTCAAAACATGGATTCTGTACACTCTGGCATGGGTGTATGGGGTTCATGTTTTTTTTGTAACCAAAAAATAAAAAAAATTTAACTTTTTTTCAAAAAAGTGCAGACAAAATGCCTCTTCGTTTCGTCTATATAGGTAAGAGGTGATCAATTTATGAAAAAATGGTGGAAACGTGCAGGTATGCTGCTGGCTCTGCTGCTTATTATATATTTGGGTGTGAAACCGGACATGCTGGTAGGCAAACCGGGAATTAAAGCTGAATCTGCGGTATTAATGGACATGAACTCTGAACAGATCTTAATGGATTTTAACGGCTCAGAAGAGATTGCTCCGGCAGGCGTCAGTAAGTTGATGACAGAACTGCTAGTGATGGAGGCCGTGATCAATGGTGATATAGGCTGGAATGATCTTGTGAATGTGAGTCTGTATGCCAGCTCCGTAGGGGGCAGTCAACTGACCCTGAAACAGGGAGAGCAATTCACCGTTCAGGAGTTGTTCGAGATCGTAGCTGTCTATTCAGCCAATGATGCAACTGTCGCTTTGGCTGAACATATCAGTGGTACAGAGCAGAAGTTCGTGCAACAAATGAATCAGAAAGCAACTCAGATTGGGCTGTCTGATAATACACAATTTACGAATTCAACGGGCCTCAGTGAAAAGCTGCTTGGTCCTCACCGTCCGATGGAAATACAAGGGCAGACCCTAATGACAGCTATAGATGCATGCAAGCTTGCGCGATATCTGCTAAATAACCATCCCGAGATTTTAAGAATCTCCAGTCAAATGCAAGTATCGATGCACCAAAAAGGGATGTACATGAGTAACACGAATTGGATGTTGTCCTCCATTGGTGGGCCGTATGCTTATGATGGAAATGACGGATTGAAGACCGGGTATGATGAAGATTCCGGCTATCATTTTGTGGGGACAGCTGAACGTGATGGCAAAAGACTGATTTCAGTTGTATTTGGAACAGATACTCGTGAAGGGCGTTTTGTGGAGACACGGAAGTTGTTCAACTATGGATTTTCGGGTTCAAAATAAAGGGCGTACATGTTCATCATCAAGGAGAACCATCTCGCTGTTAACTTGTGGTTAATCATGGTAAAATGACTTACGTATAATTCCATATTATTATGTAATTCACTTTAAAGGGGGAAGATGTTTGAACGCGATTAGTAAAAAGGTATACGCTCTCACACTTACCATGGCTATGTCTATTGCACTGATTCAACCAGCTGTACAGGCGGCCGAAGCCGTAAAACCTACAGCGTCAGTCTCGGAGGCCATTGCTTCCAAGGCGACACAAACACTGCAGCAACTGGGATACATAGATGGCACCACAGATGGCATGACCCAATTAACGACCCCAATCACTCGCGCGGAGGCAGCAATCATTCTGCAACGTGTACTTAAACTGGATACGCCTGCATCACTTACAGGTTTTGCAGATGTTTTGCCGGAGAATGAAGCTGCGCCTGCCATCTACGCATTAAAGCAAGGCGGATTCATTCAAGGGAAGGCAAAGGGCTATGCCCCCGATGCTCCACTTACACGTGCGCAGTTGGCATCGTTGTTCACACGTGCATTCGAACTGAAGGATAACGGAATCCAGGTAGTATACAGTGATGCTGATCAGATTCCAGCTGTGCATGCGAATGACGCTGCGCGAGTTAAGCAACATTTTATTATCGAAGGTAGCGCCTTTAATGCCAAACAATCAGTCACCCATGGGGAATTCGCTGATGCACTGTATCTGGCGCTTGGACTCGATGTGAAATCGGATGGTCTTACTCCTCTGGAGGACTTCTTCAAACAGCCTGCTCAGGCAGGGTTCCAGATGTCGCCGGACGGTAAGCATCTTGCTTACCTGGAGCCGTGGAACAATCGTATGAATATCGTAGTTACTGCAAACGGTCAGGATAAGCCTGTACGCATTACAAGCGAAACAGAACGTAATATTGCAGGATTTGCTTGGGCAACCAACGACAAGCTGCTCTATGTACAAGATAAGGCAGGCGATGAGAATTATCATATATATGTCACGTATATCGATGGTAAGAACAGCAAGGATCTGACGCCGTATCCTAACACAAGAGCCATCCTGATAGATCCGCTTGAGAATATTCCGGATGAGATTCTGGTAGGCATGAACAAGCGTGATCCGCGCATTTTCGATGTGTATCGTATTAACATCAAGACAGGGGATGCTGTACTTGCCGCAGAGAACCCGGGTAATATTACGGGTTGGCTGACAGATCACGAAGGTAAAATTCGTGTTGCCGTGTCCAGTGATGGTAATGTGTCTTCGTTATTGTATCGTGATTCAGAAGATAAAGAATTTGAGCTGCTTCTGACAACGAAGCTTGGAGAGACTTTTGCTCCAGTCATGTTCACGTATGATAACAAAAGTATCTATGCAATATCCAACTTGGAGCGAGACAAAACGGCGATTGTCGAGTACAGCCCAAGCAGTAAGAAGGTAACCAAAACCATCTATGAAAATAAAGATGTGGATGTAAGCAGCTTCGTACCTTCCAAAGAAAAAGGTACCATTCTTGCTGCTGTGTATGAGACGGATAAAGTGAACTATGAATTCTTTGATCAAGAGTTCAAAACGTTAATGCAGGATATCAAAGCGAAAGTGCCAGGCAAGGAAGTTAGTATCAGTAGCATCAGCGACGAAGGCCAAGTATTGTTCGTAGCGTATAGTGACAAAGCGATGGGCACGTATTATTTCTACGATTCCAAAACAGGTAAACTCGATAAACTGGCTGATGCCGCACCTTGGATTGATGAGAGTCAAATGGCGGATATGAAGCCCATTACGTATAAGTCACGGGATGGCCTCACCCTTCATGGTTATCTAACACTGCCTCAAGGAACTGAGGCTTCCAGCCTACCATTGGTGGTTGTTCCACATGGTGGTCCTTGGGCACGTGATTCATGGGGCTTCAATCCTGAGATTCAATTTCTTGCAAGCCGTGGGTATGCGGTACTTCAGGTCAATTTCCGTGGTTCCACGGGATACGGCAAGGAATTCCTGGATGCAGGTAATAAAGAGTGGGGCAAAGCTATGCAGAACGACCTCACAGACGGTGTAAACTGGCTGGTTGAAGAGGGGACGGTTGATCCAAAACGTGTAGCAATATATGGAGGATCTTACGGTGGATATGCCGCTCTGGCAGGACTGGCATTCACACCAGATGTCTATGCTGCTGGTATTAGCTATGTGGGACCTTCCAACATCTTCACCCTTCTGGACTCACTGCCACCTTATTGGGAGTCAGAGCGCAGTATGTTCTATGAGCGTGTAGGAGATCCCGAGAAAGACAAGGAACTGTTAACGGCGATTTCACCGCTCTTCCACATCGATCAGATGAAGGCTCCATTATTTGTGGTTCAGGGCGCTAATGATCCACGTGTCAAACAAGCTGAGTCAGACCAGATCGTTGAAGCATTACGCAAACGTGGAGTCGATGTACCATATATGTTAAAGACCAATGAAGGTCATGGCTTCGCAAACGTGGAGAATCAGCTTGATCTGTACCGTGCGATTGAGAAATTCCTAAATCGTCATCTGATGCAGCCATAGTACGTTAAACATGAGGGCTGTCCCGCGGGTTTTATCGAACCTGTGGGCAGCTTTTTTTATGGGAGCAGAGTTAAAATGAACCAAACAATCATATTATTAAATTGACATATGGATTTCTTTTGTTTTAAAATGACCAGTGAGTCATTATTATTCAATTCGGTTTAATATATATGTACCAAACCAACTGTACGATACTGAATTTAAGATCTGATCGGGGGTAACATGTGATGCAAAAACAAATGAAATGGCCGCTAATCCTGTTTGCCATAGGGGTATTTATGGCTGCGCTGGATAATGGGATCATCACCTCTTCACTGACCACCTTAAATGCATCATTTGGTGTGTCGCCAACATGGGGAGCATGGACAATTACGCTTTACACGCTGGGGCTTGCGGTGAGTGTACCTATTGCGGGCAAACTGTCGGACCGTTATGGTCGCAAGAAACTATTTCTGATTGAAGTGGCGTTGTTTGGGATCGGGTCCCTGCTCGTCGCGCTAAGCACATCGTTTACCTTCTTCCTGATCGCTCGTGTCATTCAAGCTCTGGGTGGTGGGGGGATATTTATCATTGCCAGCTCCTACGTATTAAGCAAGTTCCCGGCGGAGCGTCAAGGTACAGCTTTGGGCCTGCTCGGAGGTATGAATGGTGTCGCTGCCATTTTGGGGCCTAATATCGGTGCTTTTATACTGGACATTACGGGAAACTGGCATTGGTTATTCCTGATCAACGTACCTATCGCCATTCTGCTATTCATCGCAGGTATTCGATATATTCATGAAGAGCAGGAGCTTAATCGTGCAGCAGTGGACTGGAGCGGTATTGCTGTCCTAACGTTGGGTGTACTTAGTTTAATGTATAGCTTCAGCAATCTGGACGGTGTGAACATGCTTCAAAGCCTGGGATCACCGATGTTCTACGGCTTTTTCATGGCAGGTGTAATCATTCTGGTGCTCTTTTACTTCATGGAAAAAAGGCTGGAAGGATCTGAACGTGAACCTGTTGTATCGACACAGCTTCTGGGCATTGCGTCCTTTCGCTGGACGCTGTTGATTGCCTTTTTCTCCGGAGCCATTCTGGCCTCGGTGATCTTTATTCCCGGATTTGTTGAGCAATATCTCGGCGTATCCAATACAGCCTCCGGGTACTGGTTTACTCCGCTCGCGCTGGCATCTGGCATTGGGGCGGGTGGAGGTGGCTACCTCGTTGACCGCAAAGGGCCAATCTGGACGTTATCGGTTGCGGGGCTGCTATCTGCCATTGGATTCCTCCTGTTCCCGCTGTGGGTGGAGCATATCTGGCAATTTGTCATCGCGAGTACGCTCGTAGGTATCGGCTTCGGCATGATGCTTGGTGCGCCAGTTAACGTACTTGTCACAGAACAGGCGGGGGAGAACAACAAAGGCATCGCGGTAGCGACCAGCTCGTTATTCCGCCAGATGGCGATGGCTATTGCACCTACCATTTTTGCCGGATTCCTGGCACGTTCTTTCATTAATCTGGGGTCCAACATTCAGGCAGGGTTCGCTGACAAAGGAATTCAGGTGCCGCCCGAGATGCTGCAACAATATGCGTCGGGCGGGGCATCAGGGAGTGATGTCTCCAGTCTGACAGAGGGCCTGTCCCAGATTCCTGATGAAGGTATCCGTGATGTGTTGCTCCAGGCAGTGCATCAAACGACAGGTCAGGGTTACAATGGCCTTTTCTGGTCTGCGGTGGTATTCAGTGTGCTTACGCTGGTAGCTGCACTTATAACGGGACGTCTACGTCAAAAAGAGAAGAGCCATCATGTGGAAAGTGTATCCACGAACGGATAGAATCGCGTGTGAAAATGAAAAGAACAGTGTACCTTTTAAAACTAAAAGGAGTCGCTGTTCTTTTCAATTTAACCGGATTGTAACTTTTCTTGCTCTCGCAATGATTACAATAGAACGAGCGTAAGCGGTGTCTTGATTCCAGAGATAGAAAACTTCAAAGAACACCGAGTCACAAGGCATCCCAGACGTTTAATTGGTATTATATAAGTTCAACGAATCGTTACACTGCATCACTGCGAGTTCAGAATAACCTTCCGATCGCTGTTATCCCCAGATTTTTTGATTTCCTTTCCAAAGGTTAAAATCCGGTGATAAAGGCGAAGCGTGCAGCTTTCTTTCAGAAAGCTTTTAGCTACGCTTCTTCAGGTTTTTTCTGACCTCTCCGTTATTAGTGTAAATATTAGATGAAACTTATATAGTAGGCAGTATCATTTTGACAGTGAAGAAGGAATCAATGGATGAAAAGCAGAACTAAAGATAAGAAGAAGAAAAGAAGAAAAGGCCTATATATAACGCTCGTTTCACTTGTTGTTTTGTTAATCGGAGGTTATTTGTTCCGTCAGCAACTGGCTGTAGCGGCATTTGATCTGTTTCTCGCCGGTTCGGTCGAAGATCAGCTATCCCGTTCTTATGTACCGCAAGAAGGCAACAATACGCCTGATCCAACGGTATATCGTAAGGAACCTTTCTCCGTGTTATTGCTGGGTTCGGACAAACGCGCCTATGAGAAGACGCGTGGACGTTCGGATACCGTTATCTATGCTGTAGTACGTCCCAAGGAATCCCGTGTGCTTCTGGTGTCCATTCCACGTGATACGTATGTGCAGATTGTGGGACGGGATGCTAACAAGGACGGCGTAGATGATTATGATAAGCTGGCGCATGCCTATGCTTTTGGTGGGGAGAATATGTCCATCAATACCGTGGAGAAATTTCTTGATGCTGATGTAGGTTACTATGCAACGATTAACTTCGACGGAATCAAAAAAGTGGTTGATGCGCTTGGTGGTGTTAAACTGCCAATTGATGAGGACATTGTGAACAAGAACCCGGATCATGTGCAATTCACAATTGAAGGCGGTAAGCCGATCTATGACGGGCAGGAAGCATTGTATTATGTAAGATACCGTGAGGATAGCGATTTTAATCGTACCAAGCGGCAGCAGATTTTCCTCAACGCGATGGCGAATGAGATGCTGAATTTGAATCAAATCGCCAAAATTCCGGAATTGATTCAGATCATGGGAGACAGCTTCCAGACGGATATGCGAGCTTCTTTCATTATTGATCTGGCTAAACAGGTGCTTACTCAGGAGAAACCGCAGATTTCAAGCTTCACCATCCTGGGTGAGGGGATGAAAAAAGACGGTATCTATTATGGTCAGGCTGACGAGAAAGATGTCCAATATGCCAAAGAGCTGATTAACAACTGGATGGATCAATCGACCCCAGCCGGTGAAGTAATGATCCCTGACCGGCAAAAGATTGAATAACCAATTCCATACCGATGATGTGTTGTATACACCACAATCAGCAGTACGTTTATTCGCGGGCTGCTGTTTTTTTTCTTTGTAGTGAGAACTATTATCCTTTTGGAACATCCTGCGTTCTGATCCGTATAATATAAGTTGAGCGAGATAAGTTGAACGAAGAAATTCACAAGGAGGATACACAAGGGTATGAACATCGCATTTTTTTTGCTACCCAAACAAGAGGTTACGTGTGTGACGTCGGATTCTACGCTGCGGCAAACGTTGGAACGGATGGAATATCATCGTTTTACGGCGGTACCCATTTTGAATAAAGAGGGCAAATATATTGGTACGGTTACCGAAGGCGACTTACTGTGGTATATGAAGAATGCCGAGGGAAAGATTTCATTTGAAAACGCTTCAAAGTTCTTGCTCAAAGACGTTCCACTTCGATTGGATATTAAACCCGTATCCATTGACGCCAACATGGAGGACCTGATTAATCTGGCTAAAGTTCAAAACTTTGTTCCTGTGGTCGATGACATGGAGCGGTTCATTGGTATTGTCAGAAGGAGTCAGATTATTGAGTACTGCGAGGGCATTGTAGCCAAAGAATCGATCAAGGCTAAGTAAGGCAGTTACGAATTTAAACATTATTGTGTCATGAGGGATAATCACAGCCGTCCGGTATCATGTTAAACTTAAGAAGTCCTGAACCAAGGGCGCATTCGAAGTTTTTTACAAATATATAGGTCGATAGGATGTACGGAGGACTCCGCATAAGTACCTGACATCAGTTTCGGAGAACTTCTCCGCTTTTTGGGGTAATTTTGCGGGCCCTCTTTTTATGCTATAATCGAGAATAAAGCTTTTTCGGGGGAGAGTGACTTTCGCCAAATGCCTAAAGAACTGGATGTAGCCAAACGCGCTAAAGTGATTGAATGGCTGAAAACCGAAGTGCTTGATCAGGTATCCCGATTATTCAAGGCGTTATGGGAAGGCAGTACAACTCGAATCGGGGACAGTCTTGCCAGTTTGATTATGAGTAGTTACATATTGGGCCGCAGGCTCGGTATTCCTTTCAAGGATCTGGATGCACTGCTAGTTGAGAAGTTGAAAAAGCATAAACAGGAAGGTCACCAGCTTGAAGACTGGTACCAGGATATTTCCTCGCTAGAAGATCATATGCGTAAGAGGTGAATTTGTTGAAATTTAGCTTTAAATCAGCTGTTTGGAGCGCAGTTTATCTGCTCTTGCTACTTTCGCTGTTAACTCCTTTATCGGTACTTGCCATATTTTTTATGATGATTCCGGGAGTTATTTTGTATGCTTCATTATCTTTAAAATCATTTATATGGCATCTTGTGCCCGTAGCCGTTATTTTGGTCGTGTTCCACCCCATCTATCTGTTACTACTGCTCATCTTTACCCTGCCTGCGATCGTTATGGGTCACGCGTATAAAACACGCAAATCAGCCCTGTTCGCGTTGATGGCGGGAAGTGGCATGATGTTGGCAGAATACTTGTTGTTGCTCTTGGTCGGCAGTGTCATTTTCCAATTCGACCTGTCCAGTTATATTGAAGATGTGGTCAAATTGACCATTGAACCGTTAACCAATACATCAAATCAGATGATCAACGGGTTTGCATGGACACCTGAGATGACCGAGGATGTTGCCAAACAAACGCAGCTTATGATTCCGTTTGCTCTCGTTGTCACGTCGATGGTAATGGCCTTCATTACACACGCCATTGCTCGTCCGATTCTGAATGTGATGGGTGTGGTGGTATCGAAGCTTCCGCCAGCGAGAGAATGGCGTATGCCGCGGGCGTTGATCTGGTATTATTTCCTCGCACTGTTGATCGAAGTGATCTCCAGACAAAGTGACGGAACATACTGGACTATGATCGCCATGAATCTTTCCCCGTTAATTAATCTGGGCTTCATGATTCAAGCGATCGGTTTCTTCTTCTTTCTCTCACACACAAAGAAATGGAATCCGGTTATACCATATTTCCTGGCGGCTGCGGTCTTCTTCATTGGTCCGCTTCGGATTATCGGAATTATCGATCTGGCGTTCCCGCTTCGTGAGGCAATATCGAAATCAAAACGATAGGGTGATGAGTCATGCCTAAATTTCTGAAGAAACGCTGGCACGGCTACTATACCGTATGGGCGTTCATACTGCTGCTGTTGCTCGTTATGTTCGTTACCATTTATAACTGGACGCTTGGTTTGATTAGTCTGATACTGGCTTCGGCGTTGGGAATCGTCATGATTAAGGCGGAGCTCGCGTTCCGCCGTGAGCTTAACGACTACATTAATGGCCTATCTATTCGGATCAAACGGATGGAGGGGGAAGCGGTCAGCATGCTTCCATTCGGAATTGTGCTGTACAGCGAAGATCGTACGGTAGAGTGGCATAACCGCTTTGTCGCGGAGATGTTCCAGGAGAAGACAATGGTGGGTAATCCGCTACTTAATTTGTTTCCCAAACTTCCTCAGCCTAAAGAGAAGAAGGATGGGACGAAGGAGCATTCATCCCGGGAGTTCCATGACGAATTCCAGTTGGATGATCGGCATTATGGAGTTATTCATAACCCGCAGGAGCGGTATGTATATGTATACGAGATTACGGAGTTAGCCATTCTTCGTGATAAATATGAAAATGAACGCCTTGCATTGGGTATTCTCGTTCTGGATAATCTGGACGAGGCTGCCCAAGGCATGGACGATCAACAGCGTACAGCGCTGATTGCCCGTGTGACCAGCGAAATTACGTCATGGGCCAAGCGGTACGAAGTGTACCTGCGCCGTCTGTCTTCTGATCGTTATCTGTTGATGCTGAATCATAAGTCTTTGCAGGAACTGGAGCAGAGCCGATTTGTCATTTTGGATGAAGTTCGGGAGATGACTGCTGACCTCAAAGTGCCAATGACACTCAGTGTTGGACTGGCGTTTGGATCGGATAGCATCAGCGAGATGGGAGAACTGGCACAATCCAGTCTGGACATGGCACTTGGACGTGGTGGCGATCAGGCTGCTGTGAAGTCCGGACAACGCCTGTCTTTCTATGGCGGCAAGTCTAACGCAGTGGAGAAACGGACACGGGTAAGAGCCCGCGTTATTGCACACGCGCTGCGTGATCTCATGCAGGAGAGCGATCGGGTGCTCATCATGGGGCACAAGATTCCGGATATGGACGCGATCGGTGCATCCATCGGAGTGTGGAAAGCGGCCAGTCTGTACAATGTGGAAGCACGTATTGTTCTGGATGGAATTAATCCATCGATTGAACGCATGATGGAGCAAGTGAACAAGGACGAGAAGTTGTCCAAAGCATTTGTATCACCGGAACAGGCAACCCAGATGATGACCGAGCACACGCTGTTGGTGGTGGTGGATACTCATAAGGCCTCCATGACCATGGAGCCGAAACTGGTACAGTCTGCAACCCGTGTCGTCGTTGTGGATCACCATCGCCGGGGCGAAGAGTTCATCAATGACGCAGTGTTGATCTATCTGGAGCCTTATGCATCCTCTGCTGCCGAATTAGTAACCGAGCTCTTGCAATACATTCACGATAAGGTACAATTCACTCCGCTAGAAGCTACGGCTCTACTTGCCGGGATTACGGTGGATACGAAGCATTTTGCACTGCACACGGGGTCCAGAACGTTCGAAGCGGCAGGTTTCCTGCGCCGTAGCGGTGCAGACACCATTATGATCCAGCGGTTGATGAAAGAGGATCTGTCAGAATATATTGCTAAGGCAGAAATCATAAAGCATGCTAAAATGGTATACGGGAACATTGCGCTGGCGGTCACGGACCCTGGTAGCAAGATTCCACAGATGATGATCGCCCAAGTGGCGGACACATTGCTAAACATGACTGACGTGGTCGCTTCATTTGTGATTAGTGAGCGTCCAGATGGACTAATTGGCATCAGCGCGAGATCGCTGGGGCGCATGAATGTTCAGGTTGTCATGGAACGACTGGGCGGTGGCGGACATTTGACGAATGCTGCCGTGCAGCTTGAAGGAACGCTTGGAGAGGCAGAAAAACGGCTGACGAACGTACTGGCTGAAATCGAAAAGGAAGAGGGGCTGTTCGAATGAAAGTCATTTTTATAAAAGATATGAAGGGTCAAGGCAAGAAAGGGCAAGTGAAAGAAGTATCTGAGGGCTACGCACAGAACTTCCTACTGCCACGGGGAATCGCACGTCCAGCAACAGATGGCAACATGAAGACACTGGACAACCAGAAGGCGGCTGAAGAAAGAATCAAGCAGGAAGAGAAAGCAGAAGCGGAAGCACTCGCGAAGAAGCTGGAAGCAGAAGTGACTGAACTGAAAGCGAAGTCCGGCGAAGGTGGTCGTCTGTTCGGAGCCATCACCAGCAAACAGATCGCAGAAGCTTTGTCTAAAAAGGGTCTGAAAGTAGACAAACGCAAAATTGAGCTGGACGAGCCTATTCGTACACTCGGCGTAACACAAGTAACTGTCAAGGTTCACCCTGAAGTGAAGGCAACCTTGAAGGTACAGGTAACGGAAGAGTAAGATGGGCGGCGAAATGTTATTCGACCGGATTCCCCCGCAGAACCTGGAAGCCGAACAGGCCGTGCTGGGTGCAATCCTGTTGCAGGGCGAGGCCCTGATTACAGCGATGGAACGGGTGCAAACCGAGGATTTCTATGATAAGCCCCATCAATTAATCTTTGAAGCGATGATCCAGCTTGGCGAGGGAAATCAACCGATTGACCTCGTGACACTGACTTCACTTCTGAAGGATAAAGGTGAGTTGGAGGACATCGGCGGCGTTAGTTATCTGGCTAAGCTAGCCCATGGTGTACCAACAGCCGCGAACGTAGACTATTACGCTCAGATTATCGAAGAAAAATCGATGCTGCGTCGCCTGATTCGTACGGCAACACAGATCGTGAGCGAAGGATATACAGGCGGCGAAGATGTTGCAGCCATGCTCGGAGAAGCTGAGCGTCGCATATTGGAGATATCCAATCGTCGCTCCAGTAGTGGTTTTATAGCGATTCAGGACGTACTGATGGAAGTATTCGATCGTGTGGAAACACTTCATCAGAATAAGGGTACAACGACAGGTATTCCGTCCGGGTTCATCGATCTGGACAAGATGACCGCCGGATTCCAGCGCAGTGACTTGATCATTGTAGCGGCCCGTCCTTCCGTAGGTAAGACGGCCTTCGCCCTGAATATCGCTCAGAACGTTGCCATTCGGGCACAGGAGACGGTAGCCATCTTCAGTTTGGAGATGTCAGCCGCCCAGCTGGTGCAACGTATGATCTGTGCGGAAGCCAATCTAGATGCCAGCGTGATGCGTATGGGTGACTTCAAGGGTGATGAAGACTGGCAGAAGCTGACGATGGGTATTGCAGCTTTGTCAGAAGCCAACATCTTCATAGATGATACACCAGGGATTACCGTAGCCGATATTCGTGCGAAGTGCCGTCGTCTGAAGAAAGAGAAAGGCCTTGGCATGATCCTGATCGACTATCTTCAACTGATTAGTGGACGTGGTAAAGCAGGGGAGAACCGTCAACAAGAGGTATCCGAGATTTCACGTACACTGAAACAGATTGGCCGGGAACTGGAAGTTCCGGTTATTGCCTTGTCCCAGTTGAGCCGGGGTGTAGAGCAACGTCAGGATAAACGTCCGATGATGAGTGACTTGCGGGAATCGGGTTCGATCGAGCAAGATGCCGACATCGTAGCGTTCCTGTACCGGGATGACTACTACAATCAGGAGACCGAGAAGAAAAATATTATCGAGATCATTATTGCCAAACAGCGTAATGGTCCGGTAGGTACGGTGGAACTGGTCTTCCTGAAAAACTTTAATAAATTCGTCAATTACGAGAGGGCGCACAATGACGCCTTCGCGATGTAACGGGCAGGTGCTGACGGCTTCGATCAGGAAGCAAAATCGTCTGTCCCGAAGATCAACCATTAGAGCAACTGAACTCAAACATATGTTATAAATACCAGATATAGATTCACATTGAAATGGTTATCCTTGAACCGGTGATAGCAGTCAAGCAAGATTGGACTGAAGTCTCCGGTTTTTTGTGTCGAAATAATGGGTAAATCCCGAACATTACAGTTGTACTATATCTAATTGTTCGCCATTTGATTTGACTTTGAAAAAGGGTACTGGTACACTAATACTGCTGCGTTAAAGCAGCGCAAACCTTCCCTTGAATGTAACGGAAGGACATTTTTACTGTCCGTTAGCACGCTTCTCAGTCGGTTTATTGCGTAACATGCCTGCCGGGATAGAGGACGGACAGACCAATACAAAGGTGCGCAAGGCACCCACGGAGGAATGTTAACTATGTCAACGGTAGTTGTAGTGGGAACGCAATGGGGAGACGAAGGAAAAGGTAAAATCACGGATTATTTGGCGGAGAGCGCTGATGTGGTGGCTCGTTATCAAGGTGGTAACAATGCGGGTCATACAATTCTGATTGATAACAAAAAATATAAACTGACGATGATTCCATCAGGGATTTTCTACACGGATAAAGCGTGTGTCATTGGTAACGGAATGGTTATCAACCCGAAGGCACTCATCGAAGAAATTAACTATATTCATGACAATGATTTTACAACGAAGAACCTGTCCATCAGTGAGCGCGCACATATCATCCTGCCATATCACATGGTATTGGATGCACTCGAAGAAGAGAGCAAAGGTCCGAACAAAATTGGTACGACTGGCAAAGGAATTGGCCCATGTTACATGGACAAATCAGCTCGTATTGGTATTCGGATGGTTGACCTGCTGGATGCTGAAGATTTCGAACTGAAACTGCGTCATCTGGTCAAAGAAAAGAACCGCGTCATCGAGCAAGTCTACGGCGGCCAGCCTGTTGATGTTGAAGAGATTCTGCAAGATTACCTCGGATATGCTGAAATTCTGCGTCCTTACGTACGTGATACATCGGTTGTTCTGAACGAATATATTGATGAGGACAAAAAAGTATTGTTTGAAGGCGCTCAAGGCGTTATGTTGGACCTCGATCAAGGAACTTATCCATTTGTTACATCATCCAATCCGTCCGCAGGTGGCGTATGTATCGGTTCTGGCGTAGGCCCGGCTCGTATTCAGCAAGTCATTGGAGTAGCGAAAGCTTACACAACCCGTGTAGGAGATGGCCCATTCCCTACGGAATTGCATGATGCAATCGGCGACCAAATCCGTGAGACTGGACATGAGTACGGTACGGTAACTGGACGTCCACGTCGTGTAGGATGGTTCGATAGTGTTGTTGTTCGCCACGCGCGTCGTGTCAGCGGAATTACAGGTCTGTCCCTGAACTCTCTGGACGTAATGACAGGTCTGGAAACTGTAAAAATCTGCACAGGATACAAATTCCGTGGCGAGGTCATCACACACTATCCGGCAAGCCTCAAAATGCTGGCAGAATGTGAAGCTGTATACGAAGAGATGCCAGGCTGGAGCGAAGATATCACTGGAGCGAAGAAACTCGAAGACCTGCCAGTGAACACACAGAATTATGTAAAACGTGTTTCCGAACTGACAGGCATTCCAATTGCCATCTTCTCCGTTGGTCGTAACCGTGAGCAAACGAATCAAGTTCTTCCAATCTACGAGTAATTGAAGAAATAGAGAGATTGTTTCTTGAATTATAAAATAGAATCGTCTGCCGACTTAGGCATGTTAAGCCTCCAGTTGTTGCTTTTATAGCGATGACTGGAGGTTTTTTGTATGTTTTTCGGATATAATCCCGAGATTTCCGTCAATACTGGTTAACAGTAGAGTCACAGACCCCGACATGCGCATGTTAGACGGGTGGGATAATCGGAGGGAGAGAACGGAATGAAGTTGCTTGTGTGGTTTGTCAAAATCGTGCTAATGGTGTTGCTGGTCAGTTCACTGACACTGCTCACGACCGGATTAATTGTACAGTCATATGCGAAGTCGCTACTCGCGAGTTTCAATATTCAGTGGGAAGGTCAACCCCTGGGGTTAACCGCCATGTTCCAAGGTGCCTTGGGCGGTAAAACCAGCGAGGGGAACAAATCGGGAAATGGGACGACAGATCAGCCGACAGGAGCGGACGAAGAGCAGGTTCCGGAAGATGCTGTTTCAGTTATGGGGAATGGGACGGAGAGCGGTCAATCTGGCGTAGATGCGGGCAACGATGCGTCCCAAGGGAGCGGCTCAGGCGAGGGCGCAGGTGCAGGCTCAGGTACAGATACGACTGGAGGATCAAATTCAGGTGCAAGTGTAGGCAATGGGACGGATACGGGCACGGGTAATGAATCAGGAACAGATCAGGGTAGTGGTTCAGCTTCGGGGAATGGAACCGGATCGACCAGCGGAGGTGCTTCTTCAGGCAGTGACGCCATTGTCGTATCGCCGGATGACATCACAGGAGCAAAGGACAAGCTGCCAGCAGAGGAGAAAGAAAAAATCTTCAGCCTGCTCATGAATAAGCTGCCACAGAAAGAAATGCAACAGATCTCAGGCGCCATGGAAGGTGGCCTAACGGAACAGGAAATACGTGAGATTGAACAGGTGATCTCGAAGTACCTGACCAGTGAAGAGTACGACAACCTGATGGAAGTACTGCAAACGGAATAAAATAGGCAGAGAAAGCAGGCGTGCTCATAGATGGGCATCGCCTGCTTCATATTGTAATGGACTTGTCGATGGCAATTGAATATAATCTATTTAAATAAATACTGGAAATTGTACAATTAAAGAATCAGATGTTGAAGCATTCGAGTTTTGGAGCAATTAGTGCTTACGTTAATTTCATTAGCCTACATAGGAGGGAACATTGTATGAAATATAAAGATAAAGAACACAACATATAAAAACGGTTACGCAACATTGCAGAAACCTCCAGTCCAATTCGTGGACCTCCGTTCATAGGTGCATTCAAGAGAACCGATGGACTTGTGTTTATGTATACACGAATTGGAGGTTTTATTGAACATGAACTTATATCATTCTAATTTAGAACCATCAGTAAAAAAGTTTACCGAGGCGACGAAAGAGCGATACGAGCAAGGGCTGCAAGAGGCGGACCAGCCATTTAGTGGCTGGGATTTTAGCTATGTAACAGGGAGTGAGCGACTTCAGAGCGGAATGTTGCCTTGGTCCTATGGAACGATGGCGCGCCGATTGTTGAATCAGACAGAACGAATGCTCGACATGGGGACTGGTGGAGGAGAAATGCTGTCCAGACTCCTTCCACTTCCTTCATACACATGTGCGACTGAAGGTTATCACCCGAATATATCGATTGCAGAGGAACGTTTACAGCCGTTAGGTGTGAAGGTGCTTCCAGTGACTGATGATTCGCAACTTCCTTTCGCAGACGGAGAATTTGATCTGATTCTTAATCGGCATGAGTCGTATGATGAGCAGGAAGTTAGGCGGATTCTATCGGTAGGGGGACTGTTTCTAACTCAACAGGTAGGTTGGTCAGATTGCAGGGGGATCAATGATCGGCTCGGCATTCCTATGCCCGTGGATTACGCTGGATGGGAACTGGATCGTGCTGTTCTTCATCTGGAGCAGTGTGGATTCCGTATTCTGGAGCAACGGGAAGCAACTCCCGCGCAGCGATTCTATGATATAGGCGCACTGGTCTATTATCTGAAGACCATCCCGTGGCAAGTACCTGATTTCAAGGTAGAACAGTTCCGTCAGCCGTTAATGGATATTCATATGGAGATGGAGCACAATGGATTCTGGGAAGTACAGCAGAAGCGATTTGTAATTCTTGCAGCCAAAGAATAGAGACATAAAAGTTAATTTCTATTGTGACTCGAGATGAAATCCAGTTTAAGATAAACCACAAACAGGTTGTTTACGTAATCCCTTATCAGAGTTGATCTGGTAAGGGATTTTATTTGTATTTTTATGAAAAATAAAGCATATTTCACTGGGTCTTAGAACCTAGTCTTAATTTGCGAACAAAAGTACATAGTACAGCGGATGTTGAGGCATAATGGGTGATGGATCAGCCGTACAATCTTATGGATAAATCAGGGAAACCAAGCGGGGCGTGGCTTTGCGGTGTGACGTATAGAGTTGAAATGAGTGTAAAACCTGTGTTAAAGTATACGGGTGTGATAAAAGGTTAAAATTTTGACACTTTTACGAGCGCAGCTAAAGTCCTGATTTTGCGGACACCCAATACAAGTATCAACGAGCATGGGACAGACACGATGGGTGATGTCTTGACAGAAATGCGAACTGAGAAGTGCTGAAAAGGAGAGAATCATGAAAGGTTTCAGAGGCATACGCCAACCGGGCAAAGACCGGGTACACGAACAATCCGGGGAACACCGGACGGCCGAAGACAAAAACAACATGAGCATGTCCACCTTCAGTGTGAATAAGAAGCGCGTTCTGGCCTCGCGCAAATGGATCATTACAGCAGCATGTGGTGTATTCATCGCAGCATCGCTTGGGTTCGCAGGCAAACAATATGTTACTGCAAACACCGTACCATACTATAAAGTAATGGTTAAAGGTAGCGAGATTGGTACCATTGCAGATGAGGCACAATTACAACAACTATTTGCAGACAAAACTGAGGAATATCAAAATAAATATCCGGATGCAGAGATGGTGCTGAACACGGATGGCATTACAACCGAAACGGTAAGAGCGTACAAACCTGAAGTGAACAGTGACGAGACGCTGGACAAACTGGGTGACATGCTGACAGCCTACGCCAAAGGTGTGGAGCTCAAGGTAGATGGTGAAGTCATTGGTATTGTGAAGGATCAGGCAACAGCGGATGCAATCCTGGAACAAGTGCAGAGCAAATACATATCGGCATCGGCTGTGCGAAGTTCGCTTAAGACGAAGTCGGTATCGGCTAACTCTTCGAAGAAAGACGAGGGACCAAGCACAACCCTGAAGTCGGTAGGCATCAAGGAAGATGTAGCGACAGATGTGGTGAAGGCTGATCCAAACAAAATATGGGATGTGTCCGAGGCGGTTAAAGCATTAACCGTTGGTAGAGACGCGCCTGTAACTTATGTGGTTCGTGAAGGAGATACGATCTCTTCGATCGCGGCCAAGTATGAAATTACACAAAGCGAGATTCGCCAGCATAATCCGGGCATCAAGGAAACGTCGCTTCAAATCGGAGACGAACTGACCTTGACCGTTCCGAAACCAGCGGTAACCGTTAAATCGGTTGAGCAGGTTGTTGAACAGATTGAGATCAAACCGCAAGTGGAAGTACGAAAAAGTGCTGAGTTGAAAGCAGGTACAACAAAAGTCGTGCGCCCAGGACAAAGCGGGTTGAAAAGCATGCAATACCGTATAACCAAAGAAAATGGTGAAGTGGTTCAGGAAGAGTGGCTTGGTCAGGAAGTGATTAAAGCAGCTGTAACTGAAGTGGTCCTTAGCGGAACAAAAGTTGTTGGTGAGGGCACAGGTGAATTTGCTTGGCCGGTATCAAATGCAACGATGAGCAGCAGCTATGGACAACGTTGGGGTCGCCAGCACAAAGGTGTCGATCTGGTAGGTAACCGCGATGTGAAAGCGTCTGATGAGGGTGTAATTACTTTTGCAGGACAGAAAAGCGGTTATGGTAATGTCATCATTATTAACCACCGTAACGGATACGAAACACTGTATGGACATCTGAACAGCATTGGCGTTAAGGTTGGACAAGTGGTTGAAAAAGGCGAGAGTATCGGCGTTATGGGCAACACGGGTCGTTCGACCGGAACACATCTGCATTTTGAGATTATTAAGAATGGAACGGTAGAAAATCCGTTAACGTATTTGAACTAATATAGAGCTTAAGGAGAGCAAGGTTGGCTATAATGCTGGCCTTGTTTTTTGCTGCTGTAAAAAATTTTCAGATGAAAGACCTTTCAAGCCTCTGATCGGGATGTGACGGTGCTTCAGGTATGTTAAACTAGAGAGTATAAACAACAAACTAGAGAAACAAATCAAGCAGGCTTGGTACAGGCTAAACATAGAAGAGAGATATAGACGCTAACGCGGATTAAGCAGGATATAGGGGTGAACTTAGCCGATGCAGGGGAAGATTTTGGTGGTGGACGATGAACAGCCCATCGCAGACATTTTGAAGTTTAATTTGGAAAAAGAGGGGTACGAGGTCATCTGTGCATTTGATGGCATTCGTGCGGTTGAACTGGCGCTATCCGAGAAACCGGATCTGATGCTGCTGGATCTGATGCTCCCGGGCAAGGACGGTATGGATGTCTGTCGTGAGGTGCGCGCTCATCTGGAGATGCCGATCATCATGCTTACCGCCAAGGATGGCGAGATCGACAAGGTACTCGGACTGGAATTGGGTGCGGATGATTACGTGACGAAGCCATTCAGTACGCGTGAGCTGCTTGCACGGGTGAAGGCACAGATGCGCAGACGGCAAAAACTTGCGATTACGGCAGAAGCGCACGAAGACGAAGAGAAGCAGGTCATGCGGCTGTTTGATCTGGCTTTTGATATGGACATGTATACGGCTTACAAAGGCGGGGAACCGCTCGATCTGACCCACCGTGAGTACGAACTTCTCTATTATATGGCGAAGCATTCCGGCAAGGTTATGACACGGGAACATCTGCTGCAAGCGGTGTGGGGATATGAATATTTCGGCGATGTACGTACCGTGGATGTTACGATTCGTCGTCTGCGTGAGAAGATTGAGGAGAATCCGAGCAAACCGGAAACGATTCTGACACGCCGCGGGCTCGGTTATCTCGTGCGCAGTGCCAAAAGCGTGGGGATATAATGGGCCGATTCGCGCGATTCTCGTTCTTCCGAACGATTCAGGCGAAATTGATTATTATCTATGTACTGCTGATTCTGATTGCGATGCAATTGATCGGCGTTTATTTTGTGAGCGCGATGAAGAACTCGCTGACGAGCAACTTTACGGAAGACTTGCAGGCGCGTGCTGAGATGTTATCGGTTCTCGTGGGGGAGACGATGGCAGGTGGAGAAGCAGAGGCAGGCGAGGACAAAACGGAAAATCTGCGTGTGCTGGTGAACAACCTGTTCAACATTAACGGTGCCGAGATTCAGGTGCTGGATGCCAGCGGCAAAGTACTCACGACCTCGCTAAGTTCACATTCGGATTATGTGGGGCGCAAAAACACCCAGACCGTTGTCAGCCGTGCGTTGCAAGGCATTCGGGACAATGAGGAATACATCGTGGACGAGGATAATGTTCGCAAAAAGGTCGTCGCCAAGCCGGTGCTGTCTGGCGGCAAGATCATTGGCGCGGTCTACATCGCGGCATCTATGAATGAGCTGTATTCCACGATGGAGGGAATCAACAAAATCTTCATCTCCGGTATTCTGATTGCCTTGGTGTTAACGGCGGTGCTTGGCGTGATCCTGTCCCATACGATTACGCAGCCGATTAAGGAAGTGACTCGGAGAGCGACAGCGGTCGCAGAAGGTAACTTTGATCAGCAGACACCTGTATTTGGCACGGATGAGATAGGTCAGCTCAGTCGAGCTTTTAACTATATGACCAGCAGGCTTCGGGATGCACTTTCACTGAATGAAGAGGAGAAGGAGAAGTTGACCTCCATTCTGACGAATATGAGTGATGGCGTGGTGGCTACAGATGAGTACGGTAAAGTCATTCTCGTAAACCGTCGTGCCAGCAGCATTCTGGGTATGCATCCTGCGGATATTGAAGGAAGACACTTCGCCATATTACTCGGCATTGATCCGGAGGATGCGGAAGCTCTCGCGAGTGGTTTCACAGGTTCAACTTTGCTGCAGATTGCACCCGCCGGACAAGAAGAGCCTGTGGTCATTCGGATGACGTTCACACCGGTTCATCGACGTGAACGGGGGATCACGGGAACCATTGCCGTACTTCAGGATGTTACCGAGCAGGAAGAGCTTGAGGCATCCCGGCGCGAATTCGTGGCGAATGTATCCCATGAACTGCGTACACCATTGACTACGATCAAGAGTTACGCGGAAGCGCTGGATGACGGTGCACTGGAAGATCCGCAGCTTGCCGGTCGTTTCGTTGGTGTTATTCAGAACGAGACGGAGCGAATGATACGACTGGTTACGGATCTGCTGCATTTATCGCGGCTTGATTCCAAAGAGGCTTTGCTACGGAAACAGCCAACTGACATCCTGGAAATGCTGGAGGAAGTGACGGATCGATTCTCGTTTCAGATGCATCAGAAGGATATTCAGCCTGTGTTGTCTGTAGAGAATGATATTCCGGCTGTTCCGCTGGATCGCGATCAGATTGACCAGGTGCTGGATAATGTCGTGTCCAATGCGCTGAAATATACATTAGAAGGCGGCACTATTACGATTGCGGCTAGACGCAGTGATGAACACACACTTGCCATCTCGGTATCGGATACCGGAATGGGTATCCCACAGCGCGATCTGGATCGCATTTTTGAGCGATTTTATCGGGTGGACAAGGCTCGTTCCCGCAGTATGGGAGGCACAGGGCTAGGACTGTCCATTGCCCGGGAAATTGTGAAGGCACATGATGGCAGCATCTCTCTGGAGTCTGAGGTAGATGTGGGAACAACAGTAACGTTCACACTGCCGATGCGTGAGAAAGGGGGTGAGCACCTTGAAGGAACGGATTAAATCCTTGGTGCTTGCTGTCCTTGTTGTAGCCAGTCTGGTTCAGAGTTATTTCCTGATCTACCGTTTGCCCGGAGGCGGGGATTCCATTGTGACGTCAGAGACGAACTATGTGAAGACGGAAAATATGGGTCAGGAACGCAATATTGAAGAATTGATCTTCCCCGATCAGATGATTATTCATTTGGGCGAGGATAAACATACGGTGTTTTACCCTGGCAATACGTTCTATCAGTTAATCTATTCGCGGTTACAGGGGCGTGCTTTCGATGATTTTCAGCGCCGCAGTGTGCAATCGGTGAACTGGGATCAGATTTGCAAGGAGAACCCTGGGTTTGAGTTATCGTTCAAAGAAGGTATTCCCGTAGCATTGTTACAGCGGGTGATGAGGCTTGGGACGGATTCCTTATTCCAAGGGGAGACGATTAACCGAATCTCGATCTATACGTCCAAAAATGAAACGAAGGCCCATGCGCTGTTCTTCAGCGCTAAGGGAGACGTGGTGTACGAAGCAACGCAGGCGGACCTGACAGTACAAGACGTGCAACAGCATGTTGACTTCGGTACGAACTGGACGCCATATACGTTGATGGACGGCGGGTATTATATCCCGGCGGAAGCTCTGGAGACGATTGAAGCCGATGTGCCGACAAGTCAGTTCACGGTTGAGCAGATGCAACGCAGTCTGTTCTTCGATCCAAGCATGACCCGGAACATCCGGGAAAAAGATGGATCAGAGATCTACACGGACAGTAAACGTAGTCTGCAGGTGAAACAGGAACAACGCTGGATCAGCTACACCGACCCAGCCGCACCGCCTGCGGGGCAGATTGATCCCGCGAAGGATGCACTGTCTGCGGTTGATTTTGTGAACCAGCATGGTGGCTGGAAAGGCCGGTCGCGCATGATGCTGGGGACCGCCGACAGCAAGACACGGCTTGAATTCCAGCAGTATTACGGCAGCTACCCGATTATGGATTCCATGCAGTTCCGCTTTGGCAAGATCAGCATGGAGATGCAACAGGAGACCGTATCCAGCTATGAGCGATCGCTGGAATACCTGAACGAAGGTGCAGAGACGAAGAAATCGGTCAAATTGCCTGGCGGAGACAAGCTGAAGGCTCTTATTAAAAAAGTGGCAGGTGAGAATCGCCAGGTCGTGGACGTGTACCCGGCTTATCGTCCTTCTTCGATTGAGGACGGGTTGAAGCTGATTCCGGTATGGGTGATCCGCTTTGGAAACGGGGAGGAAACCACCGTTTCTTGATGGGTTGTAGGGTAATGGAGTCATTCGATATCCGAGCAAGGTGTAAGGTCACACGATAACGGAGAGGGCAGAAAAAAGCTGGAGAAGCGAAGCGTTCGCCTTTATCGCCGGATTTCTCCCTTAGGAAAAGGGAATCAAGAAATCTGGGGATAACAGCGATCGGAAGGTTGTTCTGACCGCGGAGTGGGCCAGTGTGATATTAGTTGCTTTATCTAATGGACGGAGGTGAATGTTTTGGATTGGGGACGGGCGAAAAATGTGTTGATCTATGCCTTTCTGCTGCTCAATCTGGTGCTGGGATACCAGATCTGGATGGATGCGCGGGAGACGGCTGGAGCCAATCTGGACTTCACCTCACTGGCAGATAATACACAGCAGGCGATGGAAGAGAAGGGTATTCAGGTGCTGGCTCCGATTCCGAATGAAACGCCAAAGCTGCCGAAGTTGTCCTATGAGTTCATTGAAGAGGACAAGGCTGGCGTAGATATGGAGCTGGAACAGCCTGTAGATAGCAAGTTGATCTTCTCGCAGAGTGAATTGGAAGATGCATTGCAGCGTGAGATTCCACAGATCGGGACATACCGGCTGGATCAGTTGATGGCCGAGGATGGGGCTTTTGTGCTTCACCCATTGGTGGATGGCAAATGGCCGCTCTTCAATGTGAGTCTGGAGCTATTCTACAGCGACCAGAAAATAACGGGTTACCGTCAAACTCCAGTGCGGATTACAACCGCAGAGGAGAGCGATCAGCAGGTGCTTCCGGCGTCGAAGGCGCTGGGAACGCTGATCGAGAACTTTTTGCCAAATGATGCAATTGTCAAAGATATTCAGCTGGGCTATTACGGCCAGTTGTTCAATTCAGATATACAGGTAGCGATGCCGGCATGGCGGTTCGTGCTGGAAAGTGGCGAAGTGTTGTACGTGCAGGGCATCAGTGGGGATGTATTCAGTCCCAAGACAGACAAACCAGGGGAGTAATGCGTTATGGGGATATATTTTACCGTGTTATCCAGCGGTTCGACAGGTAATGCCACGGTCATACAGCATGGGGGTACCTCACTCATGATTGACGCGGGTCTTAGTGCGAAGCGATTGGATGCACTGTTTCAGGAAAGGGAGATTTCTGGGGCAGAACTGGACGGGATTCTGGTTACACATGAACATTCCGATCACATTAAAGGACTAGGCGCGATGTCTCGGAAATATAATTTACCAATCTACGCGAATCTGAATACGTGGGCGGCACTGGAGAAGTCGGTTGGGGCGATTCCAGAGGAAAACCGGAGGGTATTTGAGACGGGTGAAAAGCATGATTTTGGGTCACTGCGCGTGGAATCCTTCGGGATCTCACATGATGCAGCTGAGCCGGTAGGGTACACATTCGATGATGGTACGGAGAAGCTGTCTGTTGCAACGGATCTCGGGTACATGAGCGACAAGGTTCGCGATGCGATCTCAGATTCTGACGTGCTGGTGCTGGAGGCGAATCATGATGTCGAATTGCTGCGCATGGGGCGTTATCCGTGGAACACCAAGCGCCGGATTTTGAGCGACATTGGGCATTTGTCGAACGAAGCGGCAGGGGCAGCGCTTAGTGAACTAATGAACGGACGCATCAAGCGCACGTATCTGGCACATCTTAGCCGAGATCATAATATGATGGACTTGGCGAAAATGTCGGTGCGCGACGCGATGGAGAGCCGTGGATGCTTTTATCGGGATCATGAGTTCAAACTCTGTGATACGTATTACGACCGTCCTACGCCATGGGATAGGGTGGGTGAGCCATAAAGCTGTCGAGTTCGGCGGCTTTGCGCTCGACTTCCTCGCGGGTCAGAATGCCTTTATCGATAAGTAGTTCGATAATGGTGCTGAGTGCAAGTGTGTTGCGATAGTGCTCTTCCTTGAGATCGGCCAGCTTGGCTACCATATGAACTTCATCCATGGCTGTAAGTGTACGCGTGCGATCCATGTATACTTCCTCCTCTATGAAGCTTCGAATTGTCTTTTACTATTATTGTAGTCAGGCTTGATGGAAAACATTCCTCTTTTTGCCGCTAACATTTGTGTGATGAGGCGTGTATGCTGAACCTGTGACTATGCAGGGGTGAAAAAGTTCTTTAAATTTGCCAAAATGGCGCTTAGCGTACCGGATTTTGTGGTGATAGATACTATGGACCTTTATTGTTAAGCGCGTTATAGCGGAAATTTGCTTTAATTTTCGTAAATATGCAACTTTTTGTGATTTGACGTGTTTAGTATATGAGGAGCATTGTGATTTTGGCTGTTTTGCGTGTGAAATGGCATGTCATAGAATGCGAGAGCATGATTGATAGAGTCACTGACAGAATGGCGTGTCCGTTCTGTTGTACATAGACGCTGTATCTTGATTTGATGCCGGGATGCGGCGATATGCAAGACCATTTTATAAAATGCAAAAAAGCATGGGAAACCGTTGGAGTCTTCACGTAACGAAGATGACAGAAGAAACCTGAAGAAACAGAGTGTTCGCCTTTAGGAACAAATTTTTACCTTGGAAGAGGGATCAAAAAAATTTGTGAGTAACAGCGATCGGAAGGTTCGTCTGTTGGCGGAGTGGTGTATGTGAGAACTCCATCGTTGATCCATGCGACAACTTAGGCGGCAGTCAGGGTCTTGATGCGTGACAACGAAGGGGAGAGGATCACGATGGGATTGTTTGGAGACGATTTTTATTCAACCAAAGTATCAAGACGCGCCGAACCTGAACAGAAAGGCAAACTTCAGATCATCCGCCCTGGAGGCAGAGCACGTGGACGTGACCGCTGGAGCAATCCGCGCAGATCGCGTACAGGAATCAGTTCCACAGTGAAGGTAGCTGTGATTAGCTCGGTGATCAGCTCCATCGTGACCGTCATGCTGTTTAGCTTCATCACACAGCCCGCTTCGTTACCGCTGGCTAATGCTACAGGCAACGGTGGTGGAGGCGGTGCACAGACAGCGCAGGCAGCTGATCCATACGATCGGATTATTCAGGCAGCAGCACACGTTCGTCCTTCTGTGGTGAGCATTGTGAACCATAAAACGGGTAGCAGTCTATCGATGGAAGATTCGGCGCTGGGCTCAGGGGTCATTTTCAAAAAGGAAGATGGCAAGGCTTATATTATGACCAACCACCACGTCGTGGAGGGTGCGAGTGATCTGGAGATCGTGACCGTAGATGGGGAGACACACAAAGCGAAGCTGGTCGGTAAAGACCGTGTAAGTGACATTGCTGTCCTATCCGCAGAAGATAAAGGGCTGGGAGCAGTCGCGGAGATTGGCGATTCCAGCAAACTTCAGCGAGGTCAAACGGTGCTGGCGATCGGAAACCCACTCGGTCTGGGCGGTACGCTGACATCCGGTATTGTCAGTTACACGGATCGTATTCTACCTGTATCAATTAATCAGGACGGGGTGTACGACTGGGAGCAAAACGTGATCCAGACGGATGCGGCGATTAATGAAGGTAATAGTGGCGGTGCTTTGGTCGATCTGAACGGCAAAGTGGTCGGCATCAACACGATGAAGATCTCGGATACGGGTGTTGAAGGTCTCGGCTTCGCGATTCCGATGAACGAAGTGATGAAAACGGTAGATTCCCTGCTCTTGAACGGCAAAGTATCTCGTCCATACCTAGGCGTGTACACGGTCGATCTGAGCAACCCATATGCACCACTGGATGACGAGCAGCGTAAAGATCTGAAGCTGCCATCTCACGTGGACAGCGGTGTGGTTGTACTGGAGGCATCGGGTCCCGCATCTGAAGCAGGTATGAAGCTGAATGATGTCATTACGGAATTTGACGGGCAAAAAATTACCTCCACGCTGGATCTGCGGAAATATCTGTACGATCAGAAGAAGATTGGCGATACGATTGAAGTGACCTTCTACCGGGATGGCAAAGCGGAGAAAGTATCCGTGAAGCTGACGGATAAACCGGAGTAAGGGAAGTTCAACGAAGCCTATACTGTTGCGTGGATTGAAATAGGGAATGCTAGAAGAGTGATCAGATCAACTGACCACTCTTTTTTAGTTATTATGGGTGGACGTGTTCATTCGACAGTAAATGAGTAGATCAACCATTTTTATATTCTCATGATCAGATAGACCCGGAGCCAAAGGAGCAGATACATAAGACTAGGGCTGTGGTAAACTGTTGTCAATATGTTCGGACGGTCGTTGATGCAAATAACATCTGTTTGTGGATCGCATTTTTATTTCAGAATGGAAGGGGTATTTTTGATGAAACATTTGAAGAGAAAGATGCTTGGGGGAACGAGCTTGGCGCTGTCACTGTTTCTGCTATCTGCCTGTGGATCTGAGGTTGCTACGACAGGAGCATCGGTGGATACAGGTGCTCTGCAAGAGAAGATTGCTGGGCTTGAAAAGAAATTGGTGGAGCAGGGAGCCAAGAGCGTTGAGCAGGAGCAAAAGATTGCAGCACTTGAGACCAAGTTGAATGAGCTGAGTACAAATGTGATTGCGATAGGTGAGGCTGGTGGTCAAACGCCTGTAGCCTCGGGAAACAACGGATCGGCCGGGAAAGGCGATGGGGTGCTGATTACATTTGCCCAGTATGAGAAGCTTGAGGTTGGCATGTCCGTGGAAGATGTCATCGAGATCCTTGGCGGCGAAGGTGAAGCGCTGAGTGAAGCGGAGAATATGGTGGTTTACAACTATAAAGGTACAGCGGGCAATGGTGCTAATGCGGTTATTGCTTTTCAAGGCGGGAAGCTGTTGACGAAGGCGCAGTCGGGATTGAATTAAAATTAGTAATGGATTTGAAGAGCATGACTTTTTGGGATGAATTATAATACATTGTTATGTGAATTTAAATGGGAGCCAATCAGAAAATTCTGGTTGGTTTTTTTGTTGTTTTTATAAAGTCTGTGAGTAGCAGAGAAATGATTAGATATATATTTTTCTGATAATAACTTGACATATGCAGTTAGTTGTAACTATAATCATTACATTATAAAAGTTGTAACTACATCAGTTACATATAGTGATATGAAGGAGGATTATTATATTTAAATAAATATTAGTCGAAGCAATTGTACAACCAGACTATAGGGCGGTTTAAAAAATCAACGAATTGGCTGCTAGATGCATTGTTATGGATGAACGGCGGCGACATAAAGAGAGGGAGATCAATTAAATGTTTACTAAAAAATCATCAATGGGCGTTATGCTCGTTCTATGTTTCATGTTAATTCTGAGTGCTTGTGCGGGTACAGCAAGTAAAACTGAAAATGCGGAAGACTCTTCATCCAATGCTGCTAGTGCTGGAAATACAAAGAGCGAGGAAACAAACACACCAGCGGTGGAGCTAAAAGTGACTACCTATAATCCTGGGGAAAACAGCATTTTTGGCGTTTCATCAAACTTGATTGAAGGTCCAACTGAAGTCGTGCTCGTTGATGCGCAGTTCCAAAAGAATGATGCCGAGCAATTGGTGAAAATGATTAAAGATACGGGTAAAAAACTGACCACCGTATATATCAGCCACAAGGACCCGGACTATTACTTCGGCCTATCGGTAATTCGTGAGGCGTTCCCTGATGCAAAAATCGTTGCGACTCCAGCAACGGTGGAAGGAATCAAGGAAACAATTCAAGTGAAGAATGACTATTGGAATCCGATTCTGAAAGAAAATGCACCAACTGCACAGATTGTTCCGGACGTCCTTGACGGTGCTCAATTGACCGTAGATGGGGAAGCCGTAGAGATTATGGGTCTAGATGGTTCCGATCCTTCACATACGTTCCTGTGGATTCCTTCCATTAAAACTGTTCTGGGTGGCGTTCCTGTCTACGAAAATTCGCACGTATGGATTGCAGATAACCAAACTCCAGAGAGCCGTGACTACTGGCGCCAACTGCTGGACCAAATTATTGCATTGAATCCAGAGCGAGTGATTCCAGGTCATTACCTGGGTACCAGTGCCGGGGATATATCCAGTGTTACGTTCACCCGTGATTATATTGCTAAGTTTGAAGCAGAGGCAGAGACAGCTAAAGATTCTAAAGAACTGATTGCAGCTATGGAAAAAGCATATCCGGACTTTACGAATACAGGCGATCTGGAAACGAGCGCTCAGGTAATTAAAGGCGAAATCTCTTGGCCTTAAGTCTAACGATGAACTTTTGGAAATGGTATAAGTAAGGGCAAACATCCTTATCCTGCTATGCGGGAAGGATGTTTTTGCTGTCATTAGGAGTAAGGGGGTTTCTTTTCCGCGGCAGGTGTGATAGAACTGAGAAGTGGCTATCCTGTATTGGGATAAGCGGTTGTGAATCGGGAACATAGCTGGTTACAGAAAGGATGCTTAACGGATGTACGTTGTATGCAAAGAACACGTGGACATTGCCATCGACATGTTTGTCGATGAGTATGAGGACGCTCCAGATATCGTTGATCTGAAGGAGACGGAATTTGCCGATTGGGACCCGCCTGCGAAATGCGCCGAGTGCGAGCAGCACGCGGAATTCCTCGTCGTTTAGCGTACTGTAGGACTTAGACGGCTGGAGGCGTGACTTAAGGTGGCGCTTCGGGCTGACTTTCCATCCGGTATGAACATCACAGCAAGAAGCCAAGGAGAGCGTGATGAGCGCTCTTTTTGTCTTTGTGCAGGGAATTAGTAAGGTTGGTAGGTAGCGTAGAGTTGGGCCAGGGTTGTAGGGGCTGACGGTGGAGTAGGGGAGAGGAGGAGCAGATTCAGGTAGGTAGGTGCCGAGTTCCGAGTTGGAGTGAGCTAGGTTGTAGCAAAGGTGGAAGGTGTAGGTAATAGAAGTGGATGGCACCCGGGCATGGGGAAAATGAAGTTGTGTGACAGCGATGTGGGTAGGGATGGAGGCGTGGCTTGGTCGAGTAACTCTAAAGAACCTGACGGATCTTATTCGGGGCAAATACCGCCTGGTTGAAATCTAACGAATCGTAGACACGTTATATTGCTGAAATGGCCTCGAAAGTGGTGGGGAGTGCTCGGTGGGTGCGGAATAGCGTGTTTCAGATTCGTTAGATTTTAAAGAAGCCGAAATGGGGCTGAATAAGGTGTGTGGAGTTCGTTAGCATTTGGAGAAATGTGTAGTATAGGTATACTACGGTTGGAACGAACGATACGATGAAGCATCTTACTTATAGGAAATCTCGCAAGACAATTTAGGAGGAATGGATTTTCATGTTTATTCAGATTATTGGCGTAGGCAAATTGAAGGAAAAATATTTGACGCTGGGCATTCAGGAATATGCCAAGAGGCTCGCCCCGTACATCAAGTTTCAGATGATCGAGGTCGCAGACGAAAAGGCGCCCGATACCCTGAGCGAAGCTGAGGTTCGGGCGGTAAAAGAGCGCGAGGGGGAACGCATCCTCGCGCATGTGAAGAGCGAGGCGCATGTTATTGCGCTCGCATTGGATGGCCAGCTCTGGAGTTCCGAGGAGCTGGCATTGGAGATCGATAAGCTCGGCACGTATGGGACGAGCCATGTCGTGTTTGTCATCGGAGGAAGCCATGGGCTCTCCGATGAGGTGTTGCGCCGCGCGAAGCAGCGCTTGAGCTTCGGGCGCATGACCCTGCCGCATCAGCTTATGCGGCTGGTGCTGGTGGAGCAGATTTATCGCGCGGTGAAGATAAATCGGGGGGAACCGTACCACAAGTAGGGCGAAAAGTTGAGTTGAAGGTTGAAGCTTTAATGCTAAATATATCAGGAATAATTCTCCATCATTTGATATAAATAATTTCGAAAGTCTTCAACATAGGACTTGGGCTCTACAACTTTTAGATGAGTGCCGAAGCTTGCTAACAATTGAAATCCCATATGATTTTGTGGGACATAAATAGTTGCTAATAAAGATCCACCATTATGGTCTTCAATACTTCTTCGACCATACCTTTCGATGATTTGATCTTTTATGCTAGGCGATATCCATGCCTTAATCGTGACGAATTGCGGTAGATAACTTGCAACGCGACCTTGCTCTGACCAATCGTCTCTAGGATGAAACGTACGTTCATCCATCGTAATATGATCGATCCGCGATAACTTGAATGTTCGATATCCCTGTCGATGTAAACAGAATCCTTTCAAGTACCAACTCGATTCGTTGAAATGCAGCTCATAGGGCTCGACCATTCTATTCGTTACAGCCCCGTCTTTATCTGTATAATCAAACGAAACCAGCCTTTTTTTAGAAATGGATTCTTGACATATCTTTAAGGTTTCAAGAATCTCGGACCGACCTTCCCAAACATAAAACGACAGTTGAATGGAACGATTCAGAGACAATGGACTAACCATTGCCTCTATTTTTTTTATCGTTCTTTCCACTTCTTCAGTAAGGAGGAGTTGTTCCAATCCGCCGAGCGCAGCCAATATATTCTGTAAATCGGAGCTGCTTAGAAGGCGTTTATCGACCTTGTATTCGTCCATTATGCCGTAGCCGCCTTTGACGCCATTGACAGAGTAGATTGGGATGTTCGATAAGCTCAATGTTTCCATATCGCGAAGGATCGTTCTTTTGGAGACATTGAATAGTTGTGAGAATTCCGTTGTAGAAACAATCTCTTTCCTCAGCAATATCATGATAATCGAAATGAGTCTCTCCACTTTGTCCATAATTGCCCTCTTTTTTTACATGATTTTATAAAGGTGACACTAAGGTGTCACCTTTTATCCATTATACTACATGTATCACAAGAAGGAGGTTTTAATTCAATGTTTAATCCAACCGATTTTCCCAAGTCCACCCTTATTTCAGTCAACAGTGTGGAACTCGAAGTGTTTGAAGCAGGCCGAGAAAACGCTGGAAAACCTATTGTACTCTGCCACGGCTGGCCAGAGCATGCCTATTCTTGGCGCCATCAGATGGACGCACTTGCCGCAGCAGGCTACCATGTCATCGTCCCCAACCAGAGGGGTTACGGCAACTCATCCCGTCCAACCGAAGTAACAGACTATGACATTGAACACTTGTCGGGTGATCTCATCGCGCTTCTCGATCACTATGGATACGAGGATGCTACCTTTGTCGGTCATGACTGGGGTGCATTCGTCGTTTGGGGACTGACCTTGTTGCATCCAAACCGCGTCAATAAAGTGATAAATCTGAGCTTGCCTTATCAAGAGCGCAGAGAAAAACCCTGGATCGAGTTCATGGAAGAAATACTTGGCGGCGATTTCTATTTCGTCCACTTCAATCGACAGCCAGGCGTCGCGGACGCCGTATTCGAAGACAATACATACAGGTTCCTTCGCAACCTGTACCGGAAGAACGAGCCTCTCAGAGCACCTGAGCCAGGTATGGCGTTGATCAATCTCGCCAGAGCAGAAACACCGCTCGGTGAGCCCGTATTGAGCGAAAGCGAGCTGGCCGTTTACGTCTCCGCTTTTGAAACATCAGGGTTCACGGGCAGCATAAATTGGTACAGGAACCTTGACCGCAACTGGCGCTTATTGGCGAAAGTGAACCCAATCATCCAGCAGCCGACCCTCATGATCTACGGCGACCGGGATGTGGTTGCGAAGTCTGAAAACCTGACAAAGTTCGTGCCCAATGTGGAAGTGGTTAATCTGGATTGCGGTCATTGGATCCAGGAAGAAAAGCCGGAAGAAACAAACCAAGCGATTTTAAAATGGCTGGAACAATGGGAGATGTAGTTTTTTTCAAAAACCAAGAAGAGTTTAACGATTGGTTAGAAGAACATCATGCTGAAGCTAGTAGAATTTGGGTGGGCTATTTTGGGATAAGTACAGGGCGTGCAAGCCTTACTTGGTCTGCATCAGTAGATGCCGCTCTTTGTTTTGGGTGGATTGACGGTATACGAAGAACCATTGATAAACAAAGCTATAAGATTCGCTTTACTCCCCGCAAAGTAAATAGTGTATGGAGTGCTGTGAACGTAAAGAAGGTAAAAGCACTAATACAGCTTGGAAAGATGAGACCAGAAGGAATGCACGTCTTTAACAACAGAACCGATGCACAAGGCTATTCCTCTGAACAAAGAAACGTGGAACTTGCCAAAGAATATGAAGAACAAATCAAGGCAAATCAAACAGCCTGGTTATTCTTCACTAATTTATCACCATCCTATAAAAGAGATTCTATCTGGTGGGTAATGAGCGCCAAGAAAGAAGAAACACGATTAAGAAGGCTTGGAATGTTGATCGCTTCATCTGAAGAAGGGTTAAAATTTCAACATTGCAAAAAAAATATATTACAGAATAAGGAAATATAAATAACAAAAGAATCGTTAAAAGGGATTTTTGGTACTACATACATCTGGGTCTATTGTTTCCCAGATCTTTAGGAGAGAGGAGCTACTGTATTTCTCAAACAAGCAGGGCGAAGGTCTTTCCTACGAAAGTATTGAAGAATCATTTACTCAAGAACATAGCTTCATTTGTAAGTCACATCGAGTTTTCCGATGTGACTTTTTGTGTAAAATTTGATTCTAATCAAATTCTACATATTTTCAATTGGCTCCTCTTGTTACCATAGAAGTAAAGGGGGGAGAAATTATATGGATAAAAAGATTAAACTACTATTCACAAAAGATATAATGAAAGAGTCCGCACAATGTTTTGGAATACGTGAGAACTCCATTATCGAATTAAATGGGTTTCAAAATTTCATTTATTCCGGCGTCGTTGGAAATAGAGAAGTCATTTTAAGAATTACGCATGTCACCCATCGAAATGAATTATTAACAAGAGCGGAACTAGATTTCATCATGTTTCTGGCTGATCGCGGAATGAAAGTAGCAAGGCCTATTCAATCTTTATCAGGGGATCTTATTCATATCATTGACGAGTCCTTTATTGTGACAGCTTTTGAGAAAGCACCAGGCAGAAATGCAGTAATCGCCGAGGAGAGCAATACGTTTTATGAAAATATTGGACAAATGGTCGGGAAAATACATAAGTTATCGCTTAACTACTCGTCCCAAAACTCACGCCATGAATGGAGTGGTAATACTCTATTAGAATTTTTTAAGAAGTATTGTCCGTTAGAATTACACAGTAACTATGATCGTTTAATTAATGAAATTAGTGCCCTGCCCAAGGAAAAAAATACATATGGTCTTATTCATGGGGATATCAGCCCAGGCAATTATCTTAATGATGGGGACAAAGCCTTTATTATTGACTATGATGAGGTGGAATATAGCTGGTTTGTTTCTGATATTGCTACACCATTATTTTATGAAATCCCAATTCCTTGGGTTGTGTCTGGAGATGTGAGAAAGGAGATTGCAAAACGCTACTATTGCAACTTCTTAAATGGCTATTGCAAGGAATACACTGTAAGCCAAAGCCAGTTAAACAAAGTTCCACTATTTATAAATTTAAGGCAAGCTAGAGTTTTAGCTGCGCTCTATAGAAGCAGAGACTTTAACGCTCCTGATTGGACTGAATGGTATGAGCAAGCCCGACGCTTCTACTATAATAATTTATTAAATAACACTCCTTATATTGATATGGACTTTTTGAGTTAACGGGTGAACCCTGTCACAATTAGAGCTAAAGGCTTTTGATGAAAGTATGACTTTATCCCGATTAGCGGAATAGAGGCTTTACACACAAAAAAGATCCAATCACCTAAGATGACTGGACCCTCAATAATAAACTTAAATTTCAAAATCAATCTTACCCTTTTGGGTTATTTCAAAGGGACCAGGTGTGACAACTGCATCGGGTCTCTTTGTTCCGAAAAAGTCGGAGTCAAAATGATATGGACTGCTGTCCGGCTCCTCAAATTTCATGTTGGCGTGATAAGTCTTTCCAAGTAGATCCGTGGTAACTAACATTGCATTGGTTCCCCGAAGCAATTCGGGATCATGGATCTGAATGTGCACTTTGCCTAGTGCAAGATTCGTCTCAATTGTTACGCCCTTATGTGCAACTATCTTCGCTAGGGATTCGTGACGACTTGGAACCGCATCGTTAAGAAATACATTGCCACCCATAGCCACCGGAAGAACGGCATTGCCTATAAAGAAATCCTTCGCGGCATCGCCAAGCTCCATAAGCTCCTCTTTGGTGTATTCCCACCATTTCTTATCTTTCACATCAGGATGTTGATCGTAGCCGCCAAGTCCCGCAGCATGCAGATAACATATGGAATTGTCCGGAACCCCGTCCATGACCGTCTTCCCGTCCTCTCCAACTTCATCCCTTGGTTTAAGGGGAAGATGCTCAAAGAAGTTGATGGGCACAGGCTCCTTATTAGGATCATTGTCACCTATAAAGATATTGTTGTAGTACCTGTCATCGCCTCCAGTGATATTGGAGTATCCGGCCATGGCCGTCTCGTGAGGGAAGTGATATGGCGTAATACGGGTAATTTCGGAACGAACGACAAATCGGCCTGCAAACAAATTATGAGCAAATGCCCCGCCCTGAGCCATATTTCTGAAATTCATCGGAGATAGAAATAGGTTGTGATCGACCATATACGGACCATGGCAAACCTCAACGAAGAGGTCCTCCGAAAGATTGTCAAAAAATACATTACGGCTGATGCGAGTGCCCTGTGCCTGCCAGTCCAGCCAAAGCGCACGGTAACAGCTATACATTATATTTTCGCTAATTTGAGTATCCAGGGAAGCATGCAGTTTAATTCCCGCTACTTCGGCACCGTGTCTGAGTCGTTTGTGGTGAATATTATAAATACGGTTCTGATATATGCGGCTGAAGGCTGCTCCCATATGACCCACAATACCTGCCTGTTCACAATCGTGAATCACATTACCTCGAACAGTGTGACTTCCGATGTTATCCTTATGCCAGCCGGAGCGTAATGCTCGTAAAATAACCTCCTGTTCACGTTGAGTACCGCCTTTACTATGCTTCTCCAAAGACTTGGTGTGCCCTGTGCCGATTTCGGTACCCAGGCTAATACCAACGCTTTTGGATTCACTGATTATATTGTTTTCAATAATCCAACCCTTGCTCCAGTGAGGTCCAATCAATCCTTCCTGGTAGTCTGTAGGTGGCGCCCATTGGGGGGAGGCTTGACGCAGAGTAAAACCGCTTACGGTGATGTAGTTAATTCCCGGTTTCTCAGGCCAGAAGCAATAAGGACGTACATTGATTTCTACATTTTCCTTACAAGGATCTTTTTCACCAAAGTTGGCCCAGATTTTTGTTGTTGCAGAACCAACCTCGGCATACCATGTTAACAATGAATCCTTGGGATACTTGGCTTCGGACCAAACTTTAGGATTGTGAACGCTTTCAATACTATTGCATTCATACAATGATTTGCCATCCAAATAGACATCGCCGAGATGAATCGGGAAGGGCCCGTCAAACAACCAGTCTCCACTGAGTTCCACCTCAAAGGGATTACGAACGGAAAAGAGGGAATTGAGCACTTCTGTGCTCCAGACATGGTCTCCTTCAGACTTCCAGTTGGTAATCCGCTCAGCTCCTGTAACCACGACTTCCCCGTCTCCTGCGGATCGATATACGATTCTATGCTCTGCTGTTCCTCCATTAGCGGGGTTAACCCATTCCCTGTATACTCCCGCATGAACAATAACTGTATCACCAGCCATGGCATGAGTCGCAGCGCGTGATATGGTACGAAGAGGTTGATCCGCTGTTCCTTTTCCTTGATCATTCCCATGGTTGGATACATGATATTCCATAACAACTCTCCTTCTATTTTAAAATGTTTGTTGTATCCCGTTATTATACTAGAAAATATTTATAATGGCAGAGATAGGAAGGTGTATGTTAGCCTGAATTGATATTGATAAAAGGTAAAATCACATCCACTACCCTATGAAGTTGTGGATTTTTGCGTATTAAAGTCTTCTAGCTATTGTTAAAAGCTATGACCAGTCATGCATTTTTCATATAACATGCTATCTTTCCAATCATGCTATACTCAGTGAACTAAAAAGTTAGAAGGAGAAATAGTTATGATACCATTTCGTAATGATCATGTAGGTAGCTTTCTACGTCCTGCAAATTTAAGTCAGGCACGTGAACAATATAAATCAGGCAACATCACATATGAAGAATTAAGAGCTGTAGAAGATCAAGAGATTATTCGAATTATTGAAAAGCAAAAGGAAAATGGCGTATTGGCAGTTACGGATGGTGAATTCCGCAGAAGCTGGTGGCATTTTGATTTTCTGGGCGGCTTGGATGGCGTAGAGCTGTATGAGCAAATAGACGGACCGAAATTCCATAACATGCAGACTCGCAAGGGCGGGATTCGAGTTGTGGGTAAAGTAGATTTCTCGAGTCATCCCTTTGTTCAGGATTTTGAGTTTTTGAAAAAGCATGCAGGTGACACAGTGGCGAAACAGACCATTCCAAGTCCCAACATGCTTCTATATCGGTTGGAGAATGGCGCCAATATCTATTCGGACCGAGAGCAATTCCTTCAGGATACGATAGTAGCGTATCAAAAAGCCATTCAAGCTTTCTATGATGCGGGATGTCGATACCTGCAATTAGATGATACCGCTTGGGCGGACCTATTCTCAGAAGCTGGTCACGATAAGCTGCGTGCCAAAGGTCTGGAACCGGCAGAAGAGTTGAAAACGATGCAGCGAATGATTAACGAAACATTGGCTCATAAACCGGCGGATTTAGTTGTGACGATGCATATTTGTCGTGGTAACTATAAATCGAATTATTTCTCAACGGGTGGTTACGAGTACGCTTCTGAAGTTATCTTTGGAGGCTTAAACGTAGATGGATTATTTTTAGAATTTGATGATGAGCGCTCAGGTGGTTTCGAGCCATTACAATATGTGAATCGAAAAGATTTGAAAATCGTGCTTGGTTTACTCACATCAAAAACAGGCGAGTTAGAGGACAAAGAACACATTAAAGCTCGGATTGCAGAGGCGGCAACCTATGTACCACTTGAGCAACTTTGTTTGAGCCCACAATGTGGATTTTCGTCTACAGAAGAAGGCAATATTTTAACGGAAGAACAACAATGGCGTAAACTTCGTTATGTGAAGGAAATTGCAGAAGAAGTTTGGAATTAATCCATTTAAATAACGGAGGGGATGTAAAATGACGATACAAGCAGACCAAGAGACAATTATAGTTGAAGCGTTCATTAATGGTCAAAATGTAAAATCCCTTTCGCAGGTAGCAAAAGAAAATCCGACAAACCCATCTGAGATCGTAGGCTATTTCCCTGTCACTACGAAAGAACAAGCGGTTGAAGCGATTGAAGCGGCGGCAGGGGCGTTTATAACATGGAAGCAGACCTCCATTGATGAACGCATTATGATGATGCGCAAGGCGATCGAGAAGATTAGAGCAGCTGAGAATGAAATTGTGCATTTGCTGTCCAGAGAGCATGGCAAGCCCCTGTATGATGCACACGGTGAAATTTATGTTTCGTTAATGTGGATGGAGTTTGCTTGTAATGAAGCCAAATCGGCTCTACAGGAAGAGATCAAAGAGCATGAGAATGGTAAAACGATTCTTTCCTATGATCCAATGGGTGTGGTGGCAGCGATTAGTCCATGGAACTATCCCATTGCTTTATCTACCATTAAGATTGCTCCTGCCTTACTTGCGGGCAACACGATTGTGCTTAAACCAAGCCCATTTGCACCACTGGCGGCAGCGAAGGTAGCAGAGATTATTGCGAGTGAGTTCCCGGCTGGTGTTATCAATGTGGTTCATGGTGATGCGGATGTGGGCGTTGAATTGACTACGAATCCTCATGTTACGAAGATCGCCTTTACAGGTGGAACCGCAACAGCTAAGCATATTATCAAAGCTGCTTCGGAAACGATTAAGGATATGACGCTTGAGCTTGGTGGTAATGATGCGGCTATCTTCTTGGAAAGCTTTGATGTTCATGATGAGCGAGCAATGCGCCGGATTGTCATTTCTAATTTCTTGACAGCAGGACAGATCTGTATGATCGCCAAACGTGTGTATGTACACCGTTCTATTTATGATGAGTTTGTGGAAAAATATATAGAGGCGGCTAATCGCTGGATTCGAATTGGTGATCCATTTGATTCAAATACGACAGTAGGCCCGGTTAATAACCTGAAGCAGAAAAATTATGTGCTTGGTTTGGTTGAAGATGCGCAAAAGCGCGGGGCTAAGGTCATCCCTCTCGGGCAAATTCTTGATCAGAAGCTGTTTGACCAAGGTTACTTCTTACAACCTACGCTTGTTTTAGGTTGCGATATTCATGATCCGATTGTAGTAGAGGAACAGTTTGGCCCTACGGTTCCGATTCTGCCATTTGACGATGAAGAGCAGGTTATTCATCTGCACAATGAAAGCATATATGGATTGACGAGTTCTGTGTGGGGGAAAGAAGAGGATGCCATCTCCGTCGCACGTCAACTCGAAGCGGGAACGACCATGATCAATACAGCTGCTGTGCAGGGACTCGACGTTCGATTCCCTTTCGGTGGCTTTAAACAATCGGGTATTGGCCGTGAATACGGCGCGGATGGGATCCGCACGTATACCGAAAAGCATGTCATCAACGTTCCAAAGACACTGGATCTTCCGTATATCCCAGAATAAATTTTATATCACATAACCTCGCATCGAACAGAGAATATACATGTGAAATGAAATGAAGGCTCTAACTTTGCTCTGGTGGCAATCAAAATAAGAAATAAAGAAGCCACTCCATTTTTTGGAGTGGCTTTGTGTTCAGCTACTATACGGTGAACGGCGGTTATCTTCTACCGAGTGTCTCCCAAATTCCATGGAGCCAGGAATCGAACTCAGCATCTTTGTCGCCCTCGTAAGTATCATAGAGATCCAGACGTGTCTTTTGCAGTTTTTCCTTAAATTCCTCAAATGTGTGACCTTCAGGAAGGCTTTTTTTGATCCGTAGCAAAATTTTGTTAGTACCTTTAAACAGCTCGCCTTTGTTTTTGGCAGGCATTTGTACATCTTCATCCAACTGTTTCAGCTTGTGATATGCGGCTTCACGCACCTGGAACACTTGATCATTTTTCAAAACGTGCTGCAGCAACTTAATGGTAGGGGCTGTATCCCAGTTTCCCAATTCGTTCACTGCATTCAGTCTGTCTCTCCAGCTTGACGTCCGATTAGCGGCTCGTTTGAGCTCTTCAAAGTTCTCCGGTAGTTCGTTTACTGCTCCAATATCATGGTTGTTCGTCAAAATTCAATCTCCTTAATCATCGCCATCTCGGCAGAATGATGAATGTTATTTATGTGATCACTATTATAGCACGAACCTGACTAAACTACTCCTATGAAGCCGATGGGTTAGCCTTTTCCTTAATGAAGTCCACCATATACACCCAACCAATTAGTCCACATAAGACAAAACCAAACGCATGCAGAGATCCATAAATGGGTATAAAATCGAGTATGGTTAAGGAGTACATATTTTTCAGTAATGGATAGAAGATGGAAATGACAACAACCGTGTAAAAGGCTAGACAAGAAAGGCCTAAGAAGAAGGTTGCCTTAATATCCAAAGCATTTTTTCTCAAATAAGCAAGGAGATAAGCTGTGTAAACCACAATATTGCAGGCGAACAAACTGACACCAATGTATTCAATCGGCTTGGAGAAAATCATACCAATAGCAATCAAGATGGGTCCGATGATATCGATGGCAACGACCCAAGGATACCAGTTTTTCTTCGTCATGATGCGTCCCAGTGCACCAATAAAAATCGGAACGATCGCAGATGAAAAATGAAAGTGGAGCGAGCTTAATGCGTGCGTCGCAGGATTAGCCTGGAAGAGGCTTATTTGATATTGATATAAGGTAAACCAAATGCCCCCGATTAAAAAATAAACGAGCCCCGCGCCAATCGCTATTTCAGCTGCTTTTCCTTTAGAGACCACAATAGTGGTCAAGCCATAGATGCCAAGCAGCAATGTGAACAGTAGCCATCCAAGAGACAGAATCCCTGGGATTCCCGTACTTTCTAACCCCCACATCCTGCTACTCATTACTGAGGCGAGAGTAAAAAGCGCAGCGGGAAATTGAAGCCATTTCATAGCAGCATAAATCATTCGTTGATGTTTATTTTTTTCATCATGGTTCAAAAGTAAAATTACAAGAGGCACAATGACGAAAGCCGCAAAAAGCAGAAATTTTTCAACAAGTTCGAATTGAAAGTAATCCAGATAAAATATCAGAATGGCTATGATTCCACCGGGAAACACTGGTGCTAATAATGATTTCATTCGTTGTTTCAAGGAACTATTCATGGGTTTCCTTTCTAACGACGTTTAGTATAGATCGGCAATTCTTCTTTTAGTAGTCTAACACATTTAATTGTCAATATATGAAAATAAGCTTATCTTACTGCGAGAAGGATCGATATGGGAGAATATCAGTCATGTCAGTACTATGATTTTCCCCAAGAAAACGAAAAATCCCTTTATGGATTGCATTCGCTCATCCTTCCATCGTAATTAAAGATTTGCTTTATGATATTTATGAATGAGAAATCACCATTGAATCCGTTTTTTGTATGTTGTCCTCGCTAACGGATGCCCATTCCCACGAGGGCCATAAAAGTGGAAAACTTAACGAAAGCTAATCGGAAGATTAATTCAATAGTGGATCTATCACCTGCACTTGCCCTAGGTTATAATTGGAAAAACACGATTCCCTATTTACTTGATAGGGATGCATTAACGAAGAGAGGCAGAGTGGTAGAGCGATGGAAAAAGACCCTTTCGCACAACTTATTATTTTGCATCAAGAAGATGAACATGAAAAATAGTAGATAGAATTATGGAAATTCCTCAATCAGACAGAGACTATAATACGGTCAGTTTGTTGGCAAGAGCTATGAATAATCTAGAACGCTACGATGAAGCGCTTCAACAGCTTTTGACTATTGCAAAACTAGGTGAGGATGACCCTCTTTGGCACTTTCGTGTGGGCTACTCTTACTACTACTTTAAACAATATGATGAAGCATTAAGAGAATTTGAAATTACAGATAAGCTAGATCCAGGTGATAAATCTACCTTGACATTATTAGATTGGAGCCGAGGTAAAGTCGCCCAAAAGAAAATGAAGTTAAGCAATCTACTACATCGAAAGGTATAAACGAAGAAACTACATTCAACGAAGCAAGGGATATTCCCATGGGAGTTGTAGTAAATGTTGCAGACAGATTTAAACCATTTTTGCTAACCGTTCAAGATAATAATAGTGCGTCACTGGAATACTTAAAAGATATGTATATTGATAAATATTACCCTGATTTTCTTGTAGATAAAGTCAAAGCTGAACTAGTTAAAGTTATTGAATTTTTGGAGCAAGGAAACCAAGATATCGAAGAAATCCAAGCAAAGCTTAATTTCGCCATTAACGCAATCAATGATATTGCAGAAGAATTTGATGAAAATGATAGCGAAATTGAAACAGTTGCGAGAGAGTCAATTGCACAAACTGTCGAAGATATTTTAGCCTTTTATTATATCGAAATAGATACAGAAGTAGCCATTCAAGAACGGGACTGGTAGTCAAGACTAGGAATCCAAAGGTGGCCGTCACGATTGGAATTCCTTGGCGTCTGAAACCTATGAGCATACCGAATTACAAATTAAAATCATTACCTGATTAAAGTTAGAGGAGAGAATGCAAAGATGGATAAGGATCTATTGAAACAACTCACTCTGTGGCATAACAAAAACCAGCATGACAAAATAATTAACAAAATTTTGGAAATACCCCAAGCAGACATGGACTATGACATGGTTTGCCTTTTGGCAAGAGCACTGAATAATCAAGAGAATTATAAGGAAGCAATCAAATATTTTTTATCTGTGCAAAAGCAAGGCGAGGATGATCCTCTTTGGCATTTTCGATTAGGATACGCTTATTATTACCTTAAACAGTATAAGGAAGCGATAGCTACTTTTGAACAAGCTGTAGCACTAGACCCTGAAGATGCACATGGCAGGAGATTTCTAGAAATGAGCCGCAACGCCGCTGGCAGAGCAGGAAATGAAACGATTCATATCGCTAGCGTTGAACAGGATGAGGGTTTGTTAGAAGCTAATGAAGAAATAAATCCATTCGGGCTAATTTCTCATAATAATGGAAGTATATCCATGATTTTGGGTGTTGGCGAATATAAGCATGAAATTTTTCAAACGCGATCCGAAGAGGGATTTGAGGGCAATGGCTATGATTGGGGTTCATTGGCAGCCGTTTTTCTCAAAGAAAGAATGCCACATTTAGTTCATATCGTGCGGTTTGATCCTGAAGCTGATATGTTCGCTGCTTATTCGGACGATAGAGAAGCTATACTTAGTTTTGCAATAGCCTTTAAGGGCGCATGTGAAGATGATTCATTAATAAAAGACCTATTCTCCCGAGCTGAATTAGATTGATTGGAGATCAAGGTACAATAATTTTCTGTTGCATGAAGAATTGAAAAGTTTTCTCGCATTCCACTGTCCTACGATTTAGCCAAGTTTATTCCGACCGATGATATGAGGGATCTTGTGCCGTACTCCGTCATCTAAAAGAGGTCAGCCGATTATCACCGGTTGGCCTCTTTTAGATGAGGGATGAATTTATCTTCCTTGCAAAACAAAAAAAAGCCGCGCATCACGCGGCTCTCGATCTGATTTTAGCGTCCGCCCGTATTGGAAGCCCAGACAGGAATCCAGCTGTTCGGATAATAGTTATTGGTCAGGGTTGTGTTATAGAGAACTAAATTTCCATCACTTTGCATGATCAGTGTATCACCTGTTGTGTTAGTCGGTAGGCTGCTTCCGTGATGACCCGGAATCCATGAGGTGGTATTGGGAGACCAAGCAGCTACCTGTACAGAAGTATCAATCATCAAAACTTTATCCCATCCCCAACCGGTGTAGTATTCGAATTTACCTGTAGCCGGGTTGAAACCATAACGATAACCATATTGGTAAACATCTTGATATTTCATGCCATATTTATACATGACAGGTTTCCCGTATTGTGGTTCAAACTTGAACGAAAGAGCCCCACTGTTACTGGTACCGCTACTCCAAAGAGAAGAACCATTCTGATAGATAACGAAGTTTCCGTCATTTTGCCAAATGGCTGAAAATCTACCATCTTGAGAAGTGAGATAGTCACCCTTTGCCATGCTTTGGCCGATCGTGAGCTTATCTCCAATGTAGCCAGCAGAAGCCGTTGCTGGTACGGCAAATGCAAGAATCAACAAGCAAGCCATAAGAATTCGAAAAGATTTGGGGAAAAGTTGTTTGTTCATTGGACACGCTCCTATGTTCTTTATAATGGTTAACGCTAGCCTCAATTGGTGTAAAACGGGAAATAAGATCTAAAGTGCTCCCAACGGTTACCTCCTTTTAATAGAAAGTGTGAAGATTTTTGATACATATTATGTAATGGGATGTGTGTTTTTTAGGAGAGGAAAGCTAAGTATACGCTTGTTCTTTAGTAGAGGAGTTGCATCATTAGGCAAAATAAATACTTTTTTTTCCATTATAGCAACCAGAAAATATAAAAGCCATATTTTTCTATATGAAATTCTGAATCTATCACCTACGTCCAATGGGTCATAACCTCTCGTCTCCTGAGTTAGAAAAAAACCTAGTATTCGCTTGATAATATTGAAGCTAAATACTAATTTTGGCGTAGCTCGAGATACAGGTATTCATCTTCTCTATCAATCTCCCAAAATTTTTACATACATTTTATATATTTTATGATTTTTATGAATTGAACTATGGTAAAATATCTCAGGATCTAAAATTGGAGAGGGGTTTTTTCATTCATGTCTTGGAAAAAAGTTTTGGGTAAAAGCACACTACGTGTAGCTACTGCTGCACTATTGCTCACGCAACTATTGGGCGCAGCAGGTTCTGTCTCTGCCGCAGGTAACGATGTAGAAGTACACTTGATTGGAATCAATGATTTCCACGGTCAGTTAGATACCACATCAATCGTGGGTGATAAAAAGGCAGGATCAGCTCCAATTCTAGCAACCTATCTCAAAGAAGCTCAAGCCAAATATGAACACTCCCTACTCTTCCATAATGGAGACTCTGTTGGTGCTTCTGCTCCAGCCTCATCTCTGGATCGTGACGAGCCTACTATGGAATGGATGAATATGATGGGATTTGATGTAGGCTCCTTGGGTAATCATGAATTTGACCAAGGTGTCGCTGCTTTGAAAGCACAAATCTTTGGTGGCCTTGATCCAAAAGAAGGCAAAGTAACGCATGCTGGTGCAAAATTTGATTACGTCAATGCAAACGTCATTGAAACTGCCACAGGAAAAACATTGATTAAGCCGTATGTGGTTAAAGAAGTGGGAGGAGTCAAAATCGGATTCATCGGATTAGTGACGAAGTCTACACCTGCCAAAGTATCTCCATCCGGGACAGCCGGCGTACGTTTCTTAAGCGCAGAAGAAGAAGTTGAAGCGGTTAATAAATATGCCAAAGAATTGCAAGACCAAGGTGTAGAAACGATCATTGTTTTGGCGCATGATCCAGCAACAACCAAAGAAGGCGTAACCAGTGGAGAAGCGGCTGATTTGGCAAAAGCTTTGCCCGCAGATTCCCCTGTTGACGTTATCGTTGCAGGTGACAATCATGCTTTGGCTAACGGTGAAGTGAATGGAAAGTTGATCGTTCAAGCTTATTCCTATGGTACGGCGTTTGAAGATATCAAGCTGATGATTGACCCTGCCACCGGGGATGTAACTGAAAAATCAGCGACTGTTACAACAACTTTCCAAGAGGGTGTAAAAGAAGACCCTGAATCTTTAGCTATTATTAAAAAATCATTAGACAAGCATCCTGAGCTGACTAAGCCAGTAGGTACAACGGATGGTTCTGTTACCCGTACAGATGCTTATAATAACGAAGCCGCTCTTGGCAACCTCATTGCAGATTCAATGCGTCATGCAGACTTTGGTGATAAAGCAAGCGCTGCTGACTTTGCATTTATGAATCCAGGTGGTATTCGTGCGGATCTGCCACAAGGCGATGTGACCTTTGCTGATCTTGCTAAAATCCAACCGTTTGGCAACACTCTAGTGAAACTGGAACTGACTGGTGAACAAATTAAAACCTTGTTGCAGCAGCAATGGGGTACCAACGCTGACGGTACACCAAACACCAAAACACTCCAAATCTCTGGTTTGAAATATACTGCAGATTTCAATAAGCCAGTTGCAGAACGTGTTACTAGTCTTAGTCTTGAAGATGGTACACCTATTGATTCTGCAAAAACATATACGGCTGTAGTTAACAACTTTATGGCTGCAGGTGGAGATAACTATAAAGTGCTAGTGGATGCTAAATCATCCTTGGCAGGTCCTATCGATCTGGATGTATTCTACCAGTACATCGTAGATACGTATAAAGGCGGTAGCATCGAAGCTAAAAATGAAGCACGTATCACAAACGTGGCTGCATCGACCGAGCCAACAGAAACACCTGTAACTACAGAAGTCATTTCTCGTGCTGAATTTGTAAGTGCTCTGGTGGACATGTTGAAACTAAACAACGTAACGACAGCACCTGCATTCAAGGATGTTGCTGCTAATGCTGCATATGCAGATGCGATTGCTGAAGCTACGCATGCTGGATTCATTCAAGGTTATGGTGGAAACTTCTATCCTGATCGGGATATTACACGTGAGGAAGCTGCCACAATTCTTGCTAAATTGGTAAAAGATCAAGCTACCGATAAAGACGCTGCTGCGATTATTGCTAGTTTTGAAGATGGTAAATCCGTGTCTGCCTATGCAATCAAACCTATGGCAAAACTGATTGACAAAGGTATTCTTGCTGGAACAGATAAAAAATCGCTCCAACCTAAACAAGGTCTTACTACTAACGATGCCAAAGCATTAATTGAAAAAGCTGTTGCAGCAAAAGCTTCATAATTTGATTATTTTGCAATTTTTGTAGTCCTATCATAGGAACAAAAGAAAAAACATCCTTACTCGGCTTCTTGCCGTTAAGGATGTTTTTTTTTGCTAGTCCAGCGAACTTGGATTAGATTAGAGGTGATCCAATAAATCGGACATCAGATTATATCAGACCTGACTTTGTCATCAGTCTCTGGATAATTACAGCTACCTCAGCTCTTGTAATCGACGCTTTCGGAGCGAATTCTTCAGTTGCTCTACCTGTGATAATACCCGCTTGCAGGCCTTTTGCGATAGCGCTATTGGCCCATGGAGAAATGTGCTGAGCATCTTTAAATATTGGCAATGCATCATCTACTGTAGCGGCTGGAAGCTTGGCTTCCAATCCGGTGATACGCATCGCTCTCTCCAGAATGACGAGTGCTTCCTCCCGTGTAATGGTTTGGGATGGGTGGAACATGTCATCCTCATAGCCCTGAATAATTCCGTATTGCTGTGCCTGAGCTACAGCACCGACATACCAATCGCTCGAAGATACATCGTTAAACGGAGCGCTGCCTGTCTGATCAGGCAAGCCTAGCGCACGTACCATAATTGCAGCGAACTCAGCGCGTGTAATGGCGGCATCTGGATTGTAGTGTGTCGCATCCACTCCATTAATGACCATTCTGGATGCCATATCCTCCACGGCGTCTTTAGCCCAATGAGACTCCACATCGACGAAGGTCATCGGGTGCCAGATGAGTGAGTAAGTGCTATTGGTCAAGCTATTCACAACAGCGTAATGCTTTCCGTCACGAGTGGTTACGTACGTTGGCACATGACGAATGACTCCATTTTCGTCCAGCACCACGGCAGTAGTGATTTTGCTCAGATCAGCATTGTCTGACAGTGCAATTTCCCTGACAACGTAGGAGTTGAACTTGTTAACCTCTACTGTTTTGCCTTCGTTTGAGGCAGTAATCATAAAATCAACAGGAGGCACAATTACAGTAAAACCTTTTTTGCCTGCTTCATTGTTCATAAGTGCATTCTTGGCAGAGTCATTGGCTGTAATGTCTACATGGAGAGTTATATCTGCAAGCTTCACTTCTCTCCCCAATTTTGTAGCCAATTGGTCAATTGACACTTCGGCGGCTGGCAATTGATAATTGCCAGCTGGTGTGCGAATCTCCAGAACAGCATGTTTGTTCTCCAATTGTTTTATAGCATCTCCGGTCAACACTGTGGATACGTTATCTTCCTTGGATGTCACAGGGATGATGATAACAGGCTTGTCTTCGGTCTTGGCAAGTTGTGCTGCCAACTTATCCGTATCTACCTTCACGGTAAGCTTCGTTTTTCCATTCTCCTTCGATGAGGAAGCCGAGGCGATACCTACCTGTTCCTTGCCTTCAACAAGAACACGGAAACCCTCCTTGTTGTTTGGAACAACGGGAGCAACTGGAGTGCTTGGTGCAGCGGGTGCTCCGCCTGTAGATCCGCCAGATGAATTCCCGCCAGGCTCTACGTTTGGCTGCTTGATGGTGTAGGTCTCTGTCATAACCTCACTATTGGTCATGCCTTTTTTCACTGCGACGGCTTTGATGGTCAATCCATCCGTAACAGGGATCGGAGCGTTATAGATCGTGCCGTTGTCGATGCTAGGTGTAGTGCCATTGGTTGTAAAATAAATCGTTGCTTCGTTCGTTGGTGTTGTCAGTGTCACGGTCGTGCCTGAAGCGACGGTTCCTCCAGTTGGACTAGCAGCCGGCTTCCCGGCCTGTTGTGTGATCATGTAGCTCTCGGTCATAAGCTCGCTATCGTTCAGGCCCTGCTTTACAGCGATAGCGTTGATCGTCATGCCGTCCGTAACGGGGATTGGTTCAACATAGATCGTGCCGTTGTCGATGCTTGGGGCAGTGCCATCCGTCGTATAATAGATCGTTGCTCCACCCGTAGGTGATGTCAGTGTCACGGTTGTATCTGGGGCCACAGCTCCTCCAGCAGGACTAGCAGCCGGCTTCCCGGTTTGCTGCGTGATCGTGTAGCTTTCGGTCATAAGCTCGCTATCGTTCAGGCCCTGCTTTACAGCAATAGCGTTGATCGTCATGCCGTCCGTAACGGGGATCGGTTCAACATAGATCGTGCCGTTGTCGATGCTTGGGGCAGTGCCATCCGTCGTAAAATAAATCGTTGTTCCACCCGTAGGTGATGTCAGTGTCACGGTTGTATCTGGGGCCACAGCTCCTCCAGCAGGACTAGCAGCCGGCTTCCCGGCCTGTTGTGTGATCGTGTAGCTCTCGGTCATAACCTCGCTATCGTTCAGGCCCTGCTTGAGAGCGATAGCGTTGATCGTCATGCCGTCCGTAACGGGGATCGGTTCAACATAGATCGTACCATTCTCGCTGGTTGGCGCAGTGCCATCCGTCGTATAATAGATCGTTGCTCCAACCGTTGGTGATGTCAGTGCCACGGTTGTATCTGGGGCCACAGCTCCCCCAGCAGGACTAGCAGCCGGCTTTTCGGTTTGCTGCTTGATCGTGTAGGTCTCCGTCATCACCACGCTATCGGTCATGCCTTTCTTGACTCCAAAGGCCTTGATGGTCATTCCGTTCGTAACGGGGATAGGACTGCTATAGACCGTGCCGTTGTTGATCGTTGGCTCAGTGCCATCGGTTGTATAATAGATTGTTGCTCCACCGATACCCATTGTCAGTGTAACGGTTGTACCTGACGTTACGATGCCACCGGACGGACTTGCCGCAGGTGTCATGGATAATTTCTTGATTTTCGAGTGCTCCAGATCTGTCACGTACACATTATTGAACCGATCTGTGGCTATGCCAAAAGGGGTAAGGAAGCTTTCCGATCCTGTGATGTTCTCCCATCGTACCGCACCGTTCTTCAATCTTTTGATCTTATTGGTTGCTCCATCGGCTACGTACACATTGCCGATATTGTCCACTGTTATAGCTGCGGGACTCGTAAAGTTCCCTGTAGTGGTAATATCCATCCACTTATTTGCTCCACTTGGCAGTTTTTTAATTTTCCTTTTATTTATATCTGCCACGTACATATTACCGGCACCATCAATGGCTATACCATACGTAGAAGCGAAGGACTCTGTACCTGTGATATCTGTCCAATTTGTCTCGCCACTTGCCAACTTCTTAATCTTGCCGCTGCTATCTGCCACATATACATCACCAGAAGAAGTGACAGCTAATCCATTCGGATACATATTCTCCGCTCCCGTGATGTCGAGCCATTCGGAGGTACCGCTAGACAGTTTCTTAATTTTTCTATTTCCTCGATCTGCCACATATACGTTTCCAGCATTGTCTACGGCTACACCTGTTGGAGATTTAAAGCTTTCCGATCCGGTGATATTTGTCCATTCTGTTGCTCCATTTACGAGTTTGTTAATTTTGTAACTTTGATAATTGACCACATACATACTACCGAAGCTATCTACCGCAATACCAAGCGGTCTGTTAAATATGGCCTCACCCGTGATGTCTGTCCACGTCATCCGCTCCTCGGTAAAGTGCTGATAGTTCAAATAGGGATAGCCGTCATTTTTACTTTCATCGATGGACCATACGCCGGAATCGGCAAAGTTCCAGCCGTTGTACGTCTGCTGTTGCCTCATAGCCGAACTGGCTGTTGGCTCGCCCTTCCCGGTATCGCTCATGCCCGAAACATCTTGGTCGTAATAAGATGCCGTTATTGCTCCTGTTCCGGTCCCACCGATCAAGCCGCCGGCAGTAGCCGCAACATTCGCTTTAACTACAGCCACGGCATAGGAGCGATCCACGTTCAACGGGCTGTTCTCGGCATATGCAACCAAGCCCGCAGCAACTACTTCTCCAGCCTCCACAGTACCTATAAAATAGCTATCCGCTATCGATACAGTGCCACTGGCTATACCGACCAGTCCGCCAGCAAAAGAACGTGCGCTAACAGAACCCGTAGCATAAACCTGGCTAATGGAGGTATCGTTAGCCTCTCCGATCAGGCTGCCTGCAAAGTTTGAATTCGAATTCACATAGCTGTTCTCCAAGCCAAGATTGCGAATCGTTGCCGTTTTCGTTGCGCCGAATAAACCGTTACGAGTCTTACTGGAATCATTCTGAAGGTTAATCTCCATATTGGAAATGGTATGTCCATTCCCGTCAAATACCCCTGTGAAGGGCGTTCCAGTGGTTCCGAACGCTACCCATCCTGCTCCTTGGTTGTAGGGTTCAACATCCAGATCGATATCTGCAATCAGTTTGTAATAATATCCGACCTGATCAGGGTGGCCGTTAGAATACAGGTGTGTCCTTATGCTGTCAAGCTGTTCCGCCGTTTCGATTAGCCACGGATCGTCCTGTGTACCGGTCCCTCCAGCAAAAGCAACCGAATCTGCCCATGCACGGCCGGATAGTCCGAACAGACCAATCAGTTGCAACATAATCAATACAACCGCTATCGTTTTTGTAAAACTCCTATTGCTTATCTTCTTTCGAATGGGTATCTCTGGGTTCGAACTCATCTTCAATCAATCCTCTCCATTACATTGTCAAAGATAACGATATCATGAAGCTCTTAACATTTACTGAAAAGACTGTTCTGCGTAATGCGTGAAGGATATTGAATATGCTCCTAGAATTATGTTTTGGAAGGCTGTTTATCAATATTGATGTTGAAAGGATAGGGCGAATGACTGAATATAGAATGGCAACTCCGGATGAGCGTGAAGAATGTATCGATTTAGCCAACTATGCTTTTCACTTGGAATTTGAAACTCTGATGCCCAAAGGGTATGGGAAGAACGTAGATTCTTCTGCCATGCATAAGGTAGCTGTGGATGAGAAAGGCAGGCTGCGCGCGCAGGTAGCTGTTTTTCCAGAGCCTCTGACAGTATGTGGCCATACCCTGCGAACCGGCTATTTGGGTACTGTATCGGTCCATCCACGAGCGCGTGGCGAAGGACATATGAAGGTGCTCATGGACATGTGGCTTGAGGAACTGCGCAATACGTGTGATATGGTTGTATTATATGGTCAGCGGCAGAGATATGAGTATTTTGGCTTCACGCTTGGCGGTGTAAAGCTCAAGTATTTCGTAGGAGAGGCCAATGTGCGCCATGGCTTAAAACATGTGAACGACACAGGAATATCCTTCAGGCCGTTCTTCGAGATTGAAGGAGCAGAGTCCTTTGCACATAACATCAACACCTCGCGGCTTGCTTTTGTTGAACGTACGGTGCAGCAATTACCGCTTATTTTCGGCAGCCTCCATCAAAAGGCGCTGGGCGTTCTGGATCAAGATAAACTGATCGGGTATCTAATTGTAAACGAAACAGGCGATGAAATATCTGAATTTGCGGTGGAACATGCGGCAGATATTTGGCGGACGATTAAGGCTTATATGGTACATAGCAGAACAGATCGTATATCTATATTTACACCGGAATATGATATCCCGCTGAATACGACACTTGGCAACATTGCGGAAGACTATGTTATTGAGACATCGGATATGTATCATATTCTGGACTTTGCCAATGTATTGGAGGCATATCTGACACTCAAATTCAAGACCACAGGGATAGTAGAGGGAGAATTCTCAGCAGTCATGGACGGTCAGCCGATTACTGCGCGAGTGGATGCGAGTGGTGTGACTGTCGAGCGATCTGCTAAGACCGATGCCATTGTCCTTGATAAGCAGCAGGCCCAGGCGCTTCTACTTACACAACATGGCCGTTATATGGCAGTTGCTGCGCCTGTTGGGTGGTTTCCGCTCCCGATATTCTGGTATAAGATCGATAAATTCTGACAAATCCAACGAGTATTGAGGATGTATAAATTAGAGATGAGGACATGAAGGCCACTCCATCGTTGGGGTGGTCTCTATGCTGATCAACGACGCGGACTGGAAGGATACGCTTTTGATCGTATTATGGGGTTAAATCGACAAATCGATGTTTCTATGATAGGGTTGAAGCATCCCATAGGCATTCTACTCTTCGGAGTAGAGTGCCTTCATATATATTATGGGAGCTTACATTAAATGTATTTTAAAATCAATTGGATCGTATATGGAGGTGGTGATGCTATGTTTCTCTCTTTAGCCCCAACAGGGGATGGTTGGATGAGTATGAAAAATGTGAAAATATCATTTAATAAAGAGGAGCGAACATAGCATGACTACTAGCTTTCAAGCGGAGACCCGCATTCCATTAAATTCTTCACGACTTAGGGACCTACGTAAATCCGGGCGTTTGCCAGGTATTGTTTTTGGCAGAAATACGGAGAATGAGATGATTCATATTCCAACAATAGAATTTCAAAAATGGTTGAAGCAAGGAGCGTCTGGTTTTATTGAATTGCAGTTTGAAGAGAAAGGCTCATTGACCGTACTATTGGAAGACCTCCAACGTGATTCCGTTACACGAGATTTGATTCATGTGGATTTTCAACAGGTACAGACCAATGAGATTATGCGTACTAAAATTCCTGTCAAGTTCAACGGCACACCGATCGGAACAAAACAGGGCGGAGTTGTGCAAGTTCAATTAGCTTCCATTGAAGTGGAGGCATTGCCGAGACACTTACCAAAGTCGATTGAATTTGACATTAGTACTATGGAACTTGGAGAAACGCTACATGTAAGTGATGCAACGTTTGCACCAGATGTGACGGTGATCTCTGAGGGGAATGAGTCTCTTCTATCTGTAGTTAAACCTTAACAATTCCAAATTCGCAAAGCTGAATAAGTCAAAATTAGCCGTACGGGTGATCGTGATCATCCGTACGGCTAATTTGTGCTGATCACGATATGTGTTGGCGTGCTCCCATCCTCACAAGGCAGGTAGTCTGGAATTCACCTCATGTATGTCTTTTGCTCGCGTACTGGCGCAATTATCCTGATATTTCGCTACCCTTTCTCAGTTCATTCGCAAAATTCAGGTGTAAAGTAGGTAGACTCAGGACAAGTGATCACTATAATGGAAATAAGATACATATATAGTTGATATATAAGAACAGATGCGGATGAATTAACGCTCAATATAGAGATAAGGATGAGCGGTGGTAAACCTGAACCGTAAGGTCATTGGCATAACATTTCTAAACAGGGTGGTTAGCAAAAAAATGGACAAATTAAAGAATAGCGGATTCTATAAACTGAGATTCTTCATCACTCCTGAAGAGTTTAAAAGCCTTTTGCAGCTTTTGGAGCATCGGCAAGCGCAATTCTATCGTACCAATGCTGCCCGAACAGAGCATGATTATAATCAGGTGTACGACGCATATCAGACGTTCTATCAGTATTTTGTGGCAGGAGAAAAGAGAGATGACGTCCATCCCTTCTTTGTTTACTCTATCTCTATTGCATCGGATCAAGAAAGTTCAGGATTTTTTGTGAGAAATGAAGGGGTTTCTTATCCATATCACGGACAGTGGGCAGAGGATGAGCTGCCGTGCATCATGCTTTCATTTCCGAAAGGTTTTCAAGTTAATTTGGAAGACGAAAAAGGAAAATATTATATATATGAGGATATCCGGGACCATAAGCCGCTGACCTATGCGTTTTTCGATGAAATAAGGGACTCTATCAAAAAAATGACTAAACCCCTTCGCTTCTCAGCCCAGGATGCAGATGCGATGAAGGAGCAAAAACCCTCTGTGCGTATAAGCCTTGATGCAATGCACGACTTGAGCCAATCGTGGATATTCAGTAAATATGGACTTTTGATTCGTGGCAAATAGGAGGGGGCCGAAATGATGTTCGCCCTAAAGATTATCTGTACCTGGGTACTGCTAGCTGCCTCATGTTCCGCAGTGTGGTGGAGCTTCAGAACAGAAAAGCTTATAACCATCTCATGGCTGGCGTTTCTGCTACCGGCTGTATTCCAGCTCGTTACCGCTTTCCGGATTGGTCCAGGCCAAGCAAAGTCACTCATCGTGTTCGGCTGCATCAATCTGGTGTTTGCTATCCTTGTGGGTGCGGGTGTCTGGTATCTAGTCCAAATAGCCAACTCATATAGAAGTGGCCGATAATCGACAAATGGAAAGGAGAACTCCAATCATGAAGCCAATGCAAGAAATAGAGACACTGGCCATAGAGATTGCCGCTGCCGCCAGAACGTCTTTTGGTGCTCTTTTTGAAAATGGTGAACGTTACTATTATTGTACGTTATACACTACTGGCGAGGGACATGCGCCAAGCATCTCTGCCTGGTCGTGGGAAGCTTTGGCGTTGGAGTCGGCTAGCCAAGCAGAAGAAAGTGATACGCCGGTATCCACGATTGCGGATCTCATTAAATGGTCGTATGCGGATTCGCCCTATTGTTGTTTTGGGGATGATCACTTTGACGATGTCAAACAACGATATAACGAGCGTCCTTACATTGCGGAACTGGAGAATGATGATTGGAATCGGGAGTTGGATGTGAGGTTGAACGCCATGGAGCTGGCGATGAAAATGCTCGATGATGAAGGCGTGTTTGCCTTAAATCAACCACGAGAGTCCGTATGTGTCCTTGTTGAAGTCATGCCGCCGGATAAGCTCAATACCGAAATTGCCTTACGTTTGAATCGGGCGGAATCTCCGGCTATGCAAGCATGGTTGGCGGAGGCGGCAGAATAGAAGCATCTGCAATTTGGGAACTCTGACCGTCTACTATGTTCCATATCGACTTGATTAGCTCATTAAAGTGATAGTGAAAGTAGGACTATAATTCTCGAACCACCTTTGTACAGTAAAGGGTGGTTCTTTTTTGTGTCTGCGACCCTCGGACAAACACACTTTTTCTGCCTTGTCCACATTTATACCTCACCAAAACTATTTAACTGCATCTAATAGATTATCAATAAAAAGGAGGTTTTGAGAATGGGAAATAGAAGACCTGGAGCACCTAGTGGTTATGACCCTGTTCAGATCTATAACTCGACTTCGTTTAATGCGAGTGGAGTAGTGGAGTATGCATCCATTTTTTGTAGCAACGATAGATATAGTGTTCAGCGTGACGAGACTTGGAGAGCCTCAAGCCGTGGAGTCTGCTTGGTAACTAGAATCACAGCAACGGTTAGAACACCGAGTGGAAATATTGAGGCTGAACCGTATACTTCTTCCGGTACTTCTTACAGCCAGTTTGCCATCATACAGGTAGGGGTAAATCAGTTCCGAGTGACGCGTGTGACAAGTGCGATTAGAAAATGCCGGAAATAACCGAAGAGGGTTAATATCGAGATTAGGTACGAAACATGAAGAGACGACTTGCCCGGGCTAGCAGGCAGGTCGTCTTTTTTCGTTTTAATGTTTCTTGTACCATAATATTCTGCGGTGCATCGAGGAATCTTTCAAAAGTCGGAAAGGCCGTAAGGCTGGTTGATAATTGCCTTCGATAATCCAAATTCGCCGTTTCTTGTCGATGGCTATATCGAACCCGACTTGTCTAAGCATAGGGTAATGTTCTCCCAATCGTTTGGCAGCTAATCGTGCAACTTGTTCCGCTCTGACAAGTAAGCGCCGATCTCCAATTCGAGCCAGTCTCAGTGCTTTAAGAACTGGAATGGGGCGGTTATTCACATTGGTGACTTGGTATCCTTGTGCTGCGACTTTAGCATAGGAACCTGTCACGTTCCAAGTGGACGAGGAACCCTTTTTGCGCTGAACCATGATCCGAATGTCGAACGGCCTGTGTTTAATTTGAGCAAGTTGCAGACGCTTTTGGACAATATATTCATCACTTTTGTTTGTTTGTTCGATCCATTCGAGTAACTGATCGTTGTCTCTCATGGTGACTGTGTTATTTTCATTTTGAATACGATAAGCATTTGCACCGCTTCGTTTAATGAACAGGATACCCCTTCCGTAACTGCCATTACGAGGTTTCAGTACAACGCTGGGATACTGAAGAAGCATACTCGTTAGCGTATCCTTCTCAAGCAACTGTGTTTCTGGCAACCGTTCAGCGAGAGAAGGCTCATCGCGCAGAATGCCATACTGCAACCATTTGTCTCTTTCGAATAATATTGGAATCACAGCCTTTTTACAGACTTCTACGGTAATTCTAATTCAAATCAGTGATCAGCATAAGCGGCCATTCGTCTATATTTATGATCAAAGGATCTCACCGATCATCATCATAGATGTGCTATGCATTTTATTGAAGGTTGAATCACAGGGAATGACACTCGAAAACGATCCTCCCAAGCTGTATGTTAAGTACTTGCGGTATAAACATCCGCAACAAAGGATAGCCCGGCGGGGTCGGGATAGGACATGTATTGAAGATAGTTTACAACTGTAAAGGAAACGATCACTTTATATTCGCCAGCAGGGATCGGCCCAGTGGGGATGGAATAAAAGCGTATATTTTGCCAATTGAAGGGGAAATCGAGAACGACAGGTGTGGGGTCCATGCTTCCATCTAATAGCAAGACACCTAACGGTGGTGTCGATATAATGGTATTCGTTGTTGCGTCCACCAGATCGATCTGTGCCTCCATGGCATTATCAGCGAATGCCGTTAAATTAATCAAAAATTCCCCTGTGGCAGCTAACGTAAAGGAATCTGTGGCTGCGGCAAAGCCAAACACTTGTCCCGGAGCTGTCGTTGCATCCCATACTATAACTGGATTGGGAACGGCTCCGAATACAGGATTATTGTCATTATTAAATTCCGTTAAGATGCTCCAAAGCGGAAATTGGGCCACCTCTACAGCCAGCGTACCGGTTCCCAAATTAGCAGCGGCTACGGCTGTATCACGGTCTGCTGCTACATATACATTCGTTGCACTGCTGCTTAGTCTCTGGACAGGGGTGATAAGTGAAGTTGGGACAAACGGGTTTTCAACAAGAAATGGAATATACAGAGTTACCAAGTCTGGATCGATGATTGCTTGACCCGTACCTGGTCCCCCACCGTTGACGTTGGGTCCACTCGGATCGCCCCACCAGTTATTCGTGGCATCGAGATTCAAATTCGGCGCTGTATTATTGTAACTTCCTGTAGCTACAGTTAAGCCAGCCACCGTATTCCCTACGATACTGTTATGTTTGGCGCGGATATTAGAATTGAGGACAGCGGTAAAATCCAGTTGAACGTTAATTGCGTTGCCCGTATTGAATTGCAAGATATTGTTCAAAATCGTAATTCGATCATTTCCGCCCGATAAAAAAATGCCGTCAGACGTATTGTTACTAATCGTATTATTTAGAATACTGATGTTCTGACAAGTAAGCATAAAAATTCCGCCATCCGTAATAATCTCATTGTTAGAAATGATAACATTCTCGAAGGCAGTAGTTTCACCACCTAATAAGGTCATCGTCCCCTGATTATTGGTAAATTTATTATTGTCGATGAGAGCATTGGAAAATCCTTGATCGGAATAAATACCGTTTCCGCCCCCGGGTCCTGCCTGATTGTTGTTGTTAATAAGATTTTGTTGCACCAAGCATTCGATGGAACCGTTCGAGTTTAGGTATAAGCCGATTGTATTGTTCTGAATGATGTTATTGAGGAACCAGAACCCCGACTGGGCTCCATTGGCGTTGATTCCGGTACCTAACGTATTGTTTTGTATTGTGAACCCGTCGATGACCACACTACTGCTGTCAATGCTGGAAATAAGGAAGAAAATGCCTGAATCTGTACTGCTTTGTACCACAGATTCTTCTGCAGGATTACCTGAGCGGGTACGCGCGTCAACCCCATATTGAGCACCGTGCAGTTGAAGTGGCTTATCGATATCAACGGATTCATTATAGACTCCAGCCGCTACCTGTACGGTTCCTTGGGGAGCTACTGCGGCTACGCCTTCTGTAATTGTACCGAATGCATTAGTTCCAATGATCATTCCCGGACCTACCACGGTCCCAACGGGCAGTCCGATCCATGCGCTATTAACAAAAACCTCCTGAGGCATCCCTGTGCGCTCCTCTCATGACTACCTTTTTGTAAATCCATCGGATTACAGATTGAATAGATGAAATTTAATTTCCATTTTGTTCATTTTATGAAATGATAAATGAAAGAATACATCATATTTATCGCTATACCATCGACAGATAACCAACATGCCACAGTCCTATTCCTAGTATTTTTCACCTATGAATTAGCTGATATAAGAGTGCAACTTTTTTACCAATATATATACAAGTTATTCGTTTACTGTATGCCCTTTCGATGTTATACTCACAATATTCAAAAAAGAATCTGTGAAAATATGTCGAATTGAGGCTTATCAGGATGATTATAGGTAAACAAAACGGCGAAACGATCATCCTCATTCCATCACTTGAACCGGATGAGAGACTTCCAGCCTATGTACGGCAATTGCGAGAGTATGGATTTACTAATATTGTTATTGTGGACGACGGATCGGGTGAGGCCTATCAGTCGATTTTCGAGGAGCTTCGTGAGAACGGTTGTGCTCTGTTGACACATACAGAAAATCAGGGAAAGGGTGCGGCACTCAAGACCGGATTTGAGTATATTGGACAGCAATTCGATGCATCTTCCTTCGTTGTAACCGCTGATTCAGACGGACAGCACGCAGCTGAGGATGTATACCGCATAGCTCAAGAAGCAAGGATTCATCCGGACTCATTGGTGCTCGGGGTAAGGAACTTCAGCGAGGGGAATATACCCCCAAAGTCCCTGTTAGGCAATCGGATGACCTCCTTTATTTTTGCCATGCTGTATGGTAAAAAGCTGTCAGATACCCAGACTGGGCTTCGTGCCTTCGGTCCAGGGTTACTTGCGTTTATGCAGGATGTTCGCGGCACTCGATTTGAATATGAGCTGCAGATGCTCATCTCGTGCATTCAGTCTGGCATACCGATTCATACCATGCCAATCCAAGTCATTTATGAGAATGGCAATGCGGGAACTCATTTTAAAGCGATCCAGGATAGTGCTCGGGTCATGGGGGTGTTGTTCTCCAATTTCCTGAGGTTCATTTCATCATCGGTGGCCAGTTCGGTTGTTGATTTGGGCATCGCCTGGTTTTTGATCGACGCATTGCGGCCCATGTTGGGTGAGCAGCACTATTTAAGAATTCTGCTCGCCACCGTTATTGCGAGAGTTATCTCCATTGTGGTCAACTATGTACTGAACAGACATTTTGTATTCCGCAAGGAGGATAGCCAGGGCAGTCTATGGCGCTATCTGACGTTATGCGGAGTAGTGATTTTGCTATCCAGTACTGGCGTATATATATTCCATACCGTTCTCTTCGTAGATGAGAAATTGGCGAAATTCGTCTGTGATGCCTTGCTGTTCCTGCTCAGTTTCCAATTGCAGCGAAGATGGGTATTTGCAGCAAGGAGGAAGCAGTTGTAGTGCAAAACGAAAAAAGGCAGAATATCTTTTTTATCATCACGATGATCCTGATGTCGATTTATTTGGTATGGCGTACGTTCTTTACGTTGCCATGGGGTGAAGGCATGCTGAACGTCATTTTTGGGATGTTGCTGATTGTGGCTGAAACGGTCACCGTACTAACAACCTTTGAATTATTCTTTCAAAAGATGCAAAAAGAACGTACACAGCTCGACTTTCCAATCGTTCCGCCGGAGTATTATCCGGATGTGGATGTATTTATTGCTACGCATAATGAGCCTGTCGATCTGTTATATAAAACCGTTAATGCCTGTACGTTCATGGATTACCCGGACAAGCAGAAGGTTCATATCTATCTCTGTGACGATGGAGCAAGACCTGAGGTGGAGGAGCTTGCGAGACAGTTTGGTGTGGGATATCTGGGGTTCCCCGGAAACAAGGATGCCAAGTCTGGTAATCTGAACAATGCATTGAGCAAAAGCTCTTCTCCGCTCATTGCAACGTTTGATGCAGATATGATTCCGCAGCATACCTTTTTGATGAAAACGGTACCCTATTTCTTGCTCTCCACGTTTATTAAGGAGAATGAGGAATGGCGTCCTCGCCGAGAGGACGAGATGGACCCTAAGTTCAAGCTTGGTCTGGTACAGACCCCGCAGAGTTTCTACAATCCGGATCTATTCCAGTTCAACCTGTATGCAGAGCAAGGCATTCCGAATGAACAGGATTTTTTCTCCAGAGAAGTGAATATCCTGCGTAATGCTTCCAATGCGGTAGCCTATACCGGAAGCAATACGGTCATTTCTAGGCAAGGAATGGAAGACATCGGAGGTTTTCCGCTGAATACCATCACCGAGGACTTTGAGACAAGCATCCGCTTGCAGCAGGAAGGTTACATTACCTATGCGACTCAAGAGGTTCAAGCTGCCGGGCAGACAACAACAACAGTGAAGAGCATGATTAAACAGCGGATTCGCTGGGCAAGGGGTATCCTTCAGAGCCTGCAGAATACGCGTGCACCCATATCTGGAAAGCTCCCTTTCTGGACGAGAGTGACCTACTTAAGCAGTTTCTTATACTGGTGGTCCTTCTTTAATCGGTTGATTTTCATTTTGGCACCTATTCTGTTTGCGTTATTCGACTTCCAGATTGTGAACACAACCTTCTGGCAAATCCTAATATTCTGGCTTCCATCTTATTTCTTCTACAGTGTATCCATGCGATATCTGTCCAGCAATATTCGAAATCAGCGATGGAGTCAGGTTATCGATACCATATTTATGCCTTATCTGATCTGGCCGGTTCTTCTAGAAACGCTGGGTATTCGCGAGAAAAAATTCAAGGTTACCAACAAAAGCAGAGCCAGCGGTCGACAATGGATGTCAGCTCTAATATATGCACTTCCGCATATCTTCTTGCTGTTGCTTTCCATTGCAGCCGTGATTCGGTATGTCAATGGCAAGTACGGCATCGCGCTGTTCTTCAGCAGTATCATTATTTTCTGGCTGATTCATAACATGATCGCGCTATGTTACGCCCTGTTCTTCATGATTGGCCGTCGTGCGTATCGGGAGACAGAACGGATTCGGGCGCAGGAAGATGTCACGATTCACGACCAAGCCAACAATCTGCGATATCAGGCCAAGACGGTTGATGTATCCGAACAAGGTATTGCCTTCTATGTCCCTTATCCCATTTATTTGGCTGAACAGAAAATTATCTCTTTGGTTGTCAAAACCGACCGGTATGAAGCCGATCTCGATGCAGTCATCGTGTATGTGAAACAGGATGGAGAGGGCTGGCGTTACTCCGCAACGGTTCAGCCGATTGATGAGAATGATAACCGCCAATACATGCAAATCATCTACGACCGTAAACACTCATTGCCAGAGCAGATGAATCTGTGGGATACGGCTTATGACGATATGTTACGCAATGTGAAAAAAAGGATTGTTCAACCCAGATCGGATCAGCGAAAAATGCCGCGGCTTTCCCTTCAGCTTCCAGTTCATTTCACCAATGATGCTAGCTGTACGCTGCGCAGCTTCAATTATCGTTTCTTCTCCGCGACGGGGTTCCGTGGTGATATTGCGGCAGGAGCGGTCGTTACTTTTTATACGAAGAGTAATATTGAAGTCATTTTGCAACATACGGGAAAAACGACAGCCCGTGAGCGCGAAGTGCTTCTCTCGGTGGAGAATATCGATGATATTGTGGAGAAGGGCCTGATCGACCAATTGCTGACGGATCTGATTCAGCCACATTCCGATCGTTCCACCAGAGAGGGTTAGGAGAGATAGAGATGCTCATTGTGCTTCATTTTGTGATGGGAGTTTTATTGATATTCTCCTTTCTTGGTTATATGCAGTTTGTACGGAAGGCACTATCACTACGTTGGGAGTTCATTCCTGTATTTGTGTTTTCCTCGATTGCTTGCCTTGTTTTTCTGAGTGGTTTGGCAGGGCAGCTCTTTACGGGCAGCCTTGTCATCCTGATTGCAGGTTTGCTTTTGTATGGGGGAATGTTGTTTCTCAGGCTACGCCGAGGGGCATCATTACGTATGTCCTTTTCCATATTCCAATTTTCATTCCTGGCAGGGACTTTTGTTTTCTTGCTGGTGCTCTTTCAGAACCAATTAACGCATTACGATAATTTCTCCCACTGGGCTATCGTATTGAAGCAGATGTTAAGTACAGATGCCTTTCCGACGCCAGACTCTAACCTGATTGATTTTAAAAACTATCCGCTGGGGACTTCGTCATTTATATATTATGTCTGTCGCTTCATGGGGCACTCCCAGTCCGTAATGCTCTTGGCACAGGGATTGCTTATCTTTTCCTGTTTTTATGCCATGTTTGGCATTGTTTCGGAGAAGAAACGCTTTCTTCTGTACGCTTTTCTCGGACTCGGGTTATCTACACTTTCGTTTTTCAATCTTACGATTCGGATCACCAACCTGCTCGTGGATTTCTTGCTTCCGATCTACGCGCTCGCGATCTTGGCGGTGATTTATCAATATCGAAATGAGATCAAAAAGGCATGTATTGTTGTTCTTCCGCTTGCGGGATTGCTGAACATCATCAAAAGCACAGGGATTATTTTCGCCGCGATTGGCCTAATCTTCCTGGTGTATACCTGGTTAAAACATAAGCAAAAGTTCGAATGGAAAACAGCACTCGCTGTCGTGGGCACGATCTGCGGTGCGCTGATTCCCTACTTCGGCTGGAGCTGGCGAATGGCGACGGTGTTCCAAGGCATTGATAACAAGTTCGATGTGGCTACGTCGGGGATTCAGGCCGGCAAAACGCCGGAGCAGATGCAGGAGATTCTGTGGACTTTCCTGAAGGCCAGTACGGATCTGACGACACGACCAGTGATCGGCATTGTTATTTTCCAACTTATCGCGATTGCAGCATCTGTATTTGCCATCGTCGTGCTCAAGAAGAAGTGGAACTTGTGGAAAGCACTAATTGCTCTGGACGTTGTACTGTTATTGTATTATGCAGGTATTCTGGCGCTGTATCTCTTCTCCATGCCATTGGATGAAGCCATTGTCCTGGCAGGCTTTGAGCGTTATGCATCGAGTATCGTGGTGCTGTTCGCCGGTGGGCTGGTGTTGTGCGCTGCGATCGACTTGGAGCGATCATTTCACTATCGGATTGGTGAAGTTCCTGATTATCAGTCCTTTAAGACGGTTGAGACAAAAGGCCATTATCAAAAAGGTATTATCGGCTGTATCGCGGTTGCTGCCACCATCCTTTTGTCCGAATACAATGGTATCGTGTCTATCGCCCAAAGCTATGATACAACGCTCCCTTACAAGATTCATGCGGTTACCGGTGATCGGTGGTACCCAGGTGGGCAAGAGGATAATAACAGATATCTCTTCTACGCCTCAGACAGGGACCAACAGGTCACGAACTATTACATGCAATATGTAGGGAAGTATTTCTTGTATGCCCCTCATGTGGACGGGATTGTGTTGTTCTATGAGGATAATATGGACAACCTTCTGAGCGGCTATGATTATCTGGTGGTCGTCGAGACGGATCTCAACGCCAAGTGGTTGCTGAAAAAGCATTATGGCATCGACATGCAAGAGGGGATTTATAAAATTACCCGTTCGGGAGAACAGATTGTTCTTACGCTGACCAAGGTATAGCTTGAGTAGGTCATAAGCGATAGCTTACTGAGAATAGCCAGATATCATCAACGATTCCATAAGAAAGAGGCAATTGTGCGTAATAGCGTGCAATTGCCTTTTTTACTAAAGTTTCCTCTGAATCGGATACATGGCGCGTAGGTTCACAGGTGAAAATGATAACAAACATAATACATTGACTGTTCGAACAAACAGTATTACAATGAAATCATAAGTTGACTGTTCGAACAAACAGTATAGGAGTGAATGCGTCATGACTAACATCCAACCGCCCAATCAAGACGAGCGAAGAAGCGCGATCATGCAAGCGGCTTTTACATTATTCGGTCAAGTGGGCTACACTAAATCAACAATGAAAGAGATTGCAGCGAAGGCGGGTGTAGCCCAAGGGCTGATCGGATATCATTTTGGCACGAAAGAAACGCTATTGGTGGAAGTGGTCAGAGAATGGATGATTAATAAAGGGATGAAGGCTGCCTTCTCGAAGCTGGATTTGGAGGTATCTCCTACAGAAATTCTTCAGCAGGGGTTACTGCACGTAGTCGAATTTCGAAAAGAAAATCGGGAATGGTTCACCTTGTTGATTAACCTCTGGACGGAGAGCGTCAACAACGAGAAACTTGCCACAGAGTTGGTGATGCTATATAAGGAAATGAAGTTGGGCATAATGGAGATCATTGATCGGATGGCACTACCATTGAACACGCACGAAAAAGAGATGCTAGTGTCACTGATTCAGGCTGTATTCGATGGCTTGACACTTCAGGCACCTGTAATGTTGTCCGCAGAGCCTATCAACCACGAGCAGGTATCAATGGGTATTGGATGGATGCTTGATGGCATTACCATGCAGAAAAAAGGAGAATGACATGAATAATCAAATATTGATTAAGATAGAAAATGCTATCGTTGCAGTGCTGGGCACGTATTTCTACTTTTCCTACGGTTACAGTTGGTGGATTTTCCTGCTTTTGCTGCTTGCTCCCGATTTATTTATGTTCGGATATGCATTTGGCAACAAGGTGGGAGCATACGTGTATAATATAGCTCATACGTTCGTAACGCCGGTGCTCTTGCTATTGGCAGGACACATGTTCTCTATCTCATTCCTGACTATGATCGGCTTCATCTGGTTAGTTCATATTGGTGTGGATCGCACGGTGGGCTACGGTTTAAAATACACAACCGATTTCAAAGATTCCCATCTCCAAAGAATATAGTGTTCTTTGCCATCACAGTATGATGCAAGGGCAATGGATTTTATTGAAATCCCCTGGCAGCTTTTATATGCCAGGGGATTGGTTCATTATAGAAGGACGCTCCATAAGCTGGATGTGTGCATAGTAGCTACTCGTCTATTTTGCATGATATCGCCCTCTCGGCACTACCATCGGTGATCCCGAAACGGGGTCTTCAATGACCATTCATTCCAATCCGAAAGTGTCTTTGACTTGTGATGCGGTTATCACATTCCTTGGTGAAGTAGTCTATTATCCGTTCTTAACGGAAGATTTATAGGGTGAGAGAGGTAGGGTTTCTATTAAGTAGGGATGAAGATAATATCCAAGTATTTCATTTCAGATCATGGTATATTTCTAGTATTAAATAATTAAGGAGATAACTATGAGTCGCACACTAGTTTTTTCACTAAAAGTAATACATCTGCTGTTAACCACGATCCTGCTGTTTTCCCTAATTTCTGTACATCCTGCTCAGGCAGAGGGTGAAGGTGCTAACATTGAGGATGGTGTAGTAAACAGTCAGTTGAACCTTAATTGGTCTTCGTTGGATGAGTTAAATAGTGGAGTTTCCCATTCCATTGCCTATGGTGGAGGGATTTATATGATGCCGGCTGCCGGAGGTTATGTGAAAACCTCTAAGGACGGAGTTACATGGAAGACAATCTATACTGGGGATCCAGTAGATTTTAGTTTGATTATTCGTGGAAAGTCAGAATTCATGGGTTTTCGTGAGGAAGCAGATATCGTAACCGTATGGACATCCAATGATGGTCTGTCATGGAAGAAGTTAAATAATTCAATACATATAAAATTTTTAAAAGACGCCGTATGGAACGGGAAACGATATATTGCAGTTGGTGGAACAACATATGAAGGAAAGATTTTCTCTTCAGAGGATGGATTAACGTGGACCGAAAGAAAAACAGGGATCTCCACCAGTTTTACAGCCGTAGCATGGGGCAATAATACCTTCGTGGCTCAAGGTTATGAAGGCGGAGTCGTAGCGGTATCCAAAGACGGAATCACCTGGAAAAAGGTGAAGACCAATCAGCCTAATTATGAGCAAGTTTGGGATATGACCTATGGCGGTGGAGCTTTTGTTGCTGTAGGGGATGCAACGATCATGACCTCAAAGGATGGGCAGAAATGGACATATGTATCGTCCAAAGCCTTTTGGTCCAAGGTGTACTGGGCGAAGGACAGGTTTTATATTTTTGGTTTTGAATATGTGAATAAAGCCAATCATGTCTTGAAGGATGTCAACTGGACATCCAAGGATGGTAAGAGCTGGAGCGATGCTGGGTTTGCAACCACCCCTAAGCAGAATCCGTTTTTTACCATCCACAACGGCAAGCAGTATATAACGATTACGGATGTTGGTATCCAAACATCTACAGATGGAAGAAAATGGAAGCTAACAAAGCGATTCCCTTTTGTACTTCCAAGTAACGTATACGAAGCAGCTGTAAACAAGGATAAGCTGGTGTTGGTGGGTGGGTATCGTAGCCGGCTTAACTTCCTTTCCGTCAGCTCGCAGGGCTCAGCGAAGATGAACACGTCAGGCAAGTGGCAATCTTCTAATGTAAACCAAGCTTATCCGCTTCGGAGTGTTGTGTGGTCAGGGAAGGATTTTTTTGCGGTAGGAGATGACGGGAAGATGATGTCCTCTGATGATGGGGTAAAGTGGACAGTCATTAAATCACCGACAACTCAATCACTTACGAGTGTGTTATATGCCAATAATACGTATTACGTGGCAGGGGAGGCCGGCACGATTATTTCTTCCAAGGATCGGAAGACGTGGAGAACATTGAACACTAATGTAAAGAAAAAAATCAATGCGATGGCATCCAACGGCACAACACTGGTAGCCGTTGGAGAAAAAGGGCTTTTGCTCGTCTCCGAGGATGGTCTGAAGTGGAACGAAATCCCGGCACGGTTTCCTGGACATAATTTCGATGTGGTATGGGGTGACGGAAAATTTGTCGTGACCACTGCCAGTCACTATGGGAATGCACAGAGTGCGGTTATTTTGACTTCAGAGGACGGTAAGAAATGGGCGAGGACAGAGTTCCGTGACGAATTATATGCTCGTGGAATGAACACTGGATTCTTTGGCATCTCATACGTGGGCAATCTCTTCATTGCTGTTGGCAGTGAAGGTTCCATCTTCCTTTCCGATGACGCTGAGAAATGGACCAAGCAGGATGTCTTGACCGTAGACGATTGGTACAATGCGGTGGAGTTTAAAGGGAAAGTGTACGTTTTTGGAAATACAGGTAAAATCGTTATGGCTGACCTCAACTCCTTGAAACGGAGCTACTAATTAAGATGCTTAAAGGGAGATTCTATATGCGTAATCAATTTATCAAAAGTATGATCGTTTTATGTTTGGTTTTTGTACTATTACCGACCACTATTATCTCGGCTGCATCGCTTATCAAAGACCCGGTCTTGGCCAAAGTTATTCGAGCAGATTTGAAACTGTCGGCTAAGAAGGAAATAAAGGTTGCCGATTTGAAAAAATTAAAATCCATATATGCTATGGGAACGAAAAATAAGATTTCTAACTTGCAAGGCCTTGAACATGCCGTTAATATGACGGATCTATTCTTGCCTGGTCAAAATATAAAAAATATTAAGCCACTCAACAAGTTAAAAAAATTGACGTTCTTAGCTATTGAAGGCAATCAGATTGCAGATATCTCACCACTTTTAGGTCTGACTAATCTTCAAAATCTGGTTATGGACGATAACAAAATCAAAAGCCTGGCTCCATTAAAAAATATGCATAAGCTGACCAGTCTACTCGCCAGTGGTAATCAGGTGACCGATCTAAGTCCTCTTCAGAAGTTAAAGCTGGAATGGGTTATTATGAATGATAATAAAATTCAGGATCTAACTGCTTTAAAAAATCATCCGACCTTGGAGTATTTATATGTAGAAAATAACCTCATTGAGGATATTGCAGTGCTCGAAACCATCCCACATCTAACAGAGGTATATTTGGCTAACAATCCGTTGAATGAGCGTGCAGAGCAAGTTGTGAAAAAGTTGGAGAAGAAAGGCATCGTTGTAAGTCTGGTTAGCGATGAAGCGGATCAGGCGAAGTAGTTCGATTAATGAAGATGTATATGTACGAAAAGGTTAATCCCTCATTATATTGTATAAAAACAAAGAAGGCCGTAGATATTCTGACGGTCTTCTTTAGATATGTTGGATAGAAACGCTCGGTAACAACTTAACGCCGTCCCACAACAATATTATTCCACTTCGATCTCCTTCACCGTCTCCCCCTCAACCAGCGCCGGCTGATAGTAGGTGTTGGTTGGCAGATCCTTTTTGCCTTGCAGATTCTTGATCACCCAGTCGGCAGCATCGCGGCCCATTTGTTCTTGGGGGTGGGTTAGCGTTGTTAGCCTGATGTTGGCGTTCTTGGCGATATACGAATTGTCCTGTCCAATGATGGATAACTCATCCGGGATCGAGATGCCCAGCTGCCTGCAGGCGTGCACGACCTCTAGTCCCACCTCATCGTTGTAACAAACGATCGCGGTGAGCGCATCCCTGTTTTCGTCCAGATACGTGGCTACATTAGAAGATAACTCTGGTTTCGTTGCGGTATCAAAGGAAAGTACTTGCTCAGGATGGAACCGTAACTTCGCTTCACCCAGCGCCTTGATGTACCCCTTCATCCGGTACTTGCCCTGCAAATCATCCATTTTGGCAATAATGCCGATCTGGGTGTGGCCTTTGGCAATCAATTCCCGTGTGGCGAGATAACTGGATTGCACGTCATCCAGACAGAAGAACGGAACCTCCAGCTCCTCATAGAACGCATTAATCATCGTAAACGGCACATCCTGCTCTTTGAAGGACAGATAGTATGCAATGTTTGGATTGTACAGATTACTTTTGGTCGGTTCGACGATCAGGCCATCCACGCCGTAGGAGAGCATCATTTCGAGTGCTTTTTTCTCCTGCGCTACATCATTATTGGTGCTGGCCAGCAGTAACGAGTAGTTGTCCTCATTCAGACGACTCTCAATACCGCGGATAATGGACGGAAAGATGTAATCCGAGATGTATGTCGTGATCACACCGATCGTCTTCTTCGACGTATTGCCGCCTGATCGTGATCGATACTGATTGCTAACGTAGGTCCCTGACCCCTTTTCGCTTCGTAAAAACCCTTCATTAGATAACTCCAAAATAGCCTTCCGCACCGTCTGGCGACTTACGGTGTAGCTTTCCTGTAATGCCAACTCGGTTGGGATCTGTTCGCCTATGCTATATGTCCCCGAAAGGATATGACTCTTAATATCATCAATGATGACCTGGTATTTTGGCTTCATGTAGTCCACTTCTTTCATCGTTACTCATCTATATAAACGTTGTTATTCAAATAGTTGTACGTACATATTCTAGCATGATTCAGATGGGATGAAAATAAAACCGAACATTTTTCGAAATAAACCGTACATAATCAGCCTTTTTAGAGAGAGGTGTACCTTACAGCATAGCCGATTTATAGCTATATAAGTCCTCTGAATAGTCAAATAGAGTACAATATGTGTCCTTTGTAAGTATAACTATTATATATTATTGACAAATGTACGTACAAAAAATATACTAAGGCTGTCAGAAAAGGAAAGCGCATTCTTTGAAAACACAAGAGAATGTATTTATACAAAATTCATTATTAGCTACTGCCATAAGTAAGAGCTTCACCTTATATATGCATCCTTAGGGATGTGAAATCGCGACCGGAGAGGGGATACACGTGATTATGAGTCAATTGGACTTGAAAGAAGCCATTACCAAGGGCGCTACTTCGCTCGGAATTGAATTTGGATCAACGCGGATTAAGGCGGTGTTGATTGACGAGCGTTTTGAAACCATCGCGTCAGGCAGTTATGAATGGGAGAACCTCCTGAAAGATGGATATTGGACGTACAACCAGGAGGATATCATCACAGGACTGCAAACGGCTTATCGTGAGATGAAGCAAGATGTGGAACAGAAATACGGAATCACGCTGCGCACGGTCGGTTCTATCGGATTCTCGGCCATGATGCACGGATATATCGCGTTGGATAGCGCGGGCGAACTGCTGGTACCTTTCCGCACCTGGCGTAACGCTACGACGGGGGCAGCTGCAAGAGAGCTAACGGAACTTCTGCAATTCAATATCCCTGAACGCTGGAGCATTGCTCACTTGTACCAAGCCATCTTAAACGAAGAGGTACACGTACCTCAGATCGATCACCTGACAACTTTGGCTGGATACATCCACTGGTTGCTGACGGGCAATAAGGCGATTGGGATCGGCGATGCATCAGGCATTTTCCCAATTGACGAGTCTACACATAATTACCACCCATCCATGATCCAACAGTTCGATGAACGGATCGCAGGCAAAGGTTATCCGTGGAAAGTCGAGGATCTTCTTCCCAAGGTATATCTCGCTGGTGAGAAGGCAGGTGCATTGACGGAAGCGGGAGCCAAGTTGCTCGACCCATCGCAAGATCTGCAAGCAGGCATTCCGCTCTGCCCGCCAGAAGGCGATGCCGGAACGGGTATGGTGGCAACGAATAGCGTGCGAAAACGTACGGGGAACATCTCCGTTGGCACATCTGTATTTGCGATGATTGTACTGGAGAAGGAATTATCCAAAGTCTATCCCGAGATCGATATGGTCACCACGCCTGATGGCAGCCCAGTAGGGATGGTTCATGCCAACAACTGCTCCAGTGATATCAACGCATGGGTAGGACTGTTCCGTGAATTCTCTCAAGCGATGGGATATGAAGTGGATAACGGCAAGTTGTTTAGTGTGTTGTTTAACAAAGCTTTGGAGGCAGACCCAGATGGCGGCGGCTTGCTCAGCTACGGTTACTACTCAGGTGAGAACATTACGGGACTTGAGAAAGGCCGTCCATTGTTCGTCCGCTCCCCGGAAAGCAACTTCAATCTGGCAAACTTCATGCGGACACATCTGTTCAGTGCCTTCGGTGCACTCAAGCTGGGCATGGACATTTTGACGGAGGAAGAGAATGTAGCCATTGACAGCATTTTGGCTCACGGTGGCCTGTTCAAGACCCCTGTCGTCGGACAACGGATTGTAGCTGCTGCGATGAACGTACCGGTGTCGGTAATGTCTACCGCTGGTGAAGGCGGTGCATGGGGCATGGCACTTCTGGCTTCGTACATGATCAACAAGGATCAAGAGGAGAGCCTGGATGTGTTCTTGGAGCAGAAAGTCTTTAACGATGTGGAGGGAGTCGAAGTGGCGCCGGATGCATCGGATGTGAAAGGGTTTGAAGCATTTATCGAACGCTATCGGAGTGGACTTGCGATTGAGCAATCAGCCGTAGATCATCTGGTAGAGAACGGGAGGGAATAACATGTTAGAACAACTGAAAGAAGAGGTATTCCAGGCGAATCTGGAACTGCCAAAGCACGGACTTGTGAAATTCACATGGGGTAACGTCAGCGCAATCGATCGGGAAAGCGGTCTGTTCGTGATCAAACCAAGTGGCGTCAGCTACGATACGATGAAAGCAAGCGACATGGTTGTGGTTGATCTGGACGGCAACGTAGTGGAGGGTGAGATGAGACCTTCCTCAGACACCGCAACACATGCCGTACTATATAAGCATTACTCGGAAATTGGTGGCATCGTGCACACGCACTCCACGTGGGCGACGATCTGGGCGCAAGCTGGACTGGACGTACCTGTTATGGGAACAACACATGCAGACACGTTCTATGGGGCTGTGCCTTGTGCACGTTTCCTGAATCAGGACGAGGTTGATCGTGGATACGAAGCGGAGACAGGACGCGTCATTATTGAAACGTTTGAACAGCGTGGGATTGATGTTATGGCGGTTCCGGCAGTGTTGCTCCATGGTCACGCACCGTTTACGTGGGGGAAAGATGCCAAGTCTGCGGTGGTGAACAGTGTCGTGCTGGAAGAGGTATGCAAAATGAACCTGTACGCGCGGCAATTGAATAACTTCGCGAAGGAACTTCCACAAGGTATTTTGGATAAGCACTATCTGCGAAAACACGGAAAAGACGCGTATTACGGACAGAAGTAATTAGGTTATAACAGTGACTGGAAGCATGTTCTGGCTTACAAGTGGTTTAGTGTGGGAATGATTTGTTCAACTATACTTTTTACACGATAACGGAGAAGACAGAAGAAAGCTGGAGAAGCGGAGCGTTCGCCTTTATCACAGGATTTTCCCTTTAAAAAAGGGAATCAAAAAAATCCGGGGATAACCAGCGATCGAAAGATTATTCTGGCTGCGCAGTGTGCTAGTGTAAACCTATTAGTTCAACTATAAAATAATGAAATGAGGATGATTATATGTCAGCAGCAAAAGAATTCTGGTTTGTGGTCGGTTCACAGCACTTGTACGGAGAAGAAGCCCTGGGCGAAGTAAAAGCCAACGCACAGAAAATCACGGATGCCCTTAATGCAAGTGGCGTACTGCCGTACCCGCTCGTATTGCAGGATCTGGCGGTAAGCGCAGATAAAATCACGAGCACGATGAAAGAAGTCAACTACCGCGATGAAGTAGCGGGTGTCATCACATGGATGCATACGTTCTCCCCGGCGAAAATGTGGATTCGTGGTACAAAATTGCTGCAAAAACCTTTGCTGCACTTGGCAACCCAATTCAACGAAAGCATTCCTTGGGCAACCATCGATATGGACTTCATGAACCTGAACCAAGCGGCACACGGTGACCGCGAATATGGCTTCATTAATGCCCGTCTGAGAAAACAAAATAAAATCGTTGTTGGCTACTGGGAGCGCCCAGAAGTGCAACAACAGGTTGCTGACTGGATGGACGTAGCGGTAGCTTATAATGAAAGCTTTAACATCAAAGTAGCGCGCTTCGGTGATAACATGCGTAACGTGGGCGTAACTGAAGGTGATAAAGTAGAAGCACAGATCCAATTCGGATGGACGGTTGATTACTTCGGCATTGGCGATCTCGTGCAATACGTGAACGCTGTAACAGAGCAGGAAATCGATGATCTGATCGCTCAGTATGGAGACCTCTACGAATTCGATTACGGCACGAACAGCAAGGAAGCTTGGGAAGCCAGTGTACGTGTACAAGCGAGTTATGAAATTGCGATTAAACGTTTCCTGGACGAAGGTGGTTACAGTGCCTTCACTACAAACTTCGAAGATCTGCATGGCATGAAACAGCTTCCGGGTCTGGCTGTACAACGCCTGATGGCTCAGGGGTACGGATTTGCCGGTGAGGGTGACTGGAAAACAGCTGCGCTGGATCGCTTGTTGAAAATCATGGCTCATAACGAGAACACAGGCTTCATGGAAGACTACACATACGAGATGGCCGCTGGACAGGAAGCGATCCTGCAATCTCACATGCTTGAAGTAGATCCGACACTTGCCAGCACCAAACCAAGAATCATCGTGTCCCCACTGGGCATTGGCGATCGCGAAGATCCGGCTCGTCTTGTATTCGATGGCAAAGCAGGCGAAGGTGTCGTGGTATCCATGGCAGACTTCGGTACACATTACAAACTGCTGATCAACGAAGTATCCGCATTTGAGCCAACTGTTCCAGCACCTAATCTGCCGGTAGCACGTGTTCTGTGGAGCGTGAAGCCGAACTTCCAAGATGGAGTGAAAGCGTGGATCGAAAATGGTGGTGGTCACCATACGGTTGTATCCTTGAACCTGACCACAGATCAGATCGTGACGTATGCGAAGCTGGTGAATCTGGAGTACGTTATTATTAAGTAAAATTTGAGTGGGAGCTACTGCCTGAACTCATACAATTTTTTTCTCTGTGGCCGGGGGTTAACCCTCGGCCCTTTGTTTGTTATGCTGAGAAGCATGATGTGAAGCTGAGCAAGGATTTGCTTTTTCATCGAAAAGGATAAGAAATGAAGGAGGAAGGGCATGTATACAAAAGAAAGCTTGATGCAGCAACTAGAGCAGCTTGGTATGGATAGGCAAGGCACGTTGCTCATTCACTCTTCAATGAAAAGTATAGGCGAGGTTGAAGGTGGAGCAGACACAGTGTTGGATGCCTGTAGCGACTATATGAAAGACGGATTGTTGGTGCTTCCCACCCATACGTGGTCTACCATCAATGCGGATAACCCAATGTTCCACGTGGAAAATTCTGTATGCTGCGTAGGCATTCTGCCTGAGCTTTTCCGTAAACGTTCGGGCGTGGTTCGTTCCTGGCACCCTACGCATTCGGTAGCGGCACTGGGAAGGGACGCAGAGGCGTTTACGAAGGACGATCATCTCTTCGACACACCGTGTGCGAGAGGTTCGGCATGGGGGAAACTGTTAGATCGGAAAGCGACGATCTTATTAGTGGGCGTTGACTTGAAGCGGAATACATTTATTCACGGGGTCGAAGAGTGGGTGGACATCCCTGGTAGAATGACGGACGAGCATGAGATGTTGTATACGGTTTTACCAGATGGAAGCCAGATTTCAGTACCATCCCGCAGACATTGTGGGTTGCCATGGTCGGAGCATTTCTGGAAAGTAGATGAGGTACTGGTTCGCGAAGGTGCGATGCGTAAAGGAAAGCTCGGCGATGCGGTTGTTAGAGTGTGTGATGCGGCTAAGACAGCAGAGGTAATTACGGAAATGCTGAAGGATAACCCCGATCTATTCACGGACAACCTCCCTCTACATGCAGTAACCGAATGATATAAGGGCCGTCCGATAGCCGGATGGCTCAATATGAATTACTTGATGATGTCTAATACCTCCCGAGCAGATGATGTACTCTCCTGTTTTGTACTCCAAACCTTCAAAAGCATTTATAAATCATCAGAAATAGATCAGCATTTCGATCAGAGGTTGGTCGGACTTCCAGTGTATGGGCTACTCACCCTTATGGTGGTGTGATAAGATATGGTTAAATTAACCAATATGTTTGGTGTAGCAGTATTGTATAGGTGTTTATTGAAGTTTTATATACGTATCACTTAGAATCATGAACAACCACGTTGTCATTGTAGCATCTAAGAAGGAGAAGATTCGTGAACCCATTAGTATGGTATGATCTCTTTTTATTCGTCCTATTGTTCGGTGTAGGTGTATATGTGTTTGCTACGGTTAGAATTACGAACTTACATAAGGTTTACTTTTTGTTTCACGGATTGATGATGCTCTGGCCTTTCTGTCAATTTGCGAGCACGCTCACGGATGATTCCGGTCTACAGTTGTTCTATGTTTTGTTGTCTTTCGTTGCGGTCTCTCTGCTTGGGAGCGGGTGGCTTCTGCTGACGATTTTTATTACCGGTTATTCAGAGCGGTTGAGTACAAAAGGAACCTTCCTGCTATTTGTCCCTGCGGTAATCGGGGCTATAGGTGTAGTTGCAAATCCATGGAACGAGTTCGTCATCCCGCTGGAGGGCGGGTACATCGAGCGGGCTTACGGCCCTTGGTTCTGGGTTGTAATGGGTATTCTGGTGAGCTATTTCTTGGCGTCCCTCGTCGTTCTGTTCCGGGCGGTGTATTCATCGCAGACGTCTGCCATGATCAAAAAACAGGTGAGGATCACCCTGTGGGGCATATTTGTCTTGGCTGTTTTTGCAACGATCGATGCGATCCTAAATGTCGTTCTAGCCCGCTGGTTGCCGATCATTCCTGGCATGACATCGCTGGGGATCTTTCTGTCAGACCTGTTTTTCGTCTATGTGATCAAAAGATACAATGTGTTCGATCTGGTCTCCATCGCGCATGAGGACGTAATCAATACGATTCCATATGGCATCCTGGTACTGGATGAGAATGAAGTCATTGTTGAAGCGAACAAAGCCTCTCGATCCTTTATGGATCTGCATGTGGGGGATTCTTTTGATATGGAAGCCTTTCTGGAGTCTGTTCAAGTTGTGGGCAGCTGTCGGGAGTTCGTGAATCATTATAAGAAAAAAGAAAATACCCTCTCTCAGGTTGAAGTGATCGTGGAGCGGGACAACAATATCCGGCACTATATCCTGCAATCGTCTCCGATTGTGGATTCGGTTCTTGTGCCGATCGGTCATATCCTTACGTTCCAGGATGTCTCACAGGAGCGTTTCTATGTGAAAGAGATGAATCGCCAGAACGTAACGCTTCAGGAGCGAAATCAGGCGCTAGACTTGATCCGTCAGGAGTTATCCGAGGCCAATCGCAAACTGGAGGAACTCGCGCTGACGGACAGTTTAACCAACTGTTACAACCGTCGTTATCTGACCCAACATCTGAATCATGAGGTCATTACCAATATTCAATACAAAACACCATTCTCTCTCCTGCTGCTCGATATCGACTACTTCAAAGCGATCAATGATCGCTATGGACATGTCATCGGGGATGAAGTGCTTGTCCGCACGGCGGAGGCCGTCAAACAATCGATTCGCAGTACCGATATCCTGACGCGTTATGGCGGGGAAGAGTTCATGATATACCTTCCGCACACGGAGCATGATTTGGCGAACCAGATCGCGGAGCGCGTGAGAACAGCTGTAGAGTCCAACCGCATTATGGTGGATCACGAGAGTACGCAGGTGTCGATTACGATTAGTATTGGAATTCTGGCCTTTGAGGATTTTGAAGTTGTGCATGTGCCGGACAATCCGGAGGGGTATTTGACTCAACTGTTCGCTGCGGTGGATAAGGCGTTGTATCAGGCGAAGCAGAATGGGCGGAACAGAGTGGAGTTTGCGGCGTTTGAGCGGGGTGTTGTTTGAAAAGGGAAATAAAAAAAGAGTGGGGGTGTGACTCCGCTCTTTTTGGTGTTAGCGCATGATATTGATCCAGATATTTTAATTGGAATTTTTATGTGTTTTTTCGATAGCAATTAAAACTTCTTTGCTAATTTTGGTCAATGATACGATTGTATCTGCGCTTTTGCCGCTTATTAAAGTTATATGTTCATCCAAGGCTCTTTTGTACTCAGAGTCTTCTTTGAATTTAAAGATTTCTTCAGCAGTAACCTGCAATCCATTCATTATTTTCTCAAGAGTCTCCAAAGAAATGTTACGATCTCCCCGTTCAACTCCACCAATATAGCTGTAATGAAGCCCTGCTGCTTCGGCCAGTTGTTCCTGAGTCCAGCCTTTTGCCTTCCTTAACTCACGAATTCGATTTCCTACGTCCTCTGGTAAACTCATTTGATCACCTCCACTTAAGGTTAGAAGAGGTTATAGAATCCTTACAGACTAATATGTGCAAAGGAAATAATTATTAAACAGTACTTATGAGTACAATTTATATTGATCTTCTTTTGGTTTATCTATACAATTGTAAGAAAATCGATAATTAAGGAGGATTATCTTTGCGAAAATCTATCCTAAAATCACTTAAACCGGACATCATTGTTGAAATGCTGGACATGGCTATGGCTTCAGAAAAATAGATTCTTCAAACAACGAAAATATGTACCATTACTGTTATCAGCGGGCTTTGTATGAACAGTGGATGGGAAGACCGCAGGATGCCGTGGAGTTCATTTTGCAGGCAATCAGGTTAGCGGATAAGCTTGGGATGGATCGGTATTTTATAAGGTGCACAGCATTGTTGGAATCATTGCGGGAAGAGGCGACGGCGGAGCAGATCGGGCGGTATCGGGTGATGCTGGAGGAAATGGGATAGAGGAACGAATAAAGTTCGTGTCTCATCTAACAACAATGCTATATACAACGGCCTTCTTTTTGGGTATTATTGGAATGCTTATCAAAAATTCAATAATACCCAAAAGGAGAGAAGACATGAAAGACAAAGTGAAAGGTTTAGTTATAGGTGTATTAATAGGTTCATTATTAACAGGAGCAACTGCTTTTGCAGGAACTAATACTAAGATTAGTGTAGTAATGGAGAACGTTAAGATGATGTTCAACGGAGTACATAAGAGCACGACTCAATCAATCGTTTATAATGGAAACTTGTACATACCTGCTAAAACAGCAGCTCAAACTATGGGGGAATCCTTCACGTATGACGGGAAAAGTAAGACAGCCTCTTTTGGTGCTAAAGCTGGTACATTTAAGTACTTGGAAGAAGTTTCCTACGCTAGAATAGATGGTATTGTTGATAGAGTTTATTTTAAGAATTGGGAAAATCCTAAAGGATTGAAATTCACTGTAGCGAATCAAAAATATCTTCATGGTGTGGGCACCATTCTAGATATACCTTGGGGTGGTTCTAGTGATGATAAGGTTTCTATAGATTATAATCTAAATGGTGCTTATAAAAAATTAACGGGATATATCGGAATTGATGACTACACACGTAATTCTATTAATTCTGGTTCTTTAATTGTTAAGGGCGACGGGGTAGAGATATTCAGAAAAGATGATATGAAAGGTGGAGACATGCCAGAAAACATTAGTATTGATGTTACGGGAATACTAAAACTCCAAGTTTTCTTTGAAGCCTCTTTAAACAATGGAGAGCAAATCAATATTGTTCTTGGTGAGGCTAAGCTTATTAAGTAACATTTGTCATAATGATGTGGCCTGCCTGCGATCCTATAAGATCGTAGACAGGCCTTTGCTTTAATCTGGTGTAAACTTAGTCACGATCAGGAAGAATGGGCTTTCTATTTTCTAAATTAAACCAGTTCTCAACGTGATCACTTAAGGATGGTATATCACTGATACCTTTTTCGCATATTTCGTTATATTTTTCGCCTAAAATCTCCTTTAGGTTATGATTTTTCTTATATTCATCTGTTAATCTTGCCTGATATGCTTCTAATGGTTCTAAACTGTAATTTTGGTTTCGAGTCTCAAGACCAAGATACAACTTCCATTGTAACTCTCCCTGAAAAGCATCTATACAATCTGTTAATTCATTATACAAATCCCCTGTATTATGAAATCTGAAGTGAAATCCAGGGACTCTATTATAGATATCCTCTTCGGCGTACATATTGTATCTTACCCATTCGTAAGTAGATAGTTTGGATAAACTGTATGCTACTAAATTAGACAAATCAACATCTTTTTTATCCATAGTGTAAATGTTCATTACGTAACTCTCTCCTCATTCATCGAGACTCTTAATTGAAACCTTTAGGTTACCATCATTTTGTGTTCCTATATTTTTTAAATAAACATCTTTAGGTATAGGGTTATCGCTATATCTGGGATCATAAACATATTTTCCATCAGAATATACGGTATGGTAGTCAAACTTTTCCTTCACTCCATATTCGTAGACTTCTATACTTCCATACTTCTCTGAAGAACGTAGTGTGATTATCTCTCCTTTGCCCTTGGCTGCATTGGCTAGGTCTTCCGCTATCTCTGAGCAGTCATAGTTAAGGTCATCACGGTACTTTACAGACTTATCCAACATTTCTTGGTGTACAGCAGGCGTTCCTGTATAAGAGGCTGAATTATCATTGGATGCCTCACGCTCAAGTTCTTTATTTCTATTATCTCCCCCACCAGAATCGATATGGGGCGAGTGATGCTGTTTGCCATCAATGGACTTGATCCCGACTTTTCTACCGAAGATTCCGAGGAGCATAGAAGTTGTGATATTTGCGGCGTACTCTGCTCCGCCTTCTTGCTTCATTTTATCGAACTCAGCTGCAATATGCTTTTCTGCCTGTTCTCGGGTATCTCCGTTATCCCACACATAGTTCCAACTAAAGGCGATTCCGCTCCCTATGTCGGTAACGGTACCAATGGTATTATCATACAAGAAGTTACCCGCAGTATCTAATGGATGTTCGATAAGGTCTCTACCTAGTTGCAGGGCAGAGTCCCCAATCGCTAATATGTTTTCTCCGGCCTGATTGAAAAAGGCATCCACATGTTCCTCAACGCTACGTTTAGGAGGGGGATCGTTAGGGCCGCAAACAAGATCATTGGTACGAGGTGTGCCCGGATTGGCCTGATACTGTAGTAACGCAGAGATGTTAACCATAGTAGAATCGGTATCGACAAAACGTTCCCGAATCTGTTCCAAACGAAGAGATATTGTATGCAGCAACTCCAGCGTGGTATTCAGGTTTTTCTCTGCATAACGGTATAAGTGGGCAAAGCGTTCGGCTGTCTCGCCTTCAAAACCGCCGAGTAGGGGAGTGAGTTGGCCGTTTAATCTAGTCAGTGTTTGTTGCAAGTGCCCGTGTCCTATCTTAAACACGCCAATCGTGTGTGTCATTTGATCCACAGGGATCTGTATCTTTGTCATCGTCTCAATCCTCAGTTCTTGATCTGTACTATATTTTAATCCATGTTAGATGCTGTTTGTGAGGACCTATAGTTCTATTTGTTTGTACCCATTCTCCTGAAATCCTCAAACCGAGATGTATTGTTTGTGCCAGGAATAATCTTACTGTTAGGAGGGGCATCTCCCCATTAGAAATGATAATGTTGATTCCGTTTTATTTGAGTATAAATGCTCAATTATGCTTTAAAAAACTTTATTCTATGGCATCATAAAGTTCCGACATTCGGTCAGCCAATTCCAACTGTGGCTGCATTCGCTGATGATTCATATCGGTAGGCGTCATGTACAGCACTTCTTTTCCCTGCTCAAGCATCGTGACATGGAACAATACCCCTGTTGCATCTTCTTGGTCCGGATCAAGTACGATTTCTAAATCACGTACCTTTTCAATCCATTCCTGAATCAGCACTTGATCTGTAGTTATTTTTTTAGTGCCATCACTGCCGCGCATCATTTCAATAGAATCAACCTGTGTAATTTCGTCAGGATAGAAGGTGTATAATTCCCTTGATACTTTACTTACTCCGACTTGATCGGGCTGATTAGAACTTTGGCAGCCGCTAAGAATCAGGATCATAACTGTAGCAATCATTAAGACGATAAATGAATATCTTCTCATGGTATTCCCCCTCTTTAGTCCCTAAACGAATTTTGTATTTGGAATGTTCCGCATAAACTCTATTTTGTTTAACCCTTAAAGTACATCGATGTTACTGGTGGAGGTGTGTCCATATGAAATTTATGAAGGTGTTGTTAATATGTTCACTGTTATTTATATTGAGTGCATGTACCATTTTTAATTCAAATGATCAATGGGTTCAAGGGTATGTAAAAGAGATTGATCAATCGAACAAAAGAATTCTTGTAATAAGTGATTTGGTACCAGAGGATCTTCAGGAAGATACTAATAAATTAATACAATCAAACAAATATAGTGAAGTATATTGGGTTAGTGGTATAAACCTGTCTAAGTTTGATGTTGGGGACGAGATAGAAATAACCTATGATACTTTAGAGACATCGTACCTAAGAAATATACTAAGTTAGCAAAAGAGTAAAACAAGATGGCTTAAATCGATTTAATATATGAAGAGTGTTGTCTATGCTGATTTAGTGCAACACTCTTCTTTCTTTTTGCTTAGAAATCTGTATGTGATTTAGTTGACTCCAGAGTTTGAAATAGTTTGCACTTCAAACTTCACTTTTGAATCATTGCGGGAAGAGGCGACAGAGGAGCAGATCGGGCGGTATCGGGTGATGTTGGAGGGGATGAAGTAGGAAAGGTATTTACTGAAACTGGTAGGATATGCCTTGAAGTGGGTATATGCATATAGGACCATAGCACCGATGAGGAGCACAGCTTGTGTTTTTACCATGGTGAAATCAGGATGTTAGCCGGATAGTTTACATATTACACTTCTGCTAACATGGGATAATCCTATTTCGAATGAGCGGAGAAACGTATGAGTACAATCAAAGTTACCCCTGAACAACTACATCACGTATCGAATCAGGTGGATCAAGCCAGACAACAGTTGGAGAGTATACGAAGTGAACTGACGAGACAGATCATGTTCGTTCAAATGATGTGGATGGGCGCAACGCAGGAGCGATTTTACTATGAGTTCGAGCAGTCACGACCTATACTGGATAAAGCGCTGGAGAGTATGGTGAACACATCCAAGGAATTGAAGGATATCGCCACGCGTTTCCAAGATGCAGAAGCTCAGAAGGTAAGTCTGGGTGGTGCGTTTGGAGCTGTCGGCGCCGCAGCTATGATGATCAAATCATCAGGAGATTCAGGTTCGGGTGATAAGGGCTATCGGATGGCGCAAGTCAATATGTTTGGTAAGTGGGTATGGATGCCTGTCAACGAGAATGGTGTTGCGGATCAGGCTGCTCTTCAGGCTTATCAGAGGGATCAGGGAAATCTGGACTTTAATCGCATGCAAGCTGTGAACGTTGAACCGCCTGGGGAAGATATTTTTGCGTTACAGATCAAGGCGTTTGAGATGGGGATTCATCCTACGACGGGAGAGCCTGTATCCGATAAATATGCTCAGATGATGGTGACCTCTCTGAAGTTTAGTCAGATATTCATGGCGATTCAGATGGTTCGTGGGAGTATGCCGGGTGGTAAAGGGCCGTTTCGATTGCCAACTTCTAATCCCGCTGTGGCGAAGATTAAGCAGCATATTGAGGCTGCAAGTACAGGTGGTAAGAGCCCGGGAAATATAGTATCATCACAAAAAATCAATAATAGGTTCCCTGATGATGCTCAAGCTGGGAAAGAGTTCACCTTTAGTATAGAGAGCGGAAAACTGAAAGATGTAAATGGACTTAATGAGATGGATTTTGTTGTAGACATGAAAAACAAACTTCATATAGGAAGAGGTCATTCTTTTCTAGCAAATGGTGAGTCTGTTCAAGCAGCAGGGAAGCTAAAGATAAATGCGGATGGTCAGGTTAGAAGAATCACCAACTTATCTGGACATTACACGCCCTCAGTTGAACAAACAAGAGCATTTCCACAAATTCTGGAACAGGCTGGGGTAAGAACCAAAAATGCATGGTTAGAAATATTCTCTATAGATACAACTCCTTCAGGATATGTTAATACCAATGAACTTGTTAAAGTCTCAAGTACGAAAATTTCAGGGAAGTAGGAATGACTTTGGAACAGATAAAGCAGATGAATAAAGAAATATTCAAAGAAAATTTATTAAAGACAATTCAAGAAATCTCAAATGAAATTGGGTTAACATCTAATGAATATAGATTCATTATCGAGCCTGTGAGGGAAAAGGATAAGCCTTTGAATAGTGCAGATGATATGATGCGATTGAATATTTTGAGTGAGGATAATATAGGAGGAAAGCAGTTACCGTTAATCAATACGGTGAATGTTCTTTGCGGTTTAGAGCCAATGGTGCCTATATGGATTAATGTAATCTTTATAGGTTTAGATGAAGCAACAGCGATCTTTAAATTACAGTGTAGTCTAAGGTTTAGAAAGCCTACTTTGTTGAGAAATGTTGAAACAGGACATGCTCCCTTTAAAGCGATTATTGAAAGAACAGATTAAAGATAATGACCTTTATAGTCAACTAGCCCACAGAGATACGGATGAGGGGTTGTGAAGAGATTATGTATGAATATCATGGATGGGCAACTATTAGAGAGAGTGCTTCATTTGAAGAAGATGAAGATCAATATGGTTTAGTTATTCAACATCTGCGGGAATATGTAGAGGAGCTAAATTGGCCTACAGGTGTTTTGGACGTGAGAGCAGTTAACGGTGACTTTCAACTATGGATAGCGGGCCTAGATAATCACAAACCTGTATCAAAGTATGATCCCGCCGAAGTGTTGAAAAAGGTAGGTGAAATAGCTCCGGGTTCCTACGGAATTCTTTATGTAAGAGATAGTGATGATACGGAATCCTTCAATCAGTTTAAGGTCTACACTTTAATCCGAGGTAAAGTAATGGAGAATAATGATCCGTTTCTCTCCCCATTCATACCTACACTAGAGGATGAAGAGCTATGAAATAAGAGTTAGATCTTAAATTTGAGCATCACAAAAAGTGGTTAGAGACTAATGGTCAAGAAGGTGAGAAGCTACGATTACAGGAAGTTGATTTTCAACATTATGAGTTAACTGGTGTGTGTTTGGCACAATCGTATATGACTAGCTGTAATTTTGATAATCTTAGCCTGAACAACATGGATTTCCATGCCTCAGTTTTAAGTTCGTCAACTTATAACGACGCAGAATTAGTGAATTGTGATTTTTATAAGTCGGACCTATCTTATACTGAATTTTCTAATGCAACTTTGAATGGTGTAAGACTTGCTAGAGATGATTTTTGGGAGACTGAGTTTAAAAGGGCTACGATTATAGATTGTAATTTTTCTGCAAGTAGCTTCTCTCTAACTGACTTTAGTAACGCTTCATTAATAAATATAGATATAAGCGAATCGAGGTTTGAAGGAGTTTCATTCTATGGAGCAACTTTGAAAAATATGAAAGGAATAACCGAAGCGAATTTCCATAGCATTAATGTCGGCACTCCTGACAACCCAACAGTCCTTTTAGGTCAAGATGCAGCAAAATGGTTAGAAGCTACCGTGGATGAATAAATTTTAAATTAAATCTTAAAGACAAGTGCTGAATTGAATTTAAATTAACGGAGTAGGCATGTTAATAAAATATATGGACCTAGATTCTTTTAAGGAATACTTACTAAAAACTGTAGATGAATTATCCACCTATCATAACGAAGTACTGGGTGAAAACAGTAAATTCATAATTACTACGATTGAGGAGCGGGGTAAATCTTTAAATTCTACAGACGAATATCTTTACCGGGGAATGTTAAATTCGAATAATTTAGATGGACGCGAGTTCGATATTGATTCTGTTATAAAGATATTGGGTTGTAGAGTACCCTTGTGCCCCCTTTGGATAAAAGTTTTGCTTAAAGAAGTCAGGGCTGAAGCACCTGTAATTGAACTGCAGACGAGTCTAAGATTTCGTAAACCAAGTTTGTTACAAAACCAAGAAACGGGGCATCCTCCGTTCATAGCAGTTCTACAGTCTTTAAACTAATAAAGAAGAGAATAACGAATGTTTATGAATACCTGAATCTTAATAGATCGGACTATTTCTGGGTGTCTGGTTACGATTGGGCTGAATCTTCTAAATGGAGGTCACTATAAATGATCGAAGAGTCTAGAGAAGTAATACGAAAAAGAGCGGCTCTTCAAATGAACGATCCTGCAATCGAGCAATATAGAGATGAACTAATTAATATACTAAGCCAGAATGAAGATGAGACGATTCAATTCCTCAAGAACTGTAGTAAGGACGAACTTATTTGGGTTAGTGAGGTGTTTGAAGAAATAGCTTATAATCTCCAAAGTACAGAATATATCAACACCCTCAAGGAATGTGATAAAAAATATCCTGATTTAAAATTAACGAATATTATCAAGACGGCCATTTCTTACATGAATTAATCTTACCGGTATACAGAAAGTAGGATCAAACTGGGAGATGACTAGATAGAGGTTATTGTTTAATATGTACAAACAATTAGATAATCTTTTATCAGCTGTGACGACAGTTGATTCCTGGTATGATGACGGTTGTATTATAGCAGCAGAAATATTGGAGCATTTCGGACAAAGTGATTGGGATAAGGTAACCATTGAGGTGTTGGATAAGCCACTGTACTGGAAGAAAAAGCTGGCTTACTGTCTAGATAGTACACAGCACACACAAGAATTTGAAATCCTGCTTTCTCTACTTTCTGTTGAAGACAGCGAGTTGTCTGAAATATGTATAGATACATTAAGAAGTTACACATCTACTGAACATAAGCAACGAATTATAAATCATCCAATGATATTAGATCGTGTGCATGATGCAATTTCAGGAGCAGGCACTGCCAGTAAAAATATTTTAGGGGAATTTCTTAAGGGGTTAACATAGGTGAATTGAGTATAATGAAAATTCTCCATATGCTTTCTGATTTTAATATGCGTCTAGACATACTTTCAAACGATAACGCAGTTGCTAGGGCTGCGTTATTTAGTCGTTACCTTGTACGTAACTCTAAATGGTTTGGTACACGACCGACTAGAGAGAAATGCAAGGGAATCTACGAATCAGGTTTGAAAGATTCTTATTCTATGGAGCGGCTCTGAAAAATTGCTATATTTATACATTCAGAGTACAATTAAGTAAAATAATGGTATACATAGAATATAACAAGAGGCCGGGGATAACAATGGGGGAAGAATGGTGGCGACTATTTGAAGCAGATTTCGATACCTTGAGCTACGAATTACAGGTATACTTTTACGATTCGTTTTTTCAGTTTGCTTATAAAGAGATTATCTTTCTACTGAAGGATCACTCTCTTACAGAGGATATTATTCAAGAATCTTTTTTGAAAGCGACAAAGAGTCGTCTTCAATTAAAAGATTTAGCCAGTGGTAAGAAATGGGCAAAGCGTATTATTCGAAATCAGATGATTGATTCAATAAAAAACAAAAAAAATCGTCATTGGACAAGTCTTGAAGCCGTCTATAATACACATAATGCTGCTACTCTAGAAATAGCCGCTGATATAAGCGTCGAAACGACAATTGAACATAATTTTCGAAATCAATTGCTGCAAGAAGCGATTAGGGAATTAAAACCTGACTACCAGGATGTGCTTCTGAAATACTATATGGACGAAAAGCCATATAAAGAAATAGCCATTGAATTAGGTATTAGTGAGCAAGTGATTGCTCAACGTCTTGTTAGGGCTAGAAAAGCACTGCTAAGTAAATTTTCAAGAAAATGGGTTGATGAAGATGAGTGAAAACGACAAATTTGATAAGCTGATATACGATCTATATCAAGAGCTCGAAGTTCCTGACAGCACGCCTTCTTGGGATATATTGGAACTCAAACTCCAAAAACGCCGACAGCGAAGGAAAATCATGCGTCGTCTGCAAGTGGCAACAGGTGTTGTCTGTGTTTCTCTTCTGATTGGTATACTGGTGACTAATAATAGCGATCCACGAGCCCATGCAGGCCTTACATCCTTTTTCAAAAAGCACTGATATCACATCAATTGAAAAACAATAGCTGTGTCCATCTTGTTAAGCCTAAATCATCCTGGTTTCCGTCCTTGTGACACAAAAAAATACCCCATTGAGAGGAGTCTGCTCTATGGGGTACAGTTTAAATATATAGAGGATGGTTCACATGTACCGCCTGCGTGTATCATGAACATATTAGATCAAATACATCCCACAGGGACTAAGTTCTATTTTTATAAAGGTAAACAAAATAATTAACTGCACCTAAAGCTAGGACTACAAAAAACATAATAGTGGAAACAGTGTCTCCGCTCATCCCTAATTCATCTGAAAGAATTCCCGCCTGATATAACAAAAAAGCAGATACAATATAAGTAATTAATAATGTTGTAATTATTGTTGACCTGTTAATGATTTTATAATGATTCTTCTGAAGAATGATAATTAAGAACGAGATAATTAAAATAATAATAAATAGAATATATATGGGTCTAAAATTTATAAATACGTTTATATTATCCATACGCCTACCACTCCCTGTTATTTTTAACCTGAGAAAATCTAAAAATGCCAATAAAACTGCCCTAAAAGGGCAGTTTTATCGTATCATCAATAAACCCTGTACCACAACATGACTCTATATCATTTTCCATATAATATCCAAGCTCTGAGTCATTATATTCGACATGCATCAAATTAAGGAAGAATTACAAAGGTGGGTTGCAGAGATTGAGCACAGTTTTGACATATCCTACATCCGGTCTAGCTGGCTCTATATTCCAAGGGTTTTTACTCTCCGCATGGGCGACATGGCAAAAGTATTGGTTGTACATCCCATCTGTATTAGACCAGTTTTGAGTATTAGTAGAATGAATCGAATATAGTTTATCCCAACTATCAAATGCTCTTGCTTCATACTCATATTGTGTTGTAGCGTCATAGATATAATTTGTATGCGTTAGACTTAGAGATAACACACCAGATCTCGTTATCCAAGCAAAACTCGAAAAATAATCAGAATAGTATGTCGCAGCAATTCTAAATTCAATTTCAAGTGGTGTAGTCGTATCATCTGAACTGGTTTGTAACATCAAAGCTTTTTCCGTGTTTTCTGCAATGAGTTCGGCTTCTTCATTGCCACCAACAAGTTGTGCAGAGAATACTCCGATTGACCTGCCTTCTTTATTCAATATATTTCCCGCTATACCACCATTTGTTCGCGCTTTATTCGTACCCATCTTCGTATTTTCATCTTCTTGTGCAAACATTGCACGATCACGATCCGTAAGAATTTTTATGGATTCTCCATTTGTAAATTTAAACGGAATTTCAATAACTGTATCAGTGGACGGGGTATACCTAATTGTTTGAATTAATTTGTCTTGATCAGCTGTTTTCAGGAAATTAAGCGAATGAAGAGAATCATTTCTAACTAAAGGCTCCCCTACGCCAAATGCCAAATCGTCTTCAGTAGTTAAATTGGTTATGGACTCTTCCGTTACCCCATTTGCTGATACTACATGCCCTAAACTTAACAGTAGTGCAAAACTCAAGAACAATGAAAGAAATTTTGTTTTTTTGGATAAACGCTTCATAAAAAATACCTCCTTAAACTCAAATGGTTAATATAATCGGGCTAAGGCATTCAGGCAACGATATGACAATGTTCAAGTTTTATTGCATACCTCCTTTTTTTATAAATTTTGTTTAAATATCCATACGATGACTTATAATCCAATAGCAAGCGATTCTAATACACTAGACGACAGTTGCTTATAAAATATGATGGTTTTATTGTTTTTTTGTAAATAAAGAATCCGCTCTCATCCGAGAGTCGGATTTTTTCTCGTTTCACTACCAACATAACTCTTGTCAAAACGTAATCATTACGATATGATAATACTCATTGTTTAGATCATAATGATTACGATTAAGAGAGAGGGGCATTACCTTGAATAAAAAGACGCCACTGCTAGCGCTGGTCTCCTTGGCCTTGAGCGCTGGACTGTTGAGCGCCTGCGGATCATCTGAGTCCAGTCCCGCTGCGCAGCCATCCACCGATAATAAAAATGTTCACTTCCTATATAACTTCTCCACCAGTTCGCTAGATCCACATGTGGATTCAAGCTATGTGCCGCTGCGCGCGGGCATTACGGAAACGCTGGTTCGTCTCGATGAAGAGAACTTGACGGTGGCTCCGTGGCTCGCCGAGAGCTGGGAGAGCGAAGATGGTCAGCATTGGACGATCGACCTGCGAGATGATGTGACCTTCCAGAATGGCAAGCCAATGACGGGTGAATCTGTTAAGGCATCCCTTGAGCGGGCACTGGAAGAGAATGTAGCCATCCAGAACGCGCTGAAGATCGATACGATTGAAGCCGAGGGCGACAAGCTGGGGATTACCACAACTCAGCCGTTCCCGGAGTTCGCTTCCGAACTGGTGAATCCCAACACGGCGATTATCGACGTGAGTGAGCCGGACGTTGTGAACAAGCCGATTGGTACGGGCCCGTTCAAGCTGACTTCTTTTACCCCAGGTAGCAAGCTGGAACTGGACCGCTATGATGAATATTGGGACGGAGCATCGCCTCTGGATTCCATCACGTTCTCATTCAATGAAGATGCCAATGCCCGCACACTAGCGCTCAAATCTGGGCAGGTTGATATCGTATACCGTCCGGAGGTAGAGAGCCTCGAATCGCTCAAAGCGATGGACGGCATGAAGGTTGAGTCCACATCGACATTCCGTGTGCATCAGCTAACGATGAACATGCAACGGGAGAGTATGAAGGACCTTAATGTTCGTCGTGCGCTGGACGCGCTGATTGACCGTCAGGGCATCGTGGACACGATCCTGCTAGGATATGGCGAAGCTGCTATCGGACCGTTCCTGCCATCGCTGCCATTTGCGCCAACCTATACGGATACAGCAACGGAATCTGGAGCTGATGTCGCTGTAAAATACCTCAACGAAGCAGGGTACACGCAGCAAAACGGCGTGATGACCAAGGACGGCAAACCATTGCAACTGACGCTGCTGACATATTCGGCTCGTGCCGATCTGCCACTGATTGCTCAAGTGTTCCAATCTGATGCGAAGAAGATCGGTATCGACGTGCAGATTCGCCAGATTGACACGCCGGAAGATTATATGGCGTCCAATCGCGATTGGGATATTGCAACGTACAGTAATTTGACGGCCCCGCGTGGCGATGCTGGATATTACCTGAATGCAACGTACCATCCGAAGGGTGCTCTTAACTTCAGTGGATCGGAAGATCCGGAACTGACCAAGATCATCGACGAACTGAATCTCACAGTTGCACTGGAGAAGCGCGCAGAGCTTGCCGAGAAGGCAGCCAACTACGTGCATGACAACGTGCTGAATTCATTCGTGCTGCATCCAGGTACGATCGTTGCCTACAACGGCAAGAGGATCAAGAACTGGGTTACCACTCGCAGTGAATATTACATGATTACCAATAAGCTGGATGTGATGTAATGTTTCGCATTTTGCTTCGGAAGTTCCTTGAGGTATTTATCTTTCTGTTGTTCATTATGTTTGTGAGTTTCCTGTTCATTCGTCTGGCTCCCGGTGATCCCGTACTGACGATCCTGAATGTGGACGAACTGTCCGTTAGTCAGGAGCAGGTGGAAGCTGTACGCGAGCAGATGGGCTTCAACGATTCGCTTCCTGTCCAGTTCGGTAACTGGTTGCTCGATTTCGTTCGACTCGACTTCGGCGTATCGTATTCGACAGGCCAGCCTGTCATGCAGACCCTGATGCGTGCGCTGCCAGCTACGGCTGAACTGACGATTGGCGCACTGCTGGTCATGCTCGTGATAGCGATCCCGCTCGGCTCGCTGTCAGCGCTCCATCGTGGCAGTTGGATTGACCGCGGCAGCCGGATGCTCTCCATTGTGGGTGCGGCGGTGCCGAGCTTCTGGCTGGGTCTGATCCTGATCGACATGTTCGGCGTACGCTTCGGCAATCTGCCAACCATGGGCCGGGATGGATTCACCTCACTTATTCTGCCATCTCTGACGCTGGGACTCGCTATCTCCAGCGTTTATGTGCGTCTTTTGCGTTCCAGCTTGTTGGATTCACTCAGTCAGGAGTTCGTTCGGTCCGCTCGAGCAAGAGGGTTATCCGAAGGCCGGATCTTCATGCTACACGCGTTTCGGCATAGTCTTCCGCCTGTCATTACGGTATTTGGCGTAAGTCTCGGCAGCCTGATTGGCGGAGTTGTCGTGATTGAAGTGTTGTTCGCTTATCCGGGTATTGGCAAGCTTGTCGTTGACGCCATCCGCCAGCGTGATTATCCACTGATCCAGGGTTACATCCTGATCATGGCTATCGTGGTATTCCTCGTGAATACGGCGGTTGATCTATCTTATCGTTATTTGAATCCTGAAATGAAACTCAAGGAAAAGGAGGCCCACCGATGAAAACCACTTCCCTGCCCATTTCGCCTACAAAATCTAATAAACATAGCTGGCAGGCGATCATTGGTCTGCTGTTTGCACTACTGGTCATCGCGGCCTCCTTGTATGCCTTTTTAGTTCTGAAGCATGATCATACCTTAACCGATCTGCGCGGACGATTGCAGGGCGCAAGTGCTCTCCATCCGTTCGGTACCGACCACCTGGGCCGCGATGTACTGACACGTCTGTTGCTTGGCGGCGGACAAACACTGGGGTATAGCTTGCTGGCACTCGGTGCTGCATTGCTGATCGGCATTCCGTTTGGCTTGATCGCGGGTTACAAACGTGGCTGGGTCGATAAGCTGTTCATGCGGATCGCTGATGCTTTTCTAGCTTTTCCTGATACTATCGTGGCGATTGTGCTTAGTGGCCTGCTTGGCGCGGGAATCGGTAATCTGGTATTGGCGATCGTAATCGTAAAGTGGGTTAGCTACGCCCGTCTCGTTCGGAGTACAGTTTTATCGGAGTCCCAAAAGGATTACATTCGCATCGCCCGGACCAACGGATTGTCGGACGGTCGTATCATGAGAAAACATCTGCTTCCGCATATCGCAGGCCATGTGCTCGTGTTAGCCAGTCTCGATCTGGGCAAAATCATTCTGCTCATCTCATCATTGTCCTACATCGGCCTTGGCGCACAGCCGCCAACACCTGAATGGGGTGCGATGCTGAATGACTCACGGCCTTACTTCCAGTCTCGGCCGGAGTTGATGATCTATCCGGGCCTTGCCATTGTCTCGATAGTCCTGCTTGCCAACATGCTGGGCGACTATCTAAGAGACCGGTTTGACGTGAAGAAGGAGGTGCAGCCATGATTCTCTCCATTGAGGAGCTGAGCATCTCCAGTCGGGATCGTACAATTGTAGATCAAGTCTCTCTGGCTGTTCGCGAAGGCGAATTCATGGCATTGGTTGGACAGAGCGGTAGTGGCAAAAGCTTGCTCTCGCAAGCGATTGGTCGTCTGCTGCCGCCCAACCTGCATGCGTCGGGACGAGTCATGTTCGAAGGCAGCAACCTGCTCGAACGGAAGCCAAAGGAGATGCGCGCCCTGCGGGGAAGCCGCATCTCGTATATTTTTCAAGACTATCAGGGAGCCTTTACGCCATTTCGCAGTATTGGTGGGCACTTAGATGAGTACCAGAAGGTACATGGGGAAAAGTCTTCTGCCCTCCGCAAGAAACGGGCGGAGGAAGCGCTGGAATCGGTTGGCCTTGGTGCTGAATTGTTGCGCCGCTATCCGTTCCAGTTGAGCGGTGGACAGCTTCAGCGAGCATCAATTGCTACATCGCTGATGCTCTCACCTCGTCTGCTGATCGCTGACGAAGCAACAACGGCACTGGATAGTGTGTCCGGGCATCGCGTGTTGGAACTGCTGGCACGGAAACAAGCGGAAACAGGCTGTGCCATTCTGTTTATAACGCATGATTGGCGCCATGTACGTCGCTATGCCAACCGCTTGGCTGTCATGAAGGAAGGGCAGATCGTCGAATCTGGCGGGAAACATCGCATTCTCGATCATCCTCAGCATGAATATACGCGCCAGTTGATTGATGCGGCTCCCGTCCTGAGCCGATCGCTGAAGTCGGGATTGAAGGAGGCAGGAACCGAATGAAGACGACCGCAAATGATGAACGCCTTGGACTCGTCCAGTCCGAAGAAGAATCTGGTGTGCGAAGCCACGATTTTGCTAAAAATGTAAACCATGCAGACACAGACAATGCAGTCATAGATCCTGCGGATACAGATACTACGGATAGAGGTACAGATGCTGATTTAGATACCGCTGCTGCAAAGACTGCTTCATCGTCCAGCATCTCCGGCAACCCCGTGCTTCACGTGGAACATCTGAGCCGAACGTACGCGGGTGCAGACCGACCGGCTGTGAATGATATTTCCTTTGCCCTGAACCGCGGCGAATGTCTTGGCCTGGTTGGTGAGAGCGGCTGTGGCAAGAGTACGCTCGCCCGCTGTCTGCTGCGGATCGAAGATGCGGATAAGGGCTCGATTATACTGGGCGTACAGGATATCGCGCGGCTGAGCGGTCGACGGTTGCAGCCTCATCGCCGGAAGATTCAGATTGTTTTCCAGAATCCAATGGCAGCACTGAATCCCAAGCTCAAGATTGCCGATTCACTAATTGATCCGTACGAACAACTTGGACGGAACGCCGAGCTGTCCCACTTTACCTACACATCGAAGGATGCTTACGTCCAAAAGCTGCTTGAAGCTGTCGAACTTCCTAGCGATTTGGCTGGACGATACCCTCATGAGTTAAGTGGTGGACAGCGTCAGCGCGTCACGATCGCACGTGCCATTGGCATTGAGCCGGACGTTGTTGTTCTGGATGAACCTACGGCCAGCCTGGACGTGATCTCGCAAGGAGCAGTTTTGCAGTTGCTCACCGATCTGCGGACATCGCTTGGTCTGTCATACTTGTTCATCTCGCATGATCTGGCTGCGGTACATCGCATGAGTCAGCGCATTATCGTCATGCGGGAAGGTCAGATCGTTGACCGCTTTGGCACAGATGCGTTGTTCGCTGGAGAACGCCATCCGTACACGAAGGAACTGATTTCAATTTTCTAAGTACTCCCGGAAACGCCGGGAGTGGTAATCGTTAATTATAAATAAAGAGCCGCTTAGCGAAACATTCGAGAGCGGCTCTTAGCGCATCCATTTTCACAGCTATACAAGATTTCATGTGCCAAGTCCCACGAAAACCGGGCTCCTTTCTTTGTTTTGAACAAATATATCTTTCAGGCCTATAACCGGGCTAACGTTCCGATGTAAACTAGCGTATACTGATGGAATAGCAAATATCTTGAAATTGCATATTTAAATTGCTCTATATTATTGATACACTAGATCAAGGTTATAATCATTCAGAGAAGGTGCGATCCCGTTCAAGAATGGGCTTGCTGCAAATGCCAAATCGATAACGCTTACATCCTTTTGGCAAATATAGGATATAAGGACGGTAGACATGAGCCAGGGACAAACGAGTACAGATGTTATCTTGATTGGTGCCGGAATTATGAGTGCAACTTTGGGAACTTTGCTAAAAGAATTGGCACCAGACTGGAATATTAAGGTTTTCGAAAAGCTAGCCACTGCAGGAGAGGAAAGCTCCAACGAATGGAATAATGCCGGAACCGGGCATGCTGCATTGTGCGAACTTAACTATACCGTTGAACGACCAGACGGAACCGTAGATATTAGCAAAGCGATTAAAGTGAATGAACAATTTCAGATCTCAAAGCAATTTTGGTCCTATCTCGTCAATAGCCGTCTGATTCGTAATCCGCGGGACTTCATTATGCCGATTCCTCATTTGAGTTATGTACACGGAGAGAGCAATGTCCAGTTTTTGAAAAGACGTTATGACTCCTTGTCGAATCACCCGCTGTTCGCTGGCATGGAATTCTCGGATGACAAGAAAGAGCTGGCGAAATGGATGCCGCTGATGATGAAAGATCGTACCAGTAATGAACCTGTTGCAGCGACCAAAATTGACTCCGGTACGGACGTTAACTTTGGTGCTTTAACGCGTATGCTGATCAACCATTTGAAAGAACAAAACGTGGGTATCCACTACCAACATAGCGTGAAGAATATGAAACGCACCAGCGATGGACAATGGGAATTATCCGTGAAAAATCTGAAGAGCGGTACAGTCGAGCGCCATAAGGCAAAATTCGTCTTTATCGGCGCGGGCGGCGGAAGTCTGCATTTGCTCCAGAAGACGGGCATTCCGGAAGGTAAACATATCGGCGGATTCCCGGTCAGTGGGATCTTTATGGTGTGCAAAAATCAAAAAGTCGTGGAACAGCATCACGCCAAAGTATACGGCAAAGCTTCAGTAGGGGCTCCGCCGATGTCCGTTCCGCATCTGGATACCCGATTTATCGACAATAAGAAGTCGCTGTTATTCGGACCGTTTGCCGGCTTCTCGCCGAAGTTCCTGAAGACGGGTTCCAATGCCGACTTAATCACGTCTGTTAAGATGCATAATCTGCTTACGATGCTCGCAGCAGGTGTCAAAGAAATCTCTTTGACCAAGTACTTGATCCAACAACTGATGTTATCCAAAGAACAACGTATGGCAGAATTGCGCGACTTTGTTCCGGGTGCGAAGAGTGAGGATTGGGATATGGTTCTGGCGGGGCAGCGTGTGCAGGTGATCAAGGATACTGTCCAAGGTGGCAAAGGAACGCTCCAATTCGGTACAGAAGTGGTCACGTCTGCAGATGGAACAATTGCGGCTTTGCTAGGTGCATCACCGGGTGCATCCACGGCAGTTCAGGTCATGCTTGAGATTCTTCAGCGTTGCTTCCCGCAGCATATGGAGGCATGGGAGCCTAAGATCAAGGAAATGATTCCATCCTATGGCATATCACTTGTGGAGAACCTGGATCTTCTCAAAGAGGTTCATTCTTCAACAGCCAAGGCGCTGGGGTTATCGGATGAAAAACATGTCATGCACGTATAACCATTAGCTTATCGTGTTAGATAATAATCAAGCCAAAGAAGAGAGCTAAGCCGGGGCGACACCCGTGCCTAGCTCTCTTTTTTAGGTTTATTTCGTATATCAGAACTTGATCGTGAGCTTGAATTTGGAATTGAACATGAACATGTCCGCTACCATCGCGTTCCTCTAGACCTTACACCTAAGCATCTGGATACGGATCGTACAATATGCCGCTGTAGAGTCATAGAGCGATCTTATCGCTCAGAATCTTGTGCTGCGGTCCAAAGGGATGACAAAGGAAACTTTCGTGCCTTGACCCGGCGAGCTGACGATGGTCAAACCTTGTCCGTACATCTGGGTTAACCGGCGATGTGTATTGGTTAATCCAATACCTCCCGTTCCGCCGGAACCTTTCTTGGGCCACGCCAGTGCCCGTTCGATCTGCTCGGGCTGCATCCCAACACCGTCATCCTCGATTTCGATCAAGGTACCGTTGGTTTGGTTGATGATTCGGATATGCACGGTTCCACCCTCAACTTTGCTGAGAATACCATGTCGAACAGCATTCTCAATGAGCGGTTGAATGGTGAGTGGCGGCAGGGATAGATCAAGATCATCGGGAATATCCCAGATGACGTTTAACCGATGCATGAATCGTTCTTTCTCAATATAGAGATAGGCGCGGGAGAGATCCAACTCATGAGTGACCTCAACCATTTTCTCCGAATTGACAAAATGAAAGCTGGTCTGAAGATACTCAATAAAGGTATCGCCCAGTTTCTGCATTCGCTCCGTGTCCATCTCACTAAGAACCATGATGGAATTGAGCGTGTTAAAAAGAAAATGGGGCTGGATCTGTGCTTGTAAGTAAGCAGCCTCCATGCGCAGCCGCTCATCGATGGATTGTTTCAGCACGACTAGTGATCCGATGCGATGCCTTAACTCAACGGCATCAACGGGCTTGGTGACATAGTCCGTCGCACCGGCCATGAATCCGGCGTAAACATCCGCTGGTTCGTTACGGGCCGTCAACAACAGGATGGGAAGCTCGGAGACCGAATAACGCTTGCGTACGTTCTCGGTCAGTTCATAACCGGACATATGAGGCATCATGACATCGGCAATCAGTAAGTCCCACGGTTCCCTATCCAGCAATTCTAGTGCTTCAAGTGCGGAAGCGGCTGGTTGAATGTGGTATGGCTCATTCGCAAGCATGGAGATTAGTACTCGCAGGTTCACAGGATCATCATCAACGGCAAGAATACGGGCGGCAGTCTTATCCTGAGATATGGTCTGCTGCTGCGGCTCTGCAATCGCAATTTCATCGAAGCTGTGAGCGTCCCATTGCTGCTCAGTCTGGTCAGATAGCGATGCGGTCGATGCGGTGTCTTCCCGTGGAAGCGAGATCTGGAAGGTCGATCCTTGCCCAGGTACAGATTGCACAGTGAGCTGGCCGCCATGGAGTTCGATGAGCTGCCTGCTGATATTAAGACCGAGACCGATTCCTCCACTTAAGCGAGCCTCTGGAGTTCCCTGTTCATACGCCTCGAATATTCGCTGTTGTATCTCCTCACTTATGCCAACACCTGTATCTGAGACTTGAATTAAAATGCTCTCTCCATGTTCCTGAACAGATACAGTAATCATACCCTCATCGGTGAATTTGAGCGCATTATGCAACAGGTTGTAGAGAACCTGAACAAGTCTTCTCTCATCGGCCTGAATCAACGGCAGTGAATCTGGAATATTCACTTGCATATGGACAGGCTTGCCCTCTGCCATGAATCTAAACATACCGATTACACCTGGAATGACAGATGCAAGAGATAATGGTTTCTTCTGAAGCTTAATGCGTTTTTCCTTCAGGCGAATCACGTCAAGGAGATCATCAACGAGTTGGGACATGCGTCGGCCGATGGTAACTAACAGTTTCATGTCTTCTGCCTGCTGCTGACCACCTGATGTACGCCGTTCACGGACCGCGATGCTCTCGGCAATATTGATGATGCCATGCAGCGGTGTACGCAACTCATGAGCCGTATTCACAAGAAACTGATCCTTCTGGCGATCCTCCTCTTTGAGTTGTTCGTACAACTTCTCGATTTCACTTGAATTGCGGAAGTATTTTCTGAACCAATAGGCGGAGAAGCCGAACATGGCCGCGATCACATCAATCGGATAATACACGTTGGTAATTTCGCTATGTGAGTTCACAATTCCCCACAATACGCTTGATAGGCTGCTAGTAGCCGCAAAGAGCAAAAAGCTTGCGTCCCTTCGTTTCTCAGCTGCCATTCGGAAGAATAGGTACACAGACCAGCCGATGGCAAACAGATAAAGGAAATCTGAGAGCCCAATCTCAAGTACATGATAGATCAGGGTCACGGGTGCGACGAGCAAAAATAAACAGTAAACGCCAAGCACGCTGGCATAGATACGGAACAGTTTACGCCATTGTAGATTATGGGAGAAGCTTCTAGCCATCTGTAAAAGAAAGAATGCGAACAACGGATAGGACAACGCTTTGGCCTTAACGATCCAAGTGAAGTTGAGTGGAATCCAACTCAATAACAGATTGTCATGGTCGGAAGCGACCGTTAGGGCAGCTACCAGTGTTAGCATCGAGAACGTCAGCAGAGCTCGTTCCTTTCGGATAAACAGAAACATGACAAAAGCGTATAGGCTGTGCAAAATCAGTATGGCGAATGTAATCTTTTGCAAGTCAATGGATAGTCCTCGTTCACTGCCAATGGCTTCTGGAGAACCAAAATAGAGAGAGCGTGTGATCCCGCCGCTATAAGGATCATCAAAATTGGCTGTCTGCACCAAAAGATTGAGTTCGGTAGAACCGTCAAGCACATAGGAAGTCGTAAATGCAGTCCTTTCTGGTCGATAGGCTTCGGCATGAGTGGCAGGTTGGCCGAATTCGGCAACAATGGTCCCGTTCATCTCGATGATCGATGATGTCTGGATTTTCTGAGCCCAGAGAGAGACCTCCTCCACAGATGGATCTAAAAGTATGCGAAGACGGTACGTTCCATACCCGAATGACGATGAGGATTGTGGCAATGCATTTCGCCAGTCACCGGGAACTTGAATCGGTGTGGATGGGTTATCCTTTATTTTCGCGTCGCGATTAGAGATTAATGCCTGGGGGTAAAATTCCCAATCTCCATCCAGGGATATGGGTGAAGCGTTGGCGAGGTCCCAACCTCGGAGGTCCAGCACGCCATCAATGGGTTCAGGATGATTGGGTATAGTGAAAGACTCAGACCATATCCAACGAAAGCCAAGCAAAATAGTCAGGAATAGAATCGACAGCAATACATATCGGGGTATCTTTTTATAGGTTATTGGTTTCATGGCAGACTTTAGTTTTCGACAGTTTCCTCCAGATTCCTGCATGCCCTCTGCCAAAGAAGAACATTTTTTTGAATACCGGAACATAGATTCTATATTCAAATGATAGCGGTACCACATCAGGATTTATGGTAAAATTATAGATTAAAGGATGATCAGTGAGCCAGAGGAGTTGTGCATATGAGAGTGATTTTGGTAGATGATGAATATCTCGCTCTGAGCAGGTTGAACAAACTGTTGCAAGAGAGAGAGGATTGCGAAGTTATCGGCTCTTTTCTGACGGCACAGGAAGCCATAGATCAGATCGAACTTCATCTGCCGGAAATCGTCTTCATGGACGTTCAGATGCCGGGGATGAACGGGATCGAGGCGACCGAACGTATCCATGAGGTTTCTCCTGGGACAGAAGTTATTTTCACAACCGCATATAACGAACATGCACTGACGGCCTATGGACTTGAAGTGCTGGACTATATTATGAAGCCTGTAACGCGTGACCGTTTGGAAAAAACGATGAAGATGTATCAACGTCGAACGGTGCCAGCAAGTCTGAATATAGCAGAAGGACCCTCCATGTTGATCCGTTGTCTGGGGATGCTCCAAGTCCAACTGCACCCGAATGAGCTGCCAAAACATATGAAGTTCAGAACAACCAAAATTAGAGAGTTATTCGCTTATTTGCTCCACCATCGGAACAAACCGATTAAGCGGGATACGCTACTTGAACTGTTGTGGCCAGAGTTGGATGAGCGGAGAGGTATATCCAATCTGCACAGTGGCATCCATCGCTTACGCAGCATGATGAACGAATTCATGGGCGAGGACAAGATGGTCATTCGTTATCAACAGTTTGGTTATCTATTGGAAACGGGTGAATTCAAGATTGACGCGGAAGAATGGGAGAGTCGCCTTAACCGATTGCCTCTATTATCTTCGTCTACAATAGCTGAACATCGGCAGACCTCAGATCAATATGAAGGCAAATATTATGGCGAGGACGATTATATATGGGCTGAGCTGGAGCGCCAGCGATTACATGCACTCTGGCGTAACCACGCCATGCAACTCGCACAATTTTACATCGAACTGGGACAGAACACGGAAGCACTCACGCTATATCATCGGGTACAGCAATTCGAGCCATCATTGGAGCAAGTCGGATTGGCCTTAATGAAGACCTATGATCGATTAGGCAATAAAGATCCTGTAATCGCTCAATATAATCAGTTGGTTACCACGTTAGAACAAGAGGCAGGCATACGTCCTGGCTTGGAAGTAGAGTTGTGGTACCAGCAATGGAAGCAATCAAATATTTAATTGAAAGTACACAGCCTTGCAGCTTCATTTGCAGGGCTGTTTTTTGTTGTATTTGCTAGCGAAAGGTTTGGTAAGAGTTTGGTAAGAGGCTATGTGTAGAATAAGCAAGATGAGGGTCGACATTATGTTTTGAGTCAGTAGGCAGTCCAAAAATAACATATTAAGTAGGAGGAAACTATGTACACAGCAGAAATCCGGAAGAAACCATGGCAAAGAATGTCCATGCTAGTTCTTTCCTTTATTCTGGCGATTGGAACGTTGCCAATGAGTCTGGCTCAAGCCGAGGCGACTAACGAAACTCCTGTTGGTCCGGGTGGAGTTGGTGCCCCTGCTCTGTGGCTACGATCAGATCTGGGCATGGGAGTTACCAGCGGCCAAAAGGTGAGTACCTGGGAAGATCAAGGCAGTAAAGTAAATAACGCAACGCAAGATGAGGTCAATAACCAACCAACTTATTGGGATGATAAGAGTCATAATATTAATTTCAATCCGGTATTGGAATATAACGGCACAAGTAGTTTTATGAATCTGGATGTAAGTAAGCTCCCACAAGGGAAGAGCCCCAGATCGATCATTACCGTTAGTAAAACCAATAAATCTGGAGGCCTCAATTATATCATTTCATGGGGAGTCCAAACGAGTGGTTATACGGGTATGGGGATGCTTCAAAATGCTACAAGAGGTGGCTTGACAACATTTAACAGTGATAAGAACCAGACATTATATACTGCCGAAGGATTTGTGGGAACGACGTTCCCGAACGAGCAATTTGTTACTTGGACAGGCGGGAATACCGGCATAAACCAAGCTAGATTGTACAGTAAAATGAAGCAGGTACAGCAACTAAATGACTGGGGAAAAGATAATGTGAAGCTATGGGATACTGGTAACTCTGGCGGAGCAGTAGTCGGTAAGCTTATTCCAGCAACTGCGAGTGTTGAACATTGGCAGGGTACAATTGAAGAAATTATCGTATTTGACCATGCTCTTACGGACGCAGAACGCCAAAAAGTCAGCACATATCTGGCGATAAAATATGGGTATACGCTGGACCAGACAACAGTCAATTCATATGTCGATTCAAGCATGGCTACGATCTGGGATTCAAATGTGAACGCGGTCTATACCCATCGCATTACAAGCATTGGTCGAGATGACCAGAGCGGCTTGATGCAGAAACAAGCCAAGGCACAGGAACTGGGGTCCATAATGACGATTGCCCTGGGCAACCGTATCGAGGATACAAATTCCGAGAATCAAAATAATTTTTCAAACGATTCTTCTTTCTTTACGTTTGGTGACAATGGAGCAAGTACTGAATTCAAAACACCGATTACGAAAGATGAGAAAAAACTGCTTGGGATGGAGCGTATCTACAAAGTACAGAAAGCAAACTGGGCTGAATCACAGATTACATTTCAGGTAGACGGAACGGGAGGTAACCCGGCGTTGCCACAATATGTTGTGATCAGCGATGATACTCAATTTGGTAATCCAAACTCGTTACATTTAATTGAGAACGGCCAAGTAACCCTTAATACCTCAAATTTTGGTCCGAACTCGTACTTTACCATTGCGACTGCTGCCACTCCTTTGTCGGCGCCAGACATCACACTGACCGACGATGAGTTGACATGGGAAGCGGTTGAGCATGCAGATAAATATGAGGTAACAATCGAACTGGAAGACGGCACGAAGCGGACAGTGGAGGTACCTGGAACGGTACTTAACCTTTCGCAATTGGAACCGCCGCTCGAGGCTGGAGCCTACACGGTGACAGTAACAGCGAAGACGAACAATCCAGCATATGCAGATTCAGAAGCATCAAATACGAAAAGTTATGTTGTTGTAATTGATAAGGCGAAGTTGAAAGCCAAAATCGATGAGATTAACGGTATGACTGAAACAGGTGAACTGGACAGTGAGGAGTATACGCCAGAATCATGGCAAACGCTGCAAGAAGCTTTAGGAGTTGCTGAATCCGTGTTCGACGACGAGAATGCAACACCGGAACAAGTGGAAAAGGCTTATCAGGATCTGACAGATGCAAGAACGGGCCTAATCCCTACAACATCTGTACCAGATGTAGATAAATCAGCTTTGCAAGCGAAAGTAACTGAAATTACAGGTGAAAGCCTGGAAGAATCAGCGTATACGCCAGCGAGCTGGACAGCACTGGATGATGCGATGAATGAAGCAGAGCGAGTGTTGAATGATCCGACAGCGACCCAAGCGCAGGTAGATGAGGCGCTTCTGGATCTGAGTAATGCGAGAACGGGACTTACAAAAGTGATTGGTAATGACACATCAACGTTACAAACGCTGGTCCCTTCCGTGGGAAGTTTGTCCCCGGCATTTGATCCAGCTAAAGATACGTACACCATCTCTGTACCGAATAGCGTATATCAATTCCAGTTAACGCCAACGGCACTTGATCCACTTGCCAAGATTGAAATAGCGGTTGGAGATGGAGAATGGAACGAAGTTACAAGTGGAAGTGCAAGTGAGAATTTACCGCTTCTAGTTGGCGGAAATACCATTGTTGTTAAAGTCACAGATTCACTTGGCCATGTTTCGGAGTACAAAATCAACGTAAACAGAGCATCCAGTGACAATGGTAACAATGGTGGAGGCAACAATGGCGGCGGTGGAAATACGGGAGGTAACGGTGGAAGTACACCAGCGCCAGTACCAACGCCAACTCCGGCACCGGTGAAGGATAATTTGGAAACAACTCGGGATGGTAGCCATCAACCATTTGCTACGTCCAAACCATCTGACAACAAAGAAACGTTGGTTCAAGTTGATCCGGCCAAGCTGAATGTTGCCATGTCACAAGGCACAGGCCAGCAGTTTGCCATTCATTCACCGAATGATGGGGATATGAAGGTGGACGGTTTAACCCTCGAAACACTGAAACAATTAGTGGACCAAGGTTCCAAACTGAACATTAGCAATCCGCTGGCGATCTATCCGGTACCTGGCGGTAAAATGGACGTGAATGGTGTGTCCAGACAGCTTGGTAATGCAGCGTTGAATGATATTGATGTCCATGTTGATATCGCACGTTCCTCGGATGCTTTGATTGACAGCGCCGAGACAAGAGCCGCATCCCAAGGATACGAGCTACTTGTCACACCGGTTGATCTGGATCTGACGTTTACGAAAGATGGACAGACCGTGCGATCCGGCCAGCTGAACGGTTATGCACCGAAGTATATTGCACTTCCGGAAGGTATCGATCCGAACCGGATTACTACAGGCGTAATCATTAATCCGGACGGTAGCATCTTCCATGTACCAACGGTTGTCACTAAGATCAGTAGTCGTTACTACGCACTCATTAATGACTTGCGTAGCAGCGGAAGTTACTCGGTTATCTGGAATCCGCAGGATTTTGAAGATGCCAGATCCCATTGGGGTAAAACTGATGTGAACAATATCGCTGCGAGATTAGATCTGAAAGGCAACGGAGATAACACATTCTCACCGAACCGTCAGGTTACTCGTTCTGAGTTTGCCGAGATTGTTGTGCTTGGACTGGGCTTAATGCGTCAGGATGCACCACAGAATCTATTCCCTGACGTTAACGATTCGGCATGGTTCCGCTCCGCGGTAGCCCTTGCGAATGAATTCGGTATCGTTCGCGGTTACGATAATGGGAACTTCTACGGTAATCAGGAAATCACACGTGAGCAAGGATTTGCTATGGTTGCTCGTGCCTACCGTCTGATTGAACCGGAAGCGGCAATTAGCCCGGATCAGATGAACTCTGAACTGGAACGTTACAGTGATGCAGCGGATGTATCAAATTGGGCAAAAGAAGATGTAGCCCAGTTGATTGCAGCCGGAATCATCCAAGGTAATGGGCCAGAGGTTCTGAGTCCGAAGACCACGATGACCCGTGCTGAGGTCACTGCATTGATTGCAAGAATGTTGAAAGTAACAAACTTGATTGATCAATAAACACAATTTAAAATGAAAAGCCTTTGCTGACATTGGGGGTCGGCAAGGGCTTTTTTCTTTTTTCATTAAATTCTTAAATTCATGTCGTAATACTTTCGCCCTGTTGGCAGATCGTGGAATCTGAGATGATGGGTTCACCAGAGGTTCGGGTGACAAACTTCGAACCGCTGGCCTTCAGGCTATTGCGATCCTTCCTTCTACATCATTGGAGATCATAGGGTCGCAGCTCTCCTGAAGATTTTATTTCAGAGAGGAGGCGTCCAGGCTATCACATTCCTTCCTTCTAAATCCATCTACCAAATGTTAATAGGGATATGGCTTTCCTGGACTCTTTTATCATGAACAATACAATCTATTTGCGCAGAGCGAACAAACTCATTATCGAATCAAACGAAGGGGAGCAACAGTTGCCTAAGACACATCTGGCGACTGCCCTTAAAAATATCGAAGCACTCGGATATACCTTCTCGGATGAGTTAATGCAGGCGATACGGCAGCTGTCCAAGGAACAATTTGAAGCAGTATATATTCAACTTGTAGCTGATCTGAGAGTTATGGTCGGCGCACATGTGAAATACAAACCGATGTATGCAGGATTCCCGATGCAGGTGATGCAAGCGGATGAAGCGGAGTTATACCTTAATGCGATTATTCATTATCTGACCAACCTGAATGTGGTCTATCCGGATCAACAATCTGTGGAAAGAATGCCTTTGCTGGAGAAGACGGACTTGAAAGTCATTGGTTTGGGAAACCAGCAAGCATTCCAGACGCTCATCCGTCAGATCATTGAAGCAAAAGGTTCCATCTCGGAAACAGACAAGGCGGATATCGACACGGTATTGGAGCATGCAGACCCGGAAGACGTGGATGCGCTATTACCCGCTGAGATTCCGTTCAAAGAAAATGTGGGCTTTGTGGTTGCCTCGCTGTTGAAGCGTGAAAAAGCGAACATCGACCGGATCGGTCCGTATTTCAAAACGGCAAGTGATGTCCTCCGTCTGGCTGTTGCCTGGTCCAATGGTGATGTCAGCCTTGCAGCGGCTAGTCCCTTCCGAAAATTCAAACGGCGTGAGAGACGCCTTTTGCTCGGATTACTGGAGCAATGTGGCTCCATCACGGAGGATATGCTGCGATATAAGGATCGCTGGATTCGCCTTGGTGAAATTCTTCATCCTTCGGAATATAAGCTTCGGTATCCAAGATGCGAAGAAGCCTTTAATATTTTGCGTAATAATAAGCCTTATTCGACCTTCAACGGAAGTGTGGAACTTGCCTTCCAATATCGGAATGTCTGGAGTCTGATCGATCTGTTGTCACAGCGTCCAGGTGAATTCGCGAGAAAACTGGATCACATGTTGCGGATGACCGAAGATGAAGCGTATGTGCTGCTGGCATTTGGCGAAGTGGCTGCACAGGTATCCACGCCGGTGTTATTACAGGTGAGACAGCATTTTGCACAGCGTAATGAACCGCAGGATCTGCGTATCTTTTTCCCGAAAGGCAATGTAGCCAAAGCCTTTGCTGTTCCGAATGAGTTGCCAGAGATCGATGAAGAGACGTGTCAGGAAGTCGTGCAATTGTGCGAGCAGGCATTGATAGAGCGCTTCGCTGCCCTTGCCCCGATTGGGAAGACCTATGTTGATCCACAGCTCCATGATTATCTGGTACCCTTTTCCCAGAGATCGGCGAGCAAGGCTCTGCATACCATCGTTCGTGGAAGCCGTGTGCCGATGGCAGAGGGGGATACCATTCGTTTCTTCAACTGGTGGAAAGAGGGGGACGTGGATGGAAAGTCTACAGGGCGCGTGGACATTGATTTGTCTGCGGTGATGTACGATAAGGACTGGAACTATGTGGAGCATATTTCCTATACGAATCTGCGATCCTCAAATTATAAGGCTGTCCATAGCGGAGATATCGTGACTGCACCTAACGGAGCAAGTGAGTTCATTGATCTGCATATTCCATCCATCGTGGCTTATGGTGGACGATATGTGGTGGCGACACTGCTTTCGTTTACCAGTCATCCGTATTGTGATCTGCCGGAATGTTTTGTAGGGTGGATGATGCGGAAGAAGCCGGGGTCTGGCGAGATTTTCGAACCGTCTACCGTAGCGAACAAAATCGATATTACCGCGGATACGCAGATTGCGATCCCTGTCATTATGGACCTGTTCGAACGCACCGTCATATGGACAGACCTGGCGCTGACAAGCCATCCGGATTACTACAATAATGTCGAGGGCAATCAAAAAGGCATGGTCCTGATGGGTAAAGCACTAACGACTTTACGCAAACCTGATCTGCATGACTTGTTCATGCTCCATGCCAAAGCTAGAGGAGAACTGGTGGATACAATAGATCAGGCGGATACCATCTATGCGGTCGATGAAGGCGTGACGCCGTATGATATTGAGCAGATTATGGCGGAGTATTTGGTTTGACCTGTTTGACTTGACTACTGGCGATATGTGAATATCAAGGTTAGAGAAGAGTAGCTGATACTACTCTTTTTTTCTGTTTAGATGCAAAGAGCCTACAGAATGGTGCAGGTAATGTCGGATGCAAAGAGAATGACTTTGCTAAGCTTAAATTAACGTGGGAGGGATGATATGGATACGCTGAGGCGGTTAAATGAAGCCTTGAATTATATTGAGGAGCATCTGATGGATGTCGTGGACATGAAGGAGATTTCCCGAATTGCCTGCTGCTCGGAGTATCATTTTACACGCATGTTCTCTTTTCTTAGTGGTGTAACACTCTCGGAATATATTCGGCGTCGCCGCTTGACACTTGCAGCTATGGAGTTAAGCCACAGTGACAGCAAAATCATTGATATTGCGCTGAAGTACGGGTATACATCGCCTGATTCTTTCTCGCGTGCTTTTCAAAGCATACATGGCACTACGCCCTCCGAAGCGCGAAACCATGGTCCATCCCTTAAAGCCTTCCCACGGATGAGATTTCAACTGACCATTCAAGGAGGAAGCGAAATGAACTACCGCATTGAATATAAACAGGCGTTTCGAATCGTGGGTATTCGTAAAAGGGTACCAATCGTATTCAACGGGGTAAATCCGGAGATTGCGGCGATGTACCAGAGTCTCACACCGGAATTGATTGATACGATCAAGGGGGCATCAAACGTCCAACCTCTGGGCTTAATCAGTGCTTCAGCCCATTTCAGTGAGGGACGTATGGCGGAACAGGGAGAACTGGATCATTACATTGGTGCAGCTACGACAAAAGAGACGCCTGAAGGACTGGCACACCTGGAGGTTCCTGCTTCTACGTGGGCAGTATTTACCGTCGTTGGCCCGTTTCCAGGCACGCTTCAGGAGGTGTGGGGCCGGATCTACGCAGAGTGGTTTCCCTCATCGGACTACGAGCTGAGTGAGGGTCCGGAAATGCTATGGAATGAGCACAAGGATGTTACTGTAGAGCAATATAGAAGTGAGATATGGATACCTATTCGGAAGAGATGATACGTCTCTAGTTTGATATCTGCGGGCGCAGCTTTTTGAAGCTGCGTTTTTGTATTCAGAATTTTCTATCGGATATCCGAGCCGTTTTCGTTGCAAATATATGTAATATAATGGTATTATTTTATTGGAATTGTAAGAATTATTGTATTTAGAAGAGTGATTTAAGAAGGGGGTGGCGAGATCAGGTTTACATGAAGTGATGACTCTATTCTATACGCACGCAGACATAACGATATGAGACGGAAGTGTCAGTTATTATACATTATAATGTAAGCGCTTTATTAAATGAGTTCCAAGGAGGGATTTACTCATGACCAAAAGTACAGTGAGAAAGGCGCTTGGTTTATTTTTAATTGTCGTTATGATCGCAACAGCTGCTGTATACCCCGCATCTACCGGACACGCGGCAACCATTAATGTTACGGATAACGGCTCCAGAATTGAAGTAAATACCGGTTCAGGATTAGTCTATGTGGTGAACAAAACCAATGGGGATATTATCTCGGCCAAAATGAACGGTACGGAGCTGAACAGCAACAGAGGATCACATATCGGCTCAGGTTTGGGCTCCTCTGCCAATGTGACTTGGAATACTTCTCCTTCAGGATCAACCGTGTTAATCACGGTATCCACAAGCACACTAACTCACTATTATGCTTCGCGTGGTGGAGAGAACATCATATACATGGCAACACATATCACGGCTCAACCTTCGATCGGGGAGCTGCGATACATTTTCCGTGGTAATGGTAGTGTGTTGACAGGTGTTCCGGCGAATTCAAACAACCGGGGTAACACCGGAGCGATTGAAAGTCAGGATGTGTTCGGGTTTGCAAATGGACAGTCGGCCTCCAAATATTATGGTAATGATCAGGCCAAAGACTTATCCGTTCGTGGAGTTACGGGGAATGGCGTCGGTGTATTTATGGCCTACGGCAATCGGGAAAAAAGCTCTGGTGGTCCATTCTTCCGCGACATCCAGTTCCAAAGTGGAACAGAGACGGAAGTATATAACTATATGAACTCGGGACATGCACAGACGGAGAATTGGCGCTTGGGTCTGCATGGGCCGTACGCTTTGATCTTCACAACGGGTGGTACGCCGAGTGTGCCCGATTTCAGCTGGATGTCTGGGCTGAATCTGCAGGGTTGGGTATCCAGTCGGGGGAACGTGGTGCTTAATGGTCTCTCCGGGATGGATACGAGTTATGCGTACACGATTGGGTTCGCCAATAGCAATGCCCAGTATTGGGTGGGGACGTCTTCAAGTGGGGCGGCCGCCAAATACAGCATGATTCCCGGGACATACACCATGACAGCTTATAAGGGAGAACTGGCCGTATATACGGAAACGGTTAATGTCACGGCAGGACAAACGACAACACTGAATACACGTACGATCAACAATGACCCGAGTAAAGCCTCCAACATCTGGCGAATCGGTAACTGGGATGGTACGCCGCAGGAGTTCCTGAATGGACAGACAATTCCGATTCGTCACCCGTCCGATAGTCGCAATCCAAGCTGGGGACCTGTCACCTATGCTACCGGTAGCGCGACCAATCGATTCCCGGCAATCCAGTTCCGTGGTCAGAATTCTCCAACCACAATAACGTTTAACTTGAATGCATCTCAAGCGGCATCTTCTCATACGCTCAACATCGGTATTACCGCAGCTTACAATAATGGCAGACCTAGTGTAACGGTTAATGGACATGCATTAACTAATCCTGCCGCATCTTCACAGCCCAATTCTCGTAGTTTCACCATTGGTACGTATCGTGGCAACAACACAACCTTTAGCTGGAATGTTCCAGCATCTCACTTCGTGAATGGTTCCAATACTATCACGATTACGCCGATCAGCGGTTCCAGTGACTTGGGTAACTGGTTAAGCGCAGGTTGGGTCTACGATTGTGTTGAGTTGCTGAATTGAATGAAGAATTCAATGTAGTGGAAGGAATAAAGGAGGTAGCCTGCCTGGTTTTCTTAACCGGGTTCAGGTTACCTCTTTTAGTCTTGTCATCGGAAATGAAAAGATATCAATTCATGATATCCCTAAGGATCTTGCTTTGCTGGAGATGGTGATCCGGATAGTGGTATAATTTTCAATACGTAATCATGAGTGAATGAACGGGGAGGATAACGAGAATGAGAGATGATCTGTTGGTTCAATTGCAAGAGTGGCATGAAGAAGATGAATTTCAGGAAATTGTAGATGCAATTCAAGCGATTCCTGTGCAAGAAAGGGATTATGAGCTGGTTAACCATTTGGGACGGGCGCTGAATAACCTGGAACGGTATGATGAAGCGGTTGAACAATTCCTGACGGTTGCCAAAGAGGGCACAGGTGACCCACTTTGGCATTATCGGATTGGACTAGCTTATTACTATCTGGAGCAATATGCGCATGCGCTGCAGGCGTTTGAAAGAGCGGATGAATTGGACCCTGAGGATGAAGATACGCTGGAGTTTCTGGGATGGATTCGGAGCAAAATGGAGGAGCCGTCCGAATCTGAACCTGAAGTTGAAACGGATCCAGAGAGTGTTGAAGAATTCCGTGTACCCGTTGACGTTGTAGCGACCTTTGAAGCGGTTCCCAGACCGGAATCCGGCGAATTCTGGAATGATAGTGAGCAGGCACTGGAGCACTATGTGTCCAATCCTCCAAGTGATGGTCTCATTGACTCTGTGGAGGAGCAATTGGTGTTCCGACTCCCTGTTTCCTACATTGAGATGATGAAGCTACATAACGGCGGTATTCCGTACAATCGTTATTTCCCTGTGGCGAACACAGATACAGGAGCTACGGATTATGTTGAAATTGAAGGCATATTGGGCATTGGTCGTGAGAAACCTCGCTCGTTAGCCGGTGCCCAAGGCAGCTGGACTTTGATTGAACGTGAAGGCTATCCGGAGATTGGTGTGGTCATCGCGGTATCTCCTTCGGAGTCGGGGGTTGTCATGCTCGATTATCGTTCATTCGGTAATGATGGAGAACCTGAGGTCATTTATGTGAAGAGGGAGAATCCCAAAGAGATCATTCCGCTGGCACCGAACTTTGAGACGTTTATCCAAGGGCTGATGTCTCCAGAAGTCTAGAGCTTTATGGTAAGTAGCTCGTTCAGATAAAAACAATACAAGCCGCAAGGGATATGCATTCCCTTGCGGCTTGCTTTCGTTCTATCAGAATCTATCCGGTTTACGCCGGATATCCGCCACCTGGAGGTGGCCATGCGCCGTAGAAGCGACGCAGCAGAACAATCTCACCCAGATGGTACGAGTTATGGGATGCGATATTGCGCAGAAGTCCTGCTTTGGTTTCCCCGGGGAAATAGAGTAGTGGATCATCTAATTGTGCTGTTTCTGCAATGGCTACGGATTGATCAATCCCATCCAAGAATGCCTGGATATCTGCCTTCCACGTGGCTTCGTCCTGTGGACCTTTCTCCTCAGGCCAGCTCTCACTCACGTTAGCGGGGAGTTGTGGCTTACGTCCTTCCAAGTGTTCGAGCATGAATAGCTGCCAATAATGCATGTGCTTCACCAACTGATAGATCGTATATGGCATGGCATCGTGCGTACGAGCAGCAAGTGTGACATCGATATCGGGTAGAGCATGGGCGATGCGGATATGACCGCGTTCCCCCACTAATGATTTAACAAGGGCTTGCCCAAAACTTTGATTCGCATCTGACATAGTGTACCTTCCTCTCTTCAAAGACCGGATTTTTTAACCTGTCTTCTATTTAAGTATTATACAATTAAATTGCTACAAATTGAAATTAGGGAACAAGAACCAAAATACTTAAAATGCCTATGATATAATAGTGAAAATAAATCTCAAGACCTCAGGGTCGAGGAGGAAGCTCCTGTGAAAGTGATATTGGTTGACGACGAACGTCTAGCGTTGATAGGCCTTCAAAAATCACTAGAAAAAGAAGTGAGCGGCATTGAAATTATCGCTATATATATGAATCCAACAGAGGCTATGGCAGGTATTGTGGAGCACCGTCCTGATGTTGTATTTCTGGATATTCATATGCCTGAGATGGATGGTATGGATCTGGGAAGACAGATTCAGGCACTAACTCCGGGTACCGAAATTATATTTGTGACCAGTTACGATCAATATGCGGTGCATGCTTTCGAATTACAGGCTTTAGACTATGTGATGAAGCCCATCCAAAAGGATCGATTGAAGCAGACGGTGAGCCGCGTAAGAGAGAAACTGAGCGTAAAACGCGAGCAGCGGTCAAAGGATACAAACGTACCTTTAATTTGCTGTTTTAATCAGATTCAGTTTAAGCTTCCGGGAAAGGATATCCAGGTTGCTAAATGGCGCACAAGCAAGGCGCAGGAGCTGTTTGCATACTTGCTTCACCACCGGAACCAGATCATCCATCGCAGTGCTCTGTTGGAGCTTCTGTGGCCGGGAATGGAAGAGGAGAAGACGGCACATCAACTCTACACTACGATGTATCATGTCCGCCAAACCCTGAAAACTTGCAATATGGATATGATCACGATTCAAAGTGGACACCTGGAGGCAGGTTATCGACTCGAATTGGGTGAGGCCCAGTTGGATAGTGAGCAGTGGGAACGGGAAATCAGGCAATGGAAAGTGGTAGACCCAAGTACCGTTCATGCCTATGAGCAAGCGCTTCATCTATATAAGGGTACCTATTTTGGCAATTATGAATACATGTGGGCTGAACCTGAGCGGGAAAGATTACGCTATCTGTGGTTGTACCATATGAGACAACTAGGTCTGTATTACCAGCAGCATGGGCTGGCGGAAAAAGTGATTGAGAGTACACAACGTATCCAGCATATGCTTCCGGATGAAGAAGAGAGTTATTTTATTCTAATGAAGTTATACGATGAAATGCACAACGATCTCGGTGTGGAGGAGCAGTATCGTCTCTTAACCACCAGAATGGAGCAAGATTTGGAGATACCGATTAGTGAAGAGGTTGGCGAATGGTACAGGGACTGGAAGCTCGGTTTGATCAAGTCAGGGCAGCGTATCCAATGAAATTACGAAATACAAATCCCGTGAGACGTTTCAAATACGTTCTCATCCTGTCGATCATTTTAGTGGCATTGGTCGGCATGCGCTGGGTCTGGTCACAGTTCTTTCCTGCCTTGGACGATCATCACGCTGTGAATGGTGTAGTTGATTTGCGAGGTGTTGATCTGGAACAAGTGCCGGTAATGTATCTGAACGGAGAATGGGAGCTATATTCGAATGAGTTACTGACCAGGAAGGATATTGTGGATAGGGAACGAACGCAGGCGGCGGATGTGGTTCAGGTTCCGGGAGATTGGAAACATGCCGAGAACCGGGATCAGGAGAGCTCACTAGGATATGCCACATATCGATTGCGTGTGTTGACTGATCCGCTCCAGGTACCTGTAACCTTCTGGTTCAGAAACATCCGAAGTTCATCCGAGATTGAACTCAATGGAAATATTGTGGGCGGAATGGGAAAGGTGTCGGAGGATGCGGATACCTATGAACCGAGAAGTACCTCTTATACGGCGACCTACGAAGATGAAGGCGCAACAGAGATTGAATTACTTATTCGTGTAGCCAATTATGATAGCCCGTATATCGGCGGGATTGGCAAACCCGTTCGCTTCGGTTCCCAGGTGGCGGTTGATTACGCACGTTGGTATTCCATCGGTTTTCAAATGGCCATTTTTCTCGTTTTATTAATTCATGGCATGTATGCCTGTATTCTGTTTGTGTTCAACCCCCAGGAGCGGGCCTTGCTCGTCGCAGCTATATTAACCCTATCTGTGGGCATTGTGGTTATGGTAGGTCATGATAACATTCTGATGTTATGGCTCCCTATTAACTATACATGGGGGATCAAGCTTCGTCTGATCTGTCTGCTGCTGCAAAATGCTTGTATTCTGCTGTTGTTCCAGAGATTGACCTTGATACATACACGAACAAAGATCCTTCAATTAGGCATTGTCACGACAATAGCTTATATTGCTGTTATTCTGGCGGCGCCAATTCACGTTGTCTATGCCATGGTTTATTATTCTTTTATCGACGTGTTCTTTCTCGTCTCTTCTCTCTGGTTCCTGTACATTGTAGGTGTCATGCTCTTTAGGAAACAGGCTGATCGAGATATGGTTTTCCTACTCCTGACCGCTGGAGGCATTATATCCAACATGTTGTGGAGTACAAGTGAGACATCGAAAGATGTGACAACCGTCTATTATCCCATTGATATCATCTTTGCCATTACTGGCTTCTCCGCCTATTGGTTCAAGAAATACTTCAGGAATGCCAAGGAGAATATGAAGCTGAATACAGAGCTGCAGAAGGGCGACAAAATTAAAGATCAGTTCTTGGCGAATACATCACATGAACTGCGGACTCCACTGCACGGGATCATTAACATCGCTCACAACGTGGTCACCCGAGAGAAAAACAGGCTGGATGAACGGAGCCTGGAGGATATGGAGTTGCTGATTACGATCGGTCGCCGGATGTCGCATCTCCTTGGTGATCTACTGGATGTAGTCCGGCTGAAGGAGCACCGCATTGTGTTACGTCAGGGGCCTCTTTCCATACAGTCGGTTGTGCCTGGCATTATCGCCATGCTGCAATTCATGGCAGAACGAAAACCAGTCCGCCTTCATATGGAGATTCCGGAATCGTTCCCACTGGTCATGGCTGATGAAGAAAGGCTCGTTCAGATTTTGTATAATCTGCTGCATAACGCGCTTAAACATACAGAGGAAGGAACGATCTCCGTAAGTGCCGACATTCGCGAAGGACATGCTCTGATTCATGTGACGGATACGGGTATTGGCATGGATGAGGACACGCGGATGCGCATTTTCCTTCCGTATGAACAAGGGTCGTATGGCATCAGCGATGGACAAGGCATCGGACTTGGACTGAACATCTGCAAAGAGCTCGTAGAACTGCACGGGGGGACACTTACGGTTCACTCGGAACTCGGAAAGGGCTCGGTATTCAGCTTTAATCTGCCGCTCGCGAATGAATCCACCCATCAGGCTCAGTCACAACTTCCCCTGATATGGGAACAGGCCGCCGAGATGATGGAAGATGCACCTAACGGATTCCTGTTACCCCGCCCAGATATGGGGGACGCGGAAGCCTTGGCGACAGCAGAGATGGCTCCGTTGTTAAAAGAGGGGAAAGCCACCATTCTGGCTGTCGATGATGATCCGGTGAATCTGGATGTGCTGGTCAGCATTCTTTCGACGGAACCATATGATATAACTACAGCAGGTTCGGGTCAGGAAGCGATGGAATTGCTCGGCACACGTCAGTGGGATCTGCTCATTACAGATGTGATGATGCCTAATATGTCCGGATATGAATTAACCCAGAAGGTGCGGGAACAATTCTCCATGTCAGAGCTTCCTGTGTTATTGTTGACTGCACGAAGCCAGCCACCGGATATATATACCGGTTTTGCATCGGGGGCAAATGATTATGTCACGAAGCCTGTAGATGCGTTGGAGCTAAAATATCGGATACGTGCATTGACCATGCTAAATCAGTCTATCCAAGAGCGCCTGCGCATGGAGGCCGCTTATTTGCAAGCTCAGATCCAGCCGCACTTCTTGTTCAATACACTGAATTCACTTATGGTTTTAAGTGATATTGATACAGAGCATATGCGGAAGCTTGGTGAAGCTTTTTCGTCCTATTTACGAATCAGCTTCAACTATCTCAATACAGGAGAACTGGTGAAATTATCATACGAGCTGGAACTCGTGGAAGCCTACCTTTTTATTGAAAAAACACGATTTGAAGATCGATTGTCGGTCGTATTAAACGTAGAGCCGGACCTTCCGTTACTTCTCCCGCCGCTATCGATTCAGCCTTTGATCGAAAATGCTGTAAGACACGGGTTATTAAGCCGAAATGTGGGTGGGACAGTATGCCTGTCCATCACTCGCCATGAGGGTTATACCCGTATTGAGGTGAAGGATAATGGTAAAGGCATCGAACCGGAGAAGGTTGCTGAGCTACTGCATGCTACGCTGGGTGGAAAAGGCGGGATAGGCATTGCCAATACAAACCGCAGATTGCTGCAACGATATGGTCAGGGATTATCGATCGTAAGTGAGCCGGGTGAGGGCACGATGGTTTCATTTGATATTCCGGATGAGATATAAGGAAAAGGCCGCAGAAGTGAAGACTTCCGGCCTTTTTGTTCTGCTCGCGTGTTCATTCCCTAATTTTAATTATTTCTAATGATTGTTTCATATGTTAGTATATTTAACATTAGAAGCGCGCGGATTCCGGTAGTGGGCGCTAAACGTTGTTATAGTGGGTGAAGAGATCGATGCGCAATTGGGTGAAAAATGAGAATGTGCAGATGACGGCCATTGCCTTTGCCACAGCGGTAGGGGCGCAATTCAAGATAAATCCGTTCCGGGAAGATTATTTCCGAATCGGGCTGGGGGTTAGCATTCTTTTATTTCTGCTGATGATCATGCCACACTTGTCTTATGTGAAGACAGGAATCCTGACAGGCATCGCAAGTTTCCTGTTTCAGTCGGCAGATCTCATTAATCATGTACAGACCGTGTCCCTTCTGGAAAGCATGCGGGACAACCTGGGGGCAGGTGTGTATTATGTGGTCTTTGCCTATGGGCTTAGCAAATTTAAGCATCGATTCCATGAGATGCAGCCTCTTCTGCTCGGCGGGTTAATTACATGTATCGATTTCTCCTCTAATCTTGTTGAGCTGCTGCTTCGCGGAATGTTAAGCGGGACCAATATCTTTTATATGAAGGAATGGTTGTATCTGCTTGTGGTGGGCGGTCTGCGAAGTTACTTTGTCATTGGGCTCTACAACAGTTTTGCGGTGAGGCAGATGCGGCTTTTGCATGCAGAGCAGGAGAAGCGGATGGAGCAGATGCTGAGTGTGAACTCGGGTCTGTATGGCGAGGTTTTTTACTTGAAGAAAGCGATGAATACGATCGAAGGCATTACGGCAGACAGCTATGATCTATATCGCGATCTCCGAGAGCAGGACATGAACCAATACAGTCAGCGTACGCTGGGCATCGCTCAGCAGATTCATGAAGTGAAGAAGGATTCACAGCGTATTCTCGCGGGTCTGCTGAAGCTGTATGATAACGAAAAAGCGGTTAACATGAGCTTATCCGAAGTGCTGCACTTTGCCAGTAAAGCAAACCGGAAATATAGCGAAATGCTGCATAAGCAGGTCGAGATCAACATCGAGCAACAGTATGATTGTGAGTCTCCGTATTACATTCCTCTTCTAACGGTAATGAATAACCTGATTGCCAATGCGGTAGAGGCGATTGAGCATGAAGGGACGGTCCGAGTTCGTGTGTATGAGCAGGAAGATGACGTACATTTCGTCGTGATGGATACTGGAAAAGGCGTACCTGAAGCCAAACGGGATGTTATCTTCGAACCGGGCTATACAACAAAGTTCAATGAAGTCGGCATTGCCGCGACGGGCATTGGCCTGTCCCATGTACGTGATATCGTTCAGTCGTTGGCGGGACAAATTAAGGTAGAGTCGGCGCCTCCGGGAGAGACAGGGACAACATTCGCTATAACTATTCCCAAAATGAATCTAATCAAGGGGGCCGATGTCGATGACACTTTCTATCATGATCGTGGATGATGATGTGGTGAGCCGGAGTATGCTGCATGATATCATTGAATCCTGTGGAATCGGCGAGCTTGCAGGCATGGCTGAGGGCGGCATAGAAGGAGCACGCATGATCATGGATCTGCGTCCCGATGTGGTGCTGATTGATCTGCTGATGCCGGATCAGGACGGAATTGAGACGGTAGCGAAGCTGAAGCATGGCGGTTATACCGGAAAATTCATCATGATCTCTCAGGTGGAGAACAAGGAGATGGTAGGGGCGGCCTACCAAAACGGAATCGAATTCTTTATTCATAAACCGATTAATCGGGTGGAAGTGGAGCATGTGCTCAGCAAAGTGAATGAACAGTGGAAGTATGAACGTTACGTGCTGGAGATTAAGCAGTCGATGGCTCGATTGAATCTGGTGGAAGCGCCTGCCCCTGCCCAAGGTCGTACGGTGCGAGATGCGACAAGAAGCATTCTGATGGATCTGGGGATCATCGGAGAAAGTGGTAGCAAGGATATTGTGGCCCTTATGGAGTATGCGATTGATCAGAAGCGTGCCGGGGAGTGGCCGCCGCTGAAGGAGTCGTATGAAGCGGTGGCCCAGACTTATAAGTCTACGCCAAAAGACGTGGAGAAAGAGAGCAAGGCGATAGAACAACGCATTCGCAGAACGGTAATTTCCGCGTTAACGAACATTGCCTCGATTGGACTCACCGATTACAGCAACCACAAGTTTGAACATTATGCTCCCCTCTATTTCGACTTCCAGGATGTTCGAATGAAGATGAGAGCCATGGAAGAAGATCAGGCAGGTGACAAAGGCAAGGTTAATATCAAAAAGTTCCTGCATGTGTTCTATATGGAGACGCTTGAAAAGATGAATAATTGAATAACTGAATAACGGAGATCTTCTGTCTCTTAACCAAAGCCGAATTCCCGAAGGTAACACCTTCACGGATTCTCGGCTTTTTTTGTTTTCTACTCTCTTTATTGTTATATAACCTTACATAAAATATTAAAATTGAATCTTTTATTAGCGATTTGTGTGCTTTTATCAATTAAAAAACATTGCGTGTTAATTTAATTTTCATGAGTTGTTATTATTTTGTGTAGGATCATGTAAGTTGGCGTAGGGCGCGAACTACAATACGTACATAAATACAAACGGTCGATTCGGTCGATCCCAATCTAATTCGGAAAAGGGGTTTTTCTATGAAAAAGGTAGCATCCATTGTAATGGCGTCCGTTCTTGCTCTAACACTTAGTGCCTGCGGTGCAGCGAAATCGGATGAAGAGAATAGTGCCCAGTCGGCAAGTGGCTCAGCTGTTGAGAAATATACATTTGGTACCGATGCAACGTATCCCCCTTTTGAGTTCCAGAAGGACGGTAAATATGTAGGGATCGATATTGACCTCATGAACGCGATTGCGGAAGAAGAGGGCTTTGAGGTCGAGATCAAACCGATGGACTTCAAAGGCATTATTCCAGCGATTACAGCGAATCAGTTGGATGGGGCGATTGCAGGCATTAGCATTACAGACGAACGTAAAAAAGTCGTGGACTTCTCGGACCCGTATTATCAGGCCGGTCTGTCCTTAATCGTACATGAAGATAACGCGGACATCCAAAGTCCTGAAGATTTAAAAGGAAAAATTATTGCGATTAAAAAAGGAACCTCAGGTGCCAATCTTGCAGATGAATATGCAAAAACCTACGGGGCAACCGTGAAATATTTTGATGACAGTCCATCGATGTATCAGGAAGTCGCGAACAAAAACGCAGATGCTACACTGGAGGATTTCCCCGTCATCTCCTATAAGATCGCCATCGATCCAAACGCCAAACTCAAAATCGTTGGAGACCGATTGAACGGTGACTTCTACGGCATTGCTGTTGCCAAAGGTGATGCGGAGTTGCAGAAGAAGATTAATGATGGATTGAAGAAATTGCAGGAAAACGGAAAGTACGACGAGATTGTTGGCAACTATCTGGGAACAACGGCTAAATAGAAGGGAATGTGGTACGGATGGACTCCTCCTTGCAAGTCATAATAGACGCACTGCCTCTTCTGCTGGAGGGAACAGTGGTTACGTTGAAACTAGTCGTGATCTCGCTCATCATTGCGATGGTGATCGGATTGATCTCAGGTCTGATGAGCACTTCTTTGAATCGAGTGTTGCGGCTGGTAGCCACACTTTACGTGGATATCATCCGTGGCACACCCCTTCTGGTACAGGTATATTTCATCTACTTCGGGCTGCCTGTGTTCCTGGATATGCGCATTCCGGCGATGACCGCAGGCATCATTGCAATTAGTCTGAATGCCGGCGCGTACATCTCGGAGATTTTCCGAGCGGGGATTAATTCCATTAGCAACGGGCAGCATGAGGCGGCTCGATCCTTGGGTTTAACTCGTTTTCAGACGATGAGACTGGTCGTGTTACCTCAAGCAACCCGGCGCATGATTCCTACCTTTGTGAACCAGTTCATTATTACAATTAAGGATACATCGCTGCTGTCTGCAATTGGTATCGCAGAATTAACGCAGAGTGGGGAGATTATCATTTCCTCCAACTTCCGGGCATTCGAAATCTGGGGTGTGGTGGGCATATTTTATCTAATCATCATTGTTCTATTGTCCCGGGTTTCCCGGTTCATTGAGAGGAGGTATGCGATCCGATGATTACCGTACAGAACCTGAAAAAGCAGTTTGGTGCCAATGAGGTATTGAAGGACATTTCGACAACGATTCAGGAGAAAGAGGTTGTATGCGTCATCGGGCCTTCCGGGTCTGGTAAAAGTACGTTTTTGCGCTGTCTCAATCTGCTGGAGGGTGTGACGTCCGGGAAGGTGACGATCGGGGATGTCGAGGTCACTTCACCTAAGACGGATATCGATCAGTTGCGAACTAATGTGGGCATGGTGTTCCAGCAGTTCAACCTCTTCCCGCATCTGACCGTGCTGGAGAATATCATGCTCGCGCCGAAGCATATCAAGAAACTGAGCAAGGCCGAGAATGAGAAAAAATCAATGGAACTGCTTGGCAAGGTCGGGCTATCTCAGAAGAGGGATGCTTATCCCGAGCAGTTGTCAGGTGGGCAACAACAGCGTGTGGCCATCGCGCGTGCACTCGCCATGAACCCAAGTGTGATGCTGTTCGATGAGCCTACGTCTGCACTGGACCCGGAGATGGTTGGAGAAGTGCTGCAAGTCATGAAAGACCTCGCTCACGAGGGAATCACGATGATTGTTGTTACGCATGAAATGGGCTTCGCCCGTGAGGTGGCGGACCGTGTGATCTTTATGGATGGCGGATATATTGTGGAGGAAGGCACGCCTGAAGAGCTCTTTCAGAATACCCGGCATGACCGGACCAAGGCGTTTCTGGGTAAGGTTTTATAACGATACTTGAACAAAAAGAACTGAAAAAATCCCCTGTGGGCGAACGATCGTTCCAGAACATCTGATATGATGGACTTGAACATGGCTTGCTTGCAGGGGATTTTTGGTGCTGTGCGTAATACATAATAAGATGGATTCATCACGACGAACATATTATCGATACATAGGAAAGCGCTTAATAACTACTTTTATGAATTGTTGAGGGGGAATAAAGGATGAGTGTACAAGCGAATACCGGGTTAAAGATCTATGAGTTAACGGAACTGCCTTATCTCAAAGTGCATGGCAGAACAACTGGAGAGTTGGCTCCGTTGACGTTATTTTGGACCGGGAGTGCAGTTGAACTAAATGTACAGGGCTCCGAACTATGGGTTGAGGTAGGGTCCCAGTATGACATGTATGAGTCATGGATCAGCATTCTGATCAATGGTGTTCCGGTGAGCAGACAGATGTTAACGGCGGGAAGGTACTGGGTCTGTGTATTCCGGGGAATGAACACGGATGTGGTGAAGAATGTACGGATCGTTAAGGATGTTCAAGCGATGAGTGGTGACCCGGGCTGTTCCTTGCAGATTCATGCGGTGAAATCGGATGGAGCGTTCCTGCCTGTGCAGGAAAAACCGTACAAGATCGAGTTCATCGGTGACAGTATTACATCAGGCGAAGGTGCGATTGGAGCTAAAGCGGAGGAAGATTGGATTCCAATGTGGTTCAGCGCCATACATAATTATACGTTTATGACAGCAGAGGCATTGAATGCAGAATACCGAGTTATCTCGCAAAGTGGCTGGGGTGTGCTGACAAGTTGGGATAACAATCCGCAGGGGAACATCCCCGATGTTTACGAGCAGGTCTGTGGCCTGCTTGCCGGAGAACGTAACGAAGCGTTAGGCGCAGGAGATCAGCATGATTTTGGTTCCTGGCAGCCGGACGTGGTGGTCGTGAACTTGGGCAGCAATGATGGGGGTGCATTTCAGTCACCTGAGTGGAAAGACCCCGACACTGGCAAGGTGTACAAGCAACGTTTGAACGAAGATGGTACGTATCATGAAGAAGATCTGGCTGCTTTTGAGAAAGCGGTGGAACAGTTCCTGTTCAAACTTCGGAAAAACAATCCTGTGGCACAACTTGTATGGGCGTACGGCATGCTTGGTTTTCCCATGATGCCTGCCATCTACCGTGCGGTTGATGCGTATACAAAGGGGACAGGAGATCGCAAGGTTAAGATTATCCAGCTTCCCGATACAACCGAAGAGACGGTAGGCGCACGTACCCATCCAGGCGAATTATCTCACCGTAGGACGGCAGAGGTGTTAGCGGAATATGTACGAGGAATACTAGGATAGCTTGATACATGATAATGGAAAGACCACTCTTTCATGAACGGTACCCGAATGGTTAGATGGTGCTAACTTCATGAGGTCCCTTCATCATAAGAATGGTCTTTTTCCTTTTCTATACTAAGTTGAACTAAAGATTATTTACACTGACACTACGATGACAGAACAACCTTCCAATCGCTGTTATCCCCAGATTTTTTTCATTCCCTTTTTTAAAGGGGAAAATCCGGGGATAAAGGCGAACGCTTCGCTTATTCAGGTTATTTCTGTCCTCTCCGTTATCATGTAAATGATTAGTTCAACTTATATACATTATCTAGACATTCGAAGATGTATCCGCTGTGCCGCTGTTCTGTACCTCATAACGAATCGAGATGATCTGTCCCAGCGTCTGGGTTCGGACCATTTTGAATTGACTTGGCACTGTGCCTGTCGGGAATAAGGGGATGCCTTCACCAAGAATTTTGGGAATGATGGCGACTTCAATTTCATCCAGTAATTTTTGCTCCATAACTGCTTGTACGAGCTTACCGCCACCTACAATCCATACGTCTCCATCAGGATCCTGCTTTAACCGGGGAATGAGCGTATCTACCGTCTCGGTTGTAAACTGTACATGCGGAGCGGGTGGCTGTTCTGAGCGAGAAAGCACATATGTTGGCCGATCCGCATAGGGGAATTCTTCAGACAGTGTGAGCACCTCTTCATACGTATGACGTCCCATAACAAGGCTACCGATCGTTTCATAAAATGCAGCATACCCGTTGTCTCCACCATCACCCTCCACATCAAATAACCAATCCACCGAACCGTCCAGTCTTGCAATATATCCATCCAAACTCATAGCAATGTACAAAATGGTTTTGTTATCAGACATGTTCATCGCTCCCTTCTAAAATGTATGATACACTTTAACTATGACAAAAGTTGACGTAGTTAGGATGTTGAATTCATGAATCATCGAAAACTGGCCATCATGCGCCTGATGGATTCCAGACAGAAGTTCACTGCCCGGGAACTGGCAGAGCGGTTTAGCGTATCGGTTCGTACGATCCAGCGAGATCTGGATGCATTGCAGGCGCTGGGTTTTCCTTTGTACACCGAAGTTGGCGTGAACGGCGGATACCGGGTGTTGCCCAATCGGATTTTGCCACCTCTTCAACTCACACAGCAGGAGGCATTAGGGCTATTTATGATGCTGGAATATCTACAGCAAGTACCGGATTTTCCATATGGATCAATGCGTGAACATCTGGCTGAACAGTATTTCTCTACTTTGCCTGAAGATGTACAGGATCTCATTATGCGAATGAGAGAGCATATCACCTTTATCCAGCGCCCTGGTGGGCATGCCGAGTCTTTAACAACCGAGATATTGAGTGCAGCGGTAGAAAAGAGAGAAATCCAATTTATGTATCATGCCCGCAGTGGGCGTAAAAAAGTCAAGGTCTTTCCTTATGGCATCTACTATGAGCAGGGACATTGGTACATGCCAGCCCGGAATAAGGATCGTGTTCTGTTGTATCGGGTGGATCGCATGCAGCAGTTGGCTGTTATGGAATCGGTGGATGAATCTGTTCCTAGCCTGAAGGCGTGGCTAGATGCCAAAGAAGACAGAGCAAGCGTAGAAGTGGTGCTGCAATTCACGGAATTTGGAGCAAGGATTGCCACTTCAGATGTGTTGTTCAAGTCGGTTCAAGGCAACGAGTGGCGCGGACTTGTTCCGCCCGAGGAATTCTCTTTTACAGCGCGAAAGTTACTCTCCTATGGGCCGGAAGTGAAGGTGATCTCACCAACTGAGTTAAAGCAGCAGGTTAGAGAGCTGCTGGAACGGAGTTTATGCCAGTATGGTGGGGGATAAAAGCTTTAAACGCTGGATATTCGGGTATCAAGGAAGGAATAGGAAAGGTGTGTAGAAAAATGAGCAAAGTTTGGACTAAAGACATCATCCCGACTGTATCCGATAAAGTAGTGATTGTGACAGGTTCGAACAGCGGATTAGGGTATGAAACGGCATTAGCGTTGGCTGAAAAAGGCGCAAAAGTTATCCTTGCAGTTCGTAATCTGGAAAAAGGTGAAAAGGCAGCTAATAAAATAAAGTCGTCTGTGCATATAGCTGGAGAGGTAATCGTTATGCAGCTCGACCTTAGCGATTTAGCTAGTATCCATAAGTTCGCAGCCGCTTTTCTTGAGCAATTCGATTCTTTGTCCATTCTCGTTAATAATGCAGGAATTATGAACCCTCCATTCCAGTTGACGAAAGATGGCTTTGAATTACAGTTTGGTAGTAATCATCTAGGTCATTTTGCGCTTACGGGTCTACTATTGCCTCGATTGATCTCTACTTCGAAATCGAGAGTTGTCACTGTAAGTAGTATCGCAGCTCATAATGGTGCGATTGATTTTAATAATTTAGATGGCTCCAAAGGATATAATCCCATGAAGTTCTACAGTCAAAGCAAGCTAGCCAATCTGATGTTTGCGAGAGAACTGCAGAATAAGTTTAATTCCGACCATATGGATTCTATGAGTATCGCCGCTCATCCAGGAATTTCCAATACCAATCTATTCTCTTTCGGTTCGGGGAAACAGGCTAATATATTCATGCGGAGTTTTCTGAAAATCGTTAGTCAACCTGCACATATGGGAGCCTTACCTACCTTGTACGCTGCAACGGATCCGACAATTACGGGAGGAGAGTATATTGCTCCTGGCGGTATTGGTGGCACTAAGGGCTATCCCAAGAGCGCTAAGATTATCGAAAAATTATATAATTCTGACATTTCAAACAAGCTATGGAACGTTTCAGAAGAATTAACAGGGGTTTATTACAGATTTGATGTCTAGATTTTGCCATGAAGGAAAATAAACCTTATTATGGTATGGATAGTTGAAAATTCTTCAGCACGAATATGATTGAATGGGGGGCTACCATGATTCGATTCATAAGAAGTTTCACGATCCGCTCTATGCAGAGTCCATGCGATGAACAACGGCGGTTGTTTGTATAGAGCGTGAAATCCATTTCCGCCATACCATTGTAGTGCATATCCAATGCGTTCATCGTACGACTCTGCTGCCTTAAAGATTCTAACTTTTAAGGAGTGGAGCAACGTGAAATATATTAATGCGGATACAATCTTCCCGGAAGAATTGCTCAAAGAAATACAACGTCATATCTCCGGAGGCCTGATCTATATTCCGAGGCCCAAGGATGCCCACAAGAAGTGGGGCGAGAATTCGGGTGGCAGAAGGATTGTCCGGGAGCGGAACGATGAGATCCGCAGGCTTTTTGCTGTAGGAACAACCATCGATGAGCTTGCAGATCAATACTGTTTATCCATGGATAGCATCAAGAAAATTGTATATTGCAAAAAAGGATGAAACTATAAAAGCCATGTTCGAGCAATCGAATTTGGCTTTTTCCTGTAAGAATAAAGAATGGTTATTAAAGGTTTTTTACATATTCGAGGTTGTTAACTACGCGTACAATTTATTTGACGGTATTAGGATGCGCGCGATGAGAGTTCTTGAAATAAGTTTTCAAATCATCTGGTGAGGTTGGTGAATATGAATATAGAAGTGAAATTAACAAATAAAGACGAGGCGTATGTGATTAAAAATATGTACCCACTATACCTTCATGACCTATCTGGACATTATGGTTTGGGTGGAGAGCATACCCCGAATAAACATGGCATTTTCGAACCAAGTCCTGAATATAAAACGTTACAAGATCAGTATGATGTACAGAACATCTGGTGGGAAAAACCAGAATGTCTTTACCCGTTCCTGATGATTGTGGATGGCCTACCGGCAGGTTTTGCGTTTGTGGCTACTCCGCCATATTGCTCACAAGGCACGGAGTACTTTGTACATGATTTCTTTCTGATGCAGCCGTTTCGAGGTGTAGGTGTTGCTGAACACGTGGCATCAACGATCTTCGGCATGTTTAGAGGAAACTGGGAGTTGTTCACCAATCCATCGGAGAAAAATAAGATTGGCCAATCTTTCTGGCGAAAAACAGTGGCTAATTATACCAAAGGTAACTATCGGGAGATGTACGGGCAAACGTTCGATGGTTATAAATTGATTTTTCAATTCTCCAATATATAAAAAGAGAGACCGTCTCCCTTGGCGGAAAACGATCTCTCTCCATTGCCTTTTATAAACTACCGTTGAAATAATGATACTCGGAATTTACTTCAAAACCAACACTGCGGTACAGATTCAAAGCGCGTTTGTTCTCAGTAACAACGGATAGGCGAATATCTGTGTAACTTTCTTTCCTTAGGAGATCAACCAGGATGCTAAGCGCAGTGCGCCCCAGTTTCTGTCCCTGATAAGCAGGCAAGATACAGAAGTTATGAATAAATGCGGTTGTCTCATTAATGGAGTTGACCCGTACCAGCCCAACAGGCAGTTGATTCTGCCATACAATATAGGTGACTCGGCTGGGTTCATTCGTTTGCATAAAGTACTCGCGTGTCCAGTCCTCCGAATCTCCAAAGGCTTGGGAGGAGCAAGTGACCATAAACTCCATATCCTCGGTTTCTGCCACGGACAACGTTAGTTCAGGTGGCTCCACAACGGAAAGGACCTCATTCACAAGTTGCATCGAGTACTCCGCACGATCATAAATGGCTCCAAGGGATTGGGCAGTAAGAAGGCCCGGAGATAAGCCCTGAGGAACGCGATAACTGAGTTGGTTGATCCCCTGTGGTTTCATATCCAGGATGGCCCTTTTCAGTAGGCTGCTGAACACACCTTGGCGACGAAAATCTGGGTGTACGATGGCATTAATATTCCCGGTTACGCCGTCGGATGGATACCAACTGAGGAGTCCTACCAAATCACCGTGGCGATAACAGAGGAGTGCATGGTCTCCGTCTTTTTTGCTAATATGGTCAAGGTCTGCTTTCAGATGAACGGAATCAAGCTGCTTACATTGTTGTTCGAGTAAAATAATAGCTTCAATCTGTTCCTTAGAGTTATAGACCATGGGAACGACTTGATAGTTTGACATAGCTTTCACACCTTCATTGTTGAAGGAAACACGCAGTTATTGGACCCGCAGGCGCTATCCTTCGAGAGTTGGTCCAGTTGTAATTTTGATCATCATTATTATCTCCTCCAAATCACTTCCGATGACTATAACACAATCTATTATGAAGATGACACCCAATGGATGTAATTCACTGGGTGTCTGTTCAGATGTGCCCAATAACTGGACATTATATCCTATTGAAGGGATAATTGAGAGTAATACTGACGAGAAAGGGAGGGGTTAACCATGCGCAAGTTGGCATATGTGATGGGTATATTATTTCTTTCTGCCGCCATGTTAATGGGATGTACACCATCTGAACCAGCGGAAAGCACTGAACCCGTCACTCCACCAGCAACGGAGCAGCCAAGTGATACGGGGGACCAGAAGGCGACGGCGGAGGAGCAGCAACAAGCGCTCGAAATGTCACTGGAGTATAAGACAACAGAACTCACTGTGGATGGCAAGGACTATGAGGATACGTTAGAGATGGAAGGGTTATTGGCCAAAGGAGAGACGATGAAGCCGTTTCTGACCTCCAGGAATTATGAGGCTTACATGGCTAATCGATATATTGTCTTGCCTCTTCAGGTTGCACACATCGAACAAGCGAAACTGCATCCTGAAAATATACAAACCAAGATCAAAGATAACAAGAGCGACTGGATTCTTGTGGAATACACGCTCGATCTGAAGTTTACAGACGAGAACGGCAAGGAGTTCAAGTCCATTCCGCTATCGGGTGATATCACCTTTTTGCAGGATCAGGGAGAATGGCGCATTCAGGATGATACGTACAACAGGGATGCATTTGCAGACATCATCAATAGTTCTCTATAGTTCATAAAGTGTCTGTGATTCCGGCACATGGGGGTTGTGCTCGAATGATCCATTACGAATAAGCTCCTTCATAAAAGTACGCACTTCAAAGTGTGTACTTTTTTTGGTTACCTGTCTAGCGAGTGGGTGTCTTCAAAAGGGCTTCATCGTGATGATTGTTCTTGTCTCTTCCTAGAAATTTGCAGGGTACATTCTCCTGTAATGATGATATTATTTGGGTAATCAACGTACTTATTGCGCTTTTGTAGAATGGGGTTGGGTTCATCATGAGGGGGATTCTTCGAGTCGGTTCTCGTACGGTCTGGCTTTATATCGTTGCTGCCGTTATTGTTGGCTTGGTTGCAGGTTATGTCGTCCTCTCTGAGCCGGACTCTCCTAAGTTCCAAAGTGAAGAAGGTATTCTGGATCTAACGCAGGTTCAGCTCAGTACGAATCCACAAAAGTTAACAGGGGAGTGGGCCTTCTACTGGCAAGAACTACTGTCGCCTGAGGACATACGGGTCCGTTTGGCAAGGGAAGGAAATCAGGAACACTGGATCAGTATCCCTAGCTCCTGGCTGGGCTATCCGTTAGAAGGTCAGCGGCTGAGCGGTACAGGCTACGCAACCTTTCGACTGGTCATACAACTAAGCGAGAAGGATCGAAACGAGCAGCTTACTCTGCGGTTGCCGAGCATTTTTCATGCGTACAAATTATGGGTGAATGGCGATCTTCTAGAAGAAGTTGGTAAGGTGGGTCAGGACAAGAGCCGCGTGACCCCACATCTGGCAACGAAGCTGTTATTTGTTCGGCCTGAAAATGATACGTTAGAGCTGGTGATACAAGTAGCCAACTTCCAACATAATCGGGGTGGTATTACCAAATACATCGAACTGGGTGGCAGTGATGTACTGACGACCAAGACCAATTTGAATCTTGCAGCCGACATGTTCATCACGGCAAGTTTACTGGTGATTGGTTTGTATAATCTGCTGTTGTTCATGCTGCGACGAAAGGACAGAGCCCCGTTTTATTTTGGCCTGTTCACTGTACTACTTAGTATCCGATCCTCGCTCAACGGCGAGCTTGTCCTTACACAATGGCTACCTCATTTCCCTTGGGAATTGCAGTTCAAGATCGAGTATCTGATTCTTTGCGTCAGCGGATATATCATAACGATGTATTTTGATTGTATTTTTCCGAATTATGTGTCGCGATGGTTTCGATTTGCTACCCGGATCGCAACGGGGGCATCGTGTATCTTTGTTATGGTAACCCCTGCACTTATATATACTCATTTTTTGCTGATCATCGGTGTGATGGTTGTTCTACATATGGTTTATCTGATGTTCGGGTTAGTTCAAGTAGCTTTGCGACGTATGGAGGGAGCATTGATCTTCCTGCTGGTTTCGGTGGTTACTTTGATTACGGTGATCAACGATTTTTTATATTATAACGGATGGTCGCTGATTGGAAATACATCCCCGCTTGGTTTATTGATATTTACGATCGCACAAATGATTCTGCTTTCTTCGAGATTTACGAGGACGGCATCCAATGAGGAGAGAATCTCACGTGAGTTGCAGGATGCTAACGACAAGCTGATCGAAATGAATATTAGCTTGGAACGGACCGTGGATGAGCGCACACGGGCCTTATCTACAGCCCATGATGATCTCCGCACTTCGTATAACCGGTTGCTTCACTCCGAGCAAGGGAGGAAGAAGCTTCTTGCCTACATTACGCATGATCTGCGTATGCCGCTGTCCAGCATGCTTGGGTATGTAGAAGCTATACAGGACAGGGTCAAGCCGGAACGTAATGAACAATATCTGAAGTATATCCGGGAGAACACGATAAGGATTAACCGCATGATCGAGGAGTTGTCCTTCTTATCGCATTTGGAGACCGGACAAGTCTCGTACCGAAAGGAGCCGGTTCAGATCATTCCCTTCTTGCGTGATTTTTTTGAACAATATGAGTTGGTTGTACGTGACGCAGGATTAGATTTCACACTGGATATCGGAGATACGGAGGATCAACGATCGAACTTGCCTGTTGTCGAGATGGATGCCAAAAGAGTAGAGCAGGCTTTATTTAACCTAGTGTCGAACGCTATGAAGTTCACCTCCAGCGGAGGGCTGGTGCGTATTGCGCTAGCTGTGGAAGAGGTAAATCATACTCGCCATGCGATCATTAGCATACAGGATTCTGGCATGGGTATTCCTCCGGATCAGCTTGAGCAAATCTTCGAACGTAATTACAGATACGATCGGCCGGGCTTGGGGAACGGAATAGAAGGCAGTGGGCTAGGGCTAGCGATTTGCAGGGAAATCGTACTCGCACAAGGAGGAACAGTTCGAGCGGAGAGCGACGGTAAGATGGGAGCGACTTTCTATGTAACGCTTCCTTGTATCGGTAATGAAGGAAGGGGATGATGGGATGGACACTCACAAAATAATGATCGTTGATGATGATCCCCATATATGCGAGATTGTTCAGGTGTATTGCGAACGGGAGGGGTTTATCTCCACCTACAGTCATAGCGGGACAGAAGCGATGGAGCTGCTTGCATCGTTCGAGCCCGATTTGATTGTACTGGATATATTGCTGGCTAATGAAAACGGCATTGATTGGTGCAGGAATGCGCGTAACTTCACCAGCGCACCGATCATGTTTTTGAGCAGCCAGGAAGAAGACGAAGTGAAAATTAGCGCGTTATCCTATGGTGGCGACGATTATGTGACCAAGCCGTTCAGTCCGGGAGTTCTCATGGCCAAGATCAAGGCGCACCTTCGCAGAGTATCAACGGGCAGAAAGGAACAACTGCTGGAGTTACCGGGTTTGACACTGGATTTCTATACGCAGTCCGTCAACATGGGGAGTATGCCTATCTCTTTATCGAAAAAAGAGTTCAGTCTGCTGTCCTATATGGCTCAAAACGTGAATCGTGTCATCAGTGTTGATACGTTGTTTCAAATCATCTGGGGAATGGAAAGTCTGGAGGATACGAGAACGGTCGCAGTACACATCAGTAATTTACGCAAAAAAATTGAGACTGACCCCGCCGATCCCGAGCAAATCATTACGGTTCGGGGGAGCGGATATATGCTGGTTTCTAAATAGTACTTCACAAGCATGAATATAGCGGTAAGGGTGGTAATCTATTATAAGTGGGAAAATGGCGTTGGGGTGGTACTTGACGCTATTTTCCCATTTTTTTGTTCTTTCCACTAGCGTTGTAACCTACCAAGATATTAAATTCCTCAACACAAGTCTACGCTTTTCCATCCTCTTCAAAATGATGTGCGTTGTGAGCACGATTATAAAGTTTTCTTTAGGTTTCTCAAATAGGCTAATCCACCATGATAAAATCACAGTGGCCCGATATAACGATAATACGTGAAGAAATAGTTGTCATGCTGCCCCGCATTAGTACTTAAAGAAGGAAGTGGCTCCAATGGCACGAGTTATATGTATCACATCAGGGAAAGGTGGAGTTGGCAAGACGACGGTGACGGCTAATCTGGGGACTGCCCTTGCCTTATCGGGGAACAGGGTTTGCCTGATCGACGCTGATTTTGGATTGAGAAATCTGGATATTCCGCTTGGTTTGAGCAATAGGGTAAACTATCATATTTCCGATTTTCTGACCGGTCGTTGTGCTTTACATCAAGTGATCGTCAAAGACAAGCGAATCAGCACTTTGTTCTTTATCTCCTGCAGTAACGACGTGATGCATCACGATGATCCGCAAGTGTTTCGCGAGGTTGTGCAGCAAATAGCCCAGGGTTATGATTATGTGCTGATCGATTCGCCGGCAGGCATTGAAAATGGATTCTGGAATACATCTTTAGCGGCAGATGAGGCTATTGTGGTTACTACACCTCATCGTACGTCGCTTCAGGACGCGGATCGCGTAATCGGATTATTAGAAGATAGGATTCCGGCTCCCCCACAGCTCATCATTAATATGGCTGACTTACAGGAAGCGAGTTTGGCGACGGTAAAGATGGAGGATATCATCGATATTCTCAATATTGGTGTGATTGGCGTGATCTATAGCGATGTAGAAGTTATACGTTCCGTACATAAAGGAATCCCGATTGCGCTTGATCCCGAGTTTGAAAACGGGCAGCGCTTCCGGCACATCGCCCACAATGTGGCGAAGAATCAGCAGGAGCCTTTTATCTCATTAAAATCCAAGAAGCATAAAAGTATTTTTTCGCTTTCTCAAAGACTACGGTGGGGGGAGAGTAGTTGGATGTAGTCGATTTTGGTAAATGAATCGTTTAGACGCGAATCATCTGGAATGGATTTCAGACTAGCTAAAGAGTTCCTGAAAAAATAACGGTGTAGGAGTTACCCTTCCTACACCGTTATTTTTTGATGTCTATGATGTTCTCGCTTGCGAGCTGTTGCTAACTTAAAGTTTTCTTTATATTTCACAAGCAGCTCATTTAGCATGATAGAATTCGAGGAGAAAAATCGATAGAATTTGCCAATCCGCATCCATTACATTGCGGTTGTTAGCGAGAAGAGCGTTGAGTTTTGCCTAACGAAAGTATCTTTAACCATGATGAATCTGCTCTTGGTCAGGTTCTAGAAAGTCGGTTCTTTAGTTTTATACATAGAAGGGATGAATGATTGTGAAGAAAGCAACAAAACGGTTGTGGAAGTTGAGCTCACAGATTCTATTGTGGATGCTGGTTATCAGCTTAATTGTGTCTGCTGTGCCCGTATTTCCGGCGCAGTCGGCAGCAGCGGCTGAACTGCCGATCCAGCAGACAGCAGTATCCAAATCTAGTGGGTTCCAGGATGTGAGTCCAACGGACTGGTTCCACGATGCGGTCGTCCAGGTGCAGGAGAAGGGGATATTTAGTGGCACGACTGCCAGCACCTTCTCACCAAAAGGGACGATGACGCGTGCCATGTATGTGACGGCGCTCGGACGATTGGCTGGGGTAGATACAGGCGTGTATTCTACTTCGAGCTTTGCCGATGTACAAGCGGGCAGTTGGTATGCGCCGTATGTTGAATGGGCAGTTAAGGAAGGAATCACCGACGGTACAGGTGGAGGTAAATACTCGCCAAATGCCACTGTATCCCGGGAGCAGATGGCAACGATGACGTTGCGATATTTCGAAAGTGAACAGATTCCTTATCAGACCCAGAATCCGGTCACGACAGAGCCGGGCGATCTTGCGGATGTTTCGCCTTGGGCGATTGACGCGGTCGTCAAGCTGTGGCAAGCCGGGGTATTCACCGGGGACGAAAAGGGCAACTTCAAGCCGCTTGCGCAAGCGACTCGCGCGGAAGCTGCGGTTCTCTTCATGCGCAACAATGCGGTTGTGGAGGCGTGGAAAAATCAGAATGAATTGCCTGTGACGCCTACACCAACACCGGCACAACCGGTGACACCAACACCGACTTCGCCGGTGACATCAACGCCAACGCCGTCACCCGGCGGTAATAGTGGTGGCGGAACGCCTGGAGACAACGGAAGCAGCCCAGGCGCCGGTTCTACTGCGTATACGCTCACGTTTGAGAGCAACGGAGGCACGGCGGTTGCTGCGCAGACGGTACGAAAAGGCCAGGTGCTAAATAACCTGCCTGCTCCAACAAAAGAAGGTTTTATATTCCAAGGATGGTTTACAGATAGCGATTTCTCGCTCATCTTTGCAGAGGGTAGTACGCTAACTGAGGATATGAAGTTGTATGCGAAGTATACGGATAGCGTCGAGAATGCTGTACAGAGTACGCCAAGCTATTCGGTGCTGGATGTAGCACCGGACTTCACGATTGCAGTACACGACGCATCAGGCAATCTGACAGTACCTGAGGTCCAAGCGGGTATGACGTTCACAGACACGGCGAATCCTGACTTCGCAGGTATTACCGTTACTGGCGGGAACGGGGCCTTCACGGTAGCGTCTGCAGCCGAAAACGGAGAATTCGTCGAAGGTAATACGTATCAACTTACATTGACGGATGACAAGTTGTCCTTCCAAGGACAAGACGAAACGACAAGCATTTACGTTTTTAGTGTCGCTAAGCAAGAGGTTTTAGACATTCCGCTGAACCCGAACATGATCTACCTTCCGTACACGGATGTCACGGATATGATTCTGAATGGCACAGAGGTGGGTTCACCAGCGATTTCGGTAGTTGCCACGACGGTGGGCGGTAGCGAAAATGCGCTTGCCGAGGCGAATGCGAGCAGTGGAACGTTCGTGTATTCCGGCAGCACCGTGATTCAAGTCGGCAATACAGTCGCCATCTATCAAGGGGTTCGTCCCGATCAACGCACGTTAGAAACCACCGGCGCTGACGACGGCGATGTGGCCTATGTCCAGATTACGGCGGTAGACGGAAGCACCTATACCTACGATCATGCGGATATCAAGCAAGTGTTGCTCAAGCCGGATGTTCTGCCGGTGAGTGTGGAAGCGGACACAGATGGAGAACCGAACAACAAATCCATCACAGTTGAGCATACCCAGATGAACTACAGCGACAGCCTGTATGAGCCTTTCGGCTTGGATGAGTTAACCACGGTGGATGTGGGTGACTTTATCGGTTTTTATAAAGGTGAATTCGGCGCCGAAACAGGTTTTGAGACCGTTGGGTACGGGCGGATCACTTCGATTACGCCTGCAGCAGAGATGGACGTCATCGAATATACTGATGCCACGATTGAAGATATTGAGAATGCCTTCAACATCTATCAGAAGCAAGCAATTGACGGCGAAGATTTGTTATCGGAAGAGCAGATCGCGGAGCTTGAAGAGCAGATCGAGCAGCAAGCGAGAGATAGCGGATTCGTCGATCAAGCCGCAGATTATCTATCCGATCTAGCTATGGAAACGAAGGATATCAAGGATTTGAAAGAAATCCAGCAGATCAAGGCTCAGTCCTCCCTAGCGTCCGGTAAAGGGAGCCGGGTAAGTGTGGAGAAGCTGACCGTTGTTGCTTCACTCGGGACGAAGCTGAAGAACATTAACGGCCGAAGTTCTGGCGTCAGTGCTACACTGCAAGTCGGTGCCGATATCGTTGTTGATATCAATGAAGACAGCAATCTCGTTATCCATATGACCAGTACATTTGTTCAGGAGATGAGTCTGGATCTCGGCATTAATGGTGATATGCAGGGGCATTGGCTGAAAAAGTGGGGAATCCCTTACTGGTACAGCATTGATGATTATGTAATTACGGCGAATCTGGATGCCTACAGCTATACCGGACTTAATATTACAGCAGAGATGGCGCTCATCGAACCAGATAAGTTGCAGGCTGCATTGAATAACTGGGCCGGAGAGAAAAAAGCCGGCAGGTTAGGTCAGGTACAGGACATCGCCACACAGATCAAAGCATCTATGGATGGTGTACAAGGTACCTCCGTGGATACGGAGGAATTGAAAGAACAGTACCAAGAGATGTTGGAGCAAGATACGGAATGGGTTCCTTTGATCAAGAAAGAGCTCTTTGAAAAAAGTGTGCGCGTGGCATTCGGGATTGTAGAAGTGAAATTTGAAGCAGAGTTTGTAGTCAGTGCTCAGGTTAACTTAACGATGGGTGCAGATTTCTACTACAAGATGGCGAAGCGCTACTCGGTGACCTTACGTGTGCTAAGTTTCAGCGGTTCAAGCAATACGGTAAGCTTACCGGGAGACGGCGATTACCAGTTCACCTTCTATGTGATGGGGACGCTCGGGTTGCGAGCCGGCATTCATATGGAGGTCAAAGCGGGGATTGGCAGTGTCAAATTAAATAGTATTGGACTTGCCGTAGAACCTGGTGTGTATATCAATCTATGGGGTTACTTCTACTATCAGTTGACAAATACAAACGGGGTAAGATCTACAAAGTCTTTAGGTGCTCTGTTTGTTGAGATCGGTATCTATTTGGAGGTCGAACTCGGTGCCCAGTTGGGTGATGGAGCGCTCTCGGGCAGCGTGGGGCTGGTTGATGAAGAGTGGCCACTATATACGATTGGTGAACAATACAACGTCTCCGACTTCGCTTATCCGCAGGATAAGAATCTTTTGCTTGGTCTGGCAGGTGTTGCGGCATCCCTTGATGTACCGCAGTCGATGCTCTCGATGAGTATGTTCGATTTGAAAACAGGCGATACCGATACTCAAGCGTTTGGTGCTTCAAGGTTCGATATATACGTAGACAATGCGAATTTCAGGTATAACTTGGGTACGAATAAGGTCGAAGTAGTGAATACCAGCCTTCCGGTAAGTAAGGGTAATCTGGTCATCACTTGGAAAGGATCGCCGCTTTCATTCACGTCTCGTACGCTCAAGCGCACGATACCGTTGACGTGGCGCGTTACGGAGGGTGAATATATCCTCCAGTTGGATCCACGAAACGGCAACGCGACTCAGGTTCTTCCATTTGTTTATAATGCAGCGGTTAATGTGCCTACTCCGGTCTATCCGGGCTATACATTTGACGGATGGTATACGGCAGCTACAGGGGGAACAAAGGTAACGATTCCGAGCCGCATGCCTAAGGATGATTACCAACTGTATGCGCACTGGACAGCGAACCAGAATACGCCATATACAGTGGAGCATTATTTGATAGACCCGAATACAAGAAAGTCGATTTCGACTACGCCGGATTATAAGGAACTGTTGACAGGAACGACCGATACGGAGATTCGCATCAACTCTGACCGATACAAGGATCGAGGTTATGCGAACGGAGAAATATACGGACGCCTGATCAAGGGGGATGGTTCGACGGTCGTAAGGGTTGAGTATTATCCGACGAGTCCGACTATCACTTTTAATTTGAGCTATCCGGGCTCTCCGCGCAGCACCGTAACCGAACCGTCCGGCCGAAATATCGAGGGGCGTATACCGGTGCCGACAAGACCGGGTTATACGTTTGCCGGTTGGTCGCCGGAGGCGCCAAGCGTGATGCCGACTTCGAATACGGAGTATACCGCAATATGGACAGCCAAAGAAGATACGCCTTACCAAGTCGTGTATTTGAAGCAGAATATGGCGAGTGACACCTATACGGTGGCAGATACGGAAACGTATCGCGGAGCTACCGATACAGAAGCCAATCTGACGAATATAACTCCAAGGTCCTATGCTGGGTTTAAACTGGATGAAAATATTCTCGGAACGGTGTTAACAAGTCAGATAACCGGCAATGGAAAAACGGTTCTGAAGCTGTATTATAAGCGTGATGCTCATACATTGACGGTCGATTACAATGGTTCCGGCCAAGAGACCAAAGTTGTAGAAGTTCCATTTGGAGCGACGACGCAGCTCTATCTGGGCACACCGATCTGGCAGGGGCATGTCTTCACAGGATGGTCACCAACTCCTCCGACAACCATGCCTGAGGAAAGCATTATGTTCACCGCGCAGTGGACGACGAACGCTTATACGGTGAGCTTCAACAGCAATGGCGGAGCGGAAGAAGTGGAGAACCAGACGGTAGGGTATGGCAGTTTGGTCAGCACACCGGTTGAACCGACGAATGAAGGTTATGTCTTCGGCGGTTGGTACAGCGGCAGCGACCTGACGACTCTCTACGACTTCGCGGCACCGGTGACGGGTGATCTTACATTGTACGCGAAGTGGCTGCTCCGTTATACGGTGAGCTTCGAGAGTAACGAAGGCTCAATAGTAACGAGCCAGATGGTGAACGAAGGGTCTAGGGCTGAAGCTCCAGTCGCTCCGGAGCGCGAAGGTTACGTATTCAGTGGTTGGTACAGCGACATTGATCTGATCACCCCTTACGACTTCACAACAGCAGTAGTGACGACGGATCTTACGTTGTACGCAAAGTGGACGGTTTATGTGCCGAATACCTATACGGTGACTTTTGAGAGTAATGGTGGGTCGATCGTTGATGCCAAAACGGTGAACGAAGGCGCTGTGGCTTCCGCTCCTGGCGTTCCTTTACGGGGAGGCTATACGTTTAACGGTTGGTACAGCGATATAGACTTGACGATTGCTTATGGTTTTACAGCAGGAGTTATGGAAGATATAACGCTCTACGCGAAGTGGACGAAGAACAGCTATACTGTGAACTTCAGCATTAATGGCGGATCATTGGTGAGCAGCCAGTCCGTGAACGAGGGCGATACGGTTATAGAACCTACCGCACCGATACGCGAAGGCTATGTGTTCAGCGGTTGGTACAGCGACCTTGCCGGTACGCAAGCTTACAGCTTCACAACATCGGTGACGACAAACCTCACGTTGTACGCAAAATGGACAGCGATCTATACAGTGACCTTTGACAGCAATGAAGGTTCGGTGGTTGATGACCAGACGGTGGAATACAACGGAACAGCTACAGAGCCAGCCGCTCCAACAAAGGAAGGGTATATTTTTAACGGCTGGTACAGTGATGCAGGTCTGATCGAGGCTTACAGCTTCACGACACCAGTGACGAATAACTTAACATTATACGCGAAGTGGACATCCAACAAGCTCACGGTGAGCTTCGACAGCAACGGCGGGTCGGATGTAGAGAACCAAATGGTAAGCCCCGGCGGCAAAGCGATAGTACCGACTACGCCAACATGGGAGGGTTATAAGTTCGACGGTTGGTACAGCGACCTTGCCGGAACGCAAGCTTATGATTTCGACACGGAAGTGACGGCATCCCTTACCTTGTACGCAAAATGGTCAGTGACACCGTGGTTCAACGTAGGTGGTTTGTTAGAAGGCAGTACAACTTATCAAGTGTTAACCGACAGTGAGGGTACGGTGTATGCTTCTTATCGATCGAATGACCTGCGCCTGGACAAATATGAAGGAGGCGTGTGGAAGAACATCTACCAAGGCACGGGTGACAAGTTGAGCTATACGCGGTTTGTCTTTGACAATGAGGACAATCTTTACCAGACTTCGTCCAGCGGCGAAGGCGTATATGTGCAGAAGTATAACGGCACGGAGTGGGAAGATGTAGCCCGCAACGGATCTCTTCCGGGGGAAGGTTCAAATATTGCGTTTGACCAAAATAACGTGCTTTATCTGGTTTATAATCATTTAATTAGCAGCAATAAGTATGAAATGAGAGTGGTTAAATACGAAGGGAATAGTTGGGTTTCCGTAACTGGCGGCGATAGTCTTGGCGGGAAGGCGCTTAATCCAGTTATCCAATTTGATAGAAACAATATCCCATATGTAATGAACGATGTGTCCGAATTTATCGATAGAGGGAATCCTGCTATAAACGGACGAGGTTCACGTATCACAGTTTCGAAATATGAGAATGAAGCTTGGGAGCATATGGGCAACTTGGGTCTCGTAGAAGTAAGAGCTCTTGTGGAACCAGCAGAGTTTGCGGTTGCTCCTGATGGCGTGCCCTATGTCCTTTACTCAACGCCTGGCTCTTGGGTTCTGACGAGCTACAACGGGACGGATTGGGAAAAGGTCGGTGAGGGCAGGGTACCGACGTCCGATTATAGAAGGTTAAGACTCGCTGTTGACGACTACGGTGTTCCTTATGTTTCTTATGATGATCGATCAAATGAGAAACTGGCAACCGTAGTGAAGTACGAAAGTGCGTGGATCAAAGTTGGCGAAGAAGGTTTTTCCATAGCTAGTCCGCTCACTTTGAGTTTCGCTAGGGGTAAAGACGGCAACCTGTATATGATTTATAGAGAGGAAGTTTCAGGAAAAATAGTTGTGAGGAAACATAAGTTGCAATAGTGTAGGATGTTAATCAAAAAGTAAAAGAAGAGTCTACTCCGAAGGGAGCAGGCTCTTTTTTTTGCGTTAGCAAGGCGAGGGAAAAGCGTCGGAAAGCACAATGTAACTGGAATGTGCAAGCTGGCAAGTCTGCGGTTCGAACCAAACTTTTGACGCTTATTATGTTCCATCCAAGGTATCTTGAAGGACACGCTCCTCAATATTCGAGAGACGGGGAATTTGTCATCAATATGGTTCCGGCTTCGTTGGTGGAGTCGATGCAGCGATCATCTGGTTCTTGGAAAAGTAGAGCATATACGGGTGAATGCAGAGGCATATGCCGGTCGTTATAAAATATCCATGGAGAGCTGGCTGGCGATTACGCGCTAATTAAATCTATATTTTCAGTCTGAGATAGGGTTACGTAATCTATATCTAAAATAGTGCAGCAGAAAGAACCGCTTCTTCAGCTGTGACTCCTGAAAAAGCGGCCTTTCTCTGAAATTTAAATTGTAGATGTAGGTGGCTAAATCCTCATCTGTAATTCATTTGTTTAGAAATTGGTTCGCCCAAACGTGGCATCACTCTTCACAGTCGAGCTGCTGGATGCGTTGATGGCATCGAGCTGTAACACGTAGTCATAATGCCGGATGTAATATCCGGGCTGACTGTACGATTGAAGGGATACTTTGGTGCTGTCAGCCCAACCAGGACTGCTTAGGAACGTAGCATCTCCCTTGTAGGCGGAGGTTTCGGCATAAGCTTCAAGTACAATTTTATTGCTGGTGTTGCGCTTCAGAAAGTAACCCGGGAAGTTGATGGACTCCAGTGATATTCCTGTGGAGCTGGCAAGACCCGGTACAACGCGGAACTGGGCGTCCAAAGTCGGGGAGACATTTGCATCAATACGAGCGACATAGTTGGCGTGACGGATCATGCGATCCGGTACATTGTGTGAAGTGAACTGGCTGTAGCCTGTAGCTTCAGGCGTAGATGGGCCCAGCATTTTGACTTCATGCAGGGTTGGGGTGTACCAGTTCCCCGGATTATTCCACAAGACGGCGTTCACCATATTGATCCGTACATAACGGGCGGTAAAATGCACAGCATCGGTCGTAAAGCCATAGGTCAGATTGTTGGTGCGATCCAAGGTGGAGTAATTGACACCATCGTTGCTAATCTCAATTTTGTATTTGTAGTACCCTTCAGAACCTTTATACATAAACCAGGACGTGTCGATCTCGGTGATCGTCTTCGGTGCACCGAAGTCCACCTGCCACCAGGCAGGCCAGCTATTGGAGGAAGCCACCCATGAAGTCTGGTAGTTGCCATCATTGACGTTGGATGCAGACGAGCCGGAGGCTGTGGAGCTGGCGGTAGCTGTTTTGCCTTGTGCATGATTGACGAGAGCAGGCGGTGTTACCGCACCCGTTACTGCGTCGATATTCCAAGTTGTATACCACTCCAGTGATGCTTTTCCGTTCGAATCATTCAACGTTAGCGGCAGCCAGATATGTTTGTGCTCTCCAAGGTTCATCGGATTCCAGCGATCCCCCATGTAGATGTAGGATGTGGTGTTGCTGCCTGTAATCGTGGCAATATCATGAATCTGCGAACCAAAGGCAGATGGATTGCCATATGGCGTAAGCGCAGTCCATGGGCCCGTCATGGAAGTTGCTGTAGCATAAGCACCCTGATTCGGATACCAGCCAGCGGCTTGGGAGGTGAAGAGGTAGTAACGGTTCCCTTTTTTCACAACAGCAGGTGCTTCACGGTAGGCGTTCTCGAACAGCCAGCCTTCGAAGGATTGTACTCCGGTGTAACTTGCATTCATTTTGAAAATAGCCATCGTATCATTGGCACCGCCATTTTTGCGTGAAGCAGTAACCAGATAACCTGTGCCATCTGTATCAACAAAGACGGTCATGTCACGGGATTCATAATTGAGTGGGCGGAAGCTGCCCTCATAGGTGAATTTGCCATTCGGAGTATTGCTTGTTGCGACCGCTACACGCCCGAGGTTGTAGTCCGTACCGTTCTCATAGTGTGCCCAAAGCACATACTGGTTGGTGGAGGCGTTATAGATAACTTTGGGGCGTTCGATCTTGCTGGAGGCCAGCTCGGTTGCGGAATCTTTCGTCAGAATGGCGTTGCTGAAAGTCCAGTTCTTCAGATCGGTGGAGGTGTAGACGTTCACGCTGTCGAACCTGCCGCCCACGGCATGTTCACCGTACAGATAATACGTCGAGCCTACCTGCAGCATGTTGCCGCTGTTCGCATGGATGGGGTTGCCTGCGGTGTCGAGCCAATCGGTGCCATTGGTTATCGTGACACTTGCTGCGCTTGTTCGTTCAGGATGAAGTCCAAACAGGGTGAACGTGAGTGCAAAGACCAGAAACCAGACGGATTTCCTGTTACCCATTACATACACCTCCCGAAAAATATCAGATAAAATGTAGCGCTTTCATTTATATTTTAGTTCGGCTAGACTCTTTTTCAAGTGAACAATTCAGCCATTGCTGAACAAACCTTCATCTCTTTGGGGTTGAGCGGTGAGAGCAGAGGAAATGTTCCTAAATGTCATGTACGATGATGTAGAGAGGATCAGGTACACACGTTAAAATGAGGATAGACTTGTTGTTACAACATATCTGGAGGGGGAACCATCATGGACAAGTTTATTGTAGATGAAGACCTTCAAGTGATATTGCAAAATGAAGAAGATGGAACCAGCTCTCTGATTAAGGGAGGCATTACCGCTCAGGATTTTGAAGTCATCTCTACGTATCAAAAGGGGTGGCTGACCTTCGCCTATCTCCGTGATCATCAGGGAATATGGTGGTTCAATGCCCGCAAAAACAAGGCGAGTTTGTTCAGTCAGGATACGGAAGCTTTCCGTGTGATCGATGAAGATTACTGCTGCGACTCTCAGTATGTCTATCTGGAAGATCAGGCCGTGCCTGACTCCGATCCGAACAGCTTCCGGCTGTTGCCGGATACGCCCTACTTTGCTCAGGACCAACGTTATTTATATGTGAAGAGTAGTCAGCATTTTCATCTTTTTGAGGATATTGATACGAACTCTGTGATTGCTCATCACGACTATTGCACCGACAAGGACCATCTGTTCCATCTGTCCAACTCTCTTCGCTATGCGAATGGGGACAAGGATGAGGTGAAGGCATGGCTGCAAGAACATCATTCCGACGTACCTGGCTGGTGGCATGCGAATTATGCCCACAATGCAGAGGGCGCTAAGCAGATCACAGGGAATTGGGTTGAGACTGCGTCGTCCATTTTTTATAGAACCGAATGGGGTGGTACGTATCGTCAAGAAGCAAAAGCCGTATTAAACCTTGTTCGTGGGGTGGACAGGTCTACCTTTGAACCGCTGGATGAGCAGTTTGCACGGGACCGGGAACGTGTTTATTTTCAATGGCGTACTGTAAAAGGAGCAGACCCGGATGCGTTCCAGTCACTAGGTGGACCCTTCGGTCGTGATGGCAAACATGTGTATTACAATGGTTACCGTGTCGACGAGGCAGATGCTAGGCAGTTTGAAGTGTTTGCAGGTACGGAGCATCTTGGACTTTCCAAGGATCAGCAACATGTGTATCGTGGCGAGGTTGTTCGAACAAGTCAGCCTTTCGGTCATCCAGACGATGTGCTTCAGATGATTAAGGGGGCTGATGCTGCAACGTTTGAGTTAATAACACCTTCCGGAAGCTGGGCAGTAGATGCCGATCGTGTGTATTTGTGGGGTAAACCGAATAAACATATCGATCGAGCCAGCTTTACACATCTATTTGATGCCGATCCCCAGAGTTGGGTAATGGATCATAATGGTCTGTATAATGCCAATGGCAACCGTACGGTAAAGGGTGTGAGCGGCAGTACATTTGTCATGCTGAATCCATATTGGGGCAAAGATGAACGTGTGGTGTTCAGCTTTGTGACGGGTGGGGTTTATAAGTCGGGAGATGCATCGACGTTTCAGGTTACGGATGATATCGGGGGCGCGGAAGATGCATTATTTCGGTATACGGTGGAAGGCGGTACAGTGCGGAAAAAGAAGAGGTGAATTGAGCGGTAAGAGTGCGTGTTCAAAAATGCCAGTTTTCAGTACCTAATATAGCCAAGATCTAAGACTTTACTTCATGTTATAATTTGTGGTAGTCCTCATTTCAGAACTAGTCTTAAATCATGGTAGATTTTTTAAGGAATCTTATCTATCTCAACTTCTACCGTCTTTAAAGGTCCCATCTTGAGCTTGGGTCTGAACTCGAATTCGGTTTACTGTAAAACTCTAAGGGGCTTATAATTAATCTATCGGGTGTATGTAAGGAGTATTCAGGGCACATAGGTATTAATCCAATTATTATTATTTGCATTCTTAGCTGATAACGTAACGGAGGTTTCAATCAGATTATTTATACTCATGGAAACCGGAAAGACATACGGAAGAGGGTATTTTCATTTCTATAGATGGTTTTTTTAAAGATTTTCTGTAGCAGCTCCATTGATCTGTAAGTCTAAATACAGTTCTCATTGATGGCGTTGACTTAAGCTTGGTATTTGGAGGTTATGGAGACTTAAAAGAAATGCTCGATATGAAGATGAGAGCTGCGCAGACTTAAGATCATATCTACTGTGACATTAACCTCAGAGCAAACAGTAGGAGTAGCCTTAGATCTCTATTGATTATCATCATCTTGTATTGATATATCCATTTTACTATTACTTGTGATACGGTTATTCGTGTCGGTCTAACTGCGAAAACGAAAAGAGCAGCTTTTGGCGATTCCTATAAGTATAAGGCCTGTTGCCTCCCACAAATTAACGTACGATGTTACTTATCAAAAATCTCAAAATGTCTCAGCTAATCTGCAAGTGTAAGATTTATGTGAGCTTCTATTTTATACCTAAGAACTTGTTGTTTATAGTTTTATACAATTCTTTCAGTTCGTTTTGTAGTTTGCTATAAAACTCTGTCTGTTCTTCGCCTAATAATGGATTAACCGAGCTTCTGATTAAATAATCCTCCAGAGATTGAGACTTCAATTTCAATTTATTGTAAAAATCTTCATCATTATATAGGTAATAGAGGGAATCCTGTCTAATATTATTTAACTCATCTCTTATTTTATCTGTATCTTTAAGCACCCCATTTGGATCGATATGTATGTATTTCCTTGCATTTGGTAAACGTTTTGTTAAGTACTCCTTGTAGATTTCATTGAAGTAAATAGCCTCCAAATTTGTTCGGTTTAGTTTATGTTCTCTTTCATCTTGTATAAATGCTACCATTATTGATATGAATATTGCTGCTATAGATATTACTAATGCTGCTACATCCAATATATACTCCCCCTCATTAAATTTTTAAAGTAAATTTCGTATTATAAGATTCTTTATATCAGGAATCGAAGAAATAATAGAAACTCTATCTTCAATGCCGCTAATTCCAATATTCTTAACAATATCCTCAAAAAAACCCTGTATGAAAGAGGATGCTATTGTATCAATTCTATCTGGAATTACTATTGTAATATTATATTCGTAATTTACGTTTCCCATTAATTGTTCCTTAAATACTTGTTTACCTAGTGGGTTACCAGCCAGCTTAGTTATCATCTTATCAAATTTCAATTCAAAATGATTATGCATTAGTGTCACTCCTCTTTTTTCATAACAAAATTCAAATTATATGCTGTGCCTGGCATAGTGATATGACCGTTAATTAATAATTTTTCCTGAGGATTTTTGGTTAAAAAATCCTTCTCAGCATTGAAGCCAATCCATCCTTCTTCATTATATGACAAAAAATCGCGCTCAAAGAATAAACCTCTTCTACCAGTTAATACGTAACAGTGATAAGCATCTGAATAGTCTTCGAGTCTGTGGATTAATTTAGTTAATCCTGTTCCACCTGTACTTTCATTCTTCAACCTACCTGAAATTTTATGCTGAAATGAAGCGATATTATAAAAATCCTCCTCACTATATAATGAATTAAATCCCTGCTTATGAATAGTATATGCATCTAACAATTTTGAATGTCTCTCATTTAACATTTCTTTATTTTTAATTTTTTCTGATATTGAGTATCCCAACAATTTAGGTGAGAAGTTTAAGATTGTAATGTTTATACCGTAAAAAGTGTCGGTTGTTTCTTTTTTATTATAGGGCTCAGTAACATCTAAATCGATAAGACAATCCGTATTAGTATGCTCTAATGCGTTTCCTGCTAATTCTATAATTACTTCTGTTATTGCATCTCTATATTGTTTAGTAACAGAAAATGTTTTTAAGAAAGTATCTAAATCAGACATAATCATTGACAATAGATAGGGATCCTTATTCTCTTCAGTTTCTATAACTCTTCTATAGTGTGACTTATATATCTCTTTTTTAAACTTTTGTGAAAACTTAAGAGGGTCTTTAATAGACGTTCCTAATAATAATAAAGGTGATGACCCTATACCTTCTGTATTGATTTCCTCTTTGGCGCTAAAACTAACAGTAACTTTCCTTTTACATGTTTGAAGCAAATAGTTACAGATACATTCAAATATGATATACGTTAATTTATCAGTAATTTTTATATTGCCCAAATCAAAATGAATAGGTAGTTTTACTTTATGGTATTTTTCTTCGACGGCATTGACAAACCCAATAATATCTTTGATAGCTGATCCATTGAAAATTGGTTTATCTAATCTATAGACTATAGAATTTTTATACATCTTAAACTTTTTAACTTGTTTTTTTTCATTATTTATCAGTAGCAGATGATCATTTTTCATTTACTATTCACCCCAGACTAATTTGTGAAATATACTGGTAGTAGACTAGTTATTCCAATATATCTAACACAAATTATACCAAACTGTTTTTCACTTTCAATAAAGCTGATTTACTTGTGATACTACGTCAAATTAGTTCCGATTACAATGTGATATTTTCTTGGTCAATAGTAAGCTTTATCAAAAAAATGCCTTAATTGTGATACTGTTCACCGTACCGGTCGATAGGTATAGAATGATTCTTTATTGCAACAAATGCATTCCAATAAAGACGTTTCACAAGCAGCCCTGTAATAACGTAATGTTAACAGGCTTGCTTGCCTTATTTAGAGCGTTAAGGAAGGTAATACAAGTTTGATTCACATAATAAGAGGGAAGAAACTCCAATAATTGAAATTAAATATACTAAAATGTACCCAATAAGAGGGAGGCTTTGTAAAAGGTCAACTTATGGGTACATTTTAAAAAGTCGTTTCCATCTATTCGATCCTAGTTCACCAATCTATTTATGACCTTTACGAACCTTGAGTTGCATCTTTTTGATCGTTGTATTCTGCATAAGCTCCAGTACGAGTGGGCCTTTGCCATTCAGAATCTCCACATCTGTTACATTGTCTTGAATGGTAATGATCCCGATATCGTCTGCAGCAACTCCTTCAAGCTTGGCGATGGTACCTACAAAGTCAACGGCGCGAAGTTTCTTCTTCTTGCCTCCGTTGAAGTTCAGCTTCATGATCTGTTGGTTCAACTGTTCACGCTTGTCCTTTTTACGTTCAGGAACGATCTTCAAGCGTTTTTCAAAATCTTCCCTGCGGCGATCTACAGCTTCCTCGGAAGGAGCCTTCACGACAGGGATTTCGAATCCAATATAGGATTCAATCTCCGCCAGACGTCTGCCATCTTTCGGTGTGATCAACGTAATGGCTTTACCTGTTTTGCCTGCGCGACCCGTACGGCCTGTGCGGTGAACATATCCCTCTTTTTCCAAAGGAATATCGTAGTTGATGACATGAGTAATATTGGTAATATCAATACCACGTGCGGCTACATCCGTCGCGATCAGATAACGGAATTGTCCCCGTCTGAATGCGTTCATCACTTCGATCCGCTCATCCTGCTCCATACCACCATGGATACGATCTGCTGGGTAGTCAAGGTCAGCCATGACCCGGAACAGTTTATCCACATTCTCCTGCGTACGGCAGAATACAATGCAGCTATCCGGATTTTCCACAATGAACAAGTCCTGAAGCAACGCGGTTTTATTCACCTCTGGTACGTTAATCACAGCATGTTCAATCGTGGCTGTTGTCAGTCCACTTGCCTTGATCTCGATCTCCACCGGTTTGTTCATGTATTTGCGTGACAGCTTGGCTACATCTTCAGGGAACGTAGCGGAGAACAACATCGTTACGCGCTCCTGCGGCAGTTTCTGAATGATGGACTGTACCGTCTCGATAAAGCCCATATTCAGCATCTCATCCGCCTCGTCAATAACGAGATAGGCAATCCGTTCGAGTGGCAACGTGCCGCGTTCGATATGATCCAGTACCCGACCTGGTGTACCGACAGCCACGTGGGTTCTTTGTTTTAACTCTGCTTTTTGGATATGAAAAGGGGACTGTCCGTATAGTGCGGTTGCTTTAATACGCTTAAAGCGGCCGATATTCGTAATATCTTCGTTAACCTGCAATGCCAATTCCCGGGTTGGGGTAAGAATCAAAGCCTGTGGCTTATTCTCATTCCAATCCACGAGCTCGCAGAGCGGAATGCCATAGGCGGCTGTTTTACCACTACCTGTCTGTGATTTGACCACAAGATCCTGATTCTCCAGTGCTACCGGAATAACTTTGGTTTGAACCTCGGTTGGTGTCTCATAGCCCAGACTATCCAGTGCTTTTACGATCTCTTCACCAAGTCCATAATCTTTAAATTGTTGCTCGCTCATCGTTTACCTCTTTTGCGTTAGTTTTGAATACTCTACATACAAGCATTGCACCGTACATTTATCGTATACCTCTTCATTATACTCTATATGCAGGCAGGCTAACGGAGTAAATGCTTCAAGTGTGTAAATTGTTTTCATGATTTCTGATTTGAGGGAGCAACGTTTGTTGCTATTCGTATGTGTATCATAACGTTCCACGTGAAACGAAATGTATCGGCATAGTTTGCTTGGTGTTAATGAATGCAAGGTTCATTATACTCTATATGCAGGCAGGCTAACGGAGTAAATGCTTCAAGTGTGTAAATTGTTTTCATGATTTCTGATTTGAGGGAGCAACGTTTGTTGCTATTCGTATGTGT
>NZ_JAULSQ010000012.1:0-185104 GCF_032452295.1 Paenibacillus sp. ClWae2A
AAACTTTCGCGTTCATTCTGCAAGCAGAATGTTTACTCACTCGTTGTTCAGTTTTCAAAGATCAAACTTGTTTTGTTACCGAACGTCGTTCTCTTCAGCAACTTTTATATCATAACACTTCCGAACCAACTTAGCAAGCTCTTTTTTTAAGTTTCTTTTCGAAGCTTATTTGTTTTGCCTGCGGCACTTTGTTTCTCGTGTTTTTTTGGCCGGAAATAGAATATATCATATACACAACACAATTACTACTTGTAAAATATCCCATTAGAAAACTAACTATATATTTGATTCAATCTCTTCATAATCTCTTTTTCCAATGGCAATATCCTCTTACTATATCCTATATACACTCACCGGTCTAATCTATCTCAATAATAGGTTGTGAATAGACTCATTCAACATCATTACATTCGTTCTATAAGATAAGAAACATAATACATCTACTTAATAACACTGCTATCTATTATGTCGGTATCAAATCTAATAATTAAACTCCATAAGCTATGGGCTTATATAGATTGTGCTTTTCACTTTTTATGCTATTAGTCTCTGAACCTGCCCATCACTATCGTGTCGTGATACTGTCCATCCGTGTGTCGCCGATCCTTTTTCAAAATGCCTTCGATCCCGAAGCCACTCTTTTGGTATAACTTGATTGCCTTTTCATTGGATGCCAGCACGTTCAACGTCATCTTCTCTACACCAGTCTGGTCTGCCCATTCTATCGACTTCTCCAGCAAGTTCTTGCCAATCCCATGTCCCCAAAACTCTCTGGTTACACACACACCGAACTCAACCTTATGGCAAAAGCGCTTCAGCTCTGTACCTTCACATCGGGAGTATCCCACAATCTCGCCTGCTACTACAGCAACAAGGAACAGATTCCGTGACTTCTCAGTGTCCAAATGGATAATCCGCCTAAACCCGGCTGCGTCGATATACGCCTCGCCCTCTTCACGATCCATGTTCTCGGTTTCCCCATCGATTTGTACACGAAGTGAAGACAAGGTCTCAGCATCCTTTTCCTCTGCCGATCTAATGGAGTAAGATAAACCTTTAATGTAATATTCCTGCTGATCCATCATCATAAGAACCATACCTCCTCTTCCACTTTATCTAATTACTGTACCTGTATCACTCTACCCCACCTCAGACGGACTCTTGCCCGTAAGCATTTTGAACACCTGGCTGAAATACGTTGCATTACGGAACCCCGTCATCTCGCTCACCTCATATACCATGTAATGTCCCGACTGCAACAGTTCCAACGCTCTCTGAATCCGGTACCCGTTCAAATAACTCACGAAATTCTCACCGGTCACCCTTTTGAACAGTTGACTCAGATACTTCGGATGTACGAATAGTCCCTTGGCTATCGCTTCAAAACTAATCTCTTCGGCGTAATGCAGCTCCACATACTGTTTCACCTGCTCGATAAGTTTATTGCTTTTCTTCTCGCCCATCTCCTTGCGTATCTGTTCCAGCCAGTTGCAGATAATACGATCCATCCAGCTTACCAGATCATGCAAAGCATATTTCGATTGAATTTCACGCAGAAAATCACTCATCGCCAGCGGCGGTGTTAACATAGGGTGAAGTCGGTTCCAGCTATGCATCAATGTGTCAAACAGACTGACGGCCACCACCTGTACATCCTGTATCCCAACACATTTCCCCTCTTTCAGCAAAAGGCAAATATGATGCCATACCTCTTCCGCCAGGTCAGGTCGAATATCCGCCCAAGCCTCATTCCATTGACGAAGCAATAATGAATAATCGGTCACACTTGGTTCTGTATCCTCAGACGCTTCATAGTGGTAGATACGACTTCCACCTTGAAACTCTGCTGTTTCCACCGCTTCCCTGCTCTCGAGATAAGAATCTATCACCTCACATGGGTGACTCTTGGATCTCCCGATTCCAGCACTCACTTCAATTTTCAGATACGTAAAGATCTGATCGATCATCCGCTCCACAAGTGGCAGGCATTCCTCCAGATGATCTTTATCTCCTAATAGAAGCAACACAAATACCTGATCCGAATAATCAACGATCTCTACCTGACCATTCATGTGCGCCGTATGCTCCTTCACCGTCTCTTGAATAATATCGGCCGCACCATAGCGGAGAAGCTGCCAATCCCGTTCTTTCATCCGTGTCAAAAATACGGGGCGATTCAGTTGCAGACTAATGGCGCGTGTCTGTGAGGACATATGAATGCCTATATAGTCCATGCGTTCTTTAGGCAGTTCCTCTGCCCGATATCGCGTAGTCAGCAGTTCGTGAAGGAATTGTTTACGCAAATAAGGAAGCACCCGTCCAACCTCCTGCTTGTACGTCTGCTCCAGCAACTCATGCCGCTCCCGCACATCTTGTTCCAGTAGCACCTCCCGAAGCACAGACTCAATCTCCTCAACCTCTGCCGGCTTCAGCAAAAAGTGATTCACCCCCCAGCGCATGGCTGCCCGGGCGTTCTCGAATTCGTCATATCCACTAAGAATGATGATCGGCAGGTGGGGATGATCACGTCGTAACGTCTGTGTGATCTCAAGCCCGGTCATCCCCGGTAGATAGACGTCAGTCATAACGACATCTGGATTCATGCGGTGAAACAGGTCCAGCGCATCCAAGCCATTGGAAGCAGTGCCTGCAATGCTGAGGCCCAGAGAAGGCCAATCGATATGATCTGTTAATGCCTTTACAATATGAGGATCGTCATCAACAAGCATAATGGTCTTCATCATTTTTCACCGTCCAGCCATAGATTTAATTGCTCGTCGGTCTCAATACGCGGCAGCGTAATGGTCACTTCCACGCCACCTGACTCTCTATCGCCCAGTTGAACGCCATACCTCTTCCCGCAATAAAGCTGAATGCGCTGATGTACATTCCGTACACCGATGCCACACGTCTCTTCGAGTTTCCACCCCTCCGGCAACCCCCGCCCATTATCCGTGATACGAATGACGATATCCTGATGCGGGCCTTCCACTTCGTGCATATGCACCTGAATTCGAAGTGTGCCTTCTTCAGGGTGCCCATGCATAACGGCATTTTCGATAAAGGGCTGCAAAATGATCTTGGGAATGTAACAACCGCGAATACGCGGATCGATCTGCTCCTGATATTGAATGGAGAACGGTAGCCGCTCTGACTGTATGTTGACGTAGCAACGGGCATGTTCCAACTCATCACGAACCCGTATAAACAATCTCCCTCCACTCAGTCCGATCCGCAACAGCTTACTGAGTTGTACAATCATGCGACTGATATCCTTGGCTTCGTAATCAAGTGCGCGCCAGTGGATCATGTCGAGGGTGTTGTATAGAAAATGGGGTTTGATCTGGGCCTCAAGCAAGCCCGTCTGGGCTTCACGCTTAGCCCGGCTCTCATCCTTCACCTGTTCCATCAGCGTCGTGAGCTGTGAAGCCATGTGATTAAAGCCATATGCCAAATGGGCATATTCCTCCGTAAATGAAAGTTGGACCCGGGTATCGAAGTCCCCTTTCTCCAGTTGTCTCATTCGTTTGATCAATTGTCGCAGAGGGCGGATGATCTGCCTTACAAACAGGTACGCAAGCACAGCCGAGCATAATAGTCCCAGCACGGCGATGCCGAGGATCTGCCAGCCCGCTTGTCTGAGCGGAGATAACAGTGTATATACCGGAATAGTCTGTACGAGGCGCCATTGAAGCATGGCTGGCCTGGAGTACAGCACCAATTGAGCACCTCCGGGTTGGCCGGAAACTACTTCGTATCCGTCTGCACCAGGTTTTACATGTTCCTGAATCCATGCACTATCTATAATAGAAGAAGATGAATTTACAGCTCCACCCGTTTCCTGTACTGTACTCGCTTCATTTCTTCTATCCGCTCGTTCATTCTCCCCTGCTGGATCAACTTTCCCCATCTGCATTACGACATTACCAGCCGTATCTACCAACAGGACTTTTCCATCAAGCACCATGGGTACATCGGCAAACCTGCGTACGATGTCCGCTCTACTCAGTCGAATGAGCACATAGGCAACCGTTCCCCCACGACTGTCGAAAATCCGTTGGGCGTATCCGACCAGAGATTGGCCCGATTCGTTCTCACGCAGCGGAACCCAAGCCGCATCAGCCGTTTCCAGCGTAGCAAACCAAGAGTCGTGTGCGATGGTGTCCACTGGAAATATGCGATCAGCCATAGTTACTGTCACTTCATTAAAGACATCCGTATACAGTTCTATGGAAGTGATGCCTTCACTGACGACCATGGTATGATCCAGGATTCGAGAGACCTCTCTCCGCTGGTGAATCTGTGCAAGCCTGCCCGTATCAGCCGTTTCGAGCAAATTGGACAGCTCCCGATTGCTTGCCAGAGCATAGGCGGTTCCTGTTACCCCTGTGATGAAATCAAATCCCCGACGTGTGCTCTCGTTCAGAAGAGCCAGACGTGCTTTGCTAATCTCAGCAAATGTGACCGCGGAGAAAGACTGATATGCCAGCCAGACGACAACCGAGACAAGCAACAGGTTAAACGCAATAAAGCAAGTCACCATCAACGTGGAGAGCTTGCTTTGTTGCAGCTTTTGATTAATAAATGAAGACCATCTTCCTTTCCCCATGGAAAAATCAACTCGTTTCGTCTTGGAATTACCCTTTGAGCCCAGAGGTCGCGATTCCTTCCACGAAGTACTTTTGACACACGATAAATACAATGAAACATGGCACCAACGACAACACCGACATGGCAAACATCGGACCCCAATCAGATTGAGAGCTGGAATCAAGGAACAGACGCAGACCCAGCGGCACGGTGTATTTGCTCACGTCACTCAAGTAGATCAACTGACTGAAGAAGTCGTCCCATGTCCACAAGAACGTAAAGATCATCGTGGTAACCAGCGCTGGAAAGGCAAGTGGAATGATGATTTTGGTGTATATTTTCACAGGACCGCATCCATCAATGGTAGCCGCCTCATCCAGCTCTTTAGGTAATCCCCGGAAGAACTGTACCATGAGGAATATGAAGAAGGCGTCGGTCGCCAGCCATTTTGGCACCACAAGCGGCAGATACGTATTCACCCACTCCAGGTGGTTGAAGAGAATATACTGCGGGATCAGCGTCACATGATGGGGCAGCATGATCGTCATAAGCATCAGGCCGAAGCAGATGGCTTTGAAACGAAAATTCAATCTGGCGAAGGCATACGCCGCCATAGAGCAGGAGATGACATTGCCCAGCACGGCGCCAAGCGACAAGATGACAGAGTTGGTCAGGAAGCGGGAGAATGGATTGCCCTGAATACCCGACCAGCCATTCATGTAATTTTGCCAATTCCATTCCTGTGGCCAAAACCAGGTCTCTGTAAAGATCATATGTCCCGGTTTGAATGAGCTGCCCAGCATCCAGAGGATCGGGTAGAGCATGACAAAGGCGATGCCTGAGATCAACACATGTTTGCTGACGACCCATGCTGTAGAGTTCCGTTGTCCAATCATGATTTCCCACCATCCTCATAGTGCACCCACAGCTTGCTGCTGCGGAATACGAGCAATGTAAATACGCCAATCAGGATGACCAGCACCCAGGCCATCGCAGAAGCATAACCCATCTGAAAGAATGAAAATCCTTTTTTGTACAGATACAGAGAGTACATTAAGGTTGAGTTCACTGGCCCTCCGCTACCATTACTGATAACAAAAGCCTGTGTGAACGATTGAAAGGACGTAATCAGCTGCATGACAAGATTGAAGAAGATAACGGGTGACAGAATCGGCAACGTTATATAGAAGAATCTCCGCAGAGGACCTGCACCATCTACCGCTGAAGCTTCATCATACTCGGGTGGAATCTGCTTCAGGCCTGCCAGGAAAATAATCATCGACGATCCGAACTGCCACACGGATAACAGCACGATGGAGTACAGAGCATATTTCGGATTCGCTACCCAATCGGGCGCTTTAATGCCTACCATGGCAAGAACACTATTGAGTAGCCCGTCCCCACCCAGCATTTTACGCCACAACATCGCAATCGCCACGCTACCTCCAAGCAATGTCGGGATGTAATACACTGTCCGATAAATACCTAATCCTCGAATCCCTTTGTTGAGCAACATCGCTACAAGCAGCGCGAAAATCAATTTGACCGGTACGGATACAGCGACATACGTGAATGTGACTTTGAGCGACTGGGTGAACAGTTTATCCGATGTAAACATCGTGGTGTAGTTATCCAGACCGACCCAGGAAGGGGCGGCCAGGATACTGTAATCGGTGAACGAGATGTATAACGATACCAACATTGGACCCAAGGTGAGAAATAACAATCCGACAAGCCATGGGGCGAGGAACAGAAGCGCAGCTCCATTATGCGCATATCTCCGTTTGACCCGCCGGGTAGCTACACGCTCGATTCGGGCTTGACTGACCTGTGATGTGTTCATCTTCGCAACCTCCCCGCGGAATTAGAAGTGTGAGACAGTTTCAATCATTATTGACTCGATCCAAGCGTAGCCTTGGCTCCTTCAATAAACTGGGCAATGACATCTGGATTATTGCCTTGACCGAAGGCGATCTGCTCGCTTGCGCTCTTGAAACTTGTGTCCACTTCAGCAAATCCTTGCGGGTATGGCGGGTCAATCTCGCTGGAGTGCTTCGATACAGTATCGATAAATTGGAAAATGGTTTGCTCCGCTTCCGGCAGCGTAGGTTGCATCTGTTCACGAATGCTGGAATTGACCGGCACCCCACGTTCAGAACCAAGAATAGCGGTTGCTTCTGGATCATTGACCATGAAATCAATGAACATGGCAACTTCCTTTGGATGTTTGGTTTTGCCATAACCGGAGAGGAACTGGCCTGGTTTCAGGTATTCACCGATTTGCTTTTCACCTACACCATGCGGAAGCACCTGTATGCCGAGCTTATGATCCTGGTTTTTGTTCACCTGCTGGAATGTCAGCAATTGATTGGACCATGCAAAATCCATGGCAGCTGTGCCCAGTGAGATCGGGCGTGTCTCCAGCGCATTGGTTGTGGATGCCGTTATCTCCGCTGTGGTCACTCCACCATTCTCGCGTAGTGCGCCCCACATATCGAACCATTGCTGAAGCTCCTCGCTGGTAGCGGTCATTGTGCCACCGTCGAACAATCCTTTTCCGGATTGCCGGATAAACACTTCAAACATGTTCGTTGTACCGGAAATGTCTGCTGATCCATAGAACCCCTCACCTTTGGCTGCGGCAATCTTGGTTGCAATATCCCCAAAATCCTTCCATGTCCAGCTCTCTTGCGGTTCTTCAATACCTAATTCCTGAAATACGGTGGCGTCATATATGACACCTGGTGCGTTAACTCCGAGAGTAATCGCATATAATTTATCGTCAATTGATCCGGCTGTAATCATGCTCTGATCATGATCCTCTGTCCGCAGCTCTTTGCTCTCTGCAAACGGGGTCAGGTCAAGCAAGGCACCACGCCGGGCAAAGTCAGTCAGAAATGCGTAATCCATCTGGATGATATCTGGAGCATTCGAACCCGCTACCTGTGTAGTCAATTTGTCAAAATAACCATCCCAACCGGAGTATTCAGGCTTAATGGTGATTCCCGGATGTTTCTCTTCAAACAATTGGATGACTTTGGTCGTCAGATCATGTCTGGTCTGTGATCCCCACCAGGTCATGCGCAGTTCAATCTTGCCTGAAGAGTCTCCTTCACTTTCACTTGCTTCACCAGAAGAAGCTGGCTTATCAGAGGCCCCTCCCGAACAGGCTGTAGCGAACAATAACAGGGACAGGCAGAACAGGGTTACCCACTTTTTGGTGATCATCATAAATGAATTTCCTCCCCTTTTGCTTCTATGGAATCGCTTACAAAACCTATTGTATCGGTCCATTGCTGGACATGACATAAACAAAAGTAAGCTTTCCTGTCAAAAAAGTAAGGAGTTGAAGGATTTAAAAACCACCGGGAATACCATTCCCGGCGGTGATGTTCCCGTTTCAGATTATGATTACGGGTATACAACCGTATTACGTGTAGCATAAGACACCATGTTGTATAGGAACGATAGTATGAAAATCAGACCTCGGTGGTCCGTCAGGAATGTGAGACCGCAGGTGAAGACACCCTGTGCTCAGCCAGATGTTTCTTCATTTTGGCTACCTCAGTTCCTGCCAGCATCATAATGCCTATTCCGTGATTGTCATTGGTGACGGTACGCAAGTCCTGATCATAATACTCTGCGGTAAACGCATATCGCGATCCACTGCACACGCCATGGACATTCCCTTGACGATCAATCGCTTTACAAATGAGTCCCCTCCAAGCTTGCTCGGCTGCCGTGACGTAAACTTCAGGGTCTTTGAACCAGCCAAAACGTACACCTCTCGCAAAACCATAGGCAAACATCGCCGTGCAGGAGGCTTCTTCATACGTCTGCGGTTCGTTCAACACCTGATGCCACAACCCACTTTCCCCTTGAAGGGCCGCATACCCTTCACACAGTTCGTTGAAAAAATTAATCAGAGCCGGGCGCTTGGGATGCTCTGTTGGTAAAGCTTCCAGTACTTCCGTCAAGGAAAACAGTGTCCAGCCATTGCCCCGTCCCCATGGAATCTGCGTTGCCTGTCCGTATTTGAAATCATACACATGGGACATGATCTTGAACTCAGGCATGAACAGATATTTCCGATACAGTGAAAATTGTCTGGCGGCTTCATCCAATGCGGCTGAGTTGCCTGTCACCCGTGCATAACGAACGAGAAACGGCGTGCTCATATATAGGTCATCTGCCCACATGGTATTCTCGGCATACTCGCCTACACATGTGCGATAAAATGCTCCATCCTCCTGCCTTTCCAGGCGACAAAGCATGAAATCTGCAATCCGTTCAGCAATCGGAAGAAAAGTTGGTTCATGACACTCTGAATACGCTTCCAGCATGGCCGAACCAAAAGAACCGCAGTTATCCAACATTTTCAACATGACCAATTGTTGATTGACAGCCGGGAAACCATACTGCTCCCGATCCCATAATGAGTACTCATACATCTGGGTACATGCCTGCACATGCTCAGCCGCATAACGTGTAATATCCGGTCTCTGCAAATAACGCCCAGTCCGTAATAGACCATATACAGTGACACCCAATGGATAATCCCAGCGACCATAATTGGTCACACTGCCCACGGTCCATTTATTGCTTAACATGGCGTTTTCATAATAGGGTCTGATCCATGCATCTGGTCGATCTAAACGCCAATACGTCTGTTCCAGCCCCGTTTGGTACACTCGGTCCGTTCGAGTCAGATCCTGCAAATCCAGTTCAACCTCCGACTCAAAAGGGCCGACATATAACCAAGACTCTCCGGAAGCACCGTGCACACGCTGAGGAAGTTCCAGTGAAAGTGGCTTACCCGAAACGGTTGCGTTCAAATTAAAATGCCAAGGTCCCGCCGCCGTATCATTGCATTCACTTCGGACAAGCAGGTCATTCCGTCCAAACGGGACTGGTACATCCACTTCGAACGAACCCTGTTCCTTCACTTGCGCCACAGGCTTGCCGCTAATCCAAATACTCAGAGAACCGGAAGATTGACCTGACAATCGCACTGCATTCCCGGTTGGATCGTTATTGTTCAGATGGGTCCAAGCATAAGCATGCTTACCAGCAAGATTTCCGAATATTCGCTCGAAAGCTGGCTTGGTTTTATCTTCATCAGACCAGCCTGTCTCAGGCAGCCAGTTCAAGCTGTAGTCTAATTCTTTTCCAAGCAGGTCCGGTTGTTTACTCGTGGCTGGGTTCGGTTGGGAGAACACCCACCCCGCTTGTCCCTGTCTCTCCTGGAATGGAGCAAATACATTCAAAATGCGCACTTTACCTTCATCTGATCCGAACTGGCAACCGAAGCCGGCAGGGGTGTTTTTCATTTCCAGCCAAATGGTGTTCCAACCGGGCTTGATGTCGATGCTGAGCTTCACCGTTGCATCAGGACTAATCTCATCCATTACGGTAGAGCGATAGACCAACTGCTCATTGAAATAAAAGCGAACAGGTCCATAACAGCGGACCAACACATCCAGATTCCGGTCCTCATCCCCCCAGACCAGCGCAGCTGCGTAAGACATATGGTCTTTGGGTGCATCAGGAAAGCGTTTACCTAAATTCAGATCATAAAGCCCTTTTTCATTTTGCAAAATACCAGACTTCTGGAATACCCGATATACAAAATCAGCCTGCGCATTGGCTCCAATATACCTCTCGGCCAGTACTTTCAACACCTGATCCTGATCTTCTCCAAATCGGTAATACATGCTCTGCGGTTCACTGAAATAGGTCGTCATTGATGGCACACATCCCTCTCGCGTTGAAATAAAATCTTATCCGAAATAAAACGTTCGCCTGGGCAGATCAGATCCGTATTCTGCTGTCGAAGCTTCAGAAGATATAGCGCTTAACCTTCGTAAGAAACTCCCTTGCCCTGAACGTTAATACCTTCTAGTTTACTCAGACACCAATTAATAATCCCAGTATAACTGACATGTTCTATGGTGGCTATAGATTTTTGATTACGCTTACAAAAAATCAGGGAATTCGGTTTTTCCTTCGCCAATTACACCTTCATTGGGACATTAATTTAAAAAAAACGGAAAATGTTACCGATATAGAGACTATATAAGTTGAACTAATCATTTACACAGAAACGTAGAGGACAGAAAAAACCTGAAAAAGCGAAGCGTTCGCCTTTATCACCGGATTTTTCCCTTGAGAAAAGGGAATCAAAAAAATCTGGAGATAACAGCGATTGGAAGGTTATTCTGTCATCGGAGTGTACGTGTGAATATATCTTTAGTTCAACTTATATAGATTTAAAAATTCCACTTTTTGTAACGGGAAGGAAAGATGAACATTGAATACTCTTGAATCTCTGGTAAATGCTATGCCTTTTGTTAGCCAAATGTTCCGTGACGACATATCCATATCCATTAATGATCATGAGAAAGTATTGTATTTTTCCGAAGCAAAAAGTCTGGAGATTGGTGTGAAGGTTGGGGATGAGCTGCATGACGATTATAAAAATTTCAAAATGCTCACCAACAAGGATACGCGTACCGTGGCACGTATGCCTGGTGATCTGCAAGGCAGACCCTTTGACGCCATCCTTATTCCCATTAAGGAAAAAGATCAGGTCGTGGGTATATTGGGTGTGAACTACGCACTGGATAGTCACATGACACTGGAGACGCTGATTCGTGAAAATGAAACAACCATTAATGCGCTCGTCGGTGGCATTCAGCAGATTGCGGCACATTCGGAAGAACTCTCTGCGACCTCGGAAGAGATTCTGCGCAACTCCAAAAAAGCTTCAGAGAACTCCGTCAGTGTGTCTAAAGTAACAAACGTCATTCGTGAAGTATCGGAACAAACCAATCTGCTTGGACTAAACGCCATGATAGAGGCAGCTCGTGTGGGCGATCAGGGAGCCGGCTTCGGTGTAGTTGCCAGTGAAGTACGCAAGCTGTCCGATCATACAAAACAAGCAGCGGCTGATATCGAAACATCCCTCGGTAGTGTGCAGGATTCCATGAAACATATGGAGCAGGAGATCGGTCAGATTACAACCGCAACAGTGGATCAGGCCAAGCTTGTTTCTGAGTTCATGGAAAGTATCGAACAGCTTAGTGAGACAAGCGCGAATCTGAAAAAGTTTGTACATCAGATGCTGGCGCTCGAATAACAATACAGTTCCACAACAGAAAGAACAAACGATATGAAATGTACATAGAAAATGATTTAGAATGTGAAAAGCCTCCGGCCACTTCCCTTTGCAGGAAGTCAGCGGAGGCTTTGCTTCGTATTTGAGGTGATGTCCCATTTATAGTCACACGGCTGTTATATCTCTACAGCGACGCCAAAATGGTCAGACACGACCGGCCCGTTTTTACCGTTCAAGACCACGGTGGAAGACTTGGCCTGGATTGGACGATTGGAGAAAATATAATCGATCCGAAGATCGCGTTTGTTATCTGCCCAGCCGGCAATAGCCTTCACCACGGTTGCTCCTTCATCCTTTTGCAATGCTGTGGTGTACAGGTCATTCCAGCCTTTGCTCATCATATAATCATAGCCTTCATCACGCACTTCCGCGACATTATTAAAATCACCCATTATATATAACGGCTGATCCATGTAGGGGGCAAGCTTGCTCTCCGTCAACTCCCACTGTCCCTTGAAAGGTTCCTGCGCATCATCCCACCAGTTATAATGTCCGTTCACAAACCAGGTTGCTTCACCTTGGACAACCGTCTGGATTCCCACAATCTTGCGTGTACGGTAATTGTTATAATCCCGCATGTGGGACACGTATTCCCCAAAAGCCTGCTTAACCGGCGTCCGGCTAAGGATCGCGAGTCCTTCATCGTATTTTTGGAACCCGACATGCGCGGGAATCCACGTCCAGTGATATTGCTCTGTCAGCTGCTGAAGCAGGACGTATGCGTAGTTGTCTTTTTTAATCACAGCATCCGATTCAGTAGCATAATACATCTTCAGTTCTTCTTCAGAAAGCGCCGCTTCCTGCATGGACTGGTTGACCTCTTGCATGGAGATCACATCAAATTGATGTGTATTAATAAAATCAGCCAGTTGACTGATCTTCTTCAGTTGATCCTCTTCCGCCCAGGCGTGTGTGTTTAACGTAAGTATTTTCATATGCTCTCTCCTGTTGTGTGTAATATGACCGTTTCCCCGGCCTGCATCGTTCCTGATAGGAATACATACTATAAGCATACACAATATGCTCCATTCTTGCATGTCGGCCGCCAGCAGAACCGACGTGTTCATCCTGGTTCCTGCTGGCCTGAAATAACTTCAAATTCTTCATAACCCATGCACGGATTGGCTCATAACTGATATGATGGATACAGCAAATTTACAACATCACGTTATAGACGTGGTGATTACTGAACCTATGTTTACCCCAGGAGATGGAATGATGAACATACCGAATAACATGAGAATGGATGATGCGCAGTGGCAACAGTTGATCAGGCAGGTTGCGGAGCATTTTAATAACCTGACGATCATGCGCGGATTCCAATATTATAAACAGAAACGTGTCGGGCCATTAACCTATTCCGAACAACAAGGGATTTCGGCCGTTGTACAAGGATCGGAAGAATATGAGGTCACCCTGAGCATGGAATCCCTGACTACAAGTCATTGTACCTGCCCGGTGAGTTCCGTATGCAAACATATGACAGCTGTATTGATGAGTTATGCCGAGCAACTGGAGCGACCTGTGCATGCAATTGTGAATGCACACTCCAGTACTGCGCTCAAACAAACGACCAAACCCGTCGGGGCCATGTCCGCAGGACGATCCAGCTATACAGATGCCGATGAACAACAGGATATGGACCTTCCGGACAACCAATACAGCCAGATCAAGGAGCGTGCGACAGAGCTTGCTGATCTCGAAATCTCGGAATGGCACGAGCTATTCCACTCCTGTCTGAGACGGCTGGGTACCGGCACAGCAAGCACATCCTACGTGCAGGAAGCAACGGACGAGCTATATGCCATTAAGCCAAGGCTGAACTCTGCGATGGACCAACTTTTTGAATTACATGTGCAGCTGCACCTCATACGATTCTGCGTACCGCCGGCTCGTAACTCAATCACGCATACCCCCGTGTACTTGAGCTACCCTGCCCAGCTCGCGGTGGATGCACTTCTGAAAGACATTGAGCGGATCTTTAACCATCCACTAGACCTTTCGGGTCTAAAGGGAAACAAGCTTGAACAACTTTGGAACAGACTGGCCGAAACCTCAGCTTATTTACGCAAACAGATGATGCCTGAAACAGCCAGCATGATGTTCTTCACTCCAATCTATCGACAACTGTGGTTGAACTGGATTGTGCCTGAGCTTCAAGGTTCGCGGGACATATTGGCGTCGGAACAGGCCATCTTAGATGATATAGAACACAATATAACCACCGCTTCGCCACCTTCCCAGTCAGGTGGAAGTGTCTTGGGTAGCGCTCAGAGTAATGGAAGTAATAGTGATAGACCAGGCAAAGCCGTAACACTGCCTTTACCACTGGTACTTGCGCAGAGCTGGATGTACTTCCATGTAGGGCAAGATGATCAGGCGTGGCAACGACTCGTCCATGGAAGCTCAGCCTATGGCATCCCGCCAGAACATCTGTTGCATTTTCTCCATGTGCTCGCAGATTCAGCTGAATGGAAGCGGCTTGGGGATTGGTTGGTACAACTTGGCCCCCTGCTGGCGAATCGGCGCAATACACCTTTGAATGATTACATGCATCTATGGGATACGGCCATTCAACATCTGCCCGATGCAGAGAACCGTATGTGGGACACGCTTGTCAGTATGCTTCCCCACTCCCGCCCCGCCTACGAGGATGCTATGCATTCGCGTGGACAGTGGCGCAGATGGATTGATTTTCAGCTGAGTACGGGAACGGAACCTCTCGAATTCCGCGTAGCGATGCTGCAACCAATCGAAAAAGATGCACCTGAGCTGCTGCTTCCCTTCTATCATCAGGCAGTGGAGCGTTATATCGGACACAAAAACAGGGACGGATACAAAGCAGCGGTGAAGCTGTTGAAACGTCTGTCCAAAATCTATAAAAAAATGAAGCAAGAAGCGCACTGGGAGCAATTCATCACCACACTCGCCGTTCGTAACAGTCGGCTGCGCGCCCTGCAGGAAGAGCTTCGGAAAGGTAAACTGATCTCATGAGCTTAATTCATCCTTACACTGAAACGATTGAGGTTCACGTCGCTTTAACCGGATATGGCGATGCTTTGTTTTACGGAGCACTCAACACACACCACTTTGTACCGGGACAGTCGCTTAAGCAGCGGTTATTCGCTTGGCATGTGCCTTCCTTCTACGGTACCGAACTGGAAGTTCGGCAGATTGAGGAGATTGAGCTGGTTGTTCTGCCTGCGGAAGAAGTGATTCCCTTTTTTGCCGAGATGCATACTCTGCTTCATATTGAATGGAAGTGGGACGAGCAAGCGGAACATCTGATTCGACTAGCTCCAGCACTGGCATCCTCCATAGAAAAACGAAAATACGTACCTAGCTTCGAGGCATACCGTGCAGGACAGCTTCAGTGGACCTGGGACCCGGATAGCTTGAAAAAGCAGGATCGGGCATCGCTTACCAAAGCGATGCAGCAAACGGACGAGAGTTATGCCGAAGGACTTGGGGCGGCCTACTCCGCCTTTGTGTTCCAGCGCTGGTACAGTTCGGAGGAAGCGGCAACCGATCTGCGGCGTGAATTCCCGCAGTTGTTTCCAGAGCGCGGCACTCTACCCAAGACAGCCGGGATGGATGCTCAGTCCTGGCTCGTATCCATTGGCTGGAAAGCAGATGCCACACCATTCAGACCCATGCTGCAATTGCAGGAGCCGGACGAGGATGAGCCATCTTGGCGGCTACGACTGGTATTGCAGAATAAGCTGGATGCCGCTGTATTGGTACCCGTCATGCTAGATTCACGGGGCCGGCTTGAAGGGGAGTGGCCCGAGGTATGGACACCGTTCATTCTGGATCGCTCCGCCGGATGGCTGGATCAGCTGCGTGCACATCTGCCGCGTCTTGGAGGTTCCATTAGCGGCAGACGGGACGTGCTGAGTGATCCTTTGGGAGATCAGGAAGCCTGGCAGTTCCTGACGCAGGATAGCGGCAGGTTGCTGGCAGCGGGTTGGCAAGTCCTGCTCCCAGGTTGGTGGGAAGCAGCCCGCAAGAAAAAACCGAAACTGCGTGCAAAGGTGAAGCCAGAGGAAGGCAGTGAGCGAGGACAGTCGTTCTTCGGCCTGGACTCGATTATTCATTTTGACTGGCGCATTGCGATTGGTGACACGGATCTTAGCGAAGATGAATTCGCCGACCTTGTTGCCCGTAATGAACGATTGGTTCGCTTCCGTGGAGAATGGGTTCCTCTCGACCCCGACCTGCTGGAACAGATACGTCGTGCCATGGGCGGTGTAGATCGGGAACAGGGACTCTCATTCCAGGATATTCTGCACCTGCATCTGTTGCATAATGAGCAAAGGGAATATCGCAACCAGAAATGGAAGGAAGGACAACAGACGGAGGAAGAGCAGCAACCACAGGATGATCAGAACATTCGGCTGGAAGTTGAACTTAACGAACACCTCAACCGGGTTATCGCACAACTGGGGGGCGGACAAGGCGGTGCGCCTTCACTGCCCATTCCGACAGGGCTTCATGCCGAGCTGCGATCGTATCAGAAGGAAGGTTTTGCATGGCTTGGTTTCCTGCGCAGATTCGGCCTTGGGGCATGTCTTGCCGATGATATGGGTCTCGGGAAAACCATTCAATTCATTACGTATTTATTACACATCAAAGAACATGAACCACGTAAGCCGGGACAGGCTCCGGCACTTCTGATCTGTCCAACTTCTGTATTGGGCAACTGGCAAAAGGAGATTAGCCGCTTCGCACCCTCCATTCATGTCAGCCTGCATTACGGAGCACGCCGATTAAGCGGGGAAGAATTCCGGGAGCAGACGGAGCAAGTGGACATTATCATCACCTCCTTTGCTACCGCTACACTCGATCAGGAAATGTTGCAGGCTTATACGTGGTCATGCATTTGTCTCGATGAAGCGCAGAATATCAAGAATGCTCAGACCAAACAGTCCCTGGCTGTTCGCAGTTTCCCGGCGAAACACCGCATTGCCATGACAGGCACGCCAATAGAGAATCGGTTGTCCGAGCTGTGGTCGATCTATGATTTTACCAATCCAGGCTATCTGGGGAGTGCACGGGCATTCCAGACTCGCTTTATCAGTGCCATAGAGAAAGATAAGGATGAGCAACGGATGCAGGATCTTCAACAGCTCGTGAAACCGTTCATGCTGCGCCGTAAGAAAAAAGATCCGAATATCCAGCTTGATCTGCCGGACAAAAACGAGATGAAGACCTACATTCACCTTACGGGAGAACAAAGTGCATTGTATGACCAGTCCGTGCAGGCCCTGATGGATAAAATGAAAGAGCTGGAAGGCATCAAGCGCAAAGGTGCCATTCTATCGGCGTTAACCCAGCTTAAACAGTTGTGTGATCACCCTCTGCTTCTAACGAAAGAAGCCTTGCCTGAGGAACTGCCCGATGACGGCGCATTAACATCTTCTTATGATGTGTACAGTCCACAAGATATGGCGATGCTGATCAGCCGCTCTGCGAAGCTGGAACGACTGATGGAGCTTGTCCGAGAATTACGGGACGAGGGTGAGCGATGTCTGATTTTCACCCAATACATCGGTATGGGTCAGATGCTGCAACAAGTACTGCGTCAAGAGTTGCAGGAACCTGTGCTATATCTGCACGGGGGCACATCCAAGACGGCACGGGATCGCATGATTGAGGAATTCCAATCCCGCACATTGCCTGAGGATAAGCAACCGTCCGTCTTCATTCTGTCCATCAAGGCAGGCGGTGTGGGATTGAATCTGACCGCAGCCAATCATGTCTTCCACTTTGACCGCTGGTGGAACCCTGCTGTTGAGAATCAAGCTACCGACCGGGCTTACCGAATGGGCCAAACCAAAGATGTACAGGTGCATAAGTTCATATCTCTCGGTACACTGGAGGAGCGGATCGACGAGATGTTGGAGAGCAAACAACAGCTTAGCGATAACATCATCACAAGCTCCGAGAACTGGATTACGGAATTGTCAACGGACGAGCTGAAAGATCTGTTCACTCGGCGTCGGGACTGGTCAGGCTAACTTGAATTGAAGAGAAACACAAAAAGAGCGAAGTTTCGGAATTAAAATTCCGGCTTCGCTCTTTTTGTATTGTTGCAGTTAATCATCCGTTCTTAACGCATGTTACCGATGATGGATGATCTTGAATCCTGCATTTTTTTGACAAAGTTTGTCATTACATCAAATGCTTCATTGCGCTTGTTGGACATGGACTGCAGACGAAGCATGTCCATCTGTTGGGAATTGCTCGCTGCATCAATTTGGCCTTTCAGCTTTTGAACAGCTGCTTCATCCCCGTTTTGCTGGGCGATCTGCAATTGAGAGTTCAACTCCGCGATCTGTTGATTACGGTTCTGAACTTCCTGAATTTGCATTTGCAGTTGGACATCCAATAATTTGGTACGTTCGCTCTGAACCATCATCAAAGCTGTTTCGATATCCATACTGCTGCTGATGTTGATCGGTGTTACGCTAGAGATGTTGGAGACTGAAACTGTGCTCGCTGAAGCTGAAGAGACGATGGATACTGCAGCAACGGCAGCAACTACGGTTGAAGTGAAAAATTTGCCTGAACGTTTCATGATTGTTCCTCCAAGTATATATGTAATATGTACCAGTTTTTTATTGGCATCTTCCGCCATTCTAAATCAAAAGAACTAGTTGTTCAATCAAATTAACATCAAATTTGAATTAATTTCGATATCGCTTACACACGCCTACCTCCGCTTACAATTTGAGTTAAATAAACAGGGCATTATAAGTAAAAGTGCATTCTTAAGGGCATATTTACCCTACTACTAGATTGTTCTTTACTCCTAAGCTTGAAAGTCACATTGGCGATCGAAGATACGTTCATGATTTTACTTTAGAACATGGTTATGTTATATTCACTAATATATTTCACACAATTTAATTTTGTGATATTTAATATAAATTGATGTTATATACTTTACGGGAGGTTTTTATATGAAAAAGATACTGGTTGTTCTAACAAATGTAGATAAATACGCAACGAAGGACGAGCCTACCGGCTTGTGGCTGAGCGAAGCAACTCACTTTATTGAAGAGTTTGATCACAACGAAAATGTTCAGATCGATTTGGTTAGCCCTAAAGGTGGGAATGTACCTCTTGATCCGAAAAGTCTTGGCGACTCTCTGGATGAGAGCACCAAAGCCTATTTTGAGAATGAAACGTTCATGAACCAATTAAAAAACACGTTGAAACCTAGCGAAGTAAACGCGAGTGACTACGATGCAATCTACTTCACAGGCGGTCACGGTACGATGTGGGATTTCCCGGACAATGCCGAACTTCAAGAGCTTTCTCGTGATATCTATGAAAAAGGTGGCGTTGTATCCGGTGTGTGCCACGGGGTTACAGCTCTGTTGAACGTGAAGCTGTCCAACGGCTTGCTTTTGATCAACGACAAAACCGTTTCCGGCTTCACGAATGAAGAAGAAACATTGGCTCAACAAACCGAGTATGTTCCTTTCCTGTTGGAAGATGCGTTGAGAGAACGCGCTGCACAATACGATAAAGCTGTTGCCTTCAGCTCCTATGTCACAACAGATGGCCGTGTGGTCACAGGACAGAATCCGCAATCCAGCAAAGCTGTAGCTGAAAGTGTTAAACAATTGCTCGGTCTGTAAAATAAACCGGTCGATCCCCTCCTCCCCCAGGAGATCATATAGATGAACAAATCAAAACAGCACGTGATCCGTCATGACCTGACAGAACACGTGCTGTTTTTTCTAGTGATTTGTTGATGCAGAAGCTTCCGTCACTGTTCCTCCAGCCAAACGTTTCACAATAAAAGGTACGGTCACCGACGTCAGGATCACGGCAAATGCAATCTGAGCGATAGCTGTGTCCACATAAGGCGCATACGCCGGATTAAATCCGGCAGCCATCGAAGGCACCACCATGGACAATCCAGCAACCGAACATGTCGCAGCCGCTGCGTAACCGGGCCGTCTTAATATCGCGCGATCGATCCCAATGAGCGGGAGCATGCAGATCAGCAAAAATAACACCGTTACCAACAAGCCGGATAAACTGGACTGAAATGCAATACGCAGATCAATGTTGGACCCGAAACTGGTACCTAGAAAAGGCAGCAGAATCAGTGTTCCCGGAGCGAACATCTTCTGTATGTTACTATCCAGGTTACCAAGAAGTATGCCGATGAAAAAAGGCACTAGCGTAGCAAGTACACTAAGGTAATCAATGCCAACACCGCTTGCCGAATTCAATATCATAACCGGAATAACCGGTACGGCGATTAGATTCAGAATGCCAAACGCAGCACGATCCACATCATCTCCGTATGTGTTCATCAAGGCCAGATATAATCCCGGATTACAGCTCGTCAGAACGGCGATGAAGGCTACCGCAGACACTCCTCCAACCCCACTTATGCCAAAAAAATGTACAAACGCCCAGCCGAACAGGCAGCTGATGAGGATGCGTGAAATACAGAGTACTCCTGCTCTCTTCAAGGTCACCAGAAGCTGTGACAAGTTCAGTTGCGTCCCTGACACTAGCAAAATCATGCCAATCAGTACCATGGTACCTTTCGACGTGAAAAGTGCTGTCGTTGGATCCCCGATCTGAAAGAAAGACGGAAACACCGTGTTGATGACCGCGGCGGCCAGCATAGGAACAATCAGCAAGCCGCCGGGTATTTTTTTGATACGACCCAGAATATTCATGACCTGTTACAGTTCTGCTCCGTTGGTACGGATCACATTCTGATACCAGAAGAACGAATCCTTACGGTATCTTTTCAGCGTACCATTACCATAGTCATCCTGATCCACGTAGATAAACCCATACCGTTTGCTCATCTCGGAAGTCCCTGAACTGATCATGTCAATTGGCCCCCACATCGTGTAACCCAACACTTCGACCCCATCCGCAATGGCGAGTCCCATCTGTTCAATATGTTTGCTCAGGAAATCAATCCGGTAGGGATCGTTGATCGTTCCGTCCTCATTCAGTTTGTCGTAGAAGCCTGAGCTGTTCTCCAGAATGAAGATAGGTTTTTGGTACCGATCATAGACGAGATTCAGCGTATACCGCAGGCCAATGGGATCAATCTGCCAACCCCACTCGTTTGCAGGCAAATGCGGGTTTTTGTATACACTGTGTACGTTCCCGGCTGTTAATTCAAGTTGTTCGGTATCACTACTGGAAATCATGGAGTTGTAATACGACATCCCCACAAAATCAGCCGTATGTGCGAGAATGCTATCCAGATCGCCGTCTTCGATGTTCAACTGGATCTCCTTGTTTTTGAAATACGTTCTACTATAGTAAGGGTATTCGCCTTTATTAAGCACATCGAGATAAAATTGATTCTTCATCTGATCATCCTGTTGCATCTGGAGTGCGTCCTCCGGCTTGCATGTGTAAGGATACGTTGTAAAATAAGCCACCATACTTCCGATCTGGTTATTCGGATCAATCTCATGGGCCATTTTGGTTGCTCTGGACGCAGCTACAAATTGATGATGCAACCCCTGGAACAGCATTTCCTCATAATTCGGAGCATCATAATCAATGATTCCCAGCGTTTTGGCCGATGCTTTCACGCTCATGTTGATCTCGTTGAACGTCACCCAATATTTCACTTTGCCCTTGTAGCGATTGAACAACACATCACAATAGTTCACATACAGATCGATCAATTTGCGGTTATACCATCCTCCAAACTTGTCCATCAGTACAATTGGCGTATCAAAGTGACTGATGGTGATCAGGGGCTCCATACCATGTTTAAGACATTCATCTATCACCTGGTCATAGAACTCTAGTGCCTTTTCGTTCGGAGCGGCATCGTCGCCACCTGGAAATACTCTGGCCCATGAAATGGAATAACGGAATACTTTGAAGCCCATCTCGGCAAACAAGGCGATATCCTCACGAAAAGAATGATAGAAATCAATTCCCCGGCGCTTCGGATATTTTACGGTATCCGGGTCATTCCTGGCCTCTTCAATCATCTCCCAATTCACTCTGATCTGCTTGGTCACTTTGCGATCGTTCTTCTCGTTAAACTTCATCACTTCTGGAATGGTCAGACTCTTGCCATCTACATTATAAGCTCCCTCGGCCTGACAGGCAGACAGTGCACCGCCCCACAAAAAATCTTTTGGAAAATTGGAATTCGTCATTTTAGTTTCCTCCTGTTATTACGTGTTATTAAGACCATCTAGCTTGTAACTCGTCGTAGCTTAACCAATGAAAAGATGAGCATTTCTTACGGAATCAGCTTAATCAAAGGTTCACTCTCCCGGATCGGGCCGCTGGTCGCTGTAGTCAGCACATCTCCGTATTGTTGCATGTTGGTTACCACAATCGATGTAATGGTGTTATAACCTGCTGACGTAATGCCCTCCGGATCAAAATCAACCAATAAATCCCCAGCCTTGATTGTCTGTCCCTGTTCGATATGGGCGTTAAAATATTTCCCTTTCAGACTAACGGTATCCACCCCGATATGAATTAGAATCTCGACACCATTCGCTGCTTTCAATCCGATAGCATGTTTGGTGCGATAAAGCGCTTCGACTACCCCATCAAATGGAGCGTATACCTTGCCATCTGTCGGAACGATTGCAATGCCTTTACCCATCAACTCTTGGGCAAATGCCTGATCTTCCACCTCAGAGATCGGTTTGATCTCCCCTGTCATTGGACTAACGATAAGCATGTCAGAAGATGTGGATGTCTGTGATGATACGGACGCTGAATTTACCTCTGTGGCAACGGATGTCTGATTACTATTTACCTTATCTGTAGCTTGCTGCTTCGATTTACTTCCATCTGTATCTTCCTTGATGCCAGCCAACAGCGTGAAGACAAAGCCGAGTACAACTGCGGCAATACAACCAATAACGACATACATGTAACGATCAGAGGTATACGTACCAATTGCCAATACACCAGGAAGTGAAATTGCATTCGCTGTTGTATGCACCAAGCTGTAGAATCCACCGACTAATCCACCTGCCAGGCAACCTGCGAAGAAGGGACGTTTGTATTTCAGCGTAACACCATAGATCGCCGGCTCGGTAATTCCGAACAACGCGGTAAATCCACTCGAAGCAGCCGCTGATTTCATCGTTTTACTCTTCGTCAGTACAAACACACCGAAGGCTGCTCCAGCCTGAGCCAAATTCGCTGCCAGTGCCGTTGGTAACAGCACGGTTGCACCCAGTGTAGCCACTTGTTGAACCTGAATAGGCATGATTGCATAGTGCATACCGAACATGACCATAATCGGTTTGAAAAATCCAAGAATCGCACCAGCAAGAACACCTGCAGTTGAGAACAATGAGTTGATGCCATTCGTCAACCAGTCACCGATATATGATCCTACTGGGCCAAGCACGATTAGTTCCAGTGGAATCATAATGAACAAAACAATCATCGGAGTGAGCAGGACCTGTAGAAACTTGGGAATCACTCGATTGACGATCGGATACACATAACTCATAATCCATACCGCCAAAATGATTGGAATGACGGAAGAGGAATATTTCATCAACAGAATCGGCATGCCGAGAAAATCAATACTGTTTACACCCGTCTCAGCAATCTGAGCCGCAGCGTTCAAAATGGTTGGATGCATTAGTCCCGCAGCAAGAGCTACCGCCAAATAGGGATTGGTTTTGAAACGGTTTGCTGCACTAACAGCCAGGAAGAACGGCATGAAATAGAAAATGCAGTCCCCGATCATGTTAATGATCGTAAGGAAGCCGGAGCCTTCCAAGTAACCCATGGCAGTTATAACGGTGGCCAAACATTTGATCATCCCGCAACCAACAAGTGCTGGCAGAACAGGCGTGAATATACCTGCGATGGTTTCAAGCACTACGTTAACGGGGTTGCGTCTCTTTTTCGGTCCACTGTCTGTAGACTCCGTAAGCTCGCCAATCTTGTCAGAAGTTAAATTCTTCACTTCACTGTATACCGCGTCTACTTTGGCACCGATAACAATCTGAACCTGTCCACCGGAATTTTGTGCCTTGAGCACGCCTTCGAGCTGATCCAGTGCCTTTAGGTCTGCTTTGTTATCATCCTTCAAAACGAATCTCAAACGGGTTGCACAGTGTGTCAGACCCGATATATTTTGCTCGCCGCCAACGAGATCAAGTACGTTTTTAGCCAAGTCTTTGTTGTTCATGACCCTTCTCCTCTACATGAATAAATTGGATATATAAAAAATGACCAAGCCGGGGAATCGTCATTCCCTACGCTTGGTCATGCCTGATCGAATCAGTAACAGTCCAATATGGATTATTCGGTTAGTTCCTTCACTAGTTCATTCCGTTGGTTCATTTGAGATCAATCGTTGAATATGCAAGATCAAATATAATTTTTCATCATCCGAACAGGTCCAGCCGTAATTATTTTTCAGGAAGTCAGCAATCTTCTCCACACAAGCCAGTTCTTTCGGAAACTTCTCCTTCACCATCAGGAAAAGCGATTCATTCTCATCCTTGAGCGACTTACCGCTCATCTGCCTCAGAATGAAATACCGGATATGTGTGGCAAAGCGCATGAAATGGATGGAATCCTCCTGAAAGTCAATTTTGAGCGCATATTTGATCACGGACAGGATCTCGCCCGTAACTGTAGTCACCTTGGTGGTATCCGTCATCTCTCCCGATCCAACCTGTGCATTAACAAAATGCAGAGCAATCAATGTTGTTTCGGCTGCTGGCAGAGCGATATCCGTTTTTTCCTGAATCAGCTTCAGCGCAGCCTCCCCCACCCGGGTCTCGTCCGGATAGAGTGTCCGCACTTCCCATTCCAGTGGATTTTTGATACGGATGCCTTCTCTGGTTCGGGTTAATGCAAAACTGATATGGTCGGACAGGGTGAGAAGCAGATTCGGGTTAAATGTTTTATTCAGGATCTGACTGCCCAGCTTGATGACTTCCTCTGCGAGATAAATATCCTCAATCGGAATACTGTTCAGCAGGTCATACATACGAATATTCTTCGGTGCTACAAATATTTTTTCCACCAAGTCCGTCTCCGTCAGCTCGTAAGGCGTTTTCAGAAATCCTACACCCTTGCCTACGACAAAAACCTCTTCGTTATGTTCATTAATAGCGATGGCTACGTTATTGTTTACTTTCTTGATAACCTTCAATGTTCTCACCCCCCAACAAAAATAAAAAAAGACCGAAAGCGATTACAGTAAAGCAATCGAATTCGGTCATGCCTGGTTTCCCCAGTAACAGTCCGTGTTATGAATATATGTTTATTATAGTGCTGTTTTTGAAAAAGTCAATCATCCAATCCTAGGGAATACATCCCTCTGCACAGCAGATGAAAAAAGCAAAGCGCTGTGGTACAATGAAGGAATTGTGTATTCACAGACAGACATGTGGGTAAAGGTGCTGAATCGATTGTGGAACAGCGCTCTTTATCCATGATTATGCTGCCATTCTAGGGAGGCTTATGGAACAACCATGCTCATTATTGGTATCGCCGGAGGAACCGGCTCCGGTAAAACGACGGTAGCTCGATCCGTCATAGACCGTCTGGGATCAGCTAAAGTTACTTTTATATCCCAAGACAATTATTACAAAGACCAGTCGCAGCTCACACCTGAGCAACGCAGACTCACCAATTACGATCACCCGTTTGCATTCGATAATGATCTGTTGATTGAGCATCTTACCTTGTTGAAAAAAGGCCAAGCGGCGTATGCTCCCGTATATGACTTCACCATAGATAACCGTGCTGCCAATGAGACGGTTGAACTGGCACCGAACCATATTGTCATTGTAGAAGGATTACATGTGCTGATTGACGAACATCTTCGCAGTCTAATGGACATCAAAGTATTCGTTGATACCGATTCCGATGTGCGGATTCTGCGGAGAGTACTGCGGGACATTGAAGAACGCGGACGCACAATCCAATCCGTGTACAAACAATATCTCGAAACGGTGAAACCAATGCACGATGCTTTTATCGAGCCATCCAAAAAGTATGCCGATATCATTATTCCAGAAGGCGGACATAATGAAGTAGGTATTCAGATGTTATCCATCCTCACCGAGAAATACCTCACCGGGGAAAATTGGAACGGCGCTTAATTTGCTGCAAGCAACACAATAGAAATCCAGATTACGATACAGTGTAATCTGGATTTTTTGTTGATTTTTCATTTATAATAATCCACATCATTGAAAGGAGATCTCCCCCTATGGCTACTTTTGAAGAGTTCATGCAGCATGACATTCGAGTTGGTACAGTGCTGGAAGCCGAACCCTTCCCCAAGGCTCGTATACCCGCTATTAAAATGACGATCGACTTCGGACCACTTGGTCTGAAACGTTCCAGTGCTCAGATTACCCAGCGATACACGCCTGACATGATCATTGGCAAACAGGTCGTTGCTGTAGTTAATTTTCCACCTCGGCGGATTGCCGGTTTTGTCTCTGAAGTACTTGTGCTGGGCGGCGTACCTGGTGAAGGCGATGTTGTCTTGCTTACACCGGATAAGCCATTGCCTAATGGAACACCGATAGCCTGACTTTTTTTGGAGTAAGAAGAATATGGGCTTTTCAAATGTTTGGAAATCGGGTATTCTTGATTTATTGATGAAGGAACTACATATGTTGGAGACCTTAAAGCATAAGGCTATGAATCTGCGGATTCGTGGCCTTTTTTTGTGTTTTTTTGAAGGAATATAGGTCTGGAGGATTAGTAAGAGTTGTGTGGAGAGGAGGGAATATATTGATAAATCATACCAACAGCCTAGTTATACATGGTAGAATATTGATTATTATTACAAATTTAGTATCTAGTAGCCTAACTGGTACATACCAAAGACAAAAAACTACAATTGAGAGGAGTAAGATTCATGAAAAAAATGATGATTTCAGGCGCAACGGCATTGGCTATATTAACAGGGGGTATCGTAGGTTTTGGAGGCGTTGGGAGTTCCGTAGAAGCCGCACAAGCTACAACTAAGTTCAAAGACGTTCCGGCTACTCACTGGGCATCCTCAGCAATTAATTTGGCTGTAGAACAGGGGTATTTCAAAGGGTATGCCGACGGGACATTTAAACCAAGTTCACCCGTTACCAAAGCTGAAATGGCAAGTATCCTGGGTCGTCTATCCGACCAGCCTAATACATCAACACAAGCACAAAACAATTTCACGGACATACCCGAGTGGGCAAAAAACGGTGTCTCTACTGCTATTGCAAGAGGTTTTATCAACCCTTCTAATTACAAGGGGAAATTGGATGCACAAGGCGCTCTTCAACGAGGCGAGATGGCTACTTGGCTGACGCAAGGGCTAACCGTGGTTGATCCTGAGTACAAACAAGCACTCTCTGATGTGACCAACACCGTTGTGCCTGCAAAGGAATATTTCACAGGTAAACTTGCAAGCGCTCAAAAAAATGCAGTCGCCGTTGCCCTGGGAACAGGACTGATGAGTGTGGCAAACGATAAAACATTTGGCGTTGATCGTACCACCACTCGGGCGGAAGTAGCTGTATTGATCGCCCGTTATGCAGCAGTTGCCAAAACAAAACCTGCCGATTTTCAGGGTTTAAATGAGCTGCGAGCAGTGGGTTTGACGGGGACGAATTTGAGTATTATTGCGCCTAAGTATCAGAAAGCAGGACCAGAAAAATTTTCCGAATCGTATGATTACAGCAAAGTAACAGGCGATTTTGCGAAAGTTCGTAACCAAGAATTAGTTACAGTAACGAATTATGCAGATCTGAAGGTCAAGAACTGGATCATCGTCAATCCATATGTGAAAGAAACTGAGAGAAGTATCTATTATCCCGTTTTCGTTGATGAAAAAGATAGATTACTGAGAGGCGCTTATTATTCTTTCACAGAGTTTGATATTAATATTAAGAACTCTATGAACCAACTGCAAGCCGGTAGTCTTATCAATTCCCCAACTATTAATGCTCTAACTTCACCAAGCACCACAGCTTTTAGCGAGTATGGACCTAAACATATAAATGATCTTCTCGGACCCAAAGGCGTGTTTGTCGAAAAAAACCCTGTTTACTGGGGTCATGGTCTCTTACATTTTGACAAGTCGCTAAATCCTGGAGTACGCCTGACGCTCAAAGATGGAACAAACTATACTGCAGTTCCAAATTAAATCATGAAAAGGGTGTTCCACTGTGCGTTTCTATCAATTATTAAAGAAATTATTAATAGCATATATAATATTTTGTATATTGTTTCCAACCCCTTCAGTTATATTTGCTGGAGGGGGGCCTGGAACAAAGCCAGTGTTAGAAGCCTCTCATATTGTACCTTCATCACCTGCAAAGTCTCAGAAAAAAGTAATCCCCGTTGAGGGCAGTGGAATGTCTAATATCGGTGTTTACGTTTACCAGCTCGATAATTTAAGATGGCGTGTAGATGGAGAATGCAACGGCCAAACATTAAGCAATAACCCCGATACCAACAAACCAAACTCATCATTAGTTTGCGTAAACCTTTCACTAGATGCACCAAGCTATAGGCCCGCTGAGTACTTTGATCGTTCAGGTCAGAGGTATTCTAGAAGTGAATTAACTACAATTTCGTTAAAGCCCATGTACATGGATAACACACAATATTACTTACCAGGAAAACCAATCTTGGTTAGTGTGGAATCATTTGACGGTGATACGGTGAAATTTACAACTCAAATCGGAGGTGCGATTGAACCAACAGCTCACAGACCCTACAATCCACCTAAATACTCTGCTGACTACGTATTTAATACTGATATATATTGGCGGGCCTTTGCTGAAATAACTAAAGAGATCAACCTAACCGCTGGTGGACAAATTAGCTTGAACCAGTCCAAACAATTGAATGCAACTGTTAAGACCAAAAATGGAGATGGAAACTTTGGAGCGGAGACCAATGTAAACACTGGCAGCGGTGGTACAACTACATGGGAATCATCCAATCCTGGTGTTGCTACCGTGAGTAACTCCGGAGTAGTTCAAGCCGTCAGCAGAGGAACCACAACCATTACCGTATTGTGGGAAAAGGATGATTTTGAGCTAACTACCACAACAAACATCGGTGTTGAAGAGAGTCCAGGTACTGGCGAGGGCGACGGTAACGGAGGCGGTGGAGGTTGCACACCAACGATTGGACCACCTTCTGCTGGAACCATCATGAGCATGAATGATCTCGATCCAAATACCAACGGTGTTATCAAGTCAGATAACAGAGACAATGAGACATTCAATGTGTTAAGAGGAATCCCTACTTCCGAGTCACTCTACACAAATGCCTTTGCTGACAATTATCTGTTTAAACAAGATTGGGCGAAAATGAGCGGTAAAGTTACATACAACTGTAATGTCACAATCTCGTACGACAGAGAGTGGACAGTACCTGGACCAGAGGAATGTGATGATGATGGTTGTACACCCGGGCCACCTGTACCCGCGAACGACACGGTACCCAAGCCATACAACTTCCAGATCACAAGAGACTACTCCTACTGGAAAATTAACAATCTGGAAGTATACAAGATCGCTAAAGCAACCATGAATAATTACGCTTTGCCCGGTGAGACCGTTACGATGAATCCAACAGGATACACACCACCAACACTGGAGTCTAAAAATGATGAATCCGTAGAAAGCCATGTTCGACCAGGGCAAACCACTTCAATCTCATATACTCCACCCAAATTAACAGGTGGTTTGAACCAACCTCCCAGTGTGCCTGATGATACATCACGGTTAAAAGGGATGGCTGAATCCAACATACCTCAAAGTAAAGTGAATAATGATCTAGTAAAATTCAACAGCACAACCATTATGAATGATGTAGAAGCAACCAAAGATGGCCCAACACCATCCAACATTCCTAATCCAACGACAATCGGTCGCGATGTGTTGTATAAACCGGGTAATATGATCAGCAATTCCCTGCTGAATAAAGCAAACACCACAAGCTCAGGTGAGATCTATTATGATTTGCTACCGGGCAACGTGAATGGCGGCGCCAACAAAATATTACCGATTAACGGCATCAACACCGTCACGGTACACACCCCTGTCGTCAACTACGCCTGGGTATCGGATGATCAGCCGCATAATCAGAAAACCGTACCGGACCCGACCAGCGCTGCACTCATTCTGGAACGTCCGTTCATTGTGCGAATCCCTACATCAGGACAGCACTTGGACGCAGCAAGTTATCCCGGTTATGGGAATCGGGACTATGCCAAATATTTTCGAATCAAACAGGTGCAATTTCCGTTTGATGTTTACAATGCAGACCGGAGTCAGTTTATCCCTTCCAAGACATGGGTCGATATTCCGGTCAATCAACTGGATACCACATTTTATCTCCCTGTATGGGTAGATGAAGGTAAGTATCACATTGCATTCCGCAACATTGCAGAGAATGCACCTGCAAACTTTACCGAGCAACAGGATGCCAATACCAATTTGGCACATCATGTTGCAGCAGATACCGTACCGGTAGATGTGATCGGAAGGTTATATGATTTTCACGTCACGGATATTTCCGATTACAACTGGGAGAATGTATTTCGCAAGCGACTGGGCAGTCCCGAACCAACCGGCTACAGCTACTGGGCTGGGATGAATAGCATTGATGGTGATCCGAGAGGTAACCTGGCTCCATTTGTATTACCCATTCGACCAGGAAGCCATCCGGTGCAGGGATTCGCTAACGCAACTGTGAAGACGGGGTACCATTTCAAGTTCGATCTGAAGACCAAGGGCAATATGTTTGGCAAGCAGGATGGTATTCGAATAACACCTACTTTTTCTTTTGTAAGCAAAGACGGGTCCTCCCGGCAAGAAGTGGATCTGTACTACCATCGAGGCCAGGAACGCCTGATCCGTGTCGGATCGGCACAGGATCTGGAGAAACGATTTGTTGTCCTGAACTCACGTCTTCGAAATGTACCCGGCACAGAGTTAGGCGATACAGCGCGTTATCAGTATACTTATGAACTGTCAGCGGAAGAACGCAACCAGCGTACATTAGCGGAACACATGGTTCGCCTGGTCGATCAGACTTCCCATCAAAAAACATGGGTAGGTCGTTATGACTGGATGATCCTGTCTGCTCCGATTCGGACGCTCATTGGACCCAAAACGGACATTCCTTCCGGAGTCAACGTGGACCGGGCCAATGCAGCAATCCAACGCTGGTACGGAGAGTACAGCTTGCCAGCCGATGTATATGCCGTACCAAAAGGTACCGATCTTGAACCCCTCGCTCGACAGAATCAGCTGGATGAGAAATCGAAGATTTTTCTAAAGAACGGTTATATCGTGGTTAACTTCAACATGGAGAGCCTGCGGAATGGAAATACAGAGGCACCCCATCTGCAGTACATTCATGCGCCCCTGATGAATCAATGGCAGATGGAAGGTTTCAACAAAACCCCAACAGACAGCCAAGGCAAAGTCTGGCCGCTGAAGGATGGCGATATTATCTTTTACCATGCTGATCAGTCCAGCCGGAACGATTTCCAATCCCAGGTTCCACACTAGTTCTGAATCGCTCATGTCAATACGACTGGCTAAGCGATTGTAGACAACTACATTTGCACAAAAGAAGTCTATCTGCGGAATATCTCTCCAAAATAGACTGACTATCCGTTTGGCGATGAGTACCCAATGAAGCAATATATATATGTTGATGAAATAACTATTAAGTGCCAGACAAAGTACTATGCAGTCTTCACAAAACTTTGGTGAACTGAATGACATAGGTGCTCTGAACGAAATACGATGAAGTACTCACAAGCTATTTCAGTGTCACGTCGCAACTAACTTTTTACAATACCTTTCGTACAAAAAAAGGGGGACCCTATAAGTCATCTACAGACTTCCTGGGTAACCCTTCTTACATCATTCCCTAGGTATAACCAACTTCACCGAACCGTACATCGAGTTATCCTGACAAACTTGCCTGAAAAACCTCCACCTGCTTTTGTTCCTTTTCTCGTTCTTGTTCCTCTTCCAGATTCTGTACGCGCATCCTATGCTTCATTTCCCTCACGGACAACACCGAGGCCATCAGGCTCCGGGTGTAGGGGTGATTCGCTGAACTGGTCAGCTGCCAACTCTCCACAACCTCAACCACCTCACCCTGGTACATCACAGCAATTCGATCACTGACCTGCTGCACCACTGCAAGATCATGCGATATGAAAATAGATGAGATACCTGTTTCCTTTCTCAACTCCACCAACAGATTCAGGATCTGCTGCTGAATGGAAACATCCAGTGCTGAGGTGGCTTCATCGAACAGGATGATGTCTGGCTCTACTCCAATCGCACGGGCAATGACTGCTCTCTGCTGCTCTCCCCCGCTCAATTCATGCGGATATTTATCCGCCGTAGCGGCAGACAATCCTACCGTCTCCAACAGCCTGAGCACTTCCTGCTCCGCTTGCTGACCTTTCATTATCTTATAATTGATGAGTGGCGCCCGAATAAAAGCCCCAATCTTCATTCGCGGATTAAAGATAGCCGAAGGCTCCTGGAAAACCATCTGAATTTGTTTTCGTTGCTGGCGTAACGCCTTCCCATTCAATCGGGTAATATCCTGCTCACGATATCGAATCTGTCCTGAAGTCGCTCGTTCCAAATGGGTTACACATCTAGCCAGTGTGCTCTTCCCGCTACCACTTTCCCCGACAATTCCCAGACACTCCCCTGGATACAAATCCAAATGAACAGCTTTCAATGCATCAACTGCCCTGTGTCCCTTTAACTCGTAGGTTTTGCTCAAATTTCTCAGTTCCAGAATCGGTAACTCCTCATGAGCCATGAACATTTCCCTCCAATTCAGGTACAGCACTCAGCAGTTTGCGAGTGTATTCATGCTGAGGCTCGGATATGACGCGGAAAGTATCTCCAATCTCAACCAATGAACCATCCTGCATCACACCAATTCGGTCCGCCATATGAGCTGCAACGGCAATATTATGCGTTACGATGATCATGCCCGTCCCTTGACGGGAACGAAGCTCACTCAATCGGTTCATCACTTCATTCTGTATCGTCACATCCAGCGAACTCGTCGGCTCATCCGCGAGCAGAAGCTCTGGTTCCATCGTAACCGCCATAGCAATCGCCGTTCGTTGTTTCATCCCCCCACTGAGCTGCGAGGGATAGGCACGCATAATTCGTTCGGGATCATCCAGTCCCATGTCCGAGAGCATATTCACAGCCATGGCTTGAGCTGATTTTCTTGACACGGTGAAATGAGTACGAATTGCTTCAATATACTGACTACCGATGCTGCGAATCGGATTAAGATACGAACCACTGTCCTGAAACACCATAGCAATTCGCTTCCCACGCACTCCAGCCCAATCCAACCGCGACTCACGTAATAGCACTTTTTCCTGAAAAGAAATCTCCCCCTCGGTGTATCGACCACCTTCGGGTAACAGGCCAAGTAAAGCCCGAATCAGAGTTGACTTTCCGCTGCCGCTTTCACCTACAATCCCGATAATCTCCCCCTTATTCATAGAGAAGGACAAGTCCCGCAGCGCCTGAGAATCACCTTTGTAGGTTACGGACAGATGATTGACACTAAGCAAGGGCATCATTACTGCCCGACCTTAATATTACGATCCAGCAGGTAGAAATCGATAGGATACATCGTCGCGCCTTGCACGTTGCTTTTACTCACAATATTAATCGGGGTATAGGTCAAAAACATATAGGCTGCATCATCCAAAATGATCTGCTGGGCTTCTGCTGCAAGGGCATACCTTTTCTCCACATCAAATTCGGAGTGAAGGCGAGTAATGACCTCATCCAGCTTCGGATTGCTATATCCGCCCACATTCCATTCCGCACCGGTCATGAAGTAGAAATCCAGAATATACTGCGGGTCACCCGTAATGCCTGTATTAATACTTGTTAAAGCGAGATCGTAATTTCCGCTCTTCTGATGATCGGTTAGATCCTCATAGGAGGTCATCTCTACCTGAACGCCAATCTCTTTAAGCTGGGACTGCATTGCAGCAGCCACAATCGAATCGGACTCATAAGCGGAGTTGAGAATCAGCTGTAGCGACAGCTTCTTGCCATCTTTTTCACGGATGCCATCGCCATCTGTATCCTTGAAACCAGCCCCATCTAGCAACTGTTGGGCTTTCTCCGGTTCGTAATCATATCCTTTGATCTTGTCATAGCCGAAAGGCAGAGCTGAGGTGAATGGTCCTTTGGCTGCCTGACCCCCCACCAGCGTATTTGCGTACATCTCCCGGTCAATACCATAAGAGATCGCCCGGCGAACCTCCGGATCACTCAGTAGTGGTTTGGTTGTATTGAACCATACGAACTGGGTACGCAGGCTTGGAATCTCATCAATGGTATATTGACTCTTATCCTGGAATAATGACAGACTACTGCGTCCCACGTTACTGGCTACATCAATCTCTCCGGACTGCAGGGCAAGGGCACGTGTGCTGTCATCTTTGATGTATTTCAACGTCAATGTGTCAACATCTGCCGCACCGCCCCAATACCCGTCATACTTTTTCACCTGAATTTCTTGATCCGGCGTATAACCTGTCACCATAAATGGTCCAGTAGCAATAGGCTCGCTCTTGAATTTGGATGTATCAGCACTAGTATCCACGATGATAAACAGCGGCTCGGCAATATTGCCAAGCAAGGACGCGTAAGGCTCTGTCGTCTTGATCGTCAGATCTTGTCCTTCAGCAGTCATCGACGCAACTGGCACAGTTGCTTGTCCTCTCTCATTTAGTTCAATGGAGCGTTCGATTGATTTTTTCACCGCTTCTGCGGTTACTTTGTTTCCGTTATGGAAGGTTACACCCTCCCGAATATGAAAATGCCAAGTCGTGTCATCCACACGTTCCCATGTATCTGCAATTTTAGGGACTAACTTCATATTCTCATCAAACTGAATGAGCGTCTCACCAATCGCTGCACGTGTAAGCGTCCAACCGTTCCATTCTTCTGCCGGGTCCAGATTGCTGCCAAGCCAGAATAGGGCTACATTCAGATGCGTTGGTGCACTTGTCGTGCCACTATCCGTCGCCGCTGACTTCTCCGTTGCATCAGACGAGGTTGATGGATTATTCGCGTTGCCACAAGCTGCAAGCAAGAACACAACCAACATGGATACGATGGTAAACAGGATTGGTTTTTGAAAATTCCTCTTCATTCTGATTCCTCCAGATAAGCTGTATTTTTCTTGGGATCAAGCACATCTCGCAGGCTGTCTCCCAGTAAATTAAAAATAATGACGGTACTAAATATCGCCAGGCCCGGATATATCAACAACCACGGCGCAGTCTGCAGATATCTTCTGCCTTCATTTAACATGGCCCCCCACTCGGGATTCGGTGGCTGCGCGCCAAGCCCGAGAAAGGATAACCCCGAGATGGACAGCATCATACCACCCACATCCATCATTGCCATGACGATTAGCGGGGACAACATATTGGGCAGGATGGTCCTGCCGATGATCTGTATCTTGCTTGCTCCGCTGAAAGCAGCGGCAGCGACATATTCTTTTTGCTGAAGGGAAATCACCAGGCTTCTGGCCATCCGTGCATACTTCGCCCACCAGACAACCGACAGTGCCAGCACCGTATTGAACAGTCCCGGCCCAAGCATGCCTACCACAGCGATGGCAAAAATAAGGCCCGGAAAGGCCATCAATGTATCAGATAGGCGCATGAGCACCATATCTGTCACACCCCGAGCGAAACCGGCGATGACCCCAATCGCTACACCTAGTATGAACACAATGCCAATCATCATAAAGGTGAGCAGCAGCGAGGTTCGTGCACCATATAGAAGACGAGATAATACACAGCGGCCCAGCTGATCGGTTCCAAGAGGATATTCGGCGCTGGATGGCTGCAGCACTTTGGCAAAGTTCGTTGCAAGTGGATCGTGTGGTGCAAGCAGCGGTGCAACCATGGCAAGAATAATCCAGAAGACGGTCAGAGACAGCAGGAATGTGAACCAGCGATTTTGCAGTAATACAAGTCTGAAGGCTCTCATCTATACATCCACATCCAGTCGGATTCGGGGATCACGAAGATGTGTCCATACATCAACCAGCAGATTCAGCATGACATATATGATCGCCATCCAGATGACATACCCCTGAATCAGAGGATAATCCCTTGTGAAAATTGCATCTACAGCCATCTGTCCAACACCCGGCCACACAAATAAACTTTCCACAATCGCTGCACCACCTAACAAAGCACCTGTCGTCATGCCCATAAGAGTAACGATCGGCAGCAGGGCATTGGGGAGAATATGACGCAAAATAATGATCGACTCCTTCACACCTCTGGATCTTGCTCCGATCACATAGTTCTGGCTTGTCTCCTCAAGCAGGACCGCACGAATCTGTCTGCTGTACTGGGCAACAAGTGGAATCGCGAGTGTACATGCAGGCAGAATCAGGCTGTACCATCCGGAATTGCCCATTACCGGCAGCAGCTTCAGCTGTACACCGAAGACCAACATGAGCAACATACCCAACCAGAAGCTGGGCATCGATAATCCGGCAAAAGAGAACAGACGAATGACGTGATCAAGCCATTTGTTACGATAGACAGCCGACAACATCCCTAATGGAAAAGAAACCAGTATAACCAGAAGCATGGCGCTTCCTGTTAGCCAAAGCGTTGCAGGGAGCCGTGCCATCAGCACGTCCAGTACTGGACGATTGTATTTATATGATGTACCGAAGTCCCCAGTCACCACCTGTCCCAGCCATGTCCCGTATCGGTAGAGAAAGGGCTCATCCAATCCAAGCTCCGACCTCACCTGCCTGACTAGCTCATCCGATGGTGTTACCCCTGTAGACATAAGCATAAGTCTGGCTGGATCTCCCGGTGACAGGTAGGTTAGCAGGAACGTCAGGAACGTGATGCCGAACAATACGACTACCAGTTGTATTAATCGTTTAACGATATATCTGCTCAAGTGCTCTAACGTCCTTCCCCAAAACTTTATGTATGTGTCATGATGTTCTTCGTCCATAACAAAAAAAGCGTCCCTCTCCGTGTTACTGGATGAGGACGCCTTAAATAAACAGATTTTCAGAAAAAATCATGCTCTCTAAACACCTTCCTATCTCCCGTAGGGTACTACTGTGTTTGTTAAACCTGGCAGGTCTCCTGGCTCCAGAATCATCGTCACTTGCAGCTCCTTCCCGGCTTAAACCAGTGGATTATCGCTACCTGACTCCTCTGTTACAGTGGCGGGACCGCGCCGGTATTACACCGGACTTCCCTATTAAGCTTCTACCCTGACGGGCAAAGCACCAAGTTCCACATATTCAATTACACTTCTGTATCAGTATAGCGGGACAACGTTTAATGATCAAAACTTTTCTTTTAAATTTGAAGCACTAGGTGCGTCTAATCTCGATTTCTCGAACCCTTTGGAGACACACCCGTCACACGCTTAAACATCTTGGAAAATAATAATGGATCCGTATAGCCAACAGAGTGCGCCACTTCACTGACCGACAGTCCTGGATTCTGAAGAAGTTCGGCAGCACGATTCATACGGTACTCCAGGAAAAAGGACTGTAGCGACATGCCATATCGCTCTTTGAACAATCCCGATAGATACGTGCGATCCAGCCCCACAGCTTGGGCAATATCCAGAATGGAGGTTCGCTGGCTGTACCTGTTCTCCATGAACTGCACCGCCTGCCGGATGTACGTCTCTTTGTTCGAAAGGAGCTGCCCTATTTCTTCCTCCACAGGCGAAGAAGAGATTAATTCTGCCATCAAGCGGTACAAGAGACTCTGATTCATCACATCGCCTCCCGGACGCGTGGAAGCCTGGACCATCTCTGTATACAACTGTTCCATCGTATTCGTATCCTGGGCATCATATATCGGGCGCTCCGGGCTCAATTGGGCACGTTGCATGAATGCTTTGGCTTGTACGCCTTTAAAACCAAACCACGAATACGTCCATGGCTCCTGCGGATCTGCCTCATAATGAATAAGTGTGTCCGGGAGAATGACAAAACCCTGTCCCTCGCTAAGCTTGTATTCCTGATCGCCCATGTACACGGTGCCCCGTCCTTCATGGATGTAGTGCACAATGTAAGAATCACGTACACCCGGTCCCCAATAATGCGCAGGCTCACATGCCTCCCACCCAAAAAACAACAAAATCAGCTCCATCTGTGTCCAGCCTGCGGGAACCACATTCATCTCAATGCGACTCACTTTTTCGCCCACCCTCCTTATTTCCTTCCGCGGTTCACCATCTGTATATCTAATTAAATTATAACAGCTAAAGTACATAATTATTAGTTGAAAGCGGCAACAAAAATGGGATTATACCATGTTTGAAAGGGGTTGAGCCATAGTTATATGTGCCGAATCGGCCTATAGTTGGGGTACAACATTTTTCAGGGAGGCTGAACTTAAGATGAACAAAATTACGTTTCTCGGTGCAGGAAGCACCGTCTTTGTTAAAAATGTATTGGGTGATGTCATGATGACCGAAGCACTGCAGGATTTTGAGCTGGCATTGTTTGATATCGATGCTGAACGTTTGAGCGATTCAGAGCGTTTGCTGACCAGTCTGGCCCGTTCACTCGGAAGTCGTTGCGTCGTGAACGTATATCATGACCGCAAAGAAGCGCTGCGCGGGGCCAAATATGTCATCAACGCTATCCAGGTCGGTGGATATGATCCATGTACCATTACGGACTTTGAGATTCCGAAGAAATACGGACTGCGTCAAACGATTGCAGATACACTCGGTATCGGCGGAATTTTCCGTAATCTGCGGACGATTCCGGTTATGCTGGATTTTGCCCGAGATATGCAGGAAGTATGTCCGGATGCATGGTTCCTGAACTACACCAACCCGATGGCCGTGCTTACCAACGTCATGAATGTACATGGTGGGATCAACACCGTAGGTTTGTGTCATAGTGTGCAGGTATGTGTACCACATCTGTTTGATGCACTGGGGATCGATCAGACAGGTGTCGTGGCTAAGATTGCAGGGATCAATCACATGGCGTGGCTGCTCGAAGTTACCAAAGACGGGCAGGATCTATACCCCGAGATTAAACGTCTGGCGAAGGAAAAACAGAAAGAACAGCATGACGACATGGTTCGTTATGAGTTGATGCAGCGTTTTGGCTATTATGTAACGGAATCCTCCGAACACAATGCCGAGTACCACCCTTACTTCATCAAGCGGAATTACCCGGAGCTGATTGAACGCTTCAACATTCCACTCGATGAGTATCCACGCCGCTGTGTGAACCAGATTGAGGGCTGGAAAGAAATGCGTACCAAGCTGTTTGCCAGCGAAAATATTGAACATACCCGCAGCCGTGAATACGCATCGCATATTATCGAAGCGATGGAGACGAATAACCCGTACAAGATTGGCGGCAACGTCATGAACAACGGACTGATTACGAACCTGCCGCGTGAAGCATGTGTCGAGGTACCTTGTTTAGTGGATGGATCAGGGATCAGCCCTACGTATATTGGGGATCTGCCTCCACAACTCGCGGCTTTGAACCGGACAAACATCAACACGCAACTGCTGACAATTGAAGCGGCAATCACTGGCAAAAAAGAACATATCTATCATGCCGCCATGCTTGATCCACATACGGCTGCGGAGCTGTCTATCGATGACATCGTAGCGATGTGTGATGAGTTGATTGAGGCTCACGGCGACTGGTTGCCAAAATACACGTCATAATATAAAAGCACCGTTTCCTTTGCAGCTAAAGGGGACGGTGTTTTGTTCTTTCCATAGCGCTCACCCGCTGAATGGTGCATCACATCATGGTTAAGAAATGTCCCGCTCTCTTAAACGTTATTCGGCAGGGAGCAAAAAGCGATAACCAATGCCAGGCTCCGTCTGAATATATCGCGGATTCGTTGGATCTTCATTTAATTTTTTGCGCAGATGTCCTACATATACCCGAAGATAATGGCTGTCGGACTCATGATGATGCCCTCCCCATACTTGCTGCAAAAGCTGGCGCTGAGTGATGATTTTTCCTGCATTGGAGGCAAGCACCTTCAGCATCTCATATTCCGTTGGAGTTAATTTGACCAAAGTCCCCTCCAGTTCGACCTGCCTTTGGGCCAGATCAATCGTGAGTGATCCAAAGCGCAGTATTGGCTCATCCGTTGTTTTGGCTACATGACGCAGCGCCACTCGAATACGGGCGACCAACTCACCCATTCCGAATGGTTTGGTCACATAATCATCTGCACCAGCATCCAACGCGGCAATTTTGTCTCCCTCCTGATCCTTCGCTGTCAGCACAATAATCGGTACCTGTGACCATTCACGAATCCGGCGAAGCACCTCCATACCAGACATGCCCGACAAACCAAGATCAAGGATGATCAGATCCGGATGTACAATACTGGCCTGAATAACGCCCTCTTCGCCATCCCCACACTCGTGGAGTTCAAATTGGTGTGCCTGAAGGGTAACCTTGAGCAATTTGCGAATCTGCGGCTCATCATCGATCACCAGTATGCGAGCCCCTAGTGGTGCGTTCATGTTATTCTTCAACCTCTCCTTGTTCTGAATAGGGAAACCGCGATCCGTGAGCCTCCATGGGGATATCTATGCGTATTCTCGTACCCCCGCCCGGATTCGGCTCTGCCACAATGGTACCTCCGTGGACTTCCACAATGCCTTTGCAGATCGCCAGACCAAGCCCCGTTCCTGTGACATGCTGAGTCGACTCCGAGCGATAGAACTTATCAAATATACGCAATCTTTCTGCTTCCGGTATACCGATGCCTTGATCAGCTACCCAGATCTTCAATTGACTTGAACTCTTATCACTCGTCACAGTGATGACAATCTGGCTCTCACCGGGCGAATATTTGATGGCGTTGCTGAAGATATTCACCAGTACCTGCTCCAGTAATACTTCATCTCCGTAGATAAATGCCGGATCATCAGGCAGTTCAACCTGAATGTTGGGATGCGGACTGAATTCCCGAACCTGTGTCAGTACAACGCTGATTATGTCTCCCACGTCACACCATTTCCGGTTCAGCTGCAACATGCCGCTCTCCAGCCGGACCATACCCAGCAGATTCGTGACGAGACGATTCATGCGTAAGGCCCCATCCCGAATGTTGCCTGTTAATTCTCTCCGATCCTCGGGTGTAAAAAGAGTATCGTTCTCCAACAATCCCGTAGCCGAGCCGATAATGGCGGTTAGGGGCGTACGCAATTCATGAGAGACCGAGTCCAGCAGCGCTGTACGTATGCGCTCCGATTCGGCAGTGATCTGCGCCAATCGAGCCTCTTCCGCCAGCTTCACTCGGGCAATGGCACCTGCGGCCAGTCCACCGCATGCCTCCAACAGACGAAGCTGTTCTTGCTGCTCATGAACTTCACCAGCGTCCATGCTCACGGCGAGCACGCCATGAATCTGCTCCTCTGTGCGTAGCGGTACGTAAAGTCCGGGAGATTCCCGTAAAGCGGATGATCCCTTACCTGCGATCTGTCCGTGATGATATACCCATTTGGCAATGGCAACCTCCGACTCTCCATCTCCCCAGCCATCCTTTTCCCCTTCTGATGCGGATGTGGAAGAGCTTGTAACCAGCAGATCCCCCTGTCCATCCGGAAGATACACAGCTGCTGGCTTGCCCAAGGTGAGCGAAACCTGGGTTGCAATGTTAACCAGCAACGTATTCAGATCCGTAATGGCTGTCATCTGACGACTCAATGCGTACAGGGAGTTAGTCGTGGCCTCGCGTGCTTTTACCATCTCCAGCTGTTGTCGCAATCGACCTGCAAGACTGGCTGTCAGGATCGCCACCGCAAGATACACGACAAAGGAAATGAGATATCTCAAGTCTTCAACCGTAAAGCTCAAATATGGCGGTACAAAAAAGAAGTCAAACATAATGACGCTAAAACTCGCGGCATATATAGCTGGCCCCATTCCCCAATACACGGCACTCACCAATACAGGAAATAGGTATACAAGTGCTACATTAACCAGATCGCCACTCATACCGATGGCATGAAGCAGCAAAGTTAGCAGAGTCACCCCAAGGGTCACCCATACATATGCCGGAACCCGTTTTCCATGGGATGCCTGCGTTTCTTTTTTTATTCGTTCAGACAATATCCATTCACATCCCGCTCGGTTCATAATCGTAATCTGCAACGATCAATACATCCAGATGCCGCGACAAGCGTACAAGTCGGTTCACCACCGAACCTGAGCCGCGGTAGCCATTCAGCCACCACACCCGTCTTGCCTGCCCGACCACCAACTGGGTTGCTCTTGCCTCCGATGCCTTTCTTGCCAAAATCTCAGGTACATCGCGCAGCCTTGGACTGTGATGAATATGAAATTGACCACCAAGCCGAATCGTCAGCTGCTCCAACGCTTCCAGATGGCACTTAAATTCGTCACTCATGGACTCACCGATGTGGATATGATGTACATGCCAGATGGCTTTTAGACGAAAAGCCATGCGGAATCCGCGCCGGATCAGCCGCTCGGCATGACGATCACTGCTTACACATACAAAGACCGCTTCCTGTCTGCGCCAAGGTCCTCGAAGTGCAATTTTGGCCTGCTGTGCTTCAAGCCGTTCATCGACATCGTCCGCCAGCTCGCGCAGAGCAAGTTCTCGCAAGGCAATCAGATTGCCAATTTTGAAGAAATTCGCAAGGGCTTGCTCGACCTTGGCAGTTGCATAGATTTTACCCTCCCTCATGCGCTGCCGCAAGGCCTGAGGCGCCACATCAATCAACTGCACCTCATCTGCCATCTGAATGATCCGATCGGGTACGGTCTCGCGGACACGAACACCGGTAATATGTTCAACGGCATCATTCAGACTTTCGAGATGCTGTACATTCATTGTGGTAATCACCGAGATGCCTGCATTCAGCAGGAGCAGGACATCTTCATAACGCTTTTGCCGGACACTTCCGGGCACATTTGTATGCGCAAGTTCATCCACAAGCACCACTTCCGGACAAAGACGCAGAATGCCCTCCGTGTCCATCTCTTCCAGACGAGCCTCCTGATACACTCGCTGTGCGCGAGGGATCACAGACAGGTGACCCATCTGCTCCACGGTTTCCGCCCGCCCATGTGTCTCCAGCAAGCCGATCTGCACATCGATGCCCTTACGGAGCAAATCATTGCCTTCCCGCAGCATCATGTAGGTTTTGCCTACTCCTGGTGCAGCACCGATATATATTTTGAATGTGCCGCGCTGAATCTGACCAATCTGTTCCTTCATTTCCTGCTCGCTTAGTCTGCGGTATGTCAGCGACTCCACATCGTTAACTTTAGCCGGAACCACACGTTCACCCTCCCTGGCCGCTCGATCAGCAACCAGAAACAGATCAACACCACGTAATCTGCGTAACAGCGAGTTAACAACGGACCCTTGCCACAGTTCCTGCCAGCGCGTACGCCGGGAGTGTCCCATCACAATTCGGGTAATCTGGTGCTCCATTGCGTAACGCGCCAGCGTAGACGGGATGTTGCGACGGTGTATTACTGACAGCTCCTCCATATGGCCGCCAAACTTCTCCACCAGCTTGATCATATTCCGCCGAAATACGGTTGCCTCCTTGGTTAATGGCTGCTTCATATTCCGAAAAACCACGGCGCACAAATCACCATTCAGCCGTTTGGCAATCTGTTGTCCACGCCGGATATAGATCGAGCCGTTCCAATGATATTGCGTGGACACCAGAATCCGTTCCATGATGCCTGTTGTGACGGTAATTCCCATCTCCTCCCGATGCTCACGCAGGGATTCATTCACCCCTTCTGCCACCAATCTCAGTGCCAGTTCGCGCAGAATACCCAGATTGCCTTGACGAAATACAGTTTCTCCCTCATGCCCCTTCAGATGACCTTCTGCCAGACGGCTCAGTATGGTTTCCGGCGTGACGTCAATCAGCTTGACTTCATCCGCAAGTTCCAGTGTATCCGCAGGTACGGTATGTTCTACTGCGATACCGGTGAGCTGCCGCGCCAACTCGGTATACCCTTCCAACTCATACACATTCACCGTTGTCATGACACTAATGTTGTTTCGGAGCAAGAAGTGAATGTCCTCCAGCCGGGTAGCATACCGAGCGCCTTCTCTGTTGCGATGTGCCAAACCATCTACCAGCACAACCTCCGGATTACGCGCCAATAGTGCGTCCAAGTTCAGATCCTTCATCTCTGTATCATCACTCTGGCGTAACCAGTGAATGCTTGGAATCCGTTCGAGTGCGCCAAGCTGTTCCACCGTTTCCGGTCTGCGCATTGTGGAGACGGCGCAGATGACCACATCAATGCCCTGCTCACGCAACGTATTCCCTTCTCGTAACATGTGATACGTTTTGCCTGATCCGCTGACTGGGCCAATGTAGATTTTAAGCGTACCCTGCTGCAGCTTCGTAATCATCTTCAACATCTCTTCTGGTGACTTGCGCTTGAAGCTGTCTTCCATCCGTCCTCTCCCCCTTTCTTATTAGAGCGTGTCTTAAAATATGAAGAAAAAAATGGAGAAAGCCCCTCACGATATGTCGTGAGCAGGCTAATATCTTCATTCGTTAGTTCAGTTCTGCTGTCAGCGCCAGATTCAGAGCCGTTACATTCACACGCGGTTCCCCGAATATACCCATCTGACGACTTTCCGTATGCTCATTTACAAGTTGTACAAGTTGCTGTTCACTAAGCCCCGTAGCTTCGCTAATGCGCGGGATCTGTGCCTCAGCGGCTTCGGGAGAGAGATCCGGGTCAAGTCCAGAGCCTGATCCCGTCACGAGATCAGCAGGGATCTGCTTCAATCCCGGGTTTTCCTGCCTAATCTGAGCAATCTTTTCCTTCATCTCGCCGATATACTCCTCCGAAGCTACGGCGCGATTTGAACCGGCTGAAGCCGTTGGGTCATAACCGGCATTTGATGCCCGGGGCTGGAACAGCCCCGGCGATTGGATTTTCTGTGCTAGCAGTGACGAGCCGATGATTTTCTCATCTTGCGTAATCAGACTGCCATTCGCCTGCGCAGGAAAGAGAAGTTGGGCTACACCAGTTGTTACAAGCGGGTAGATTAGGCCGCATATCAGCATAAGCACGACGGATAGCCGTACGGCGGGCAAGAACATGTTCATACAGATCACTTCCTGAATTCATTAGGATAAAAGAACAATTTTGATAAGCGTTGTTATCTCGTTAAAGAATCCCCGACAAAACCATATCAATCAGCTTAATGCCGATAAAAGGTACAATCACACCGCCTACGCCATAGATGAACACATTGCGGCCAAGCAACCTTTCGGCTGACATCGCCCGATACTTAACCCCTTTCATCGCGATGGGAATAAGCAGCGGAATAATAATGGCGTTGAAGATAAGCGCCGACAGGATTGCAGACTGCGGTGAAGCCAGATTCATAATATTTAGCGCCTGAAGCTGCGGCATGGCGAGAATGAACATGGCTGGAATGATGGCAAAATATTTCGCGATATCATTGGATATCGAAAAGGTTGTGAGTGCGCCGCGTGTAATCAGCAACTGCTTGCCAATGGAGACGACCGACAATAGCTTGGTCGGGTCAGAGTCCAAGTCAATCATGTTGGCCGCTTCCTTGGCCGCCATGGTGCCCGAATTCATCGCCAGGCCCACATCGGCCTGCGCCAGAGCAGGAGCATCGTTGGTACCATCGCCCGTCATGGCGACGAGTTTGCCCTCCTGCTGCTCTTTTTTGATCGCAGCAATCTTGTCTTCGGGCTTCGCTTCGGCAATAAAATCATCCACACCCGCTTCCAGCGCTATGGTCGCTGCGGTTAACGGATTATCGCCTGTACACATAATGGTTTTAATGCCCATGGCGCGCATCTCAGCGAACTTCTCTTTTAGACCTGGCTTCACAGTGTCTTTTAGATAGATCACACCGTAGATTCGTTCATCAATGGCAACAGCAAGCGGCGTGCCTCCCGCCTTCGCAATACGATTTGCAATCTCATCCAGGTCACCCGGTATACGACCTCCTTCGGAAGCAATATGAAGTTTGATCGCATCCACCGCACCTTTGCGGATCTTCATTCCGCTACTCAGATTGAGACCGGACATCCGGGTCTCTGCCGTGAACTCCACATTTTCCGCATTTGCATACTCCGTCTCAGCCCAGCTCTGGCCTTGTTTGCCTGCCAGTTCCACAACAGAACGTCCTTCCGGGGTCTCATCTCGCACAGAAGCCTGTAAAGCAGCCTGCGTCATCTCTGACGAAGCAATGCCCTGAACGGGAATAAACTCAGATGCCATGCGGTTTCCGTATGTGATTGTTCCTGTTTTGTCCAGAATCAAGGTGTCGATATCCCCGGCTGCTTCCACCGCTTTACCTGACATGGCGAGCACATTGAACTGTGTAACACGGTCCATCCCGGCAATACCAATGGCGGATAACAATCCACCAATTGTGGTTGGGATCAAGCAGACGAGCAGTGCGATCAATGTCGCCAGATCCAATTGAATACCCAGGTAATTCGCCATCGGAACCATCGTCAGAATGACGATTAAGAAGATCAGGGTTAATACGGCGAGCAGGGTGGTCAGCGCGATTTCATTAGGTGTTTTCTGGCGCTGTGCACCCTCAACCAGAGAGATCATCCGGTCAAGGAATGACTCACCCGGATCGGTCTGAACACGCATGACGATGTAATCGGACACGACGCGGGTACCTCCGGTAACCGAGGAGAAATCACCTCCTGCTTCCTTGATGACTGGGGCGGATTCTCCTGTAATGGCCGATTCATCAATGGAGGCCAAGCCTTCCACAATCTCACCGTCCGTCGGGATCAGTTCACCGACTTCCACACGGACCATATCGCCTTTTTTCAACTGGGTCGAAGACACTTTCCGGATGGTTCCATCCTTCTGCACCAGATTGGCCATGGTGTCCGACTTCGTCTTGCGTAACGTATCCGCCTGCGCCTTGCCTCTACCTTCTGCAAGTGCCTCCGCGAAATTAGCGAACAGCAGCGTGAACAACAAAATGAAAAACACGGCAATGTTGTACCCGCGCCCAGCCTCAGATGCGGTGAAGAGATCTGGATTGATGCAGAGTAAGAGCGTAATGAATGTACCAATCTCAACAATAAACATGACCGGATTTTTGATCATGACCACCGGATTTAGCTTTTTGAATGCATCCAGTGAAGCCTGAAGTATCATCTCCTTGCTTAACGAACGTTTTGATCCGGGATCACGTTGAATATGACCGCGGTTGTTATCCGGCTCATTGCTCTTCGTTCTATACATTTCTGTATCCATGTGTTGCATCGTCTGTTCCTTCTTTCGTTCGACTGCATTCATCGTGCACTGCCACCTCCATACGTTACGTCCCTGTGCTGATCCATCTGTCGTTTCCCTGTCATATCCCTCATTGAATCATCGCCAGATGCTCTGCAATAGGTCCAAGAGCAAGCGACGGGAAGAATGTGAGTGCGCCGACAACAACGATCATCATGACCAGAATGCCAGCAAACAGAGGTGTGTGTGTCCGCAATGTTCCCGTGGTTACCGGTACAACCCGTTTCGTAGCAAGTGAACCCGCGATAGCGAGCATGGCGATCATCGAAACGTACCTTCCCAGCAGCATAACGATACCAATCGCGATGTTGTAAAAGTCTGTATTGGCATTCAGTCCGGCAAAGGCCGATCCATTATTGGCTGCACCCGAGGCAAAAGCATAGAGAACTTCGGTCAGACCATGCATACCCCCGTTCGAGATGGACGCAATAGCTTCAGGCCGCATAAGCGCGAGTGCCGTTGGCGCAAGGATAATCAAAGGATGAATGAGCAAGGCGATGGATGCGAGCTTCACTTCTTTGCCCTCGATTTTTTTGCCCAGGAACTCAGGTGTTCGTCCCACCATCAATCCACAGATAAACACAGCCAGAATCACATACAACAGTCCGTTGATCAGCCCTACCCCTTTGCCCCCAAACACGTTATTGAGCATCATCTGAGCCAGTGATACCATACCTCCAAGTGGAGTGAGCGACTCGTGCATATTGTTGACCGAACCTGTAGTAGCCGCTGTTGTGACTGCCGTGAATAAAGCCGATTCGGGTATGCCAAACCTGACCTCTTTCCCCTCCATATTGCCTTGCAGGCCTGCTGCATCCAACGCGGGTACACCGCGATATTCGGAGACAACTACGGTGGTCAACATCACAAGGAAAAGAAAACTCATCGCTGCGAACAATGCCCAACCCTGCTTCCGGTTATTGACCATCAAGCCGAAGGCGTATACCAGTGCCGTTGGCAACAGCATCATACAGACGATATGCACCAGATTGCTCAGGGCCGTCGGATTCTCGAATGGATGTGCAGCATTGGTTCCAAACCAGCCGCCACCGTTGGTACCAATGTGTTTGATCGACTCCAGTGAGGCGACCAGTCCACGTGTAATCGTCTGCTGTGTACCTTCAAGCGTCGTTGCGTTCACCGCTCCCGCGAGCGTCTGAGGCACACCCTGGAACACAAGGAACAGGGCCACGATGAAACTCAGCGGTAAAAAAATTCTCGTAATCGACCGCACAAGGTCGACGTAAAAGTTCCCCAGTTCATCCCGGCGGCCTACCAGCCCGCGAATGAACGCAATAGCTACCGCAAATCCCGTTGCTGCCGACGTAAACATCGGAAACGTCACGGCCAGCATCTGTGACAGATACGACAAGGCGTTCTCGCCCGTATACGACTGCCAGTTCGTGTTGGTCATGAACGAAACGGCCGTATTAAATGCCTGCGCCGCTGGCATATTGCCGATGCCATCCGGATTGAGCGGTAAATATTTTTGCAGTCGCAGCACCAGAAACATCAATACCAACATTACAAAGTTGGAGAGGAGAACCGCCGTGAGGTACTTTTTCCACCCCATGGACTCGTTCTCTCGTACCCCCATCACTCGATAGAGCAGTCGCTCCGGCCCGCCAAAAACGCGATCCAGCCCCGTTCGCTGTCCATCGAACACGTTCACTATATATTTTCCCACCGGTTTCACCAGCAGCAGGATGATCAGTAGCGTCACCGCTACTTGCACTACACCGATACCCATATCCGCATTTCCTCCCTATTCAACGTTCCCTTGTTCGCATTACGTACATCGTCAGCATCAGAATTTCTCTGGCTTCACCAGCACATAACCGAGATAAATCACCAGTGCGAGTACAATCATGCCGATGACAATCATTCCGCTCCCCCTCTCTACCCTCAAGCCTTCTCGCAGAATTTCACAAATCCCCAAAACACCGCAAACAGTAACACAACCAATCCAATCATCGTGGCATCATTCACCATGCGCCCTTCCTCCCTCTCTCTACCGTTCTCTGCAACTGCTACATGTAAAATCGTAATACGAAACGCTGTAAAAAAGGGGTAAATAAATGCCTCCATAGGTGTAAAAAAAGCGTAAAAAAGACCCGATCTCCTCAGCTCTGGGCTGAAAAGAACGGGTCTATCATCATTTTTATACGGAGCAATCCATTACGTGCCAATCTATTACCTACCCGTCATTTCAAGAACTGCGTGTAGGCATTTTCCTAACATTTTGAATGCTAGTTTCAGGCTTGTTCGTCATGTACTTGTTAAAAAAGTCCGTGTTTATTCCTGTCATATGATGAAAGAAGGTAGTTTCCACTTTCCAATCCTCCTCAATCATATAACGGATATCCACAAGACCTTTCTTGGAAAGCAGGTCAATAATGGTTTTAATTCGCATCGGCTTTTGAAGTGGAATCTCCCTGTCGAACGGCTCTCTTTCCAAATATCCTCTTCGGTGCATCGCCGCATAGAAGTTCCGATGATCCTTAGCTTCCATCATTCCTAGATGTGCTGCTCTGTATCCCAACACTTGTAGTGAAGTCTTCCATTTCTTTTTTAAGTCAAGATACTGATCGGGATTTGTCTTGTGCGTGATATCATTCATGTCCAATGCGAACTCTTCCTCAGGCAATAAAAAGGCACCCGCAAACAGATTGGCTTCATTCTCGATCAATTTATGTTCTTTCCGATCCAGATTGACAAACTCAAGACGATAATGAAGCAGCAAATGACCAAGTTCATGTGCAATATCGAAATTCCTGCGAACCGCGGAACGTTTGATGTTGCCCAGTATGATAAATGGACGATCGTTCCGTGTCCACAGGCTGTACGCATCAATTTCTTCACCAATTGCTTTCTCAAAAACGTACACACCGCTTTTTTCAATCCAGAACATTAGATTTTCATTCGTGGATGGCTCCATATTCAGCCGTTGTCTCGCAAGTTGGGCAACATAATGGATCTGAGTCTTACGATCATCGTCAGAGTGATTCATGTATTCAATGACCTCTTCCCGCAGCTTGATGATCTTCAGCGTGGGGAGGCTAATCTGAGCGGTAATATAATTGATGAACGTATCTAGATATGCTACATGTTTTGCTTCTGTCTGTGTCTTTGAGATGACATTCATTACTTTCGAACGATAGGCGATGTTCATGACATCAATATTGGCGGAATTCATATGCTCTGTTAACATATCTTTTGCATAAAAATACTTGCTTTTCACACTAAAAATGCGTTTCAACTCGTTCACAATTGGCACTTTGGGAGAGGTATACGCATTTTCATATTGCCAGACTGCTTGTTCTGTCACACCTAATTGTTCGGAGAGTTGCTTTCTCGAATATCCATGCATGATCCGTAAATTGGTCAAATTTTCACCAACGAACATGCTGCTCCCTCCTTACTGGACTGCGAACTACCAAGGAATCAACCTCGCTGTTCTTCTTCCAAAATTTCGATATCATAAGCCGCCGGATCAACGATATCTTCCATATCTGGTGCAAGTACCTCACGGTCACTCTCATTTAACTCAGCACCTGAGATCAGATCCGACAAATCTTCTATAAAATAAGCTATATTATCATGCGGATTGGGCAGATAATGCTGAACCTTCGAAATTTGATATGCATCATCAATAGCATAAGTGAGTATATGAAACTCATTATATGTAGATGCAAGATGTTCAAGTTCTTCTTTCACACGGCTGACCTGACTCTCTGAGATTGGAAAAGAAAGTTGCTCAACCCTCTCCAACTCGCCATGTTCATTACGGCGTGGTTGAATCAAAAAAAATTCCAGATCGTTATTAATCTTGGAGAGATCGTGTAAATAGGTACGGAAAGCACCTTTGTTGTCAACGCCCGTAGGTAACTTGGCACTGGAAAAACTATGCTCATTAAAGTAGGCTGCGTTCTTTATCAGAAACAGAACTTTTGATTCTTCATGTGTGAACTGGAGATAATCCCATGTTAAACCTGCTTTGGATTTCTTGTGAGTGAATCCTTGTTCACCGCAATAATCTGCGATTTTGCTCTCAATAAAATTTCCCTTTGTCCAGGCAAAGGCTGAACTAATCTTCATGTTTCTCTTCCGATCTTTACGGTGATCAATATATTCGCGGTATCCTTCAACAATAGCATCAACAAGCATCTGACTATGTTCCGACTTGAACTTATATTGTTCCATATAGATCACTCCGATTCATAAATATGAAGACAAGTTATATTTTAATCGAAGTTCGTGTGCAAAGATATGATTTTTTTTGATATTTTTAAAGTAAACTTATCTCATACACTTCATCCAAACGGATTCTGTGCCCACTGCAATAATCTCTTTTTCGTGATTTTGCCATGGGAGGTATGTTTGACGACTTGTCCCTGATCGAGCAGAAGTACCTGCGGTGACTCATGGTGAACCTCTGTCTCCTCCGCAATGTGACGGGATAACGAGCGATTTTCAATCACTTTGACGATGCGGTAATCCATGTGTTGTTTGGGATCTGATGCATTGGTGCCTACAAACGCCATAAACTCTCTGTACGCTCTCGCACTGATTGAACAAGTCGTGCTGTGTTTCAGGATAAGCACCGGATGATCCTGCGAGCGATGAAGCGCGTCTTCCCAGTCACCAGATTTGTGCAATTCACGGACATGTTCGCTGAGCATATGTTCCGAGTCTGACCCCGCACGTTTGCTAACCACCGCACCAATCACAATGCCAAGCGCCAAGCCAAAAGCAATCCCGAGTCCAAGCTGCTGCGTAGCCGCACCAATGCTGACTCCCATCGCAACACCTATAGCCAGCCATACGGCTTGATGATTCACCTTTTTATCCATACAGATCTTCCCTTCTTAAACTATGTATATCAAGGCTATATAAGTTGAACTAACCATTTACACGATAACGGAGAGGACAGAAAAAACCTGAAAAAGCGAAGCGGTCGCGTTTATCACCGGATTTTCCTTTAGAAAAGGGAATCAGAAAAATCTGGGGATAACAGCGATTGGAAGGTTGTTCTGTCATCGTAGTGTCTGTGTATATAATCTTTAGTTCAACATATATAGTAACAACTTCCCACCGTATATTCTGATCAAATTATAGCATAGGCCTCTGTGAGCAGGCGTTGATAATCTTCATCTTCAGGTACAGATTTCAGTGATTGGATTTATGCAAAATGCCCATTTGTGATACACTGGTTGTAATTTGGAAACGATGAACATGAAGAATGGATTGGAAGGGCGGAAATTCCATATGACATACGCGTTTATGATTGAACCGCAAGATTTTATTGCGCTGGATAACGAAGATGAGCTGATTGAGAAATGTCAGGAGTGGGGCTTGCTTTCTGGTAAAGCGACCAAACTCAAAACGTTCTATTATAAAGGAAATGGATTAAACATGCCGTGCACCATCATTGGATATGTCGATCACATGGCAGCCGTTATTCAACTGGATAATGGACAAAAGCATTGCATTCACCCGTCGTATCTAAAGGAAATGCAAGCGTCCAGTTACAACGCAAGAAGCATAGGCACAGCCGGATTAGATCGTATCACAGAATCGACAACTTCAGATACAGTCGCACCAGACGTTCCTGCTGATATCACTCCAACTCCAGATGCCCTGGTTAACCAGGATGAAATCCCTGCGGATCTGGATGATTCGGATGACACAGACACAGATGAATTCTCCTCGGGGCTGAAGGGTGATCCGGATGGGTTAGTAGAAGAGTATGTTGGACCTCAGTCTGGGGCAGCCAGTGAAGCCAAACCCAAAACCAAAACAGCGAGCAAAGCCAAGACCGTTAAGATTGATCTGCCCGAAGGTAAAGTGAAGATGAGTGCCGTTGTCAAAGAGTTCACCACCGTACCAAATCACTTCTCTGACAATGACGATGAAGTCATCATCTATGAAGCAGTTACCATTACGGAGCCAGACGTCATCGATGTTGGGGAAGCCTGGTCGAGCCACAGTGCCACCGTTAAGAAACAAGAACTGGAAGTGGGAGATGTCATCACGTTTGAGGCAAAAATTATCAAGAAGAAACTGACACGTAACCCGGTTCCCTATAAAATCAACAACCCTTCCAAGATTCAGAAGGAAGGTTAATCAAGGAAAATTAATCACGAGTCATTACAAAAAAACCTCCAAGACTGCCTGAAGCAGATCGCGGAGGTTTTGCCATTTGTAGGCTATATTAGCGAAGAGTACGTTCTTAAGCTTGTCCAGGCGTAGCATTAATCTGAAAATGTACGCCGAATTTGTCGACAACCGTGCCGTAGGCTGGACTCCAGAACGTCTCTTGTATCGCCATTTCCACTACGCCGCCATCTTCCAGTTGGCCGAAAATTGCTTTGGCTTCATCCACAGTATCCGTGTTCACAGTAATACTAACATGATTACCTATGGTGTACGGCATGCCTGGAAATGTGTCGGACAACATTAATACTGAGCTGCCAATCTGCAAAGAAGCATGCATAATACGGTCTTTTGCTTCTGGCGGGATGGGGTGATTCGGGTCAGATGGACCGTCACCAAATGTTTGAAGCGCGAGCACTTCGGCTCCAAATGCCTTTTGATAAAAATCTACCGCTTCACGTCCATTACCATCTGTTATCAGATACACATTCAAGCTGATCGACATGCGTTCTTCATCTCCTTGGGCTCTTGTAATTATACGATTCACGCCACTTGCGACATGAGTATATATGAACAGGTTGTCCTTTGACAAGCGTATATTTCTCCACTCATCTCTGCGGACCGTTACACGATTAGGGTTACCAACATATTCTTAATCCATCCCTCTCTCCACTAGTTCTTTCGCTTGCGTATATCATAGAGAGCTGTGATCAGAACACCCGGAACCAGTGCTGCAAAACTGGCATAGATCAGACACCATTTCAACAAGGTAAATACCGGAGTGAGTTCAGCAAGCACAGGCGTACGTTCAGGATAACGATACATGATCAGAGACGCACCTATATTTTCAAGCATGTCCATAGCCCAACCTAAGACCGGAATCAGATTCACCCAGCGCCAGCGACTCTTTACCGGAAGCACGCGATAGAGTATCGATAACAGAACGACCAATAGAAATAAATAGGCTACGGGCCATATGAGATCAAATGCGAATCGTGCCTGAATATAGGCGCTCCGCCCCGCTTCGCCATACTGCTCAGCCATCTGATCGAGATCATTTGCAGTGTAAAAAAAAAGACCACTCTCCCGAATCCTGTCGGTAAAATGGTTGTGTTCAATCCTATGAAGTTATCGAGCTTGAACGATGTTATCTATTTCACTTTTCAATAAGAGGTATCGGTGAACACTTCTCATGATCGGGACCTTCGTTAGTTTGTTCTTGTCCACGTACAGTTTCATCTGGTCTTTGGTCAAACCAAGCAAACTTCCAGCTTCCGATACCGTCAACACTACCTCTGGGTTCGTAGCATTAAACGTCCTCTTTACTTTCTGATTCCAGTCCTCGAATACCTGCATAGATCAGTGACATCTCCTATCCATAGCCAGTTATTATCAGGCTGAATATATCCATTATACCACACTTGTGCTGCTCGTAACTTAATCCTTGCGCAGAACCATATTCTGATAGGCTTTTTCACTTGCTGTAACATGAGAAAAAGAGCCACGTCTGAACGTGGCCCTTGATGATCTCTCTATGATATTCGTTACGCCTCTTCCCAGAAGCGGCGCAGGTTGTCCATGGCGATTTTGGATGCGGATTTGCATTCCTCCATGCCTTCGAACTCCACCGTAATGTTGCCATCATAGCCGGAGTCTTTGATCAGCTTTACAATTTTGCGGATCGGAATATCCCCTTGCCCAACGATGGCCCCACGCAAGAAGTTGCCGTAGGCTGTCGTGAACCACTCACCCTCACCCGGATGCTCATCATAAGGACGGAAGTAGAAATCTTTGAAGTGGACCAGAGAAGCGTACGGCAGATTTTTCATGACGCCGATGATCGGATTCTCATCCACGCACATAAAGTTGCCAATATCGAGTGTTGTTCTGAAGTTCGGGCGATCCACAGCATGCAGAACACGCTGCACCCGATCACTCGCCTGCACGCTGAAGCCGTGATTCTCAATAGTTGTGGTGATTCCAAACTGCGCGGCATAGTCCGCAATGATCTGGCTTCCCCTCACCATCAGCGGCAGATGTTCCTCGAACCAGGCAATCGTCATCTTCTCCTTTGGCAGGGTAAACGCCGTGACGTCATGCCGTAGATGTTTTACACCCATCCGATGTACGACATCCACATGCCTTTTGACCCGAGCCATCTCTTCTGCAAACGCCTCTTCCGTCTCCTGCACGAAATTCGCTGGCATCGAGTAGTTGGACAGTTCAATACCCGCAGTCGCTGCCCGTTCCCGAATCGCATCCGCCAGATCGTGATTATCCTCCACGGTATAACCGTAAGGCACCATCTCCATATGCTCCCCGCCGTTTGCCGCAATCCAGTCGATCACATCCAGCACCGTCATCTCACCGGAATTCAAATCGTTCAACAAACTATACGTGCTCAGGCCCACTTTCATCTGCTCAGCTCCCTATCGATATTGTTGGATAAATTGAACCGCCTTACGAATGTCCTGCTCCGGCTGATTGCCTACCTCACGTTCAATCGTCAGATAACCGGTGTAACCAATCTCCTGAAGTGCTGCAAAGTATCCGTCAAAATCAACGCCACCCTCGCCCAGCGGCACCTCACGGAAGAACGTTCCGGACGAGACCATCTCGGCAATCTTTTCGTGATCCATAGGCGCATAACCGACCGCTCCGTATACGTCTCGTGGGTCAACTTCCTTCAGCCGCACACCATCCTTCACATGGGTATGTACGATGTAATCCTTAAGCAGATGAACGCCCCGCGCCGGATCATCTCCGGTCACCATCACCATATTCGCCGGGTCAAAATTCACTGATACTCCGTTGGTCGACAACGTATCCAGGAATCCTTTTAAGTCAGCTGCCGTTTCCGGTCCTGTTTCAATGGCAAAGTATGCGCCCACGCTTTTGGCGTATTGGCCCAACTCCTCACAGGCAGCGTGTAGCGTAGCATAAACTTCCGATGAAGGGTCATGTGGAACAATGCCGATATGTGTGGTGACGATGTTGGTGCCCAGATCGAGGGCCAGATCCACGATCCGCTTGGACTTCTCTACTTTCCACGGATTATCTTCCTTGACCTGAAACCCGTGTCCACCCAGATCGCCAACCAATGCTGAAATTTCAAGACCCAGCGAATCAATGTAACTCTTCAGCTCTTTGCGCGCCGCAGGCGTCAAATTTTCAGGGTCCATCTCTCCCTTGACGGCATAGATCTGCACACCTTCTGCACCTACGTCTTTGGCCTTGTTTAACCCTTCCCGTACACCTACGCCAAAGCTATCCACGATGACACCAATCTTATTCGTTAATTTCATGTCATACCTCCTGAAGATTACATAATTGGATTCATTGGAACAAGTTTCACCGACTTAATCTCATACGGTTTGAAGGTCAGTTCGAATGTGCCGTTTGGACAAAGCAAAGGTTGGATCTCATCCTCTAACAGATTAATGATGGATGCCTTGATTTCCTTCTCAGTCCACTGAACCTGCACCGTTTCCCGACCTCCTGAGGATTCGTAGAAACGCAGCACCGTTCCCGAGCCGTCTTCTGCAGGCTTGATTGCATCCAGAATGACATGTTCACTGTGGAACTGAACCCAAGCGTGTTCAGCTGGCAAGTGACCCGAAGACGGGTTCGCTGCCACAACCTCCATCGAATGATTCAGCTCCATCGCTCGGCGAACGACAGCGGCTTGTCGCCAATCGCCCTGATGGGGCAGGATCGAATACGTAAATTTATGATCGCCTTGATCGGCATGTTCATCCGGCCATTTCGGGGCACGAAGCAGGGACAGGCGGATCGTACGATCCTTGATGTCGTATCCGTACTTGCAATCATTCAGCAAACTCACACCGCTGTTGCCCTCCGAGATATCCGCCCAGCGATGTCCACAGACCTCGAACTGCGCCTGCTCCCAACTGGTGTTGTTATGGGTTGGACGCTCCAACGCTCCAAACGGGATTTCATAGGCTGCTTTGGCTGCCACCAGATCCACCGGAAATGCCACCTTGAGCAGCTTATGACTCTCATTCCAGTTCACTTTTGTATGGAAGTCAACACGCCGCTGGTGACGATGCAAAATGATATCCTGGCTGATCTCCGATTGATTCAGCTTCCAGACAAAACACAGTACATCTCGCGTAGCCCCGTGCTGTACAATCTCTCTGGAGATCAACTGCACCGCACCTGCTCGCTGGGATTCAAACCGTGGATCGATATCCCAGGCATCCCAGTACGTCGGTTTGTCGTGGAAAAACTGCCACTCATTCGCCCGATCACCGGGCTTCAGCCAGTCGCGTCCTACCGTTTTGTCATACCATCGGGTGATCTCTCCCAAGTCATTGAACTCAAGGGTATAGAATTCGGTTTCCCATGTGGACGGGAAGCGTCCTTCTTCCCTTACTGGAAGGATAACATCCGATGCCTCGCGCAGCCATATGGTTGTATACCCAAAAGCAGGAATCGATGGAACATGCACGAGCAGCGTGTACTTGTCTTCCTTTTGCACCAGATCAACAGCCAGACGGTTTCCATGACGATCAAATGCAGCCATCCCGGCGAGGTGGGCATCGCCTGTAATGGTGATATTTTCTCCACGTTCCCAGCCGAGGCTGTTGAATATAATGTAGGGCAGACCATCGACTTCATCTGTTGCAATGTTCTCCGCAAGGCTATCCAGCGTTTCCCGCAGTGCGGATGTACCTAATGCAAATACCTTCGTGTACTCCTCGGTGGACGTTACGTATACTTCAGGAATCGACGTTCCCGGAATAATGTCATGGAATTGGTTGAGCATGATCAGCTTCCATCCCTCATCTAGGTCATTCTTCGTGTGTGCGGCGCAAGCTCCGGCAAATTGCCCCCAGATCTCCGCTTCCCGGTACAATACCTCTGCCTTACGGTTGCTACGTTTGTTCCTTGCATGGGTCGTATAGGTTCCGCGATGCAGCTCCAGGTACAAGTCCCCGTGCCACTTTGGCAACGTCGGGTTATTTAACGATATATCTTCAAAAAAAGCACCTGCTGTGCTGAATTTGCTGATTGGCTGCCCCACCATCAAGTGGGATCGCTCCGCAAACTCCACCATTTCATTCGTCACGCCGCCACCACCATCGCCATGTCCGTAAAGCAACATTTGCTCAGGGTGCACATCCTTTTGTTTAAATGATTGCCAATGTTCATCCACATCTTTGGGACGCGTATGCTCATTCACTCCATGGTTCAGATACGCCAGCACCGAAGTACCATCAATGCCTACCCAGTCGAAGAGGTCATAAGGGAACGCATTAGTATCATTCCAATTCAGCTTGGTGGTCATAAAATAAGGAATATCCGCAAGCTTCAGCATCTGCGGTAAGGAAGCACAGTAGCCGAATGTATCGGGCAACCACTCAATGTTGGATCGTTTGCCAAACTCCGCCTGGTAGAAGTTCTGTCCATACAGAATCTGCCGAACCAACGACTCGCCACTCGGAATATTCAGATCCGGCTCCACCCACATGCCTCCAACCAACTCCCAGCGGCCTTCAGCTATTCGCGCTTTTACTCGCTCGTACAGCTCCGGGTAATGATCCTTAACGAAAGCATACAACTGCGGCTGGCTCTGGGAATACACAAAATCCGGGTACGTGTCCATCAACGTACACATGGTCGAGAACGTGCGACTGGACTTGCGAACCGTCTCACGTACAGGCCACAGCCAGGCAATATCAATGTGGGATTGTCCAACCAGATGCATGAAGCCACTTCGATATTCCTCCGGGTCTTCCTGCTGTACCGACTGTACTAATCCATGTTCGAAGTTCTGTATCCATGCTGCATCCGTCCAGCGGTCCGGTTCATTGTACATCTCATCCATCACCTGGTGAATGACCTGAACAAGTGCCATCCGCTTGGGCTCCTTCTCGTTATATGCCCGGAGCGACTCAGCGAGTACCGTCACGCTGTACATCAGGCTCTGCAGTGGCTGATTAATATGAACCAATGCTGCCCGAATGCCCTGAATAGGCAGCTGAATAACAGCTTGTCGGTTGAGTGGATCATGCGGCTCTGGAATCGGATCGTAGAGTTCAATCTCCAACTGCGGCGTATTGCCTACCCGACTTCGCGGAAGGGGTACGAATCCGTGATTTCGATCCAGCCCGTGATAAGGTATGCCATTCACCTTCAGCAGCCCTTCCCCTCCGGCCTCGAAGATCAGCCCAACGGCCTGATCTTGCCATTCACCTGGAATATCCACACATTTGCTCAGAAAATACGTCGTGCCATGTACGCTGTTCAGCGGATTCAAGCTTTGCATGGCCTTGTCTGCCTGCTCATCTTTATTTTCATACCCCTGCTCGTACTCGTATTCCCCTGGCCGAATGTATCTGGCCCTCTGCATCTCCCACGCCGGAAGCTCGATCGTATCCAGCCATTGCCGCTGCTTCAGATCTTCGATGAATCGTTGAATTCGAATCATACCTCCACCCCCACTTTCTGGATATGCAGACTGCAAGCGGTCCAGTCAGCCGAATTGCGGCCAACCATGAGCCTGAATTCACCCGGTTCCACGACAGACTGGAGACGGGAGTCGACCAGTGCGAGATGTTCTTTTTGCACAGGGAATGTAACGGTCTGGGTCTGTCCTGGCTCCAGATGAATTTTACGAAAACCTTTCAGTGACATTTCAGCCCGCGTGACCGAAGCCGATAGATCGGTGATATACAACTGCACAACCTCACTTCCCGCAACCGCGCCAGTATTCGTGACTTCAACCATCACCTGAGCTTCATCTTCCGGGCCGATGACTTCTGGCATTACTCTTACATTCTCGTATTTGAATTCGGTGTAGCTCAGTCCATATCCGAACGGATACTGCGGCGCAAGATCCATCTCCAAATACCGCTTGCCACGAGTGCGTTTGGCATGATAGTAGACCGGAAGTTGCCCAACATGCTTGGGAATGGAGACGGTAAGGCGGCCAGATGGATTGACATCACCGAACAGTATATCTGCGATGGCGTTACCACCTTGCTGCCCAGGGTACCACGCTTCCACAATGGCATGGACATGCTCATCAATCCAAGGTTCAGCAATGGGGCGACCGTTAATATAGACCACAATAACGGGTTTCCCTAGCTTATGTACCTCCTGCACCAGCTCCAATTGAACACCCATGAGATTCAGGGATGCCCGGTCAATACCCTCGCCACACTCCATGTCGTTCCATGGATCATCGGTTACCACAGACGCACCTGTCCGCAAGTCGATCGTACCTTCACCAAAATCGCGGGCGCTGGAACCACCCATCACCATCACGATGACATCGGCCTGTTCCGCACAGTCGAGCGCTTGTGCAAAGCCCTCTCTGGAATCGCCTTTAATCCGGCAGCCGGGTGCGTACAGCACCTGACCCGAATCCGCACCAAGCTTGCGCGTAATGCCATCCAGTACGGTGACGATCTGCTCTCTCGGCTGTGGCGAGGTATAGTCCCCGAGCTGGTTATAGATATGGTTCGCGTTCGGACCAATGACAGCTAGCTTTGTACCTGTTTTGGCAAGCGGAAGAGTATTTCCCTCATTTTTCAGTAAAACAATCCCCTCTTGTGCAACTTCCCTCGCCAGCTGTGTATGGTCTTCACATCCGATGACCTGTTCTGCAAAGTCAGGATCAACGAAAGGCTTTTCAAATAACCCAAGTCTGAATTTCATCTCCAGCACCCGCCGCACAGCCAAGTCCAGATCCTTCTCTTCGATTAATCCCTGCTCCAACGCCTGACCGAGATGTTTGCGGTACATATACCCCGACATTTCCATGTCTACCCCTGCCTGAAGGGACTGCGCTACGGCCTGTTCCCCGTTCTCGGCGGTGTTATGTCCATGGACCAGCATCTGAATGGCGCCAAAATCAGTAATCACAAACCCATCAAAACCCCACTGCTCACGCAGAAGGTCATTCAGCAGATACGTACTGGACGTGCAAGGTACGCCATCTATCTCGTTATACGCGGTCATGACAGAGCATGCTCCGGCTTCCACTGCTTTTTTGAACGGCAACAGATCTATTTCATGCAATTCACGTAATCCCATATGCACAGGTGCTGCATTACGCCCGCCCTCTGAGCTGCCATAAGCCGCAAAATGCTTGAGTGTCGCGACAATCGTCTGGTTGGAATCGAGGCGATCACCCTGTAGTCCCTTCATCGCTTCTACTGCGAGTTCACTAATCAAGTAGGGATCTTCGGCAAAACACTCCTCCGTCCGCCCCCATCTCGGGTCACGCACCACATCAAGCACTGGAGAGTAGGTTGCCGCTCCTCCCTGACTCCGGGTCTCCACAGCGATAGCTTCACACATCCTGCGATATAACTCCATGTTCCACGTGCTGCCTACTGTTAAAGGTACAGGAAACACAGTTGCTCCAATCGCCATATGTCCATGGGAACACTCTTCTCCGAACAAAATGGGAATGCCCAGCCGAGAATGCTCCATGGCATACTGCTGAATGACATTTGTCGCGACGGCTCCCTGCCGTGGGGACAGCCCCGTCTCAAGTGTCACTTCGGTCCATGGATCGGCACGAAGTACACCATACAGAGAGCCGACACCACCCTGTTCCATGTCCGCTTTGAACTCTTCCGTCACCTGTACTGTACCATCAGCTGCTTTATCATACGTCTTCCATCCCATCGGCTGAATGAGTTGTCCAATCTTCTCTGCCGTTGTCATCCGTCCGATCAGATCCTGAACCCGTTCCTGAATGGGAAGCGAAGCATCTTTATAGTCCATATGCACATTCTCCTTATGCGTTCGGAATTAGTTAGGCGCATGCACTCACATGGCTTTGCGGTAGTCACTTGGTGCCACACCCACCACGTTTTTGAAAGCCCGGTTGAAGGAATTATAGTTCGTGTATCCCACTTCTTCACTGATCTCCTGAATAGCCTTATCCGTCTCCTGCATGAGCAATTTGGCTTTTTCGATGCGATGACTAATGAGCAGATCCACAAACTTCTCCCCAATCTCATCCTTGAAAAGCTTACTCAAATACTTCGGATTAATATCGAATAGATCACTAAGGTAGTTCAGTGACAGATCAGGATTGTTGTAATGCTCTTCGATGTATTTGCGAATCTCCAAAATATTCGATCTGTGTTTTCGGGAACAATGCAGCGTCTGCATCTGCAGCGCCAGTTCCCTGAACCCTTCCCAGCACAGCTCACGCAGATCGTTTAACGTCTCCCAGCCCTCAAGCCTCGGAAGCAGTGGAGTGAATATAGCAGCCCATGACTCCTGGTACTCCCGTGGAAGTTCGGCGAATTCCCGATTGTAATGTTGAAATAACAATTGGATCGTATTCATAATCTCCTGACGGGACAGAACGGACTCACTAATCTGTTCAAACAGTCTTTCAAAATGTTTTTCCCAGATATCGTCCGACAAGCGCATTGCCTGCACAAGCAGTGAGATGGTCTTCAGAAACTCATACACATCATTGGTCGAATTCGGTACATCGCTACACGGAATGATGCGATTCATCCCCAGTACAGCCTTGTACTCCAGCGCGTGCACAGCTTCTTTCAATGAAGCTCTCAGCCCCCGAATATCGACAGCAACCCGACCAACACCGATGGTCACGGTGAAGTTCAGATACTGATCGATTCTGTCCAGATAACCAGCAAGCAATCGATACTCAGTCTCCTCGGCCTGTTCCATTTCCGGAATCCAGAGGATGGCGTACAGACGCTGATCGGAGATCCATTCAGCCCATACTTCCGTTCCTTCATGACGCGCACTCTCCTGCAGGATACTGGATAACACAAATTTCAAGAGGGATTGGTCCTGATCATGATACTCCGTCACAAATGCATCATACCGATCCATTTCAACTACCATGACGGCCCAATGATGCTCCAGCTCAGGCAGTTTGAACTTCTTCATCTCCACTGTCAGCTCCGTGCTCGTAAAGTCTCGTGTGCCTTCAAGCAACTCCTGAAAGAACATCCTTTTCTGCAAAATCAGATTCTCTTCATGCTCCTCCTGATATTGTCTCGTCTGATCAATCATGCGTTCTAGCGTGGTATGGATGAAACGGAATTCGTTCTCTTTGCCATAATTCAGTCCGGATTGCTTCTGCGAAGAGACGGTCTGAATTAACGTGACAATCTGCTGAATCGGCTTGTAGTTTCTGCGGGTCACATAGATCACCCACACCACGCCAATCAGCACAACCACTACAGCAAAGGCAAACCAGATATTATAAAATTGCAGAGCCCATTTGACGATTTTGCCGTTATTGAGACCTGTCTGCACCTTCCAACCGCTATAACTCGACGTAAATTCAGAGAAAACTTCTCCCGACGTAGTTTTAGTGGAGGCTGTAACCCCTTCGGGCATGCTGCTATCCCACAGATTGCCGCCTGAACGGTTGAAGATGTTCACAAACGTGAATTCCGGATCATACATCTGCATAATGGATTTTCTCAGGGTACTCAGGTCCACGTTTGTCACCACAAGTCCTTTGCCGTTTCCTACACTTCGCACAATCGTAATCACCTGTTCCGTCGCTTGTGAAGGAAAAGCCTTGAATGCTCGTGCTCCTGCCCACTTCTGTTCATCCCTTGACCGGCTGTCTGCAATAAATTCTGCATCCGGGAACTCTTCAATCGGAACAGCCTTCCCGTTACTGAAGACCGTGCCATCTCCATAACGAACGAGATAAATCGAATCAATCACCGGATACTCTATTTTCAATTCATCAACCACCTGGACCGCCTGAATGCCGGCATACACATCATCGCTGCCAGATACCGAGAAATAATTCTTCAAGTTAGGGTTGGTCAAAATCTCACGCAGTACCTTGAAGTCGATGGAGCGCAGGGAGTTGTCCAGATATTGCGTGACCTGTGATGCAAGGAATTCATTGGCCTTGAGCGCTTCTCTACGATTCTGTTCATTGAATACTTGAAAGAAAATAAAGAATAGAATGGTCGTCACAATAAAGAAAACAGGCAGATACGATAACAGCAAACGCCTAAACCAATTGTTGTTCATCTCCGAGATCCCCCCACCATTACTGTTCATGCTGAATGACGACAAACATCTGTGCTGATCGCTAATTTTCCATAAATATTCAGTACATTATATCGGATGACGTGGGGTTGTCATAGGAGAAGACCGTCCCGGTCACGGGTGACAGACGGGACAGTCTCTATATTGAATCCTTCAATTATTGATTCTTCTCAATGGCACGCTGGTAGATCTCAAGGTAATTACTCAGTCCAAGGCCATCGAAGCCTTTGACATACGAATCCCATTCCTTATCAATGCTCTTGCTACCAATAATGAACTGTGCCATATTCGTCTGCACATAATCCTTGATCGCGGTAGTCAGTTGTGCAGCTGATTCCGTATCCTCTGGACGGATAAATACGTTCGCAGGGTATACTTCTTTGGGTGCATAGGGTTCATACACATTGGTAGCTTGAGCCAGACGTGTACCATATCCCTCTGCTTCTAGAGGATTCTGTCCTTCCGCAAACAGATTACGGAACGTGTTGGACAAGTCATGTGCTCCGATCTGTGACCAACTCTCGTTCACAACAACGTTCGGATCACGCTCAGGCAGGTTGTAGTAGCTGTATTTGGCCGGCTCGCCATTGATGTTTTTCTCATCGGCATCTGCCTTCTTCCAGCCCTTGCCTTCAGTTGGTCCATACTCTGCGTACAGCGCACCTTCTTCACTGAACATGTAGTCTACAATTTTGATAGCGGCAATCTGCTGTGCTTCTGTCGCCTTGTTGGTGATGGCAAACTCAAACTCACCTACGCTCTGCGTGGCGCCTGTCGTCTGCACTCCATCTGGTCCTTTCAATGGAGGAACGATCTCCCAGTGCTGGTGACGGGTGATGTCTTTGTCATAGGTATTCACGAGATAACTGACCAGCGCCGTCGTAATGGAGCCGACTACTTCATCGCCTTCCTTGTTCCCCAGCTGTCCAATCGCCTGATCATTCTGTGTAAAGGAAGCCGGATCAATCAGGCCATCAGCATAGAGCTTGTTCATGTACTCCAGCCCTTTCTTCCAGCCTTCCTGATTGGCGGCAAAACTCACCTTGCCATCGTTCACGATCAGGTATTTGTCGTTGTCATTGTATATAAAACTATTCATCAGGTAGGCATCAATGTTGCCATTCCATACATACTTGTTCGGTGCGCCCGTAAGTGGAATCTCATCCGCTTTCCCGTTACCATTCGGATCTTGTGTCTTAAACGCCTTCAAAACGGTATACAGTTCATCTGTAGTGGTTGGCATTTTCAGACCCAGATTATCGAGCCACTCCGTGTTGATCCAGTATTTCTGTGCATACGTACAGTGGTAACATTCATTGAAGATCGGCAGCGCATAGATGTTGCCATCCGGTGCCGTGATGGCTTCTTTGAAGTATGGCTTCTCTTCCATAATCTTGGTCAGATTCGGACCATACTCCTTAATCAGATCCTGTAGCGGAAGGAACACGCCCTGTTTTCCATAGGTTTGAAGGTCTGAGGTGGTGAACTTGCCGTGAAGAAACACTTCGGGATAATCACCACTAGCCAGCAGCAATTGTCTGCGATCCTGCAAGGCGTCCGTTGGGGCCAGATCCCATTTTAGGGTAACGTCGAACTTGTCTTCGATAAATTGGGTAAATTCATTCTCTTCCATAGACGCTTTGCCTTGCGGAGCAAAGAGGGTCATGGTTACAGGACCACCGCTCTCCCCGCTACCGTCGCTACTTCCACCCGATTCCTCGGATGAACTGCATGCGGACAACAAAGCCATCGAAGCAAAGACCAGAAACAACATCGAAATCCAAGATTTTCTCAATCTGACTCCTCCTTTTTGTTTATAACGGCAAATTATTGACTTGTACTGCACGTGTATAAAATCGACCCCGGAAGCTGGCGTGTTCCTTCCACCTCCTTTCAAGAGGCAACCGGGCTTAATTCACAAGGATTAACCTTTAAGGGAACCCACCATGACCCCTTTGACAAAATGCTTCTGTACAAATGGATACATGATCAGAATTGGAATACTCGCGACAACGATCAGTGCATATTTCAACACCTGCTCAAACCCTTGGTCCCGTATCTGTTGGCTGGTATTGGCGAGCATCGCCGGATCAGCCGCGTTCAGGATAAGCAGATTGCGAAGCACGTATTGTAGAGGGAACAATTTCTCGGAACGCAGGTAGATCAATGCATCAAAGTACGCATTCCAGTGACCTACGGCATACATGAGTGTCATGACTGCCAGAATGGGCTTTGATAAGGGAAGAACTACGCTGATCAGATACCGGATATCCCGGCAACCGTCCATTTCCGCGGCCTCCCCGAGTTCTTCCGGGATGGAAGATTGGAAGAACGTTCTCGCCACGATGACCTGGAATACTGCGAGCGCCCCGGGCAGCCACATCGCCCAGCGTGTATCGAGCAGGTGCAAATCCTTCATCAAGAGGTAGGTGGGAATCAGACCGCCATCAAAGAACATCGTGATCATCATGAAAATAATGATGGCCCCTCGTCCATAGAACGATTTGCGTGACAAAGGATACGCCAGCATGACGGTCAGCACCACGTTAATGAACGTGCCCACCACGGTATAGATGATCGTGTTATAGAAACCGAGCATAAGCTGTTGGCTTTTGAAAATGGAGATGTACGCCTTGATGTTAAAGTCGACCGGGAACAGCCACACCTGACCGGATGTCACGGCTCGTGAAGAGCTGAACGAAGAACTGATGATATACAAGAGCGGATAAAACACCGTTAGCAGTATGGCGAACAGAAAGATATAGTTGAATGTCATGAAAATGCGGTCACCGAGCGGGTCCTTGATCCGGTTACGATTAATCAGGTTGAACATGGATAAGCTCCTCCTTTACCACAAGCTGTTCTGGGATACTTTACGCGATATGCCGTTGACGATAACCAGCAGGATCAGATTGATAATGGAGTTGAAGAACCCTACTGCCGAGGAGAAGCTGAAATTCGCTCCGATCAGACCTACCTTGTACACATACGTGGAGATGACCTCCGAAGCGCTTGTGTTGAGCGGATTCTGCATCAGGTATATTTTCTCGAAGCCCACGCCCATAATGCTGCCCAGACTCAGAATCAGCATGATAACGGTGACTGGAACGAGCGACGGGAGATCGATGTGCCATATTTTCCGAAGCCTTGATGCGCCGTCCATCTTTGCTGCTTCATAGAGAGATGGATCAACACCAGCAAGAGCTGCGATATATATAATTGATGAATATCCCATGCCCTGCCACACTCCGGACCAGACATAGATCGATTTGAAGTATTCCGGGATGCCCATGAAGTTGGTCATCGGGAAGCCGAGTAGTGTGAACAGCTTGTCTACCACGCCCACATGCGGGGAGAGCATCAGAATGATAATGGATACCATAACAACCGTTGAGATAAAATGCGGAGCGTAAGTGACCATCTGCACGGTCTTCTTGAAGTAACCCGTTCGAATCTCATTCAGCGCCAGGGCCAGCAGGATGGGAATAGGGAAACCGGCGATTAAGGAATAGAAGCTAATGCCTATCGTGTTCTTAATCAGTAGCCAGAAGTTTGGAGATTGGAAGAAGGCTTCAAAATGTTTGAATCCAACCCAAGGGCTTCCCCAGATTCCTTTGACCACACTGAAGTCCTTGAAGGCGATCTGTACACCCACCATAGGAATGTACTTGAAGATCAACAGATACAACACCGGGGGCAGCACGAGCAGGTAGAGCTCCCAGTGTTTCTTGAGGCTTTTGATGAATGGATGCTGCCGCTTGGGCTCCACATGTTTCCTCTGTTGGAGTTCCATCTTGGCGGGTATGCTTTCCGTAGCTCGACTCATTTGCGTCACTCCTTCTACACCTCAAGTGTAATAATACATTACATTTACATCCCTTAAACATCCTTTTTTCTGTTCGCGCTTCCTTCTCAAACACAAACCATGTAAACATTCATATCAGGTAGCGCTTTCTTGATTTGATAGTACATTGCCCGATAAACTTTTATCAATTTGCAATTTTCTCCGACTCCTCTTTATTCCACAAACCCTTGTGTGACAAGCGATTTCGAGCCGTTTCTATTGGGAATTGTGTCCCTTATGTATGAATAAAAAAATCCCGGAGGTGGTTATATCTCCCCCGGAATTGACATGGCATTCTATGCGCTTGTGATCAATCTGAACGTATGTGTGATCGGCGCTTCATTGGTTGTAGCGGATTGGGGCAGATCCACAAGAAGTCCGTCTTCTGTCTGCTCATACGAAAGTACGTCATCGCTACCGACGAGTTCCATCCGCTCTACCTTTTCCAGATAAGGAATGACCAACTGTGGTTGTACGGTCTCATTCTCGTTTCGGTATAAACGGAAGGCATATACGGTGTTGATCTCTTCTTTCTGGGTGAAAGCCCAGTCCTTCGTAAAATATGGCCCGCAGATCCGGGTTCCATAGACGCCTTCTCCATGAGCACCCAACCATTCACCGAGGCCCTTAATGCCTCGAATTGCCCCTTTTGGGAGACGCCCATCGGGTTGTGGTCCTACATTCAGCGCCAGGTTACCACCCTTGGACACGACTTCGAGCAGAATATGTGCCAGCTGTCTTCCTGTTTTATACTGATCATCGAATCCAAAAGCAAAGGAGTTCCCCACGGTAATACAGCTCTCCCATGGAATGTTCATCGGATGTTCCGGTATGGTCTGCTCGGGGGTAACGATATTTTCATAGGGCCCACCCACGGTGCGATCTGCGGACAGAAGCCAAGGTTGTGTGGTCTGACGCGCCCGTTCCACGACTTCTCCAAGCCTGATATCCTGACCATGGCGACCTTCGCGCACCCAGCCGGCATCCAGCCACAGACATTCGATCCGCCCGTAATTCGTCAGCAGTTCCATGATCTGCTCATGTGTGAACTCTACGAATTTCTCCCACAGCCATGGATACTTATGGGGATCATACGAAGGGCCGCGCCACATATGCCGTCCGCGCTCCATGCCCGGTGCCCAGTAATACGGGGTATGCCAGTCCGCTTTGGAGAAATACGCTGAGATGCCAAGCCCTTTGGCCCGAAAAGCGTCAAATAGCGATCGACAGATGTCCGCATACTTATGGGTATGAAAAGGCGTGTCCTTGCCCGTAATCCGGTAATCCGTCGTTTTGGTATCCCACATGCAGAAACCGTCATGGTGCTTGGTAGTGAACAGGAAGTATTTGAACCCGTTATCTGCCGCCATTTGTGCCCATTCCTCAGGCTGGAAACGAATCGGATTGAAGGTTTTGTTAAGCTCGAAATATTCTCGCTTGAAGTCTTCCATGTCATCCGTCCAGTCGATGTCATCACGCGACCAATCGCCGTCCTCATCGCTCAGCGCCCAGGATTCCACGAGGCCAAGCTGGGAATACGGCCCCCAGTGCATCATCAGCCCCAGCTTCTGATCCTTGAACCATTCCAGCCGCTCATTCAGCAGCGGATCCTCCGGTTTGATCCATTCATCCTCTTTGCTAAAATTGTGCACCCCGGCTTCGACGATCTGCTCTTCCTGCTCCAGTACGGTTTCTTTGGTTTCGCTCATCCTGTTTCATCTCCTCTGGATTAGATGTCATACGCTGAAAACATAGGTTTACACTCGGCCACTGCGCGGTCAGAATAATCTTCCGATCGCTGTTATCCCCAGATTTTTTTGATTATTTCCCTAAAGGGAAAATCCGGGGATAAAGGCGAGCGCTTCGCTTCTTCAGATTTCTTCTGCCCTCTCCGTTATCGTGTAAACGTTTAATTCAACTAAGAAGGACATCGTAAATCCTGTCATTTTTAGCGTGGTAGGATCTTCCTAAGCTTTAGCTCGCCGCTTCCGATTAGTTCTGTGTTCTCCGTTTTGGCGTAAACGCTAGTTTAACTATTAAGGGGCGTAGTAACTACGTTATTTCGAGTGCGGTGCCATCTTCAATTACTGTGAAATCCCTTATTCCCATATAGCGTGTGTCAGGTTCCTTAGATTTCGGCTAGCGCTTCGAATCCTTGAATAAGACGCCTCAGATTCGTTAGCACTCGCTCCCTACTCTGCTCCAACGGCGAGCGGGAAGGACAACTCCGAGTCCCGCCCCGAGCGGAGCTTTCATTGAAAAGGAGCAAAGTGCTCATAACTTTTAATGCCACGGGAGTAGTAAAGTATCAACGTAGAGCATCCCCTTAATGCAATGCCCCATTTACAGTGTGATTTCTCGGCCTTGGCGAGCTGATTCGTAGATGGCACAGAGCATTTTCATGACCTCGACGCCGTCTTCGACGGGGCTAAGTGTTTCTTTGCGACCCTGCGTACTGTCGATAAAATGGTTGATTTCATTGCGGAATGAGCCCATAAAGTCGAATGATTTGAAATCTACCTGTGGAGTCATGTTCAAAATGGTGTTGAATTTCTCACCGATGATCGAAATTTCCGGCTCCAACTCGGCACCGCCCTTGTCACCATATAGTTTGACCGAAGTCTCATCTGCTTTGGCATGAAGTGTAAAACTAACATCTACGAGCAGGCTCGCACCGTTCTCGAAACGAATCAGAGCGTTCGCCATGTCCTCAACGGTGTTCTGCTTCGCATCATAGTCCGCTGCTTTGTAGAACGACAGATTGTTAATGTTCGAGCGGTTCCCCAAACGGTCGGATACGTTAGCGGAGACAGATTTCACCTTCGGTCTGCCCATCAGATACCAGCAAATGTCAATCACATGCACCCCGATATCGATCAGTGGGCCACCGCCGGAGCGGTTAATATCCGAGAACCAGCCACCCGGATTGCCCAGACGCCGTAGACTGGAGGCTTTGGCATAATAAATCTCGCCCAGTTCACCCTCGTCAATAAACTTCTTCAGAATCTGTGCATTGTCGCTATAGCGGCGAACAAAACCGACTTGCAGCAACTTTCCGCTGCGATGAACGGCCTTCTCTACCTCGAGGGCATCCTCCACCGTTTGACAGAGTGGTTTCTCACATAACACGTTTTTGCCCGCGTCCAGAGCAGCAATGCTAATCTCGGCATGGGAGTCGTTCCATGTACAAATGCTGACGGAATGAATCTCGGGCAGTGTGAGCAATTCTTTGTAATCGGTAAACACATGAGGTGCATCATATTGCTTCGCCACTTCTGCGGCACGTGCTTCATTCAGGTCGCAGATGGCATATATTTCAACGTCAGGATTACTGGCATAGGCTTGCAAATGGCAATCGGATATTGATCCGGCACCGATGACGGCGACTTTCAATTTGGACATAGTGCTGATTCCCTCCATAAATAAAATAATTGACGTCCAGCGGATAGACGTTCCGGTTGCGAATCGTTCTTCTGATCGCTCTTATCCCCAGATTTCTTTAATCCCCTTCTTTCAAAGGGGAAATCCGGTGATAAAGACGAACACTTCGTTTCTTCAGAATCGATTTCGCCCCCTCCACTACTTTTCCTGACTGAATTAACTTTCCGTTTGAGCCATACGTAACTATTCATATTTCATTTAAAACAAGTACTCAGCCCTATGCCTCTTCCCATAGGCGGCGGACGTTATCCATAGCAATGCGTGAGGCCGTTTTGCAATCTTCCATGCCTTCAAATTCAACCGAGATATATCCGTCATACCCGGATTGTTTCAACACACGGAACACCTCAGGCATGTCGATATCGCCATGGCCCACAATGGCACCGCGGAGGTAATTGCCATGCGAGGTTTGGAACCAGCCTTCACCGGGGTTCCGGTAGGAAGGTCTCCAGTAGAAGTCTTTGGCGTGCACGATCGACGCGTACGGAATGTTATTTTTCACGGCAATCACCGAATCTTCGTCCACACAGAGGAAATTGCCTACATCCAGCGTAGTCTTGAAGTTTTCCCGCGACGTTTCATGTAGCAAACGCTGAATTCGCTCGCTCGACTGCACGTAGTATCCATGGTTCTCCACGCTTGTTGTGATTCCAAAATCCGCTGCATAATCGGCTATCCGCTGACAGGCTTTCACCAGTACCGGCAGGTCGATCTCGAACTGTGCTACAGTTCCCTCTGGTGCAGGGCGGAAAGCCACGTCATGACGCATCAGCTTCACGCCGAGCGCAGCAGCCACATCCACATGTCGCATCACATTCTGGATCTCTTGCTCCAACGCTTCGGCGTCCTCCTGAACAACAAAGTTAGCGCCGATGGCATAATTGGAAATGTCGATCCCGACCTCTTTTGCCACAGCTTTGATCTCATCAATCAACTCCGGATTATCGATCAGACTGAATCCCATTGGAACAATCTCCACATGTTCTCCGCCCTGATCGGCGATCCAACGAATGGCATCTGGTACGGTTAATTCTTTGCGATCCAATACTTGTTGCAGACTGTAGGTGCTGAGTCCAACTTTCATTTTTCCTCATCCTCTCATGTAGTCGATGTCCATACCCAACGTATACCTTTTTCCGGCAGACACGACAATTCCCAATAATCGTTTGGCTCACCTATTTTCCTTTTCCTAGCCCAAATCTGGTGTATCCACAAGCGTTACGGCCTGATCATCCGTCCGATGTAGTTCGAATACGATGATTTCATTCTTACCTTCGTGAAGGAGCGGAGCAGGTACATACAATGTTTTTTGCGGTCCTTTATTCCAGTAGCGCCCCAGATTGAATCCGTTTACAAATACAACCCCCTTGGTCCAGCTATCCAATCTCAGAAAAGTATCTCTGACATCCGTAATCTGAAGACTTCCCCTATAAAAGGTTGGCCCCTGTGCTTCGCTAATCACATCATTGAATTGTAAACCGGACAGATCAGTTAATGGCAGACAATGAATCCTCCAATCATATAAAAATTGAAAGCCATGTCGCACCCCCTCCGTAATGCCCTTTGGATCTCTCAGGTACGGGCCATAGTTGATTCGCCCCATATTTTCAACAAGGATCAATAGAACTGCGCCCTCTGGCGGTACTTCAAACGAAATCGATACTGCTGTATTCCCCCGTTCCAGCACGCCCTGAAATTGACCATCAACAAACACAAGCGCACGGTCACGCACCTCCTGAACCACCAGTTCCTGTCGCTCCCTGGGCCCGGATATTCGGGTTTGATAACAAATAAATCCATAATCCTGACCCAGCTTCTCCATCGGTTCCGGATTCGTGCGTTGCAACGGGGCTGATATCCTGTCCAATTGTGTAAGTAATGACGCCTGCTGGTTCAACTCCACTCGCCCATAGGCGAGGGTCCCCTTCGATTCTGGCAGCACAAGCTCACCCAGATCTTCGTTGTGATACCGAGCAATAAGATCACGTACGGCATGAAATTTCGCTGTCGGCTCCCCGGATTCACTAAGCAGTGAATCGTAGTCGTAACTTGTAATGGTGGGTTCATACTGATCCTTCTGCTGACAGTTCGCCCCGTTATAAAATCCAAAGTTCGTTCCACCGTGGAACATATAAAAGTTAACCGAAGCTCCTGCTCGAAGCATCTCTTCAAACACACCAGCCACATCTGCGGCTTCTCGGGTATGATGCGACTCACCCCAGTGGTCGAACCAGCCGTTCCAATACTCCATGCACATCAAAGGTTCTTCTGCCTGATATTCACGCAGCTTGGCAAACGCTCCCTTCGTCCCTGATCCAAAATTGACTGTAACCAGATGCCCCGGCACTGATCCCGCTTGCAGCATGTGGTCTGTCGGTCCGTCCGAGGTAAATAACAACACATCCATACCGCGTTCTACCATGCCCTCACGTAAATATCGTAGGTAAATGGCGTCGTTCCCGAAGCTGCCGTACTCATTTTCAATTTGCATTGCGATAATCGGCCCACCATGGGTGCTAAGAAGGGGCTTCAATTTGGGCAAAAGCACATCATAATAACGATCCACATTCGCCAGAAATTTTGCATCATTACACCGCAGACGAATCTCGTCATCAGCAAGCAGCCAGGCAGGTAATCCGCCAAACTCCCACTCAGCACATATATAAGGACTTGGACGAACAATCACATGTAGACCCACATCTCCCGCAATGCGAATAAAACGTTCGAGATCAGCCATGCCATCAAAACAATACTGCCCCGGCTGTGGCTCATGAACATTCCACGGCACATACGTTTCCACTGTATTGAAACCGCAGGCTTTCAGCTTGAGTAGCCGATCCTCCCAATAGTCGGGGACCACTCTGAAATAATGGATGGCACCCGACAAAATCCGAATTGGATCGCCGTCATACAGAAACTGTGAACCTTTATACGTCAGCACCGCCATGTTACATCCCTCCCCGCTCGCTCAGATATATGCCTAACCCGGACAACGTAGGATACCATCTCGATTCATGAATGGTTACTCGCATCCTTCTCGATGTGACCTGTGGGAAACAGCAAATTCGCTTGTAGCCCACCACTGTCCCCTTGTAAAACTCTTCCCAGCCCCCATCTGCTCTCTGCAACTCCAGTGTAAAACGCTCAATCCGTTGACCTGTCTGGATATGTTCCATCAGCACCACCCGGTCAAATGAATGTTCCTCCTGCAAATCCAGCTCGATCCAAGCCTGCTCGGTTCCTTCGTGTGGACACCAATACGTATCCCGCCGTTCCGTCAGCACTTCTGATACGGCATGTTGTTCATCCATCGTCTCCGATGTTTTTACCAGCGCCTGCAAGGCGAAATTTTCCTGAAAAATGGTACGCAGCGAATCTCCCAATTCCTGTAGTCGCTCGACATCCGTTTCGTGAATGAGACCACGCGTATCCGGTGGCAGATTGAGTAAAAAGGTGGCGTTGCCCCCAACTGCGCCGTAATAGACGGCGAGCAATTCTTCCAATGTTTTGACCTGATCATCTTCACTGGCATGATAGAACCATCCCGGGCGAATCGAGGTATTCACCTCGGCTGGGTACCAGATCAGTCGGTCACCTTGGGAACGAATAACCTCTCGGCTTCCCAAATCACTGTCCTGCGTATTGATCCTTGTGGCGAACTCACCATCATCCACCTGTTGCGATTACTCCTGAATCTTCTCATTATCCTGCATATGCGCGGGCACAACGCTCCATTCCGATTCCCGCGTATGCCCCGCTTCATTGCCACACCAGCGAACATCCGGGCCACATACCGAGATAACAGCTTCGGGCTGGAGTTCACGAATAAGCGCATAATAGGCGTCCCAGTCATAGACCTGCCTTTTGCCATTTGGACCCTCACCACATGCACCATCGAACCATACACAGAAGATGTCGCCATAATTCGTGAGCAGCTCGCGCAACTGATGGAGGAAAAACTCGTTATATCTCTCGGAATCTCCATAAGTGGCTTCATGCCGATCCCAAGGAGACAGGTACACGCCAAACTTCAATCCACCCTCACGGCAGGCATCGGCGACTTCCCGAACCAAATCCCCCGCACCATTCCTCCACGGACTAGCCGCGACCGTATGCGCTGTAAACTGACTGGGCCACAAACAAAATCCATCATGATGCTTACATGTCAAAATAAGCCCCTTCATCCCCGCAGCCATGCACGCCTGCACCCATTGCATTGCGCTCAGTTCAGAAGGATTGAAAATCGCCGGGTCTTCCTCCCCAGTGCCCCATTCCTGATCCGTAAATGTATTTACCGTAAAATGAATAAACGCGTAGAACTCCATCTCCTGCCATCTCAGCTGGCGTTCGGATGGGTTAACCTGTGCTGCGGACTTAATCCATTCGGCTGGTTGCAGTTCATAATTCATGGCGTATCACTCCTTTTATTTAGCGCATTCCTATATCATTGGACCACCCTTGCTCGGACCGCTACTCATTCCACTACTGTTCATGAATTGCTGTGATGCGATCAATAACTGCTGCTTGGCTTCTTCAACCAAATGTGGATCAATGGGATAATTAAAGCTGCCTTCGTGCCTAACGCCTGATCCCATATGCATTTCCGTGATCCCCGTCTGACTCACTAGCGTTTGAATTCCCTCTATGGTGACCCCCGACCCTGCCATGACAGCGATGTTCAAGGTTTGCCCCAGTTCCTGAAGCTGTTTCAGTTCCAGTATGGCTTCAGGCGCTGTCTGTTTCCCTCCCGATGTAAGCACACGCTCCACGTTGCCCAATGTGTTAATGGCCTTGAGCGCCTCAGTCAGGCTTGTGCTCACATCAATTGCACGATGAAACGTAACGCCCAAACCCTGAGCTTCGGCCATACATGATTGCAAGGATATGAGGTCGACTTCACCAGCTCCTGTAAGTGCACCGATCACGATGCCAGCGGCTCCAAGTTCACTCGCCACGCATACATCCCGGGTCATGGCGTGGATGTCAACTGTGCTATAGCGGAACGAGCGGCTATGCGGACGGATCATGACATACACTGGGATGGAGACTTGGGACAACACTTGCTCCATGACACCATAACTGGGGGTAAGTCCACCTTCGGACATCGCTGACACCAGTTCAATCCGATCGGCACCTCCCTCCTCGGCTGCCTTGGCATCTTCTACATCCACAGCAATAACTTCCAATACAAGCTGTCCTTCCATAAGGATCGCTCCCTTCACTTCATCGTAGATTACTCCAGCACCGGTAACCCGTATCGATACCCATCACTCGAACTGCACACAGCCTGATCCATGACATAAAGGACCGACTGAACGCTTCATCAGCGCTCCTGCGGTCCTTCTTCATCATTATGGGCGACGGTCAGCTTCCCGGAATACAACCCGAAAAGGCTGAACTTCCTAAAGATATACTGTTTGTCGGCAATGATCTTCATGATTGGATTCTCCTTTGGGGATCGGAATGGGGGGGACTGGAAAATAGAGAGTGCAACGGACATCAATACCTCGCCTTATTTAATTTTGTTATTTTCGTTATCATTAACGTTATTATTGATTAGCAATAGTCTAAAACGTTAGGTTCAGAACGTCAATACAAAAAAAGACACCCCAAGGGTGTCTTCGTGTCTTGGATAACCTTCTGGTTATCCGAGCTTTTCTATTTTCTACGCCGAGCCTTCGTCATTCGATTAAACATAATCAGTGCAGCAATGATCATGGCTATCATGGCAATATTACTCGCCACTTCTTGTGATAATCCGAAAAGAACTCCCAGGTTAGTCACCAGGCCTCTCACAATCAGCGCCACCACAACCAGCAGGATTGGACTCAAAAAATTATAATTTCTCATTCTTCGCAACACCCCTGACCCCATTGTTCAGAACTACGAATCTCATAACACTATCATAACAGTAGCTATTCTGTGTTACAACAAAGGACACCCGCGTACAGTGTCCTTTGTCATATACCAACGTATTCTGCTTTGGATGACAGAACAACCTTTCGATTGCTCTTATCACCTGATATTTCCGATTATCTTTTACACCTGCTTGAATTCGATCCAATCAATCTGGAGACCTGGTTTGGTGAAGTCCAGTTTCAATTCATACAGTCCTGCTTCAAGGTCTACTTTGACAAGTTTCTGTCTGATCCATTTGCCTTCCGTACCATTTGTTTGAATGGTGGTCACCAACTGATCATTCAGGAGCAGGTTACATGCACTTTGAGCGAGTTCAGGCTCAGGGGACATGATCTGTACGATAATCCGGTAATGGCCGGCCTCGCTCACTTTCATGTAGACGGGTTCAGCTACCGTAGGTTTCACCTGTGCGTTCTCAACCAGATCCTGAGTTTGTGCAGCAGATAGGGATGCATTCGCCTGGAACGAAGCGATATTCTCTACAATCTCATGTTTGCGGGACGAAACCGGTGCATTCATGATGAACTTGCAGATATTAATCGCCGAGCGTTGCAACTCTCCGCGAGTCAATGTTCCATTTTCCAAGGATTCAATCGTGTTGTCATCCCAGCCATTAATCTCTGCGCCGTAGTTCGGTACAACCATGTAGAGATCATTCTGCGCCCGAATCATCCAGTTGGTGTATTTGCGATCAGCCTCTCCACCTTCGGTCACATCGTTCATAATTGCCCACCAGTCGGTCATGACGATACCCTCGAAATTCCATTCGCCACGCAAAATCGTGGTGTTCAGGTCGTAGTTGGATGCCGCCCAGTGTCCGTTAATCGGGTTGTAGGAGGTCATGATGGAGTTCGCTCCGCCTTCTTTTACAGCGATTTCGAACCCTTTCAGGTAAATTTCACGCAGTGCACGTTCGGAGACAACGGCATCTACTTTGCTACGGTGTTTCTCCTGGTTGTTGCAGGCAAAGTGTTTCAGTGTGGCATTGGAACCACCTTTCATAATACCTTTCGTACATGCTGCGGCAAATACACCCGAGATCAGTGGATCTTCAGAGAAGTACTCAAAGTTCCGGCCATTGAGAGGGCTCCGGCGGATATTGAGTCCAGGTCCGAGCAGGGTGTCCACCTGATTTCTCAGCAATTCCTGTCCTTCCATCACATACAACTCTTCAACAAGATCCTTGTTCCATGTCGCCGCAAGTAACGTACCAATGGATACCTGGGTTGCCTTCTCGCCGCTATCCATACGAATACCGGACGGGCCATCTGCCGTACATGCTACCGGAATACCGTAATTAAACAGGCTGTCGCTGACACCACCAAATGCAGATGCTGTTCCCGAAGTAACAAGCGGACTGCTCATACCTTCGCCTCGGACAATCGACGCCAGATCCTGATCACTCAGTTGAGCGATGAAGGTTTCCAGACTCACTTTGCCAGCCTTAACGTCACTCAGCTTGTGGCCCTGGTTACCCGTCTGCTCCAGCGTTTGCGGAAGATTCTGCTCAATCCGGTTCGCCATGGATATCTTACGTTTCGGTACTTCTGCATAAGTCAGTTCATAAGATCCATCTTCCTTGCGCGTACCTGGTTTCATCCGTGTAAAATCTTCAGTTGGGGCCATCGCTTCTTGCAGTTGCTCCACCAATTGAAGAGATTCAATCACATATCCATCCTGGCCATCAATGTTGATATGCTGCACTTGTTTCACACTGGTTCCTACATGCAGTCGGTATGTGCCTTCTTCCAATACGTACGCGGAAGCAAGACCTGTAACACCCGCATCATCATAGGATGCCATGGCATGGATCGGGAAGCTGATCGTCAGGAGTTCTGACTCACCCGGCTGCAACAATCCTGTTTTGCCAAAAGCCACCAAAGCCTTGACCGGTTGTCCCAGTTTGCCTTGTGGTGCTTCATAATAGACTTGCACAACCTCTTTGCCCGCATATGTTGTACCTGAGTTGGTCACATTTACACGAACTTCAATGTAGGTTTCGCCGTCTTTGGTTACTGATTTTGCTTCCTCGTGCTGGGCTAAAAACGTCGTATAAGACAGGCCGTAACCGAATTCAAACTGAACGCGCTCAGGTCGAAACGTTTCGAAATAACGATAGCCTACATAGATATCTTCCTGATACAGGTTCTTGAACTCATTGCCGTAGTTGCTTGTCGAAGGATAATCTTCAACGGAATATGCAATCGTATCTGTCAGTTTACCGCTTGGTGTAACGTCGCCCGCCAGCACATCAGCAATCGCGTTACCACCCTCCATACCGCCATGCCAGGAGTAAATTACACCTTGAATCGGATGTAGATACGTTTCGTTTAACCAGCTCATGTCGATGATATTTGAGACATTCAACACAACGATTGTGTGTTCAAACTGCGAAGTAACTTGCTTCAACATCGCTTTCTCATCTTCTGTCAGTTGGTAACTTCCTGGCGCATCCGCATTATCCTGGTCTTCCCCTGCTGTACGTCCAATCACGATAATGGCTTTGCTGGATTTGCTTCTAGCCTGTGCAACCAGTTCATTCGTCAAAGGCATTTCTTTCTGATTCCATGGCTCGGCAGCCCATACTTTTCCGCCATCATCAAATGGATTTTCCTCGATCCACTTCTCATAGACAGCTGCCAGTTCTTCATTCACCGTTATATTCTTTTTGCTGCGCAGACCATCCAATAGATTCGTTGTGTAGGCCACATGAACACTACCGCCTGAACCCGTACCGCTGCGATAATAATTGACTTGAATCCGTCCAAAAACTGAAACGTTTTCGTTTTCACGAAGTGGAAGCACTTGACCTTCATTTCTGACTAAAACGGCTCCTTCTGCTGCAACCGTACGACTAAACTCTGCAAACCCTTCCAATGGAACTCCGATTTGATGTGTGCTCAATGATTTCCCTCCTGATTGTCATCCCCATACCTACGAATCGCTATATATAAAATGAACTAACAGAACGCACACTCATTTTATAAAAAGATATTCTATGATCTGGTAGATTCACTTGTACATAGTCTCATATTAACAGATTCTATAGAAGAAATTAAATTAGATTTGTGCTTTTGAGAGGAAATTACCTTAACGTAACATGTTGTAGACACAATTACACGGTTCCATGATATAAGAATATGCTCATTCAAACAATTTTTCGTTAATAATACAATAATTTAAGAATTATATCGGAAAATAAAATTCGATAAATGTATGGATAATGCCTCCTAATTGGTTGAGCTGCAAGGCTTTTGTGGTATACTAGTAATATATACAAATTGGGAGCGTAATACGCTCACCAGGGCTGCAACCCTTGGTTCCACTCCGCAGTGGACATTAAATAAGATGCGGAACAGAGTAGTTAGTTGCATAACACATGGTAATACGGAATATACTATATTTGGACCCTTAGGGTCACTGGGGAAGGCGACCCCTAGTTCCACTCCGCGGTGGACTCTAAATAAGACGCGGAACAGAGCTTTTAGTCGCCACCATATTGTAATTGTGAAGGCGCGGGTTCTATCTACCTAGCGTCTTTTTTAGTATGTAAATAGAAATTGTGAGGGAACCTATATGCTCGAAAGGATATCGCATGTCCAGAACTTACACTCACTAGATGTAAAACCAAGAATAGATCAGATTAACCTAAAATTGCTCCTCGACTATTACATCAGCTATCTATTACCTTATCGATTTACATATCATTTGGAAGATGGTTCCATACTTCACTTAGATTTTAACAAAGAAAACTTTTGTCATCTTGTAGGCTTACAAAGTATTGTCAATAAAACTTTGAAGGAACGCGCAGCTTCAAAATATAAGGGCATGCCAGGTTTCAATGGCGTTATGAACGGTATAATTACGTTTGAAGATTTAAAAAAGAAAAACAAGGGTGGATTCAATAGTGTAAAAAGTAAATTAGTTAATTTTCATCTCATTCCCAAGCTACTTATTTCTTCAACACAAGTCGTTTACTACACCCAACCTGTTAATAGTATTAATTGTGCCCTATTAATATTTGACGTATATCACAACGCTTATATTCATCTTGGGATAGATAAAACAATGGAAGGAACTTATGTAGCAAGAACGTTTCTTATCGAACCGATAACACACAAAAATTCGGGCACTACATTCATTGATGGTCAAAAAGGCCCTATACCTATAGTTAAGACAATAAAAGCGTTAAGACCCGATACACAATTAGCAATCTCTACTGCTACCACCACCTCTGAATCATCAGATAAACATTAATGGTAGCTCAACTGTGATCGATTTCAGGTACAAACTAAATAACCATTTTCCAGTATTATACCGGAGAATGGTTATTTAGTTTATTCTGCTACCTAGAAATTCCTTTAATATATATCAAGTCGTAAGTTTCGCATACACCAGGAAGAATAACATGTCTTCGCCCATGATGACATAACCCGGAACCTGGTAGACCAGATCCACAAGGACAAATGCCACCAGTAACCCAACCATGAACGCCAGATGGCGCGGACCCAGTCGCAGATGTGCGTGTCTGTAACGATGGAACACAAGTGAGGTCGACAAGAAATACAGTAGCGTCGATCCAAATACAAACCCTAGCATGAACACATAGTTTAACTGATTCTGATATAACAGCTGAATTGAAGCAGCGATCATACTCATGGAGATGTAGATGAACAGATGGCCGTATATGATCGCTTGGCCGGCAGTCTGAATCTCTTTGCTGACCTTTTTCTCCACGTTGTCGAAGTACTGCCACCACATCGCAATGACAAAGATGGACGTAAAGGCGGCAAACAAGATGGATTTCATATCCCAATGATCGGCTTGCAGCACAGCGATAATGCTTACCACCGATTCACCCAGCAGGATGAGTGTAAATAAAGCGAAACGTTCCAACAAATGATGAGTCTGAACCGGTACTTTCACCAGATTTTTACGTCCGATCAACGGAAGTACGATGTCCACGGCAATCCCTGCATACAAAATCACGTAGCGTAACCAGGAATCGAAGAACAATGAACCCGATGAAATCAATATGCCAATAAGGAAACAGATACCCAAGTAACGAGCCGCTTGCTGCTGATGCTCGCCTTTTGACTTGTGAGCCGTCAGATACTGAATCGCCGTAAATGCCCGTGAGCCGATATATCCAATGAAGAAGGACAGGTAGTATTGGTCAAAATGGGTAGAGAGGCTTGCCGTCATGACCATAACCGTCAGAAGCTGAAGGATGAGGAATATTCGATGGATCAGGATATCTTGACCATAGCGGTTAATAAACAAGGTCTGACCGACCCATGCCCACCAAACAGGGATAAAAATAAGCACAAACTTCATTAAATATTCAAACGTAATTACTCCATGTTCGGCATGTAACAAGACATGACCTGCTTTGGAGACCGCTGCTACAAAGAGCAGATCGTAGAACAGCTCCAGCCAGGTAACCTTTTTCTCCATCATCCTTCAATGCTCCTTTGGTTTTTCATTTACACATACACTTCGATGACAGAATAACCCTCCAATCGCTGTTACCCCCAGATTCTTTCTAGTCCCTTCTCCTAAGGGAAAATCCGGTGATAGCGTATGCTTCCGATGTAGCTTTCTTTCAGAAAGCTTTTAGGCGAACGCTTCGCTTTTGCAGGTTTTTCCTAATAGAACTCTTATTAATTCGCAGCTGTAGCAGGTACGAGTGTTCTTACCTCGATCGGTTGCAGGTTGCCCTCAATTTGTGGGCGGTATTTCTCAAACCACTCTGGCAGCATCAATTTTTGTCCAAGCGAATCAGCAGGTTCATCTTTGGCAAAGCCCGGAGGATCGGTAGCAATTTCGAACAGAATGCCGCCAGCTTCTCTGAAGTAGATTGCGTTAAAGTACTGACGATCCCGAACTGGAGTCGGTTGGTACCCGTAATCACGTACAGCCTCACTCCACTGTGCATGCTCCTGATCATCTTTGGCGCGCCATGCAATATGGTGCACGGTTCCTGCGCCGCCCATACCCAGAGCCATGCGCGTCACTGGAACATCTACGACATTACCGATATCCCCGCTGGAACGGAAACGGGCATACTCTTCATTTTCACTCACTCTGACAAATCCCATGATTTTCTCAAGAGCATCCATCGTTCTTTGCGGGTTAACACTGAACAGGACAGCACCTCCGAAGCCTTTGATCGCTTTATCTGTTGGAATCCCTTCGTGTGTCCAAGTGCTGGTTGCTCCCTCTTCCCGTTCAACAAGCTCAAGCCGCAGGCCTTCGCTATCTTCGAATTGAAGCAGGTCTTCATTGAAGCGACTTGTTTTGGTTACCTCAATGTTATACTGTTCCAGCCGGTTCTGCCAGAAGCCAATCGACCCAGGAGGAATGACATAGGAAGTGATGCCGACCTGACCTCCGCCAATTTTGCCTCGTGGTGATCCAGCAGATGGGAAGAAGGTGATGATGGTACCCGGGCTTCCGTGTTCGTCTCCAAAGTACAGATGATATACATCAGGTGCATCGAAGTTGATTGTTTTTTTCACCAGACGAAGTCCCAGAACTCCGGCATAAAAATCAACGTTGGCCTGTGGATCTCCTGCGAAAGCTGTAATATGGTGAATACCTGCTGTTTGAATAGTCATGATTATTTCCTCCTTGGTTTGGTAAGCCTGTTTTGAATTTAGTAGGTGTTATATATATTTGAGTTAGTTAATTGATTTATAGTAAGTTTGAATTATCTTTAAATTAAGATATGTGATCTGGCGAATTGTATTCTAGTCGTTATTTTGATTAGCCTGTTCTTGTTTCAATTTATCTGGAGTCACGTCATCGCCGTTTGGATCATAGATGGTTGCATTCAGCAGAATGTCGTTGACCGAACCGCGAAAAGTTTGCAGATATTCCTTGCGAAGACGAACCTGTTCCTCTTTCTCCATCTCCGTCAATCCGCCCTCTTTAGCTTTTCTAGAAAGTTCATTTATTCTGGTCAATGTTGGGATCATCATCTTGATCTCTCCTCGTGAAATGGATTAAAGATATTTGTTCTTGGCTGTTATTTATATTTAAATTAAATATCTTAAATTAAAGATAAATGATTTGTGATCGGTTGTCAACTCTTTTATCAAAACTAAAATAAATGAACCTGCTTCCCCCTTAACCCCCTGTTGCTTTAACTATGAATTCAGCAAAAAGGGATAGCCCCGCAGTATTTGGTGCACTGCTAGACTATCCCTACATGTATTTATTTGATTAGCCCAGCTTTTGACCACAATTCGGACAGAAGTTGGCTCCTTCATTTTTGGCTCCACAGTTCGGGCAAAAGTTTGGCTTCTTGTTGCCTTCTGTAGATGAAGAGTTACCTGAATCACCGTTGCTATTGCCCGCTGCCTTCTGGTCAGCATTCTGATTCTGAGACGAACCCGCATTGCTGTTCTGATTCTGGCCTTGGTTCTGGTTCATGTTTTTCATCATTTCATTGGCCATGTTCATACCAATCATCATACCAGCCATATCTGAGGCCGCGCCGCCGCCCTGTACTTTACCGGATGAGATGCCGTCTGTCATGCTGACCTGCTGATACTTTTGCAGATTACCAATCATCTCATGCGAAGCGGTCTTTGTAATCATATCCTGAATCTCTTTTGGATAATTGAAGCTCATCACCTGGAAACCGGTAATCCCAATACCGATGTCCATCATCTGCATATCCAGATCTTCCTGAATACCTTTGGCAATATCCGATGCATTGGCCTGCAGGTTGAACATATCCTTCCCTTCGCGGCTAATCCACTTCATTAGAAGCTGATCCAGCACGGAAGTGATACGGATTTTCACGTCCTCCACCAGATAGCTCTGTTTGATGCCTGCAATCTTATCGATCAGGGTCACATAGTCACTTACTTTAAAATTAAATGTACCGTTGGCCCGAATCGGCATTCCGCCCGGAAGTTGTGGTGTTGGAATCAATACCGGGCTTTGCGTGCCCCAGCGCACGGTGAACTCTTTTGTGTTTACAAACAAGACTTCGACCCGCATGCCGCTGTTGAACCCAAATTTGAATCCTTTTAATGTAGAAAGGAATGGAATGATCTCGGAATCGATATTAAATGATCCTTCGTCCTCGAAAATGCCTTCCACTTTACCGTTATTCAGAAAAATGGCGTCCTGACCGGAACGGATGATGAGTTTACTCCCCTTCTTGATCTCCCGGTTGCTCCACTTCCAAAATATCATGTCATCTCTGAACTCTTCCCATTCCACCACATTCGAAAATTGATTTCTGAAAAATCCCATATTCGTTTCCATCCCTTCTATTAGTAAGCATTGTGTGTCATCATGCCTGCGTTGAGTTATTGCGAGTGTCCGTGATGCTAGAAAGATCGGCTGCTACCGCTATGGGAATGGCCACCTCGGGTGGTTCCTCCACCGCCGCCTCCGCCACCGTTATTATTGTTCTTCTCAATCTTGCGTTTGGTGACAGTTGTACGAATGTACCGATCCTGACGATCAATTACACTGGAATTACTTGAATCCTCATAAGTCGCACGATTGACCGTGACACGTCCTCCAGAACGATAGGTCATGATACCAACAACAATACCCCCAAGAACAACCGAGACTCCCAACTGAAACCAACCGTTGAACAAAATATTGTTTGGATTCACACCAGGTTCATACCCCATATATTTGTAAGAGAGCTCAATATATTTCTCAAATGCAAGTTTATAATCCCCACTGGACAATTCAGAGGTAATCCGGTTACGGATAGAATCCAACCGCTGATCACTCAAATATTCTTTTGCTTTATAAAATCCGGCCAGATACACTTCGCGATTATTCATATCCATCGTCAAAATGACAGCATTGCCAAATTTCTTATCGTACCCTAGCCCCTGCTTATCATAAAAATCTTCTGTTAAAAGCATAACATCCTGATTCTCTATATTATTTGTGGTCAAAATAACAAAGTCCGTCTGCCGTTCCGCGCCATACTGATTCGCAAGTGCATTCAGCTCAACCTTATCCTGCTCACTCAGTAGGTTGGCCTCATCGTAGATGAGATTTTTGCTCTCCGCTGCGGATGCCGATGACATGGGAATCAACGGAGCAACAAGGGTTATCATTAGTAAAATGAGCGTAGCCATCACGACGACAAGAGGGGTTCTTTTTCTCATAAGAATCCACCTCCCATCATCCAGGAAACCAGCTTCAGTGACAGCAACGAGACCGCAGAGACTCCTGCGAACCATCCGGCCACTTTGGCTTTGCTGATCGGCGGTCTACCGACCACTTTACCTGTCTGACCATTCATGGCAAAGGTATACTGTGCCCGATTGTAGTCATAGTTGACCATCCACACCGGGAGCAGCACATAGTCCGCGTTTTTGAGCGTTGTATCAATCTGTTTGTCCGTGTAGCTCACGCTGGTATAACCAGATACGGTTGAAGCAATATAAGAATCAATGTAAGATCTCGTTTTATCCTTGGCCCGTGGAAAAAGTTCCTCGTCCGTATAACTGTATTTTTCCGCAATGTACCCCGCCAGATACGGGGTCTTGAACAATTTCAGCTGATTATATGGAAAAGGCTCAAGCTTATCCATCAGTTCATCCTTCATTTTCTCCGATGCATCGATGGGCAGATTCACGTAATTCAGCCGGATTCTGCGGTATATATCGAAATGCTGTGTTTCCGTGTAATGGTAGTCGCCCTGGGTGTAGGATCTGACCTTGGTGCCACGACCATGCACTTCGATTTTGTTATGTAACTCGTACAACCAGAACGGCACATACATGCCGGTAATGCTCTGAATCCGATCGGCGGACATGAAGCCACTTGGCGTTAACAGGCCGTTTCTGCACCACTTTTTGAAAGCCTGCTTGGCTTGATCCTTGTTGATCGAAAAGGGAATCACCATGGCAGGGGCCAGATTGCCCGTCAGCCGATCACTGAGTACAACCGCCGCACCGCAGAAACTGCATGTTGTCGCACTGGTCTCCGGCTCCGTGACAATGTCAGCTCCGCAACTGTTACAGTGGTATTCCTTGACCTCATTTTCGGTGAATACTTGTCTCTTCAAGGGATCGGGGATCTGCTCTATGTTGTCCTGGCGGCCGCAACTGGGACAGGATAATGCACCTGACACACTGTCAAAGATCATACCACTGCCGCAGTTTGGACATTTATATTCAATAACCGGCATCTGCTCACCTCAATGTTAACGAAATGGTGTAACGTATTATTTATTCTTCAGCTTCTCCTGAATTGCTGCGAGTTCTTCATCCGCACTTGGCGACGTATTTTCATTATTACCCGCATCTGAGTTCATGTCCCTCTCCAACTGGGCAATTAATTCGTCCAGATCATCTTCCTGTGCTCCAGCACGAAGTTCTGCCAAAGCCTCTGCTTCGTTCAGCGCCTGGTTCGCTTTGTCTTCCATGGCCTTCAATGCGGCATCAGCTCTGCCCGCAGATGCATTCCGTTCATTAGCCTGTTGCTGAGCCTTTGCATCTGCCATGCGACTTTTCAGTTCTGCATGCCGCGCTTCCAGTTGCCCCAGATCTGCAACCAGTTTATCGTTCATATGTTTCATCATCTTGGCTTTGGCGGAAGCACGTTCATAGGCGGCTTGTAATTCGTTCAATTTGTCAGCCAGCTTCACTTTCTTCTCCAGAAAATTACGTGCCTTATCTTCGTCTCCCGACTCCGCCGATTTCTCCGCATACCGCTGTAACTTCTTGACCTCGGCGTTACACTCATCCAATGCTCGCTTCGCCCGGCTCTCATCTGACAGCACCGCTGCCGTCTCCGCTTTTACCTGACTCAGATCACTGCTCAGGCTCCGCATATACTCATTCACGCTTTTCTCCGGGTCTTCCGACCGCGATAACATGTGGTTCACATTGGCCTTCATCACGTCTCTAAACCTCGATAAGATTCCCATTACGTGTTCCTCCTCCGAAAAGTTCATATGTATACTATAATACATGAATACGCCCACATACGTTTCACATTTCACGATGGCAAGTGGAGTCTCTTCTTTCCAAAGTCGGGTAATGATGGAGTAATAAAAGAAAAGACGAACCCCTATAGTGTCGCCTTATGAGCTTGTATAAACACACAAAAACTCAAGTACTAATCCTTACTCGCAATCCACAAATCCCTACCTAACTATGGCTCAACCGGAAGGCTCTCCACCGCTGTGAAAAACACATCCAATAATTCAACGTTATACGTTTTATGGACGTATTCGGTTATTAACGCCACATCCTCTTCCCTTTGATACTCCAGACATGGACGGCCCTCACTCCACAGCACCCTGCACGGGAACTTTCCGACAACATCTTTAATAATGTGATCCGGCTCAGCTACTTTATGAATGTCTCCCATATGAAATCTCCTCATTTCTCCACACTTATCGTATTCAATTATGCATTAATTTTGAAATACATAACGGTTCGGTTCAGTGCACTTCATCACATTCCACTCGGAGGGTTATGAAGGCATATCACACGGGCATTTTGCAGACACAACAGGGCTGCTTCCCCCATAGGTGCCATTCCTTCGCAAGTTGGCTATAATAAGGGGATCAAAGTTTTCTATAAAGGCAGGAAAATTATGCGTACACGAGTTCACTTTATTGCTCCCTACGAATCGATGATTCCTATTATACAAGAATGCATTCCTCGCTTTCCCCAGTTAGCCATTCAGACGGACGTGGGCGACTTGGCGAACGGTGTGGAATTAGCAACTCAAGCTGAGAAAAACGGTGCAGAGATTATCATCAGCCGCGGCGGAACTGCCCAATTGATTAAAAAAGCAGTGACTATTCCCGTCATTGATGTGCAGTTATCGGGTTATGATATGATTCGTTCACTTACCCTGGCAAGCCAGTTTAACGGCCAAACAGCCATTGTTGGCTTCTCCAACATTACCTCTGGTGCACAATCGATTATTGATCTGATGGATCTGCCCCTCAAGGTCTATACCATACATAGCTCGGAAGATGTGGCACGATTGCTCCTGGAGTTGAAGGCTTCCGGGTACCGACAGATTGTCGGAGATGTGATCACCGTCAACACCGCGAAGACTTATGGTCTGGAGGGATTGTTAATCCAATCTGGCCAGGAATCCATCCTTAGAGCGATGGAGGATGCACAGCTGGTCTACCGTTATTTGAGCAAAAATCATGCGATATCGATCATACTGAATGACCTGGTTACACGGGAACATCCCAATTTACTTATTTTAAATGAACGGAATGAAGTTGTATTCGAGAACCTGACCGATTTTGAGAAAAATCCGCTGACCGATAATCACATATATCTGACCAACACCAGCCTGGAATTCCATCAATCCCAGATCCAGAATGTGTTCATGGTGGATGATTACCAGCTCACGGTTAATGCCTATGAAACGACCCTGGAGAACAAGAACTACAAGGTATATATGCTGGAAAAAGGACAACCCTATGCCTTTGCACAATTCGGCATAACAACGTTCACGGACGCATCGATGGAACCTATCGTTGCCGAATCCCCTGCCATGCAGGCTGTATTAAAGAACATTCGGGCACTTTACGAGCATCATGAACCGATCTATCTGCTGGGTGAAGCGGATTCCGGTAAATCTTTTCTGGTCAAACATATTCATCAGATGTACTCCGGTGGTGGACTGTTATTACAGATTAATCTCTCGCAAGTTCCACCCGGTCATTTGCACAAGATACCACTCGCCAAGGTTCGAAATGTAGAGATTAACCACATGGAAACACGTATGGAAGATCCGGAGTTGCTCGCTTTTATCCAGAGCTGCCTTCAAAACCAGATTGGGGTGTTTATACTCGGGGAGCAGGCATTGAACCCCCTGTGGTCACTCGCTCTGGAGCTTAATACGATCATGATGCCAAATCTTGCGGATAGACCAGAGGATCTGGCTCCACTGATGCAGCATTTCCTTACGGGTTACTACCAGAAGTACGGAACTACTGCGGTGAGAATAAAAGAAGATGCACTTCAGTTGATCCAAGATCAGATCACACATATTAACGTCAACCAGCTGAAACATCTGATCAAGCAGGCTGCACTCAACGAACAGGATTATGTAATCACTACGGCTACCTTGTCCCGCTTGCTGGACCAGCAACCTTCTTCAAGCCCAATGAAGTTGAACGGTACGCTGAAGGAAATTGAGAAGGAAGTTATTCAGTTCGTACTTCAGGAGGAAAACAACAATCAATCGAAGGCTGCAGAGCGTCTGGGGATTAACCGGGCCACATTATGGCGTAAACTTAAAGATTAACTTTAAGTTTACGTCTTTTTTATCGCCTTGTTGTGTTGCATTTTTAAACAGTTTACCGTGTGTTTAAAATTTACAATAATTTATTGTTGCTATATTAAACGACATGGGATAACATAATCCCTGCAAGCGCTTCATAAAAACGATTACTTCATAAGGAGCTACTACTATGAACATTAAAGCAACTTTAGATCGCATCCCTGGCGGTATGATGGTCGTTCCCCTGTTACTTGGTGCAACCATCAATACATTCTTCCCGAATGCCCTGCGCATTGGCGGATTCACGGAAGCTCTCTTCGTTAACAGTGCCAGTACATTGATTGCCCTGTTCCTGTTCATTGCGGGTACACAGATTACGTTTAAAACAGCAGGTTCCTCTGTCGGCAAAGGTTTGACCTTGCTTACGTTCAAATGGGTGATTGGTGCAGCCCTTGGTTTTATCGCTATTTTGTTCGCGGATTCAAACGGATTATTTCTCGGCCTTGCCCCGCTTGCCATTATTGCTGCGATGACTAACTCCAATGGCGGTTTGTACATTGCTCTCGCTGGCCAATACGGGAAAGAAGATGACAAAGCAGCCTACCCTTTCCTGGCACTCAGTGATGGTCCTTTCCTGACCATGGTAGCGCTCTCCATCTTTGGTGCGATGGGTTTTGCGAACGGCATGTTTTCCCCTATGGCCTTTGTCGCGGTATTGCTTCCGCTCATCGTTGGTGTCATTATTGGTAATCTGGACCGCAATCTGGCGGAATGGCTGCATAAAGGCAGTGACAAACTTGTTCCGTTCTTCGCATTTGCTCTGGGTATGAACATTAGCTTCTCTTCCATCATTCAAGGTGGTCTTAGCGGAATTTTACTGGGTGTGTTAACCGTGCTATTAACGGGCGGAATCGGTTTCCTGCTCTTTAAAGCCATCGGCTGGAACCCTATCGTGGGTGCTTCCGAAGGTTCAACAGCCGGGAATGCCGTAGGTACACCTGCTGCCATCGTGGCTGCTAATGCTTCATTTGGCCCAATTGCCGAGATTGCTACGGTGCAAATTGCAGCGAGCGTTGTAACAACAGCCATCCTGTTGCCGATCTTCATCGGATTCCTCTCCAAACGATTAGAGAAATCAGGTGGAGTCGAGAAATACAATCAACGACCAACCACATAAATGGGTATCACCTGATTTAATGTGCTTAATCTGTGCTTAATGGATGATCTGAACGGACTTTTATTAAATTGTGCTTACAAGGAGGGATGACTGCATGAAATTAGCCATTATTGCAGATGATTTGACCGGTGCCAATGACAGCGGGGTGCAGCTTGCCCGTCATGGCTTGAAGACCAGTGTTCTTTTTAATATAGATGAAGGCCCTCTTACACGTTACGATGCCGTCGTCTTTGATACAGATAGTCGTTCCATATCCCCACAGGAAGCGTATGACCGTGTATATCGGGCAGCTGAATTGCTGACGAACAACGGATTTGAGACGATTTTCAAAAAAATGGACTCCACCATGCGCGGCAATATCGGCACCGAGATTGATGCTGTATATGATGTCGTAAAGCCGGACTTTATGATGATTGCCCCGGGTTATCCAAAAAATAACCGGACGATATTGGAAGGAATTCATTACCTGAACGGCGTTCCGCTGGCAGATACTGAAATTGCCCATGATCCGAAGACACCTGTAACGATTTCCTACCTTCCGGACTTGTTGAAACAACAGACCAAGTACGAAGTTGGCGAGATCACCGTCGCCGATCTGGAAGCCGGGCAGAATCATATTCGCACCAAGCTAGAGCGGTTGAAAACAAATAACATCCCGTACGTAATGGTGGACTCCACCGAAGAAAGACATCTGGAACTGATTCTGCAGATGACTCGTGAGTTGGATTATACCTTTACTTGGGCAGGCTCGGCGGGCATTGCTAATTACCTCCCTGCGCATTACGAGTTGGAATCCAGGGCTGCTTCACTTGATATCCCGGAGAATTCCGGTCCAATCCTAACAGTGGTAGGCAGCGTGAACAAAAACTCACGTGAGCAGCTGCATCGCTTGATGCGCAACTCCCGCGTAGCTTCAGTCTCCTTCCATTCCTTCAAAGCGGTATCCGCAACCGCAGACCGCGCGGAAGAGATGGAACGTGTCTATAACGAGGTCCGAGACAAAGCGCTGGAAGGACAAGATGTTGTCCTCTACTCCACCGCTGAACAGGTGGATATTGAACTGGCACGGGCAACGGGCGAGATTCGTGGTCTCAATCACACGGAAGTCAGCAACCAAATTGTACTCGCGATGGGTGAGATCTGTGCCAGATTGCTGGAAGAGGGACTTTTCAAAGGGGTATCCATAACCGGCGGCGATACGGCAAAACAAATCTGTCTGAAATGGAATATTAGCGGCTTCGAGCTGCTGGATGAGCTTGAAATCGGCGTGCCGATCTCCAAGTTTATAGGGATTGATGATCTGCATGTGATTACCAAAGCAGGCGGATTCGGCAAACCCGATGTCTTTATTCATGCGATTCAAAAATTAAAAGGGGGTATTCTCGTATGAAACCTACAATTGGAATTACAATGGGCGACGCAGCAGGTATTGGACCGGAGATTATTATGAAAGCACTGGGTCATCAAGAGATGTACGATCAGTGCAACCCACTCGTTATTGGCGACGCGAAAATTCTGGAGCGTGTGTTACCTGTCATCGGCTCAGGTCTTAACGTTAACGCGATTCAAGAGCCTTCTGAAGCCAAGTATGAATTCGGTACTGTGGATGTGATTGATCTGAATCTCGTTCCTGCCGATCTGGAATATGGTAAAGTATCTGCCGTGGCTGGAGATGCAGCATTCCAGTTTCTCGCCAAAGCCATTGATCTTGCCAAAAAACAGCAGATTCACTCCATCTGCACCGCACCTTTGAACAAAGAAGCTCTGCATCAGGGGGGGCACCTGTATCCGGGGCACACCGAGATTCTGGCGGACCTGACGGATACACAGGATTTCTCGATGATGTTGACCACGCCGAATCTGCGCGTTATTCACCTGACAACACACATGGGTCTGATTGATGCTATTGCGAGTATTAACCCGGAAAGAACCTACACCGTTGTGAAGCTTGCTCATGATACGTTGAAAAAAGCAGGTTTTGAGAATCCGCGCGTTGCCGTATGCGGAATCAATCCTCATGCCGGGGAGAACGGCTTGTTCGGTAATGGAGAAGAAGAAGAGAAACTGCAGCCCGGCATTGAGCGTGCGCAGCAGGAAGGCATTAACGTCGTTGGTCCACTCCCGGCGGACACACTCTTCTTCCGCGCTGGTCGCGGTGACTTCGATATCGTTGTAGCCTGCTATCACGACCAAGGCCATGCACCGATCAAGGTGATGGGCATTGAGGAAGGCGTGAACATCACCGTTGGCCTGAAAGGCGGTATCATCCGTACGTCTGTGGACCACGGTACGGCCTTTGATATCGCTGGTAAAAATATCGCCGATGATAAAAGCATGCTGGCTGCCATCCGCTCTGCTATCGAGCTGGCGCCGAAGGATCACGTTTAAGAATAGCCGTCATACGGGGCACAAGAGTAGTTCTGGTTGTGCCACCATCACTAGGTAGACGTAATCTATATAATAGAAGGAAAAAGGCAATCCCTTTGTAACTTAGAGGGTTTGCCTTTTTCTATATCTTCATATATTCATATATTTGTGGCCATCGCCATTCATGCAGCACATCTCCATGGACATTTCCCGATCATCTCTGTCTTCAGTCAGCGCTCAGGCCTACCCAAGGATATCACTTCACGTTCGCTCTGCGAATGTCTGCTTCGGCGATATGCACTTGGTGACATTCCGTTCTGTTTGTTGAAGATACGGTTGAACTGGGAAAAGCTTGTGAACCCACACTGTGCAGCAATATCTGTGATTTTCTCACTTGAATTCAGCAGCAATTGCTGGGCATTCCGAATACGGGTCATCTGCACATACTCCGTGAAGGTGAAGCCGGTAACCTTATTGAATTGGCGAGACAAGTGATGGGCACTTACATAAAAGCGCTTGGATACCTCATCCAGAGATAAATCCTGCTGATAATGACTATGAATATAGGATGCAATGGCATACATGCGTCGGGACATCGATGATCCTGTCTCTTCACGCACATACCCGTTCTCTGCCGAATAACGATGAAGGGCACAGAGAAACTCCATGAACTTGCTATGAATCATAACCGATTGAAGTGCAGAAGGCTGCTGCGATATAGCAAAAATATCATTGATCGGCGCCAGGACTTCCTTGCGTTTTTCTTCTGTAAATCGGAATATCGGGATGGGTTCATCAAAAATCGAAAACAGCTCATTGTAATCGTTCTCAAGACCAGGTGTATTACGTGGCATGGCAAAGGTGATCATCAATCGTTTCGGCGGGGTACCCTTCGGATATTGCGTTTTATGCAGCAAAGAAGGTCGCAGCAGAACGATATCATAAGGTTGAATCTCGTACAAACTGCCTTCAATGATGTGGGCAGCCGTGCGATCCAGAAGAATACAGATTTCATAGAAATCATGGAAATGCTGAAACTCCATATTTAGATCATGAGAACGCTCGTCATAATCCAGATGATAAAAAAGTGAATCTCCAGGCTGGTTCACATGGATCGCATATCCCTGCTCGTATGCCAAAACCGATGGTGTCATGGACATGCCCCCTATCCTGATTCTAATGATTTTATTTTAGCATGAAATGCAATAAAAAGACGTTATTTTCAGCATACAATACATAGTTTCACCCATTTCTCTTTTGTTATGATAAAGTTGATATGTTAGCGCTTGCAGTATTATCACTCCAACAACGACTACAGCCTGTACTTACTACAAACCAAGGTGGGAAACCAACATGAAAATGAATTCCTTGTATACTCGAATCCATACCATAGTTAAACACTTGGAACGTGCAAGACTAACCTCAAAGACATATATCCCTGAGCTTTATCATAAAGAAAGTGGTTACCACTCCTGGGAACTGGTGCATGAGGACCCTTCCTCCTGGAACGTATTCCGTAAGGGTGATGGCTGGGGTGGCAAAGACGTTCACAGCTGCTTCAAAACCCGCATTCAGATTCCGGATCAAATGGAAGGGAAAAAGATCGTGTGTGCCATCGTCACCGGTGCTGATGATATCTGGAACTACGATAATCCGCAATTTCTGGCATTCCTCAATGGGGAATTGATCTGCGGTCTGGATGTTAACCATACGGAAATCGACTTGACCTCATCCGCGGTGAAGGGCGAAGAGTTTGAGCTGGCATTATATGCGTATTGCAGTACGTCTGCCGCGGATGTTTTTCTAAATGTATATATCGCCGAACATCATCAGCAAGTCTCCGATTTATATTACGATCTCAAGGCTGCGCTGGATGCTGCGGATCTGCTGCGTGAGGATGATCTGGAGCGCCTGAAGCTGATCGAACATCTGAATAAAGCCGTGAATCTGCTGGATTTGCGCCAGGAAAACAGTGCAGAATTCCATGCGTCGGTGCTGGAAGCGCGCCGATATCTGCAAGATCATGTCTATGGTGATATCCGCCCTGCTGGTGATCATATCCCTACCGTGCACTGTATCGGACACACGCATATCGATGTGGCTTGGCTATGGACATTGGATCAGACTCGGGAGAAGGTCATTCGCAGCTTCGCGAGTGTACTCTACTTGATGGACAAGTTCCCGGAGTATACCTTCATGTCCTCTCAGCCCCAGCTGTATGCATACCTGAAAGCAGACTACCCGTCCCTATATGAGAAAATCAAGGAAAAGGTGGCCGAGGGCCGCTGGGAAGCGGAAGGTTCCATGTGGCTGGAAGCCGATTGTAACCTGATTTCGGGTGAATCCATGATCCGTCAGATTATCTACGGCAAACGTTTCTTCAAGGAAGAATTCGGCGTGGAGAACCGCGTGCTCTGGCTGCCGGATGTATTTGGTTATAGTGCAGCGATGCCGCAGATTATGCGCAAGAGCGGCATTGATTATTTTATGACGACCAAAATCGCCTGGAATGATACAAACCAGATTCCAAACGACACGATGTATTGGAAAGGAATCGACGGATCAGAGGTCCTGACCCATTTCATTACAGCAACAGATTATGACAAACATCCTGATTTCAGGCAGCGCCGCTTCGAGACGACCTATAATGGACGGTTTAATGCTTCGCAAGTGAAAGGCACGTGGCAGCGATACCAGAACAAAAACATCAATGCAGATGTCCTGCAATGTTTCGGATTCGGGGATGGCGGCGGCGGACCAACTGAGGAGATGCTGGAGCATGGCAGACGACTCGATGTTGGATTGCCGGGTGTACCCGCGGTGAAACGTACCTTTGTACGCGAGTTTTTCGAGAAGTTGGAGCAAAATCTGGCTGATGCTCCTTCCGTTCCTCGCTGGTCGGGTGAGCTGTATCTGGAGTATCACCGGGGTACCTACACTTCCATGGCGCGCAACAAACGGTACAACCGTCATAGCGAATTTGCGCTGGCCGATGCCGAATTGTATGCCATGATTCATCGTCAGGCGAATGCACAGGCGGCCTATCCAACCGATGCACTGGAGCATGCATGGAAGCTGACGATGCTGAACCAGTTCCATGATATTCTCCCGGGCAGCTCCATTGAGCAGGTATATGTGGATTCCAAGGAGCAATATGAAGAAGTACTGCGTGTCACGGATGAGCTGAAAGACAGTGCGCTGAACGGCATTGCAAGCCAAATTACATCTGATGGCGAAGCCATTGTAGTATTTAACACGACCGGATTTGTACGGACGGATGTGGTTGAACTGCCTGCTTTTGCGAGAAAAGTGACCGTTTATGATGGAGATCGTCCTCTACCAAGCCAGCGGACTCCCGAAGGTGGACTTGTATTCCTTGCAGAGAACGTGCCTGCATCCGGGTATAAATCTTTCCGAATCACACCGGATCTGACAGGCGAGCTTGTCGCGGGAGTTTCGGTTGCACAGTGGGAAGCCAATCAGCGCCACATCCATACACCTTGGTACGATATTCACCTGAATGAAGGTGCCGAATTCACATCCGTATGGGACAAATTGGAGGGCCGCGAGTTGCTTCAGTCTGGCAAGCGTGGTAACGTGCTGCAAGTGTTCGAGGATCGACCTGCGGAATACGAGGCATGGAACATTGACGATTATTATGAACAGCATATGTGGGAGATTAATGACCTGCAATCGCTGGAGTGGGTTGAAAGTGGGCCCGTACGTTCCGTGCTTCAAGTGAAGCGACAGTTCCTGGACTCGGTCATTGAGCAAACGATCATCTTCTACGCGCATACACACCGGATTGATTTCCGTACGTTTGTGGACTGGAAGCAGGAGCATCTGCTGCTGAAAGCCGCCTTCCCGCTCGATATCTGGAGTGAAAAGGCCGTTTACGAAATCCAGTATGGCAACGTTGAGCGTGCTACCCACCGTAATACGAGTTGGGATCAAGCCCGGTTTGAAGTATGCGGGCAGAAGTGGGCCGATCTGGCGGAGAACGGGTACGGTACCGCCCTGCTGAACGACTGCAAATACGGATATGATATTCATAACTCGGTGATGCGACTGTCGCTGATCAAGAGCGCAACGTACCCGAATGAAAATGCCGACAAAGAGCAGCACGTATTCACCTACGCGCTCTATCCGCATCAGGGCGACTTCCGTGAAGGACGTGTCATCCAAGCTGCTTATGATCTCAACCGTCCGCTGGTTGCTCGTGAGATTGCATCGCAAACCGGTACGTTGCCGGGAACATGGTCACTCGCATCGGTCGATCAGGATAATGTCGTGCTGGAGGTTATCAAAAAAGCCGAGAACAACGATGATATGATCATCCGTCTCTATGAAGCACACGGCCGCCGCAGCCATGCTTCTCTGCAATTGCCTGAGGGAGCAGGTGCGACGGCGTACGCGTGTGATTTGCTCGAGAACAACGAAGCGGAATGCGCCGTGGAAAACGGACGGATTTCTTTTGATATCAAACCGTACGAGATTCTAACTTTCCGTATCCCTGCGGGACAGTAAACAGAAATTACGCTACATGAAAAACTGCAACATTGCTTAATATGCTTCAACAATAAAGCAATAAAGGGCTGCCTCCTGTCATATCTGACATGAGAGCAGCCCTTCATTTGTCGTTCTTTAAAATTCTTCGTACTCGCTTGGGTCCTGATCCCACAAACGTCCATCCGGACGATTAAATGCAGAGATGACCTGCATCTCTTCTGTGCTCAACTCAAAATCGAATATATCGATATTTTCCTGTTGATGCTGCAAGGAGCCGGCTTTCGGAATGGGAATGGAACCCAGCTGAACATGCCAGCGCAGAATGATCTGGGTTGGCGTTTTGCCATGCGTTTCCGCAATCCAAAGAATGTTCTCATCCTTCAGAATATCCTGTACGGCATCATTGCCACGTCCAATTGGACTCCAGGATTCGTTCACTATGCCATGCTTCTTATCCTGTTTCCGCTGATCAGCTTGGTCAAAGAACGGATGCAGCTCAATCTGATTCAGACTCGGCGCTATCCCCGTTTCCTTAATCAGACGTTCATTATGTTCAGGTAGGAAGTTACTCACTCCGATGGAACGAATATACCCGCGTTTTTTCGCTTCAATCAGTGCTTGCCATGCCTCGACATACATGTCCTTCTTCGGATTGGGCCAGTGAATCAGATAGAGATCATAATAATCCAGATCCGCTCTGTATAGAGATTCCTGGATCGCCACGAGTGCCTTGTCATAAGCGTGATAACGCCCCGGCAGCTTCGAGGAAATGAGCAGATCTTCTCTGGCGATGGAGCTTTGTTTGATTGCTCTGCCCACCGTTGCCTCATTCTCATAGTTATACGCCGTATCAATTAATCGATAACCCGCATCCATTGCGGACGCAATCGATTTAACGCCTTCTTCTCCTTTTAAACTATAGGTACCAAATCCAATTGCAGGCACTTTCAAGCCATCGTTCAATGTATATTCCGGAATTCGATGATTCATCTGAAGACTCTCCTTTGCAAAAGGTATACGAACAATATGGTAAAAATAATGCCCCTCTCCGTTTATCTACCCCTCCATACGCGCTTGAATCAATTGGAAGCCACCACTCCGTTTTAGTCAGGTGACGGCTTCCTCTTCTAGCTCTCATGAAGAACGGTCTCCTTTTCATTCAAACGAAGAGATGGGCGTGGCCGATAACGGCTGATTGCCTATAAAGTTCTTAATGGCCATAGCAGCCTGCTTATACCCGCCAGCATCGCGTAACGTTTTCCCAATAACCTCAGCATGCTCCTTGTAGGAGGCATTACCGAGCACTTCTAATACTGCGTTTCTAAGCACATCGGGTGTAAGGTTATTTTTGTCCACGATGACCCCTGCTCCCAACTCCTGTACCCGGCCTGCTACACGCGGCTGATCCGATGCTAACGGAAGCATGATTAATGGTACATTGTAATACAAAGCTTCGCTGGTACTGTTCATGCCTGCATGTGTCAGAAAAGCATCTACACACTGCAACACTTCCAGTTGAGGGACATAGGGTCTTATGATGAAATTGTCAGGAATGAGATCAGCAATGGGCTCTATATCGGTATCCCTCCCAGAAGATAATATAAACTGCACAGGCAAATTACGAAAGGCCGTGAAGCAAAGCTTATAAAACTCGAGATCTTTATTTAAAATGGTTCCCATCGAAATATAAACGACCTGCTTATAAAGAGCATGCAGAGATTCATTTGCAAAAGCTGGCGCATCCTTGCGTGGGATAATGGATGGGCCTGTGAACACAAAGCTGTCGTCCAGCTTGTCCCCCATGGGTTGAAAATAGCGGCTTGTATAGACAATCTTCAGTTGTCCTGGATGCCCTGAAAGTTCCGCCAGGGAAGGTATAGCCATATCGAACTGGGAAGCTATTTGCTGGGACACTTCCACGATGCTGTTATATAGCTCCTTGACCTCCTCCGTATCATCATTCAGTTGATTGTCTGATCCAAGAGGCTCCACAAAAACAAAGGTGCTGGTTGAGCATACCGTTGGTATACCTAGCTTCTCACCTAGAATTTTTCCTCCCCAGCCTATTATGGAGTCAAAAATGATATAATCGTAGGTTTCATGTTCGATCAGATTCAGAACATCTGGAATAAACCGATGAATAACTTTTTCCAATATCATATATAAAAACTGGTAAGGATGTTTGAGTTCGAATGGCTTCATACCAGGATTGTTGAGCAGGGTAGCCTCGTTGAAGGAGTAGGCTTTAAAATGTGCGCCTAACGCTTCAATCTTCGTCCGGTATTTTTCGGTACAACAGTAGACCACTTCATCACCGTTCTCTACCAGTTCCTTGATTAATCCAAGCGACGGATTGATATGGCCTTCTGCAGGGATCATCACAACTAATACACGTGCCACGGCACTCACCTCCATTAAATTTTCCAATGAACTCAAGTGGGGGATATGGTAACCCATTCTTCCAGACCATTGGCTTGAATAAATAAAACTCTACTACCTCATTGAGGCGGTAGAGTTCCTATTCATGAGACGGAAGCATTAAAGTCTACGATACCTGACGTTATTTTACTCTCACGAGATGGTCACGGCACCCAAACATCCCTTTTATAAAAGGTTACGCTGTAAGCATCGGTATCGCTGTAACGTCCATCCTTGCTTACCACTTTAAAATATACATTATTGTAGTCGACAAGAACTGTATCCGCTCCTGACGTATTCGTAGAAGAAGCAACCAAATTTCCAGCGCTGTCATAGGCGTACAAATCGTAATCATAGCCGGAAGGAGAACCCAGCACGACAGATTTGCCATGCCCTCTGAATGTAAAGTAGTCTACATCTGTCGGGGATGATAGATAAGACCAAGCACTTCCACCCCAGTAAGCCGGACCGTAGGGAGTGGCCACCGTTTGCGTTGGGATTTTATACGCGGTGCTCAAAGTGTCATTCGACTCGTAATTATCCGCCAAGGCCGTACCCACAATCGATCCTGATAAAAGCGTCACCATAATAGCAGCATACAATGTTTTCTTCATTTCATTCTCCCTCCATTTCTTATGAAAGTTAGCACGCCAAAGAGACTTCATGCTTTCCCTCGTTCTTAGACACGCCTAATCAGAATAAGCTCCAATTCACCTCTTTCAAAATATGGAATTAATTAGATTATAATGTAAAGAAATACATATTGTCTACTTGTTTTTGCAGACATTCTGTTTTGTTATCTTGCACTGAACCCTATCCCATGAACTGACCGTCAGTCTCATAAATAAAGCACTTGGATCTGTTCCTGTAATTTTAAAATTAGCCAACTTGTTAAGACTCCACGTATCCTCACCCATGGCCGAATTGGAGGGACATCCAAACGTAAAAACGACCACCAACATGGTGGTCGTCACATCTATTTTGATAAATCTTCTTAGTACTCTCGCGCATATTGCTTATCCTCTTTCAGTTGCACAATGTCATGTCCGGTTGGATTCTGGAAGGCCCGTAGTCCAAATGTTGACGCCACCGCGAAGATATGGTCAAAGATATCCGCCTGAACGTTCTCATATACACCCCAGTTAATATCATTGCTGAATGCATAGATTTCCAGAGGCAGCCCGCGATCTTCCGGTGCTAATTGTCGCACAATCATCGTCATATCTTTATTGATTTTTGGATGATTCCTCAAATATTGATGGATATATTCCCGGAATACACCGACATTTGTCAGTTGTCTGCCGTTCACGTTGCTTTCGGTATTCACCTCGTGCTCCATATTGTATGCTTGAATTTCCTTTAATTTTTCCGTTACATAATCAGTCAGGTAGTGGATTTTCTCAAATTCAGCCACCATCTCTTCCGTACAAAAACGGATACTGCTGATATCAATATAGATACTCCGCTTAATCCTTCTGCCGCCGGACACCTGCATGCCTCTCCAGTTACGGAACGAGTCCGAAATGAGGGCGTAGCTTGGAATCATCGTAATCGTTTTATCAAAATTCATAACCTTTACCGTGTTCAATGTAATGTCGATGACATCACCGTCCGCGTTATACTTTGGCATCTCGATCCAGTCACCAACGCGCACCATATCGTTCGACGATAGCTGTACACCGGCCACGAGGCCCAGGATCGAGTCTTTGAATACGAGCATTAATACCGCCGATAACGCCCCAAGTCCACTGAGGATAATAAGCGGGTTCTGTCCGATCAGGCTGGAGATGACGATAATGCCCCCGATAATGAACAGGACAATCTTGGCTACCTGAATGTAACTCTTGATTGGGCGGATCTTCGACACCTCATAGGTACGATAGATATCATCGAAGACATTCAGCAGAGCATTCAGAACCGTAATCATGATGACAATCATGTAGGTCATTGCTGCTTTTTCAATCAAAGCCTGATAGGGCGGGAAAATATAAGCAGAATAATAGATAATAATGGCCGGTACGAGATGCGACAGCTTATGGAATAACTTCTTCTCCACAATGATGTTGCCCCACTTATACCTGTTGTTATTGACGATATGATTAATCGCCTTGAGCACTAATTTTTTGGCTATAAAGTTCGCCAGTACCGAAATCACTGCTATAAAAATAACCATAATCACATTCGAAAGGTATCCAATGGAAGGTCCACTCATGCCGAGTTCTTCTAGTTGATTTCTGATAAAGTCCATTGTTTCCTCCTGACATAATCTAGTTTAGCCTATTATTATAAAGTAGTTTGAGAGGGCAAGCAAAGTTTGTGCTCCCGCTTCATTCTTCCTATGTATTATATATATTAAAAAAAGACCCTGTCATTCAAAGAATGATGGGCCCACTTGATTATGTCGTCTTTGCATCATGATCACGAGAAATATCCAGCAACTCACTCACCGTAACCAATCGATACCCTTCCCCCGCCAGTTCCTCCACCAGCACACGAACCGCCTCCACCGTCTGAGAACGATCGCCGTACCCGTCATGGAATATGAGCACGCTTCCTGGTTTCACCGCAGACCGGGTACGCTCCAGAATATGCTCAACGCCGGGATTGTCCCAATCCCTCGCATCACCGTTGACCGAACCAATCGTGCGATATCCACGCTCCGCCGCCAGAGACAGTATATCATCGTTTACGCCAAAATACGGCGGGCGGAAGCAGCGGGCAGGTTCCCCCGTAACTTCTTGAACAAGATTTTCTGCGCGTTGCAGCTCCTCTCCGGCTTCCTCCAGCGTCAGCTTGGTCAGATCCGGATGCGTGTACGTATGGTTGGCGATCTCATGCCCTTCACGGTGCACCTCCGCCGCAATCTCCGGGTGGTTCTCCATCTCTTGGCCAATCATGAAAAACGTCGCCCGCCCACCGGCACGGCGGAATATCTCAAGCACTTGAGGTGTATACACCGGATGTGGCCCATCATCAAACGTGAACGCCACAACCTTTTCCCGAACAGACTCCTGCACTATCAACGCGGTACTGAGCATAAATAATGGCCCCTCTCTGCAACTGCCTGCTACATACCCCCTTATTATTCCATGACCACAGGCTCCGGTCTAGTCCAGAGATCACACCTTACGAAATCCCGAATCAAGTCGATATCTACCAGAAAGAGAGCACAGCGAGCAAACAGCAACCCCCTTCTACCGCCACGCCCTCCAGCTAACCTTTGATCGCACCTGCGATCATGCTCTTCTGCACCTGTTTGTTCAACAGCAGATAGATGACCACCGTTGGCACCGTTGTAATCATCAGTCCAGCACCAATGATACCCCATTGCGTAATGTACGTTCCCACCATCGACATCATACCCACCGTCAACGTCTGGTAAGCCGTGTTATTGATAAACGTAACTGCAAACATCAGCTCATTCCAGCAGGACAGAAATGTGAAGATCGCTACAGTTGATATGGCCGGACGCACAAGCGGCAGGATAATGGAGAAAAACGTCCGGTATATGCCACAGCCGTCGATAACTGCCGACTCCTCCATCTCTCTTGGGATACCTTTGAAAAAGCTGCCCAGAATGAATACCGCCATCGGAATGCCAAATGCCACATAGGGAATGATCAGAGACCAATAGCTGTTGAGCAGGCTCAGATTCTTCAAAATAATAAACAATGGCAGCAGCGCCGCATGAATCGGCACCATCATGCCCAGCAAAATGAGTGTCATCGTGAACCCGCTGAGCTTCCAGTTCATTCTTGTGATTGCGTAACCCGTCATGGAGGACAGGATCAGTACCAAGACAATGGAGGCCGCAGTAACCAGCACACTATTCATAAAATAGGTCAGCACATGGCCGTCGGACATTGCTTTGGTGTAGTTACTCCACAAAAACGCTTTGGGTAACCCAGCCACATCACCGCTGAAGATTTCACTGTTATCCTTCAGGGAAAACAGCGCCAGCCAGATGAGCGGGTAGATCTGCACAATCGCAACGAGGATCAGAAACGCTTGCAGGAACACTTTCCCGATCGGTCCGGAGATGGACCTCGGCTTGGGCTTTTTTTGCAACATGACTTCTATGGTACTCATGCCTTTTGCCTCCCTCTACTCCGTTTTGAACAATGAATTAATGAGGATCGTACACACCAAACACTCCACAATGATGAAAACCGAGATCGCACTGCCATATCCGTACCGGAACGTATCAAAAATGGTAGCGTACATCAGCGTGCTCGGTACTTCAGTGGTGTAGAATGGTCCGCCTCCCGTCAGCACATAGATCAGGTCAAACACCTTGAACGCACCAATGACGGAAAAAACAAGGCTTACCTTCAGAATTGGCTTCATCAGCGGGATCATAATGGACCACGCCGTGCGAATACGGGAAGCACCATCCATTCGAGCAGCTTCGAGCACATCCTGAGACACGGACTTTGCTCCTGCATACATCAGCAGCATGTGATACCCCACGTACTGCCACAAGGTCGGAATAAACGATGCCGCCAGCGCGGTGTCCTTCTGCCCCAGCCAGTCCTGTGCCAGGCTGGATAAGCCAATACTTTGCAGCAGCACGTTCAGCAGGCCATAATCGGCATTGTAGATTTTTGACCACAACTGGGCAATAACCACCGTTGAGATCAACACCGGGATGAAATACACGGTCCGGTAGAATCCTTCCCCCTTCACGTTGGACGCCAGAATCAGTGCGAGCACCAGCGAGATCGGCAGTTGAATGAACACCGAAGCACCTGCGAATAACAGGGAGTTTTTGATCGAATTCAGCACCCGGGTATCCTTAAACATCTCTACATAGTTGTCCAGGCCAATAAATGTACCCCTGCCTACGCCGTTCCAGTCCAGCAGACTGTAATAACTGGAGACAAAGATCGGAATGAGCACAATACCGCAGAACAGAAGCAGTGTCGGTAGTACGAAGACGGCTATCGTGCCTTTATTGGAAAATACAGAGTTCATTATTGTTCTCCTCTCAAAGGCGTGACCGGGATATACCGGACCACGCCTTGTTTGGGTTCATCTTCATGGTTAGAAGCGGTAGCATTGCAAGCTCACAAGGTCTATGCGCAAGATATTCACAGGTAATTTGCAAAGACTTGTAGTGTAAGGACCTAGGGCCTGTAAGCATTTAAGCTTGCACGCACGTATACCTGCCTACCTGTTTTCTATAGACTTAGCTCTGTTGGTTTGAGCTGTGCCATCTGTTTGCAGAACTCCTCCGGTGTTACATCGCCGGCAAGCAGCTGGGCAATCAGGTTTTTGTGCGCTTCGGCAGACTCCGCTGGCAGAATGTTATCCCACCACGCGATGAATGAGGTCGCCGTTTTCATAATATCTGCCGCAGACAGATCAAGGGAGGACAGGCTGGATGTGTCGAGTGCATCGGTTTTCCAGCTTGGCAGACCCGCTCCAGCCAGGAAACCTTGCGTACCAAGCTGCTCACTCAGATACATGAGGAATTCCACGGCTTCCTTCGGATGTTTGGTATTCTGGTTGATGTAGAAACCATCGACGGCTCCGCCAAAGATTTCGGTATTTGTGCCTTTGCCATCCTCAAACACCGGGAACGGAATCACTTTCACTTTTCCTTTGACTGCGGAGGACGGGTCCTCAATTCCTGCATTCACCCAGTTGGCCTGGAACATCATCGCCCCGTTGCCTGCATTAAATGCCCCAAGCATCTCGTCATAGCTCATGCTGAACATGCTGCTGTTGAACGCTCCTGCTTGTGCAAGCTGCTGCATTTTGGTCGCGGCGGCAACAAAATCGGGCGAATCCCACTTCGACGGATCTTTAAAGGCTTCCATCACCGCAGCATTGCCTGCCTGACGCATCGCAATAATGTCGTACCAGTACATGCCCGGCCAGCGATCCTTCTCTCCAATCACAGCCGGGGTGATTCCTGCCGCTTTCAGCTTGGAGACTGCATCCAACAGTTCGTTATAGGTGGTCGGAATCTTGGCACCCGCCTGCTCGAACAGTTCTGTATTCACGTAAAGATTGGCGATATGTGTGTACACGGGCAATGTGTAGATTTTGCCGTCCATATTGATGGCCTCCGCCATACCCGGCCCCATTCGTTCTTTGATATCGTCCGTCAGGTAACTTGAGATTTCCAGCACATTACCGGATTTGATATATGGCTGCATGAAGCTGCCACCACCCATGCCATAGAACAGGTCTGGCGCTTCACCAGCTGCAATCGATGTTTTGACTTTGGTTTTGTACTGTTCTCCTGTCGTGCCCGTACGTTCAACCTGAATGTCCGGATGCTCGCTGTTCCATTTCTCAACAATCTCGGGCAGCAGCTTGGCCGAAGGGTCGGTATTGCCGACCGATTGATCCCACAGCGTCAGCTTAATCTTGCCGTTACTTTCCCCCTGTGCTCCGCCGGACGAACCGGATGAACATGCCGCCAAACTGCTTACAATGCCCAGAGTCAGAATTAGACTTGCTGATTTTTTTAATAGCGCTTTCATATCTATAGACCTCCCTATGTGTTTTCGTTGGTTCTAGCCCATATTTTAGGCGAAGTTTGCTTTGTTCTCCATTTAGAAAACAGGCATCGATTTGTAATATTTGAACATATTGGAATTGAAACTGGGTGTTTGCATTCTCGTTTTTCAGGTTTTTACATTCCGATATTCATTCATGGATCGGCCGATATGTTTTTTGAACAAGACGCTGAAATAATGCGGGTCCGGGATGCCTACCTGCTGCCCGATCTCATACCCCTTTAAATCGGTCTGCTTCAGCAGCGTTTCGGCCTTTCTCATACGAAGCTGCGTCATATATTCCACAAAGGTCTGCCCGGTTTCTTTTTTCATCAGCCGCCCCAGATGGCCTGGACTTACGTAAAAAGCAGTTGCGGTGCTGGAAAGCCCCACTTCGGAATTGCCCATGTTCTCTTCAAGATAAGCCTTCACCCGGTCGATCAGATTGCCTTCCTTAGCCTGTCGCTTGGCTTGTATGACATCCGATACCATGCGGACATGCTGCTCCAACATGCTTTTTAGTTTGGGCAGGTGATCTGCTGTAAAAATGGCCGCAACGGCCTCTTTGTTTAATACGTGTTCTCCCTCAAGCTGCTGCTCTATGGCAGCACGCTGGCACTCCGTAACCACATCCATGGCTGCCATCCGAAACTGTGAAACGTCCGAGAACGGCACAGACAGCATACGCTCCAGCAACAATACGGCTTCTTCCCCTGCACCAACACTGACGTAAAATTGCAGTTGTTGGAGCAGCTGAGCATCCGAGTGGTAGGGCCTTTTTCCGCCTTCGATGACCAGATCTTCGAAGCAAATGACCTGATTTTTCCCCACAAACGCCTGATAATCGAGTGCACGACAAGCTTCCCGGTATCCCACACTGGCCTTTCCCCATCCTGATTGCCATTGCCCAATCCCTACGGTCACATCAACTTCACACCCTTCGAGCTTAAGTGTATGTTGAAGTTCTTCCTGAAGCTGCTGTACCTGATTGGCAAAATCCGTATCCGCACCAAGCGAGAGCACAACGATCCGGTTATGTGGGTCCATGACGATAATGGTTTGCGAATCCTGTGAATAAAAAGCCTGCACCTGCTTCATGCCTACCATTCGCATCAGAATATGTATTTCCTCAGCGGGTTGTGGATGAACTTCTGTCTGATATCGGCTTAAATGGGTTTGATCATGTTGAGGCTCTCGTTGAACTTGGCTGAGTTGGTGGGGTTGATGAGATGTCTCGGACAGATGTTGATATACCTCTGGTGCAGATATCTTCATTTGCGGTGCAGCAACCTCCACCTCCATTACTGCGATGCGTGATCCTGGTTCACCAGACGAGATAGGAATACCGAAGAAACGCCCCTTCTCTTGTAGTTCATCCTCAGGTATCACATCACTTAACCATTGATTCACAAATCGCTCCCTGAGATAAGGCAAGCTCTGCTTCATCTCCTCCCGCAGCTTCATCAGCTCGTACTCGCGCCCCATCTCCTGCTCGATTGCCACTCGCAGCTTCGCCGTAACCTGTAATAACTCAGAAGCACGAATGGGTTTCAAAATAAAATCGGATATGCCCAGCTTCACACTCTGACGAGCATATTCAAATTCATCATGTCCCGTCACAACCACGATTTTTATGTTCGGGTAACGCTCCATGAGGATGCCGCTCAGTTCAATGCCGTCCATCTTTGGCATGTATATGTCCGTGAATACGATGTCTGGACGCAACAGCTCCACCTGATCCAAAGCCTCCACAGCATCGGAGGCCTCACCAACGATAGACATGCCTTGCTGTTCCCAATCGATACGCATGCGCAGCAGATTTCGGATGAGGTACTCATCATCCACAATCAATACCTTTAATGGTTCCACAGTTAATTCCATGATTCATTGGCTCCCTTCGGGATCGTTATGATAATGGTTGTTCCTTTTCCAACCTCGCTCTGCAGTCTGAGTCCATCTTCTCTGTCATAAAAAATGCGAAGCCGCTCCATCGTTCCCCATAAGCCAAAGCTTGGATTGTGTTTAGAGTTATAGGTAATCTTAGAAAGATTAGAGGGGTTAGAGGAGTTAGTTGAGTCAGAACGGTTAGAACTGTTTATTTCTTTGCGTTGAACCTGCTGCGCGTCCTCCCCGGACATGCCGACTCCGTCGTCATTGATCGTTAGAAGTACTCCCTCCTTGGATCGACGAGCTTGAATGCGTATCGTGCCTGGGCTGCCTTTGGGACGAATACCATGATACAGCGAATTTTCCACCAGCGGCTGGAGCACAAGCTTGGGAATCATCACCCGTTCACAGTCTGAATCGATATCGTACTGCACTTCAAATACACCGGGGTATCGCACCTGCTGGATCGTCAGATAATTGCGTACAATCTCAACCTCTTCGTGCAGCGTAATTAGTTCACGGCCTTTGCTGACACTCAGCCGATAGTAACTTCCAAGCGCTTCTAACAACTCACATACCTTATCGTTCATGCCCGACATAGCCAGGGAGGTAATAGAATCAAGTGTGTTGTATAGAAAATGCGGCTTGATCTGCGCCTGAAGTGTATTCAGCTCTGCTCGGCGGATCGTTTGCTGCTCCTGAATGATGCGTTTCAGCATCTGCTCAATCTGCTCAATCATCTGGTTGTATCCTCCATATAGCTGTGCAAATTCGTAGCTGTTCAGCTCAACCGTCACTTTGCGGAAGTTGCCACTTGGCGCTTTCTGCATGGAACGAAGCAGCTTGTGAATCGGCTTAATGACGCTACGCGAGATAATGAATGAACTGATGAAAAAGACAGTCCCGTTCACCGCCAGTAGAATCAACGCAAGCAGCACCATAGATTTATTACGGGTATCTGTAGCCTGGTATGGGCTCATGCTGATGAATTTCCACTGATCATCACCAGCCGAACGATAGGTCACAGCATATTCCTGACCACCCGATTGCAAGGTGATGAAGCCGGAGGATTGCTCTTGGAATGTTTGTTTTAACTTGGCCTGATTCGCCTCTAACATCTCGTGCATCCCATCCTGTCCAGAAGCGGTAGACATGGATTCGTCGGATACAGCAGGTACGGCCTTCTTTCCATCGGTGGCGTTGGTTGCGATCACCCGCTGATGCTCATCCAGGATGGCCACCTGAAATGAATCCGGTGCAGACAGGTTAGCATAGGCCTGAGCGATGGATTTGCCCTTGATGTTCATGACCAGAAATCCAAGCGGAGACGTATCATCCAAATCTCGAATGAGTCGAATAAATGAGACCACCTCGTGCCCATCATTCTCCCCCGTCGCCGAGACTCCGCTGTCGTTGTTGCCACTATTTAGCCTGAGGAGATATCGTCCGTTGTGCTTCAGTGCCTGTTCGTACCACGGCGCTTCCTTCACATTCGCTTCCATAAACGTGGGCCATTCCTGAGTACCGACCGAGAATCGGTGCCCCGAATTATCATAAATATATACAGAATCGATAATTGGAACCGCTTGCATAAGATTGGTCAAATACGCGCTGACCTTGGACTGTGTCTGTAAATTGGAGTACACATTGCCCTGCCGCAGCAGGTTTTGCAAGTTGGGATCGGAGAAAATCATTTTCGAATAATTGTTCACGTTCTCGATCATCAAATTAACGTTGGTCTCAATGGATGTAATCGTCTGTAGTGATGCTTCATTGATCTTTCGCTGCGCGTCATTTTCCGAGATTCGATTCAACACCAATGCACTGAACGCCACCGTTAGCAGAATAATGACAAAGTAGGCAAACGGAATTTTAAAAGCCAGCGTCTTGGGCTTGCGTTGAATGAACTCTTTGAAACGGGAAGTCCAATTATTCTTCATTGCACTGGTGTTCGCTTTTGCATTTGCGTTTACTTCTGCATCGGTCTCAATATCCGATTGGGCTGTTGCTTTCACTTCTATTTTTCATCTCCTTCTGTTGCTGCTCCTGCATCTGTTGTTGCATCTTTTGCTCTTTGATTCACTGTGACCCTCCTTTGGTTCCGATGTGTGATGGGTTTATCGGTTGGGATCGGATGACCTGTTGTGATATCCACCACTCTCTCGGATTTTATACAATTCTATATTATAGGACGGTGTATGGAGGAGGCTCAACTCTTTTTATCGCTTACGGATGGCTTGACTGAGTGAATTAGAATGGGGCTTTGGAAAGACGATTGCTGTGAATGCAAGGGGTAGGGGCCCGTAATTGGAGCCGCAAGAAGTGTTGCTTTATAAAATTTTGGAGGTATAGATAATAAGATGTGGTTTGTACCGGATGGAGAGAGAAGCGGGGAGGCGGAGGATCTGAATACACAAAAGACGATGATAAACGTCTCTTGATATACCTTGCGTATGCGTATACTTTTGAGCAGGATTACGATATGTAGTTGCATATTTCAGACTACTGGCAGCGTATTGATCGAGTAGTTAAGGTTGGGAAGTCCAATCATGGTCTTCTCGTATGATGAATTGAAGTGGGAAATTGTCGGGGGCAAACTGCCCTCGGGTAGGACAAGTACAGAGTTCGTTATGGTAAGTAACAGCGAATCGTGATCAAAGCGAGAATTCGGTAACTCCTTTTTTGGAGGCATATTTCAGCGTGTAGCTTCCTTCTGTTCCATATGGCATCGTAGCGATTTGGATGCGGGTATAATCCAGCCGACTCTCCCTCAGCACTTTTTTAATTAGCGCTATGCTCCGATCTTCGTCCGTTACCACACAGAAAATGTTCATTACATATTCCTTAGGATCAGCCACACGGCTACCCAGATCACATCCATCCACCTCTCCCAAATCGGCCTGGGTTAGAACGGTTTCCAGATATTCCATCACCTTTTCCTTCAACCAATGATCTCGTTTGCTGCCCTGCGCGCTCTTCAGTGGATATTGCACCACAAGCCAGTATTTTTCACTCATTTAGCTTCACCAACCAATCTTTATATGATAGGGCATTACGTTATGTGTATAGCACTTGGATGATAAAAACGCATATGTCAGCCTTACATTCCTCCAGTTAAAAATGGGCTAGATAATGGACCTTACTGCTTTTTGGAATTGTACTGCCCTTCCATTTGCAGGATGAGGAACATGGTGATGTTTAATGAGATGTGAGCTTAACGTGTCTGCTGCCTTTCTGCCAATAGCCACGATCTGAGCATCAGGATTTAGTTGCATAAGCTGTCTGGCGAATACCACACCATCCTCCAACTCTGCCAAAGTCGGCGTTCGATTCGTCATCCTGTTTTCGGCAGATTGATAAGGATGAAAGGGATAAATGTTCCAAAATATAAAGTCCGTTGGTTTCCACCTTGAACTGGATAACACTTCACCCCATATGATGGATGCTGTCGGTTCTGCGAAACCATACAATGCCTGACTCCGGTTAGGTTTGGCGATATTGGGTAGGCTTGTTCGGACACCCGGATCACCTGCAAAAATCATCTGGTGATTCACCAGAGAGTGATGCCCGGTAACCATTCGCTCGGACGTCAAGGGTACGCCGGAGAACCTCGCCCCTTGATAGCCCACAGCTTCAGCAATAAAAATGTACCGAGCCTTGGACATTCTTGGTTCCAAATACCTGACCAAATGTTCAGAACGAATCTTCACCGCTTCGGGGCCGATATCATAACCCGTCACATAATCGCTCCAAGGATTAATCACATTGACTGGCGATACATATGCTTGCATCCCTGCAACAAAATCGCGGATCTGTTGCTGCGTTTGGCTCATGCTTTTTTGCCCCCTTTGGGAGATTACAGAGTATATCGGGCTGGCATCAGCTTATTTTACAAAGATTATAGCATAAACTAAAAACCACCAACCAGAACGCTGGTTGATGGTTTCTTGACTCTAATGGAGGCGAGGGGAGTCGAACCCCTGTCACCATATTATTGAGTTCTTTTAAATTATATTAGCATGTATCCAGAATGCTTATTTGATAAGGATATAAACTTCTGTATTCATTACCTTATATTATTATAAATTAAATTGAATTATCTTGAAATATTCATTTTGTCTACAAAGGTCTACAAATATCGGACAGGAAATGTTCACTTTATAAGTGTAAAAAATAAACGGAAATAACATCACCAATTTAGAAAAGGTATTTTCTTTTGGGTTATCTCACGAAATATATTAATTATTTCATCATCGATATTTGGAGGATGTCCCGATTGTTCCATTATGTAGATTAAAGTTTCGATGTGATTGGAATCATCTCTAACTACTTTATGCTCCAATGGATATTGCATAAATATGCCCGGCTTTATGTTCTCATCAAATTGATGTATTGTCATATCGATCACTGGTTTCTCCAACTTAAAAAGTTTACCATCCTCACTGTGTACTATTAGCCAATGTTTGCATTCTTCTCCTCCAAAAAAAACATTAATTCTCTGTATTCTAAACTGACTAAAAAAAGTCTTATCTTTAGAAAGGAGAGCATATAAGGTAATGACCGAAGCAAAGTTACAAAAATTATGAGGATATGTAAATGGTTTACCCTCTTGATCTTTACCTATTGTTGATAGATTGTATAGACTGTTTTGGAACTCTTCTAGGTAAGTAGCATATGAATTTAACTCACTCTCCATCATTTCCTCCGATAACGTGTCATATGAATGATTTTTAATTAGCCTTAGCAACTACAAAATGAATTTAATGGGTCTAAACTCCAAGCTCCATTTGAATTCGTCAAATGAACAGTCTGCTCGTCTGTACCAGTAACACCACATCTCGTACATGCTCTTTTATTATAATTTATATTTTTGAACTCCAAACAAGGTCTACTGGAATGCCTTTCACTACTCCTAACAAAGAAGAAATCTTTATTAGCAATATTTTGATAAACAGGTTTATGCTCTTTGTCTGATGAACCGTGATGTGGAACTGTTACTACAGTATTACCAGAATTAAATTTCACTTCTTCACCCTTGCAAAATTTAAAATTAGAGTCTGCAGTAAATAAGATATTTGCAATATTCTCTTGCACATTGTTGTATCTAAAAACTAAACTTTCTCTGTTAATCTCAGTTAGATGGAAAATCACTTCATCATCAGAGTCATAAGGCTCAATTACTCTTGTGTACTCTTTACAGTTTATTTCGTAAATATTATGATCTATTTCCTTGTCGATTATATTATCACAAAAACTAAACCATCTAAACCTGATACCAAAACGATAACTGAGATGGTAACAAAGCCACACCAGTTCCGATATTATTTCTAGTTTTTTTTCGATATCTTCATTAGACAACTCCTCCCGCTCTTCATTTTCCCATATTGCATAAATCCTCCTTTTTACTTCTTCTGATACAACAATTTTACTATTTTTAGATAACTTGGTTACATTAATTCGAGCAAAGATATCTGGGAGCCATACTTCATCGAGTGTGATTGTAGTGCCTCCCATTAAAATTTTTCTTAATAACTTGATAAGCCCGTATATATGATCCTTATCATAGTGAGTACAGATTACTACATTGAGCTTATTCGTTATTTTAGATATGTATTTAGCTATATTAGTACGCCCATCTCCACCATCCACTAAAAGATGAAACTCTTCGTCTTTGACAAGAAAACAATCTCCCATTCTAACCGGAAAAGCATAGAAATCCATCTTATCTTTCTCCTTTCAAATATTATTTCCACTCTTTTCTGTATACAGAGACTCAAAATTTCACCCATATAGCTCAACGAAAAATGGCTAATATCTGGCTTCATTTTTCGCTGGGCTAAAGAGAACTGCAGTACAGACTACCTACATGAATCACGTTCTTTAATAGCATTTATACTCAAACATTATTTATTTTAGTTTAGGCTTATCTTCACTACACCACTTCCTAATGATTCGAGTGCCGATCTTGCACTCAAAACTTCGTCCTGCCAAGACCAATTTTGATTTCCTATCTCTCCCGCCTTCGTTTTACCATGCCCGATTAAACAAATAACGTGTTCTGCTCTAGTTACCGCTACATAGAATATTCGGGCTTCTTCCTCTAAAAAATTGCTTTTAAAGGAGTTGATCCACTCATTGTACTTGGAAGAGGGTCCCAGTCCTACTTCCCCAGGCAATTTAAGATCAATACCCCAATCGGGATGTGGTATGAAATCGGGTATATTATTTTCCTTTAGAAGCGGACGACCGATATCTGGAATAATTACGATCGGATATTCCAATCCTTTTGCCGAATGTATGGTAGAGAACCTTACTTTGTTAGACCTAATTTCCTCTTCACCAGTGCTGGCTTCGTCTGTCTCCATACCCGATAAAAGAGCGGATTGAAATCGATCAAAAAATTGCTGTAAAGTTAATGCTTCAGTATTCATTAGGTCTCGTGACCACATAACTAATTTCTCAAGATTTGCCACTGCTTGGAGGTCGCCTAATTTACCGTAGTATTCTCTCACTTTAGTAAAATCATAAATATCAGTTAATAACTTTGGTACTAAATCAAGTTTCATCTGTTTTCGTATTTTTTGGATACCCTCGTACCACTCCTGGCAATCCTCTTCATTTTCGAACCAATCACAAAGTACTAAATTCTCACCAGTACTACGATAAATAGAACTTGAAGCTTTAAAAGGGAGAAAAGGCGTTTCAAGGGCAAGATCAAGGGAGACATCATCAGGATACTTAATTATAGCCTGTAACATATAATAACAAGATATGATTTCAGGTTTACGAAAGAACCCCCCTCCAAAATCCGTTTGAATAGGAATACTTTCTGGCATTAGCGAAGCGTATTGAGATATTTGATAATTTGATCGAAACAACACACAAATATCTCTATACTCAATTTGACGCAATCCCTCAGATCTATCATCGATTTGTTGACCAATGAATTCATTTATTTTTTCCACTAAGCGTTGAGCTATCGGTTGTGTACGTTCAGAATATACATTTATATGTTCATATTGAAAGGGTAACAATGAATCTGTAGGATTATGAGCATCATCTGCCTGAGTAGATTTATCTAACAAAAAATTATAGCGCTCTCCCATGTGTGTAAATAGAGACGTTTGAGCCTGAAATAACGGCATAGTCGGGCGTCTAGAAGCACTAAGAGAAAGCAGAGGCTTTTTATTTTCATTAGCTATCTTTTCTAACACTCGATGGTTTGATCCTCTAAATGCATAAATAGCTTGTTTACGATCACCCACAACGAGTACATGCTGCAATTTTGGTGATAACTCCTGTATGATCCGCATTTGTAACTCATCTGTATCTTGAAACTCATCAACAAATAAGTATTGAAAGCGGGAAGCAACTAATGGAGTTATTTGATCCCTATGCTGTTCAATAAGGGCAGCACTCTTATGAAGCAAGTCATTTGTGTCCATACCGTTAACACTATTCTTTTCTTCATGGTAATTTGTCTCTAACATATCCAGTATACGAGCAATAGCATTACGATAATTTTGATTATCATCCTTTTCATTTTGAGCAAATGTTTTTTCTACCATATCTTTAACAGAGTAGCCCCTGTTTCGAATCTCTTCATACCATTTTTCAATTTTATTAGCCATTTGATATGTTGCCCATTCTATTTTTCCTATGTCAAAAAGACACTGTGTTTCAGGATTATCCAACGCCTCACTCATAGTCTTTTTCATAGCAGTTCTAAAGTAATGTTTAGCCATCAATATTTGAGATTCATGAGCTATATTCTCTGTGTATCCAAAATTCCGAAGTAGCATTGTGCAAAATTTATGAATTGTGCCAATAAATGTTGATGCTATTCGTTCTTTCTGCTCGATCCATCTTGTACGTTGAGCCCAGTCATTATTTTTCTCTGCTTCTTTAACTCGGTCATATACTCCATTTTCTAGTCTCTCACGCATCTCATCTGAAGCTTTATTTGTAAATGTAATCAATGCAAATTCGTCTATATTTACTTCTCCATCATCTATTAATTGTAAAACAGTAGCTACCATCGTACGCGTTTTACCCGATCCAGCTCCTGCTGAGACAATTGTAATTTTATCGGTATCTCTGACACTGTCGACTATAACGGCCTGTTCCTCTGATAAAGAAATACCACCTCTTAGAATACTCATTCAGTGAAATCCTCCTTTGCTACAGTTATACCTAAACACTCTAACCTGACAGGACATGATTTGCAGTGATCCCCAGTATTTTTCGGAAAATTACTACTCTCAATGTTATTTATCCAATGTACTATTTTTTCTTTTACACCTGAATAATGTTTCTCTAATTTTTTAATGTACCAGTGGGTTCCGCTCTTTTTTTCCACTTCTACCATATAGTAAGAATTAATGGTGTCTCTCCACCAATCAACAGCTCTTTTTTGTGTAGGAAATAAACTAACTCCTTCAATATCAATATCTTCATCTGCCCCATTTCCACTCTTTTCATCTTTATTGCTTCCTGGTAGCAGCCATTCTTCTGTCTGTAGGTAATTTATAATTGGTGACTGTATTTTTGTTCTGTCAGCTATGAATGGAACATCAAGACTGATTTTTACTGTCCTCTCTTCATTCGTCCCAGATAACATCACACGAAAAGATTCCTTCTTCCCTTTTTTAACACCTTTAAAATAATTTTTAGTCCAATCTTCGAAATATTTAATTTGATTCTTAACTTGGTTCTCTATTGAATGCCAAGTTATTGAACCAAAGGCAGGAAATAACCTCAACATTCCCTCTTTCGAAGATTGCATATATTTCATTAGGAACTGTGAAGTAGGTAAAGAATAAGGTTTTTCTTCTTTATTTCTTTCAATTAGACTAAAAATACGATTAAGCCATACTCCTTGCGCGTAAATCTCAAGTTGCCACTCATTACGATACATTCGTACTTCTGGATGTAGCATCTCAAGTCTATATCTGAGTGGACACAGACCATAATGAGCTATTTCACTCAAACTATACTCTTTCCTTCTAGCCGAACGTACCTTTGATTGCTTTATATCTTCAGGCGCTTTACTTATATCAAGTGTATCGAGAAGAGCCTTTTTTTCTCTTTTAGTCCCTAGTACTCTCTCAATTTCTTGAAAATATGTACTTGGTTGAAAAGAATGGTCTCCATCCTTCTGGGAATAGCTAATCACAAGATTTTCTTGTACAGATTTTACTACAGTCATAAACATATATCTCTCTTTGTACAAATGCTCTCTTCTTCCGTCCTTATAAAAGGGCCACGGCTCAGGATATAGAACAGGTGAATGCACATTGTCGCATCCTACATATATCACAGCCTTAAACTGTATTCCGTCTAATGTCTCTGGTATAACAATACGAAGATTATGACTTTTTACATCTGATTTTTCTTGCTCCTCTTCATCTTCATTATCATTTTCTCCCCGAGTTATAGCATGAAGAGCATCCCCAAATTCAGTTGTTGTAAGATCAATGGAATAATAATTACTTAACTCATCAAACACCTCCCTGATTTTTTCCAGAACTTCTTTCTCTGATTTCCGAATATCTTCTGGAAGCATTTCGTTTAATTGCTCTTGCAATTTTTCAATATGCTCTGCCACTGGGGATTTTTTGTTTGAAAATAATCTGTAACAAACGGAGTATAACATCTCCACAACCTTATTCCAGTTCCTAACTGTTTCAGAATCGATTAATTTAGTTGGAAGACGTACATCATCTGTTTCTTCGCTATATCTTTCCAATTGCTCTAGTTTTTCAATCCATTCGTCTTTGGTTTTGCACGCAGTAAAATACTGATTTTTTGCGGCTCTAAATAAGGATGTCGAGTCTTGAATTGATGCACCCAGCCATCCAGACGCTATAATGGATTCGAATTCATTTGATTCAAGTAAAAAACCTTCTTCATGCCATAATTGATAGAGATTTAAAATAAATCTCCCAACAGGTGTTAACAACAGTAATCTCGGATTGTTTGGTAGAGTTACCAAATGTTTATTCCCATTTTCATCTGTAAATTCTAAGGGCTTCATGGAAAGATAGTCCTGAAAACGATCATTAAATTCTTTTGCCCTACGAGTAACAATTACAATTTCTTCAGGTTGGTACAAACCTTCACTAAACCACTTCTCTATTTGTTCAAGGCAGCCCTGGAGCTCACGATCCCGATTTACAAACTGTCTCAAAGAAACATTCTCAACTTGTTCAGGGAAAATCTGAGGTTCGCTATCAGCGAATAGATTATTTTGAATATATTTGATATCCTCTTTGGTACTTAATTTACTCGTTTCAATTGAAATACGACCAGCCCAAACAAAGTCGTATGTGTTTCTAATTATTTGATAAGCTTGCTTTTGATTATCATTATAGGGTGCTAAGAAGAATACTTCTTTTCCTTGCTTCTCACACTGCTCTATAAACCATTTTTGTAAATCGGTCAAAAATGTAAAACCTTCCATTATAACTATATCCGTAGTAATTTGGTTATTCGTAAGATACTCTCGAATAGCCTGCTCAAATATTTTTTTATTTTCTCTTCTCAAATTATCATAAAATGTTTTTTGAATCTCTTTCAGATAGTCCTCTATCTTTGGATTAACAAGTTGGTCCTTCTTTATTTTTGAAAGTTCCTCAATACGTAAATCGATCCCCTGTGCAGCTAGATCATACAATAAACGACTCCAAGACATAAAATCATGGCGTAATAAATTGCGCAGGCTTATGTCATCTTTAGAAACTTCATCCATAGCCCGGAATAACATTGTTTTGGCTTCGCCACGCGGTGCTAACAAATACTCACGCTTTGTCCACTCCCTTAGTACATCAGCAAATAGTGCCTTTTTACGGTCTTTACCTTCATCGTCTTGGAAAACTTGCTCCGCAGGTATTAGACCATCTTTTTCCCGTTGAGTAGCAATAGCCATGGTGGCAGTTAAATATGTATAACTACGTTCCTTTATAATAAGATTTTTAATTTCTGATTCTGCTGGTCTCTGATTATCATAAGTATATAGAGTAAGCATAAAGTCCTCCTTAAGATTGGGAAAATAAAACTATATAACTACCGAATAGAGATATCGTACCATATATGAACTACTTTGGAAAAAAGAATTTAGGGAGGAATAGATTACGTTTTTAACGAAAAATATCATACATATAATACCTTTTGTAACAAAAAAGCTTAGAGGCTAAGCCTCTAAGCTTTTTCAAGATTATATCTAGATCCTTGAAGCAACTAATCGTATTTCTACCACTTCGAAAAGAGTTGGGAATCTCATTTTTAATTCATCCAACAATCGCTTCCATTGCATAGGAGGAAGCGTAGTAAAGCCCTGCTCTAATAGCAACTTCAGATGTCTCTTAACAGATGGTCGTAAATCTTCATTAAGTTCAATTTTAATTATCAAGTCATCTAAATTATTTATACTTTTGTATCCAAGATCATTTTTTAGATGTTTGATCACACTCTGTTGCCCAGCTTCTCGTATGTCCATCACTTCCAAACGAGTTTTAAGTTCATAAAAATCAATACACTGCCATTCATTAATAAGATTCTGAACATCTATATTTACTGTGCTTCTTCTTACTAACTGTTTTGCAACTTCCACTAACCTAGCCCATATTGTTTTTACTAATTTTACGTCTTTTATTAAGTGGTTGGAACGTAGGACTTCTGTCCAAGCATTTCGAGAAATGGATAAACAGTGTACCAGCATACTTAGACTATTTATAGTCTTAGTTAACTCTTCTTTTTCTAAAGAAAGCATTGACCAATCCGGAAGATCACAACTCCAATCCTTATTTAATATTTTGTTGAACTCCCCCATTTGTTTTTCAACTACTAAACATACTGATTCAAATTGCTTAGACAAGTTCATCACATCATTATATAGTGATGTACTAATTGAAAACTTGTTCACTATTTCCTCTTGCTCAAGGCTTTCTTCGAATTCCGAATAATTTAAGTAATCGCTGAGCATATATGACGTTGTTACATCGAAACTGTTTATTCTATCTGCATGTACCAGGTATTCTTTATTTCCCGTTCCCAGCAAAAAGGGAAGCATGCCTTTTGCAAATTGGATTTTTTGCTTTAGGTGCTTATCTAATAAATCGCGATAAGTTAAATAATTATTTTTTAATCTTATAAAAAAGATATTGAGTGATTCCTCTCCAATTTGGTATTGTTCCAGCACCTTGATAGGTTGATAACGCTTCAGCCATATATCAAATTCAATAGCCAATTCTCTTTTATGACTAGATTTGGGGATTTTAATCATGTTATCTCGCAACAAATGCCAATCCTTAAAACTATCCTCAATGAGATTTACCACATCCCGAGTTAAAGGGAGCTGTTTTTGTATCTCTGATGACCAGTGGGCATTTCCAACTTCAATGCATGTTTCAGCCCAACTTTTCAATAGGTAAACAAATGAACCAATGGGCATTCCCAGACCACTTTCTAGCTCCCAATGCCAACTACGTTGTATCTCTTCAGATTCATATATCCATCTTGCAGTTTCATATTCATTTGCAATTTGTTGAAAAGCTCTAGTTTTTTCTGAATGCTTTAACGATTGAAAATTTGATATTTGGAGTGCTGCAAAACCTCGATTAACGAATATACTTCTTACTCCTATCCCCTTTGAATCAAATGTAATAGGATAGCGAGTCCGGTTCACTACACTTCTCCTTTGGATCGTTGCTGTCATTCTTGGAGTGAACGGTAGGGACATATTTACACCTTTTACTACTTCATGAATGAGAGAAGATACACCTAACCTGACAGGTTCAAGAAGTTCTGGATTGACTCTTTTACCTTCAGCCCACTCTCTCACTGTAGATTTAACTACATTAGGTAGTGGAACTCCTTTTGTTAACAAAACAGAGTTAATCTCCCCCCTACTTTCAAGAGTGTTTAAGCATACTTTCATTGCTCCATCAGGAAATCCAAAATAGCTCAATATCTTTTGGGGAATAAAACATTCGTTCTTTCCTTCAGAAACGTACCATTCAGCATACGTCTTTATAAAAAGCTCCGGATGATCAGAGAATTTCTCCCTTTCCACTAAAGGAAGAACTCTGGATATCTTATCTTTTTTTCCACTCTGAAAAAAACGAAGTAGCTCTTTACAATTGAGAATCATATATCTAAGTTTACCCTTCCCCACCGGAATAGCATCGAATGTTCTTCTGATTAAATGACGATTAAACGGTAAGAGATTTATCTCTTGTGCTATTTTTTCATCATCATTCTCTTTTTCTGGAATGCTGTATCCTTTACACTCTGAATAATGGGGGCATTGATTACCGCAATTGTACCCTTGAGAAGCCTTTAATTGCACTAAATAATTGGACATATAACTAACCACTTGAGAGCGATTTAGGTTGTAAAAATCCTTTCCTGACTCATCAGACAACCACAACTTTTTCACTCTGTCTGTAATGGTATCCAAATTTTGAATTCGTTGTGTTAGATCAAATCCTTTATCAGTGTCTCGCACAGCTCCTGGTGTAAGACCAATGACTACATCCCACGTTCCTTCCTCAAGGGTAATTATCTGATCGAGCAAGTCAGAAGCGTATATATTAACTGACTGTACAAGATCATCAATTAATAACAAAGGACGTATATTCAATCTTTTTATTTTCTCTGTCAACTCCTTAAATAGAGAAGCAATATCTTTACCTTCAAATAGGAATTGATCTAATTTTTGAGATAGTTTCTTTCTTAATAAGGAATACTCAACAGGAATTTGAAGCGTGGTGCTTGATATTAACTCATCAAACTGAACTTGATGCAGTACTTCCAAGGGCTTCTTAATTCGACCATTCTGCACTTGCACTATAAATTCTGTTACATTCTTTTCAATAACAGGCCTAATTAATAATGCAGTTGGAACAATCTCTTCATCGGAAGGAAGAATTTCTGATAGCGTTGACCACACAATTTGATTTATTAAGGTTATGGGTTTCTTAATTAGTAGATTCCAACGGGTTTCATCAATAGATATCCCTAAAGGAATACCTATTTCAGAATAACATTTCTTTATCAAAATCTGAGGATTTAACTCAGTACGGGATATACGAACGACAGGGCGATTTACCTCATGCTGCTGCCATTTATCTTTGATCCAACACAATAACTCTGATTTACCAGACCCAGTAGATCCAAACAAGAAAAACACGCGGTTTCCTTCAGAATCCACATCTAATAAATTTTTATATAGTTCGTTTTCACTTATTTCTTCAAGAAGTTGACTACCATGATATCTATGCATGACTTGAGGAAAGTGCGTTTTACGAAAGTACTCTGAAGAATAGTTATACCTCTCATCTGCGGTGCCTACCAATAACTTTAACGCATCTTTATTTAGACATGGTAACATCGTCATCGTTCCCCCCTAATTCTTTTTTAGTTGAATCCAATTCCACTCTTGATTAGGTCCGTACGATTTAAAAGGTAGGTCTTGTTTGTAACTAATTTCGAGTGATTTATGCTGTAAGCCCATTAATCCAAAAATCAATCCTCTAAAGATCATCCCTTCTGAAGTGATGCAAGGTAGAATAGGATGGATCTTTTCCTCACAAAATGGATGAAGTGCCCCTTCCCATTCACCCACCTCCTCTATAATTTCTTGTAAAAACGATATATGCGGCAAGGCATAAAACCCTGTGTATACCCGTCTTCCCGCTCCCCAAGATTCCATCATCCGTTTCCAAGCATTAATTTTTTCTTGACCAATCATTGTTCTTGTGAACCTTTTGTTTACATGATAATGAATGTTGGTTTCAAAAATCTTATCTTGTTTTACAAAAACTTCATTGTATAAGGATGAAAAGATGTAATTTAAACTTTCTTCATCTTTGCTTTGTGACATTGATATCTTACCTAATCGTCTAAATACATCTTTATTACTCCATGCCTTATCATCAACAGCAAAAAGTAATCCTTCTTCTTTCACTATAAAATGAAGATCCAGAAGTATAGTTATAACGCCCTCAATTAAGGAAGTAATATCTCCTTCGTCTGTATATTGATATGCTTCTCGGAGTGTACTGATCTTAATGCCCCTATGTTCTCTAATCGTTTCATAGATTGACTCAATTTCCGGTCCGTAACACATTTGAAAAAGCACATGTCTCACCTCCACTCTTTTCTGTTAAGAAGTCATTTATTACAATAGAAAGATGATAGTAATTATGTATCGATCTTAGTTTCATGTATTCTCTTGGAGAGGGAATAAATAAATTTTGCGCATCAACTTGGCATACAGGACAATTACAAGGAAGCGGTTCACTGAGCCTTGGACTAGTTAATTTTGCGTGTGACTTGGACAAAAAATAGGTTTTAAATGGTCTACTATAAAATACCTGAAAGAAAGCTGCTGCCATTGTTGGCCTCGTAGAATCAAAAGATTTCACCCCAATATCAATCATAGCTCGCATCTGAGGAACCCCTGTTACTCCAAAGACATGAAGGTTAGAAGGTCCAACTATATCTGCTGCGTAGTTAATCATTTCAATTTGTTTACTTTGATTTTGGAACAATAAAGAACCGATTCCGAATGATCTATAACCCATTCGAGATAACTCCCTCGCAGAAAACTCTATACTTACCCGATCGTAGCCTTGAATTACCCCCATTGGTACTACATGTCCAGGCAAACTTTTAGAATTAAAAAGATTCATATATTCGTAAGCATTAAACAAGGTTTTTTCCATAGCCATATATCTTTCGGATAATGATGTTTTGTTTAACATCGGTTCATCGAAGTGAACCATATAAGCCTTACAGGGATCACAACTCTCAAGAAAAGATATTTGTATTTGAAATATATCTTTAAGTGATGGACGAGTTTCTTGCTTTACATAATAGACCGATCCACAATCCAGTATTATATTTTTGGGTTTTGTTTTGAATTTTCCTAAGGACCCCTTATTATCAGGAACAGCGCTTACAAGTATAGAGCAATCTGGATAATAATCTGTGAATATAGCATCACTATGAGACCATCCAACATAAAATTGCATGATATCCCCTCCTATTTTTTACGTGATTTTACGTGATAAATGCATTTTACCATAGTTTTTTTATCTCAGCTACCGCTAAATAAATAAAAAGAGTGAGCCTTTTTTAGGCTCACTCTATCCATTCTTTCCAGATTTCATATATAGATTCACGAACAGCACGATGAAATCGAAATTTCCCATTCTTACTAAGGTAAGATTGCCAAAAGGGGTTATCTCGTTGAAAAAAGTCCCCCGTCCAACCCATATGATGAAATGGTTTTGATAAGTTTGGCAGGTTAATTACATAATCTTCAGATTTCCATTCATCTACGAAAAACTTTATATAAAACTCCCATGCAAAACTTGTATCCGCAACAGATCTTTCTCTAAATTTTTTTCGCTCCATAACAGGCAGGTATCCGAGATACGGATACTCTTTTATTAGGCACTTTAAATATTGGATGAAGTCGCTACAATAGTTAGGCCATTCTTCATTTCTAATTTTGACATTGTTAAGCATCTTAAGGATACTCTGCAACGATTGAAGAGTAAGTAATTTGGTAGAGTTACTACTGAGCTTATCCGTTCTCTCAACTATTCGATTGATGAAATCATAAGCTAGTATTACTTTCTCACAGTATTCGGCTAAAGAATTGTTTGAAGAAATAAAAATTGTTACATATTCATCCCCTTCATCACCATCTGGTAGAGGATAGAGGAACACCGGATTAGATAATTTTATTTTATCTTTTGCCTGTTCTATAATTTCTTCATAACTTACTGTAACAACATTCTGGTTAAAGATTGCTGTATTTATAACAGGAAAATCCCATAATTTTAGCCTATGTAATGTAACAACGCAAAAATGACCTGTTTTATCGTTCCTATTTAACCTACGTACTCCATCAATTGAAAATTGCATGGAACTCCCCCAAAGCAAATAAGCCCTAGTGTATCACACTAAGGCAACTTATGCAGTACTGCTACATAGTAAAAATCAAAATTTACTATTATTTATTCTATATTTAAAGACTTTCTGAGTGCTTTTACTTGCTCATGATATACATGTGTATTATGGAAACCTCTTCTTCTGTTTCGATTATTCCCACGGAACACTATTGTATCAATACCAATTGTCTTACATATTTCACATCCACATGTCTCCCATGGACGTTCAGAGAGCACCTCACGGTAAAGATCTTCATGGACTTCACGTTTCTCACCTAGTAACTCATCATATCGTAATATGGCTGATAGGGCTTCTTCCAATCCCAATTCTCCACTACTAAATGCTCTCAATGCCTTTAAAGCATTCTGTTCAAGTTCCTTATATTGAAGGAACTCTCCCTTTCCTTCTTGGACCATCTTTTTCACTCTTCCGGACGTTTCTTTCGCTTCTGGAATTCGAATGGCCGTATAGTGTTTTCCACTTAAAGCATGATAATTGTGTCCTGAACCTAACCACGCGCGTCGCAACGGGGAACTAGAGTCGAATGAAGTAACCCCTAGTTTATGAAAGGATTTCATAGTACGCATATCACGTGCGACCCCAAACAAGTGCAAACGGAAATTTTCGTTTGGAATAATCGGTGAAATTTCTCTTAAAATCTCATATATTTTTCCCGATTGTTCCCTTGCAAGTCCACCTATCGCAATATAGTCATAACCTAAGTTAATTAAATGCAGCGCTGCTTCTTTGAACGACTGGGGATCCCATCCTTGAATAATTCCAATCGGATGAAACTTATGAGTCCCTTTACGGAATTCGACAATAAATTCCTCGGCCTTTTTCAGAGTCAACTCATACCTAAACTGCCTTGTGTCCAAATCCTTCTTGAATGGACCAACGACCAAGTGATCAACGGAAACACCATAATTGATTCCTAATTCATCATAATAGTCGATAATTTGCTTCGTTGTATACGGTGGAACTTCGCTGCTAATATAACTGAATGCTCCGCAATCCCCCATGATTGGAAAGTCCTCAGGCAGATGGAGAAACTTGTGAATGCCACCCATTTCTTTTATAAGTTGAACCTTTTGTTTAGTTGCATTATCAATATTGACTTTAGACACCAACAAACCATCATATTGAGGAGTTCCATAAATCTGGTGAGAATAGACATCATGAAGGAGCGGATTCCGATCCTTATGAGAGACATCATTTATAAAATCATAATTTGGATCCACACGATCATCATTCTCTGGCAAAAAGAAATTAAGTTCCTTTTTATAGTTTACAGCAATTAAAGAATCCGGTACCGGGAATAACTCACTATAAAAAGTTAAGAGTTGAGATGCTTTTAGTGAGTCAACTCTATTTTCTTTTTCAGAAAAATCAGATAGAGTGAGTTGCTTGTCTTTGCTTACAAAAGATTCCATAACATAATCGCGTACTTTAGATGGGTTTAAATAAAGATCTTCCCAGACCTTACGGTGGCCCACAGCAGCAGCTTGTTTTAACAGTTGGGCAAAAAGGAATCCCTTAATACCAATGAGTCCAAATCTAAATACTTTAGCCTCATCCTCTCCTATGGAAAGAAGATGATAATTTTCTTCAACCATAACTCTAGTTCTGCTTGAATTCCCAGCAAAAAAGAAAAATCTTTGTTGACCACTAATGCTCAGCGGCCATTCAACAGATTGTAGATACTTATCACCAAGAAGAAAGAACACCAAATCGTATTCACGAACTCTTTCTTGCAGCGTTTCGGTGATTCTTTGTTTTTTTGACCAATTCTTTATAGTTTGGGAATTCATATTGTTAAACGTCACTTCATAAGGAACAATCTTGTCGTTCTCACTTAACAATCCATATCCTGCAGAAATTATATTAAGATCAATGTTTCCCCCGTGTTCACGGTAAGTATTAATACCATCCATCAATGCCAGATGTTGACTACCTGTGTACATATCCTTGGCAGTTGTTCTATACGGGGATAATTCGGTTTCTCTCTGATGTAATCTGTTTTCATCCTGAAAATCTTCAAATAACAATTGATTTTCGGGCTTACTTATTTTCTCACCCGTACATGAGGTTACCACTAATATGCGCTTTTCCATATGTCCTCCGTATCCCTATATACAAATGTTTGTTCCCCTGCAATATTAACATATATCTCTTTTTAATTAAAATGTCACTACTCTTAAACAAATCGGTCCAATCTTTTATTCAATGAGAGACGAATTACACCAGATGCAAGCAACTGAACAACAGTTTTAACAATAATCTGTCCTAAAATTGCATATACAACTGCATTCCATGGAATAAAGTTTGCCCCAAGTGGTGATAAGCCTACCACAACAAAAATTATACTATCTAAGAAGCCCCCAACAATGCCGCTATACATTACACGCAGATAAAAAGGAAACTTTAAACGAGTATATATTTCCGTATCAGTTGTCTCCGATACTAAAAAAGTCAAAACAGATGCAAATGTAATCCAAAGCCCATCACCAAGTAAATATGAAGTTGCTCCAGACAAAATCATTGCCAGGATAATAAGAATATATACCACTCTTCTCCCTACAAAAATCTGAACAAAATCTCTAAGGATAAAGGTAGCCCCAATAATAAAGGACCCTGCTGGAATAATAAACATTCCAATTTGGATAGGTTTTGTTCCTGCTGTTACGACATTCGCTGTAACAATAGCCGCTAAGTATAATAGAATAACTAGGTATTTCATTTGTTCACCTTTTCTCAATTTTATCAGTATTCCAACTATTATATAATAGGATTTTGAAATCAGCTACCCCCCTCTTTTGACTCATTGGGTACTCGAAGGTTTAAAGAAAGTTCTAACAACAAATAATTTATTCCACGTTTACCTGTAATCGCACCAGAAGAGTAAACATGATTCCTGACCGTATAGTGATATACTTGTTATGTAGCATACTGCTCATAGAGCATCAGCAAAGGAGACTAACCTATGAATAATAAAGCACTTGTTGTATTTAGTGGAGGACAAGATAGTACTACCTGCCTACTCTGGGCATTAAAAGAATATGATGAAGTTCAAACTGTCTCTTTCCAATACGGCCAACGTCATAAACTAGAATTAGAATGTGCATCTGAAATTGCAAAAGAACTTAACGTAAAGCACCATGTTCTGGATCTTAATTTACTCAATCAATTAGCACCTAATGCGCTAACTAGAAAAGATATTGAAATAGAAGCAGGTAGCGAAGGGACTCTTCCAAATACATTTGTAGATGGCCGTAACATGTTATTCCTTTCCTTTGCAGCCATTTTAGCTAAGCAATTAGGTTACTACCATATTATTACGGGTGTATGTCAAACCGATTTTAGTGGCTACCCAGATTGTCGAGATGTTTTTGTTAAGTCTCTAAATGTCACATTAAACCTTTCAATGGACTACAACTTTGTAATTCATACGCCGTTAATGTGGCTAAATAAAAAACAAACTTGGGAGTTAGCGGATCAGTTAGGACATCTTGATTTTGTGAGAACGAAAACATTAACTTGCTACAATGGAATTATTGGAGACGGATGCGGTGAATGCCCAGCATGTCTTTTGCGTAAAGCAGGATTAGAACAATATCTTCAAGAGAGGGGCAATATTTTATGAAAAACGAAATTAATGTGTGCAAGATTTTTCAATTTGATGCCGCTCATCAACTTATAGGTCACAATGGGAAATGTGCAAATGTTCATGGGCATACGTATAAACTTGAGGTTGTCATTAGAGGTACAACTTACGGTTCTGAAGATGTGTCCAACGAAGGATTCGTTATGGATTTTAGTGATCTCAAAAAAATTGTTAATGAGGTTATTATAGATAAGTTTGACCATGCTTTTCTAGCAGCGGGGAATGAACCTGTTCTCCAAACACTAAAGTCTACTGGATCAAAGGTTTGTATCGTTGGATGTCGTACAACCGCAGAGAATATGTCAAAGTACATTTGTTTTGAACTTATTAAAGCCAACCTTCCAGTATGGTCCATAAAACTTTGGGAAACGTCTACAAGTTGGGTAGAAGTCTTTGCTTCAGATATAGATCATGAAGGACCTTTTTATGCACAAAGTGGAGTTTGCGATTATGAGTAAACTTCCAGTAATTGAGCTTTTCGGACCGACTATTCAAGGAGAAGGTTCAGTTATTGGACTGAAGACAATGTTTGTTCGTTTATACGGATGTGATTACAAGTGCTCCTGGTGTGATTCAGCTTTTACCTGGGATGGCTCTAGCAAATCAAGTATACAACGTTTAACCAGTTTAGAAATTATTGATAAACTGAATTCAATTGGATTAGATGGTTGTACCTATGTCACAATATCAGGTGGTAATCCTGCCCTCTATAATGAACCTATGCATGATCTTATTTCTGAACTTCATAAAAGGTCAAAAAAAATCATTGTCGAAACACAAGGGAGTATTTGGAAAGACTGGTTTAATGATGTTGATATATTAACCATTAGCCCTAAACCTCCTAGTTCTTTAATGTCAACAGATTGGGGGATTCTTCAATCTATCTTTGCGAACCTCCAACATTCAAACGTCTCTTTGAAAGTAGTTATTTTTGATGAAACTGATTATCTTTATGCAAAAAAAGTTCAAAGTTTATTTCCTGACATTACTTTATATCTTCAAGTAGGAAATGCTGAGGTAACACGCAGTGAAAGTATTGCAGGACAACTACTAAACAAATTAGAATGGTTATTCAATTTGGTTATTAATGATCCAGAAATGCAAACTGTTAGAGTACTCCCACAACTGCACACTCTGATTTGGAATAACGAACGAGGAAAATAGGAAATTAAAAAATATTATATAGACCACCAGTAGGGGAGTTAAGCATACTCCTATTGGTGGTCTATATCTTGTTTGCAACATCACATCATAATTGAGTTGTTTTAAGTGCGTCGTTTAATGCTTGAACCACTCCCTTGTGAGTTTTATCAAATCTGTGAGTGTAAATACGACTAGCACCACTAAGAATATTTCTTTTTCAGTATCCAAAATGACCCCCTCACCAATTTAGTCACTTTACACCTATAATATGCTGCTTACTTGACCTGTAGATTTCTCCTCACTATCAATAAAACCGACAGTAGTTAGCCACTGTCGGTTTTATTTTGAAAGATTAAATTTTATTAAATAAGTTCTGTATCTTATCCATGACATCTATATCATCCACGACTTTTGTTAAATATCTTTTCCATTTATCATATGTAACTTGATTAGGCTTTAGCGAATTATTTACTCTTATATTGGGATGTTCCCCATTATAGTCAATTTCAAATAATAGATACGCATCTCTGGTATATTTCCTACCTTGTTTAATTCCAAGGTTTATCAACTTAATTTGTTTATCAAGCGGCTTCCATTCTATCATGTGTCGATACTCAGAGATCTTTATGGAACTCTCTTTCTCATTCCATACTCCACCTTTATAATAGAGAATCTGTTCTTCTTCTCCATACTGCCAAAAATCTAATATTTGTATGCGGTTACTCGATTTGTCACGAAGTTCTCCAAATCTTATAACGTTTACTCCAAAACATGTGTCCTTCTCTAATAATTCCATAAGTCTTTGACAATTCTCCAATAGCCTTTCATCTGCAAGTTTCATTAAGGCAACTACTTGATAAAAAGATTCTAGGGGTATTAATTTCTCTTGGCTATATTGGTGGTTTATCCAATTAGGAATAATGAATCCATCTGAAGATGAGAAAATCATACGAAATACTTTTTGCCCTTTTTCATTGTAGCATTCGATCTGATAGCGATACTTATCAAACCACTTTTTTACGTTTGTCTCGTCCCCATCTGTCGTTTCTTACTTCTTTAACGTAATTTTTTATAAGGCTAAAGCTCGAGTTTTCTGTCCTAAATTCAATCATTAATGTTCCAACTCCCAATAAAATAATAGCAAACCTAAATAGACATTATGTCAACAACATCATCGATATAAGCACTATAGAAATCTAGGGTCTATATTTGGTCTATAATTTTTACCTTTACAAGTAAAAAACCCGCTCTATGAGCGGGCTTTTAGAATGGAGGCGAGGGGAGTCGAACCCCTGTCCGAAGATAACGGCACATAAGCTTCTACGGGTGTAGTCACAGTTTTGATGTCACCCGAGTATCGCCCCGTAACCGGCTATACGTTGGGTCAGCCTGATTATCTTCTTCAGCACACCCCAGGCGGAGATGTGACAGCGTATCCCACTACTTGTTAGCCCCTATCCCTGTCACATGGGCGATGCAGGGTAGAAGCACGCACACAGTTTCTTAGGCTGCGAAAGCGTAGTTTGTTTGTTGTTTGCCGTTTAATAGGCTTTAGCGTTGATAAAGCGGACGCGTCCCCACTACCCGCTACCCATGCTCGAACTATCCCCGTCGAATCCATAAACGCCCCCTCAATGAAGAAGGGCTCCAGGATTAAATCCGTGAATACGGAGCAAAGGTGCTGCACATCTTTTTCCTCCAAGGTAAAAAGATGCTTCTTTCAAACTCGGCATTCCTGTCTGCTACATGAGTAATCATAACACAGGACACATCACCGAAATAGTACAGATTGCTGGAAGACATTCCAGCAGGCTGAGCATGTGTACAAAGTTATACAATACAACAGGCTCAATCGTCTACATATTATACCGCGTCACTAATCGGAAGTAAAGTTTCCCAGATCGGATCACGAACAACTGCACCTAAGTATTTTACCCACTACCCTGACAAACTACGCAACAGGTGATAATTTAGATTCATCACCACACTTAGCTCCATGCTCCTAGCAATGTACTTAATCACACACAACAAAAATCAGCCAACTGCATACTTCAGCTATTCACATCAAATCACCTTCCCCAATACAAATAACAAAAGCCTCAATTTGCCCATTGCAGGACAAACCTTGAGACTCCTTAACTCATACATCAATCTTCCTAGCTCCATCACAAAAACTAACTTATACACCTAAAGTAAAGCTTTCGCGCCCAGCGCTCCACTTAACGTGCGACCTTCTGCTTCTCGCGCAGTACCCGTTGGATATCACGTTGAGCATCCCGCTTGGCTGCAGTCTCCCGTTTATCATACTGCTTCTTACCTTTACCCAGTCCAAGCAAGAGCTTTGCGTAACCATTGCGGATATAGATTTTCAGCGGCACAATGCTGTATCCGTCCTGTTTCGACAGCCCGAGCAGCTTGTGAATCTGCACTTTATGCATCAACAACTTGCGCGTTCGTGTTGGATCGAGCGGATTATTTCGGTTCCCTTGTTCAAAAGGACTAATATGCATATTGTGAATATGAATCTCACCGTTTCGAATCGTGGCAAATGCATCACCAATATTCGCACGGCCGTTACGAAGAGATTTGATCTCCGTTCCGGTAAGCACCATGCCCGCTTCATACGTATCTTCAATGAAGTAGTCATGGGAAGCCTTTTTATTCTGTGCGAGCACTTTACTCTGTCCATCATTCTTGCCCATGTCCTCACTCCTTCTCCGTAAAATAAGCCGGTACCATGCTATATAGCAGCGCACCCAATGTTGCACCAAGGTACCTCGTGCCAGACCTTAATTGTAGCAAGTACGGCTGTTAAAATCAAGAAAGAGGCGACCTCTGCCGCCCCTCCTCATTACACCACTTTCAGACTGTGCGAAACAACACACCGGCTGAAGTGACTATTTCTCTAACGCTTAACCCGGAGGAACCAGTTGTAATCCGTCTCTCCAAAGTTACGTTAGCTTTATTTTTTCTTTTTTCGTACAAAAGCTGCCGTGCCGTTACCAGCGGCACCTTTGCTCTTCTTCCGCTTGCGTCGTGGTGCTCCACCTTCCTGAGCGCCACCAGGAGTTGCATTCTCTCCAATAAACACGCCGCTCGGCGAAGTGTTTTTGCGTCCACTTACGCCTTTGCCACCTTTACCGCCGCCCTTGCCGGACTTAAAGCTTCCTTCACCGCGACCGCTGCCGCTGTTCAGGCCACTTCCTTGTCCACCGGTTGAACTAGTATCCGATCCACCCGATGTAGAGCTATAACCGCCTTTACCTGAGCCAAAACCAAAGCTCACCGCGCCTTTGCCCCGGCCAGTTGATCCACCAGCATCACCAGCACGACGCTCACCTTTAGGTTTGCCGCCTTTACCTGCGTAGCCACCAGATGAGCCTGCGCCCGCGCCTGCACTTGCTGCTCCACCGCGACCGCCACGTCCACCTTTGCTGCTTTCTTCCGTTGATCTGCCACCACGGCTGGCTCCAGCACCTGTTGAACTGCCTTTGCCGCCACGTGAACCGCTGAAACCACTTGGTCCACCCTTGGCACCGCCGCGTCCGCCGCCGCTACTAGGACGTCCACCTTTTCCTCCACGTCCGCCACCGAAGCCGCCAGGACGTTCACCGCGAGGTTTCATATCCACCATTTCAAAATCAATCGTATACTCTTCCATGCTTACACGTGCCACACGGATCTTCACTTCATCACCGATGCGGAAGACTTTCGAGGTACGTTCACCAATCAGAGCCATATGCTGATCATCAAAATGGTAATAGTCGTCTGTGAGCGCGCTCAAGCGAATCAGGCCTTCGACCGTGTTCTCCAGTTCAATGAACATACCAAAGCTGGTCACACTGCTGATCATGCCTTCGAATTCTTCGCCTACTTTATCGAGCATGTACTCGGCTTTTTTCATTTTCTCCGTATCCCGCTCAGCTTCTACTGCCACACGTTCACGTTCCGAAGACTGCTGCGCAATATCGGCCATACGTGCTGCCAAATACTCCTGACGGTTCTCCGGCAAAGCACCATTATTTTCAATGACTTCGCGAATCACCCGGTGAATGACGAGGTCGGGATAACGACGAATTGGAGACGTAAAGTGACTATAGAATTCTGCCGCGAGGCCAAAGTGACCTGACATTTCAGAATCATACTTCGCCTGTTTCATGGAACGGAGCATCATCGTACTAATCACGGTTTGTTCTTTCGTTTCTTTGATATCCTCAAGCAAAGATTGAAGCGCCCGTGGATGAATCGCATTGCCACGTCCTTTGACCTGGTGTCCAAAATTCGCCGCAAAGGCGAGGAAATTTTGCAGTTTTTCCTGATCCGGATCTTCGTGCACACGATAAATGAACGGAACCTTCAACCAGTGGAAATGCTCTGCCACGGTTTCGTTCGCTGCCAACATGAATTCCTCAATGATTTGCTCTGCAATTGAACGCTCCCGTTTTACGATATCTATCGGTTTGCATTCTGCGTCCACAATAATTTTGGATTCTTCAAAATCAAAGTCGACCGCACCACGGCGCATACGCATAGCACGCAGCTTCAGGGCAATCTCTTTCATCAGATGGAAATCATCTACCAGATCCTTATAACGCTCGAGTAATTCCGGCTCTTCACCTTCAAGGATTTTACGGACGTTGGAATACGTCATCCGCTCTTTGGTTTTGATTACACTTGTGAAAATATCATGTTTTACAACCTTCATCTGGTCGTTAAACTCCATCTCACAAGACAATGTCAGGCGGTCTACCTGTGGGTTTAAACTGCAGATACCGTTGGATAGACGCTGTGGCAGCATCGGAATAACCCGATCCACCAGATACACACTGCACCCACGGTTGTAGGCTTCTTGATCAAGCTTAGAATTCTCTTGCACATAATAGCCGACATCGGCAATATGAACGCCCAGACGGTAATTACCATTAGGCAGTTTCTCTACATTTACAGCATCATCCAGATCCTTGGCATCTTCACCATCAATCGTGACAATGTTAAGTCCGCGCAGATCACGGCGACCCTGTTGTACAATCTCTTCATCCGTGATGGAGTCTGGTGCTCTCTCCGCCTCTTCTACCACTTCATCCGGGAAAGCTTCAGGCAGCTGATGCTTGCGAATGACGGACAAAATATCGATACCCGGCTCATCCTTATGACCAAGAATCTCGATCACTTCACCCTCGGCTGCCGCACGGCCCTCCGGATAGCTGACGATTTTTGCTACAACTTTCTGTCCATCCACAGCCCCAGCAAAGTTCGTACGCGGGATGAAAATATCGCGATTAATCCGTTTGTCATCCGGAATAACGAAGCCGTACACCTCATGGCTTTGGAACACACCTACAACTTGTGTCACAGCACGAGTAACAATACGGACGATCTCACCCTCCAGGCGACCGCCAGAAGGTCCTTGAGACGTGACTTTAACCAATACCGTGTCACCATTCATTGCACTCTTCATATCATTGGCGTGAATGTACACATCCGGGTGCTCCCGATCCTCAGGAATAAGGAAAGCAAAACCTTTGGCGTGAGCCTGTAATCGTCCGCGTACCAAATCCATGCGCTCTGGCATGCCATAACGATTGTTACGGGTCAGCAAAACTTTGCCGGATTCCTCCAGCGTATTAAGCATAATCAAAAAGGCTTTGAAATCAGCTGCATCTTCAATAGCGAAGTGCTGTTCCAACTCCTGATAAGTCATAGGTTTATAAGCGGTTTCCCGCATGAAGTCGAGCAATTGTTGTTCTGTTATCATTAATATATTCACCTCGGGAAACATAAAAGTGTAAGCAAGTCTTATCTCTTTATGTATCGGAATTCTTACCATTTTCATGCAATACAATATCACTTTTGTGAAGAGTGTTGTCGTGCAACCATACTATCTCATACCCTAGTATACACGAATTCAATCCGGCCCATCCGTACCTCGCAAAAAAACCACAGTTGCCGGGCGCTTTTCTAAAATCACGCTTTCACGTATCTCTACAGACATTTTATGCGATACAAGTGCTGTGCGCATCTGGAAAAGAACTACATCCGAAAATTTTCTGTACACATGACATTCATTATAGGGAGTGAGTTCGCGCGTAACGAATAAGCGAGGTACATTTCCATACATGATAGGGGTTTTGTTGCATGATTAAGGAAGGAAAACCGAACAGAAGTGAGAAGAAGACCGAAAATCATGGAGTCTATAGATTAAATTGTTGGAAAAGTTTGGACGCGTAAGAATTTATTAAAAAACCCCCGTTTCTTCACGAAACGAAGGTTCATCAATTAAGCCATTAGCTTAAGCTATTCATTGAACAGCAGTTCCGAATCTTACTTGGAAACCACCGTAACAACAATAGACAAAATCATAAATCCTGCACCCAGTACCACCGTTGCACGTTGCAGGAAGAGATCCAATCCGCGCGCTTTCGTTTTACCGAAAAGATGTTCCGCACCACCGGAGATGGCACCCGCCAAACCAGCGCTTTTCCCGTGCTGCAGCAATACTACAGTGATTAGACCGATCGAGAAGACAACGAGCAGCAATTTCAAAGCAATATCCATTCTTTCCACCTCCTACCCATGTGGGCATAACATCTCACCATAAAAACAGTTACTTTAATTGTAACATAGCTATGGTTGTACTACAAGTAGTACCGTTTATACAATGCCCTACATTTCACCATCTGCTTAATCCTCACGTTATACCATTACTCCGTTTCAATAAAAAAGACAAGCCGGTTACCCGGCTTGCCCGTAAAAGCTGGATATCCAGCTTATTTTTTAAGGTTGTAGAATCCTTTAAGACCATTGTATTGAGCCAGTTCACCCAGTTGATCCTCGATGCGGAGCAATTGGTTGTACTTCGCGATACGGTCTGTACGGGAAGGAGCACCCGTTTTGATTTGACCAGCGTTAGTTGCAACAGCGATGTCAGCGATTGTGCTGTCTTCGGACTCACCGGAACGGTGAGAGATTACAGCTGTGTATCCTGCACGTTTAGCCATTTCGATTGCATCAAATGTTTCAGTCAATGTACCGATTTGGTTAACTTTGATCAGGATGGAGTTACCGATACCTTCGTCGATACCTCTGCCCAGACGCTCAGTGTTTGTTACGAACAGGTCATCACCAACGAGTTGTACTTTGTCTCCCAATTTCTCAGTGAGCAATTTCCAACCATCCCAGTCATCTTCGGACATACCGTCTTCGATTGTGATGATTGGGTATTTCTCAACCCATGAAGCCAGAAGGTCAACATACTCAGCGGAAGTGTAAGATTTACCTTCGCCAGCAAGTGTGTACTTACCATCTTTGTAGAACTCAGTGGAAGCAACGTCCATACCCAAGAATACGTCAACGCCTGGTTTGTAACCAGCTTTTTCAATTGCTTCGATGATTGTAGTGATTGCTTCTTCGTTCGAACCAAGGTTCGGTGCGAAACCACCTTCGTCACCTACAGCTGTGTTCAAGCCTTTGGAGCTCAATACGGATTTCAAGTTGTGGAAGATCTCTGCACCTACGCGAAGAGCTTCTTTGAAGCTTGGTGCTCCAACTGGAAGAACCATGAACTCTTGAACGTCGATGTTGTTGTCAGCATGCTCACCACCGTTGATGATATTCATCATTGGAACTGGCAGTGCTTTAGCGTTGAATCCACCCAAGTAAACGTACAATGGCAGGTCCAGAGCGTCAGCAGCTGCGCGAGCTACTGCCATGGATACAGCCAGGATTGCGTTAGCACCCAGTTTACCTTTGTTTGGCGTACCATCCAAAGTGATCATCAATTTGTCGATACCCAGTTGATCCAATGCATCCATACCGATAACTTCTGGAGCGATTGTTTCGTTTACGTTTTTAACAGCTTGCAGAACGCCTTTACCGAGGTAACGGGATTTGTCACCATCGCGAAGCTCAACGGCTTCGTGGGCACCAGTGGATGCACCAGATGGAACGATTGCGCGTCCGATTGCGCCGGACTCCAGGTATACTTCAACTTCTACTGTAGGGTTACCGCGGGAGTCGAGGACTTCGCGAGCGTACACGTCAGAAATAATAGTCATTTGTGATAATCTCCTTTATAGTTGGGATTTAATTTTAGGACCAACTTGTGTTTGCCCTTATTTCACTTCGTCAGCAGAATCGTCTTCCGATCGCTGTTATCCCCTGATTTCTTTGAACTTATTTTCATAAGTTGAAATCATGTGATAAAGGCGAGCGCTTCGCTTCTTCAGACTATTTCTGCTGCCTTCGTTCCATGTGCAAACGCCAAACCGCCCAATTTATATCTGTTGTTGCGTAACTTATTTACGGGTAGCGATGACGGATGTACCTGTCATCTCAGCCGGTTTAGGCAATTGCATCAGGTCAAGAATCGTTGGCGCGATATCTGCCAGGATTCCACCTTCACGCAGGGTTACATTGGCGTCCGTAACGATAAATGGAACCGGGTTCGTTGTATGAGCTGTGAACGGACGTCCTTGCTCATCGAACACCATATCCGCGTTACCATGATCCGCCGTGATCAGTACAACGCCGCCTTTGGCAAGTACTGCATCCACAACACGGCCCATGCACTCATCTGTTACTTCAACCGCTTTGATGGTAGGCTCCAGCATGCCGGAGTGTCCAACCATGTCAGGGTTAGCAAAGTTCAGAATGATGGCGTCATGTTTGTCTGCTTCTATCTCGCGAACACATGCGTCAGCTACTTCATACGCACTCATCTCTGGTTGCAGGTCATACGTTGCAACTTTTGGTGAGTTGATCAGTACGCGAGTTTCGCCCGGAAGCTCTACATCACGACCGCCGCTGAAGAAGAAGGTAACGTGCGGGTATTTCTCAGTTTCTGCAATACGCAGTTGTTTTTTATTGTTCTGTACCAGAACTTCACCCAGGGTGTTGTCGAGGTTCTTCGGCGAATAAGCCACATAACCTTCAACCGTCTCACTGAACAAAGTCAAGCATACAAAGTGCAAGCCCACAGGGAACTTCGGACCACGATCGAAACCGCGGAAATCCTGGTTCGTGAATACTTGCGACAACTGGATCGCACGGTCAGGACGGAAGTTGAGGAAGATAACGGAATCGCCGCTCTCTACCAGACCTACCGGCTCACCATCCGCTTTGACGATAACCGTTGGTTCAACGAATTCATCAAATACGGATTTCTCATACGATTCTTCAACCGCTTTGAGTGGGTCAGTGTATTTCGGTCCATCTCCATAAACGATGGCGCGGTATGATTTCTCAACCCGTTCCCAACGTTTGTCACGGTCCATCGCATAATAGCGACCTTGAACCGTTGCGATTTGTCCTACACCAACTTCTTCAATCTTAGCGATCAGCTTCTGCATGAAGTCTTTACCACTGTCTGGCATAACATCACGGCCATCCATGAAGGCATGAATATATACATCGTTCATTTCTTCTTTTTTGGCCAGATCCAGCATAGCAAACAGGTGGTCGATGTGACTATGTACGCCGCCATCGGACAACAAACCGTAGAGATGAAGCTTTTTGCCGCTTTGTTTCGCTTCGCGAACAGCTTTGACAAGTGTTTCATTGTCGTAGAACTCGCCGTCACGAATGGATTTGGAGATACGGGTCAAATCCTGGTATACGATCCGGCCGGCACCAATGTTCAGGTGACCTACCTCGGAATTTCCCATTTGCCCTTCTGGCAAACCTACAGCTTCACCGCAAGCAGTGAGTGTTGTATGTGGGAATTGGCTCATGAAACGGTCATAGTTCGGTTTCTTGGCTTGCGCTACCGCGTTGCCTTCCACCGTGTTACGCAGACCAAAGCCATCCATGATGATCAGTGCTACAGGTTTTGGAGCTGTCATCTTACTTCGCCCCCTCAACAAGCGCGATGAACGAAGCCGGCTGCAAGCTGGCACCGCCAACAAGTGCGCCGTCGATGTCGCTTTGTCCGAGGTATTCTGTTACGTTTTCCGGTTTAACACTGCCGCCGTATTGAATACGAACTGCATTCGCAACCGTCTCGTTGTACAGATCCTTCACCAGCGTACGGATGTAAGCAATAACTTCATTCGCATCTTGGGAAGTGGAGGATTTGCCTGTACCAATCGCCCAGATTGGCTCATAAGCGATAACAACTTGTGCCGCTTGCTCTGCAGACAGACCTGCAAAAGCAGCTACTGTTTGCACTTTGCATACGTCTTTTGTTTGGTTCGCTTCACGCTCTTCAAGCGTCTCACCCAGGCAGAAGATTGGAGTCAATCCGTGACGGAATGCTGCATGCAACTTTTTATTAACAGTCTCATCGGTTTCCGCAAAATATTGACGGCGCTCCGAGTGACCAATAATGACATAATCCACACCCAGGTCTTTCAGCATCACGCCGCTTATTTCACCTGTGAATGCACCGTTGTCTTCAAAGTGAAGATTTTGTGCACCAATTTTGATGTTTGTGCCTTTAACGGCTTCTACCAGGGATGGCAGATTTGTAAACGGTGCGCAGATTACAGTCTCCACGCCTTCAACTTCCGCTTTTCCTTTAACTTCCTGAATGAAGTCATTGGATTCGGAAACCGTTTTGAACATTTTCCAGTTACCTGCGATAATCGGTGTTCTCATGGGTTTCAACTCCTTCATGCTATAGACTACTAAAACTTACTTGTCGTTCAATGCCACTACGCCTGGAAGTACTTTACCTTCCATGAACTCGAGCGATGCACCGCCACCTGTAGAGATGTGGTTCATTTTGTCAGCCAATTTGAACTTCTCAGCTGCTGCTGCGGAGTCACCGCCACCAATTACAGTGTAAGCTTCTGTCTCAGCGCAAGCTTCTGCTACTGCACGAGTACCGTGGGAGAATGGCTCGATTTCAAATACGCCCATTGGTCCGTTCCACACAACCAATTTGGAGTTTTTGATTACGTCAGCATAGATTTCACGTGTTTTAGGACCGATGTCGATACCTTCCCAATCGGCTGGGATACCATCGATGTCAACGATTTGTGTGTTTGCTTTCGCACTGAAATCGTCAGACACTACGATATCTACCGGCAGGTAGAAGTTTTTGCCCAATTTTTTCGCTTTTTCGATAAAACCGAGAGCAACATCAAGTTTGGAATCATCCAGCAAGGATTGTCCAATTTCATGTCCTTGTGCTTTGAAGAACGTGTAAGTCAGACCGCCACCGATGATTACGTTGTCTGCAATGTTCAGCAGGTTGTCAATTACATCGATTTTGTCCTTAACTTTGGATCCACCAATGATGGCTGTGAAAGGACGCTCAGGGTTGGAGATTGCTTTACCCAACACTTCAAGTTCTTTCTCCATCAACAAACCGGACACTGCTGGAAGCAAGTGTGCGATCCCTTCAGTCGAAGCATGTGCTCTGTGAGCTGCGCCAAACGCATCGTTAACGAAAACGTCAGCCAGTTCAGCAAATTGTTTTGCCAGTTCCGGATCGTTTTTCTCTTCGCCTGCGTGGAAACGAACGTTTTCAAGCAACAATACGTCGCCATTGTTCAGTTCAGCGATTTGAGCTTTAACAGCGTCACCAACAGAATCGTCAGCTTTAACAACTGTTTTACCAAGCAATTCAGACAAACGCTCAGCTGCTGGAGTCAAACGCAAGGATTCAACCACTTCGCCATTAGGACGACCCATGTGGCTTGCCAAAATGACTTTAGCGCCTTTTTCAATCAAGAAGTTAATTGTAGGAAGCGTTGCACGAATACGTTTGTCATCTGTAATTTTACCATCTTCGAGCGGCACATTGAAATCTACACGGACAAAAGCCCGTTTTCCTGTCAATTCGATATCGCGTACACTTTTTTTGTTCATCTGTATTTCCTCCGCACCCATGTATTTGGTGGACCCATCAAGAGCTGAAATCCCTTGTCAATCCTGGTGTTTTTGAGAAATTTGCAAAATATTGATATATAAAGAGCGGAAACAATATAGCATCTGTTTCCGCTCTATGTTATTGCAGATATTACTTAATCATTTTTGCAAAGTGCTCCAAAGTGCGAACCAATTGTGCAGTGTAGGACATTTCATTGTCATACCAAGCTACAGTTTTAACCAATTGTTGGTCGCCAACAGTCAGAACTTTAGTTTGAGTTGCATCAAACAGGGAACCGAAAGTGATACCTTGGATGTCGGAAGATACGATTTCGTCTTCAGTGTATCCGAAAGTTTGTGGATCGGAAGCTTCTTTCATTACTGCGTTAACTTCTTCAGCAGTAACTTTTTTACCCAGAACTGTTACAAGCTCAGTCAGGGAACCAGTAGCTACTGGTACACGTTGAGCTGCGCCATCCAATTTACCTTGCAGTTCTGGAATTACCAGACCGATTGCTTTAGCAGCACCCGTTGTGTTAGGGATGATGTTTTCAGCTGCTGCGCGAGCACGACGGAAGTCACCTTTAGGGTGTGGAGCATCCAACGTGTTTTGGTCGCCAGTGTAAGCGTGAATTGTAGTCATCAAACCTTGAACGATTCCGAATTTGTCTTGCAGTGTTTTTGCCATAGGTGCCAGGCAGTTTGTTGTGCAAGATGCGCCGGAGATTACAGTTTCAGTACCGTCGAGGATTTCATGGTTTACGTTGTAAACGATGGTTTTCATGTCGCCAGTAGCTGGTGCGGAGATAACAACTTTCTTAGCTCCACCTTTCAAGTGTTTCTCAGCTGCTTCTTTAGTTGTGAAGAAACCAGTACATTCCAGAACGATATCTACGCCCAGGTCGCCCCAAGGAAGTTCTTCCGGGTTACGGTTAGCCAATACTTTAACTTCTTTGCCGTTCACTTTGAAGAAGCCATCGTGTACTTCAACATCGCCATCGAAGCGACCTTGAGTTGTATCATATTTGAGCAAATGAGCCAGCATTTTAGCGTCAGTCAAGTCGTTGATTGCTACTACTTCAATGCCCTCTACATTTTGAATACGGCGGAATGCCAAGCGTCCAATACGTCCAAAACCGTTAATACCTACTTTAATCATGAGTAAGTTCCTCCCAAGTTTTGATTAATTTTTTATGAAACTTATATATTCAAGACAGACCGTGAAGTCCGTCAAGACAACAATAGTTGTGATGCAAAGTAAACCCTTATTCCATTTCAGCAACGATGACTTCGGCAGCAGCCTCATCAATAATCAGAATATCTTCCTGACCAAATCGCAACACGGAATGTATGGCAGCAGCTTTGCTTTTGCCACCTGCAATTCCGATCACAACATCGGTTCGTTCAATATCCTGAAGTCGCATACCCAGTGTAAGCATGGTATGTACCACCTTACCCTGATCGTTAAAGTAATAACCGAAAGATTCAGATACGGCTCCTTGCTCCTGAAGTTCATCTATAATCTCCGTCGCAAGTTTCCGTCTTGTCGCCATCTCCACGGCATCACCAATTCCATGAATAACAATCCGCGATTTCCGAATCAGCTGCAGAATCTCCTGAACACTGGGGTCCTGAATTAATGATTCATAGGCATGATCACTAAGCAAATCCGGTACATGTAGGAGTTTGTACTGAGCTCCTACCCGTTTTGCCATTGTGGATGCAATCGTATTTGCTTGAATTTCAAGGCTTTCTCCAAGTCCACCCCGTGCTGGTACGAACCAGACACCTTTGAGCGATGTTGGCGGAGTCAGTTGCTCTGCGACTTCGGCCGTTGTTGATCCGCCAGTAACGGCGACAACGTCGTTGTCACTCATGATATTGCCGAGAGCCTTCGCTCCGGCTCTGCCCAGTTCCCTTTTGGCAAATGGAGAAACGTCCGAATCACCAGGAACCACAACTACCTTTTGCAGACCGTAGGCTTGCTTGATGCGCTCTTCCAGCTCGGATAATCCGAACAACTCTTTGGCTACGGGCTCTAACTGCTGCAGCAAATCATACCCTGCCTCGCTGATCTTCATTCCTGCACTGTCAATTTCAATAAGTCCCTGAGCCTTTAACAGATCGGTCTCAGCCCTCAGAACCCGCTCGGTCATCTGCATGGAATTAGCTAACGTCCTCCGTCCGATCACATCCGATAACATGATCTGTTGCAGAATCGTATACCTCTTTTTCAAGATATCCATGAGATCAGGCAGAAGCTGCTTTTGTACTTCTAAAATCGTTCGCATGCTTTCCACTCCCGCAAGTTCTCGTTCTAAGCTCTCTTTCGTGGCCCTAAAACGTCCCGGGTTAACTTTTTAAGTCCCACGTCTATTCTACCTAAAACTGACGTGACATGCAAGTGTTTCAACGTGTTATTTCGACACGCATTCAGCGTTTGTACGCGCCTATTTTCACAATCCTAGACTTCCATGATCAAGGACTAGCTCACGCATACTATATATAGAAGAAACAAATGAATTCCATCTACATATCGCTCAGAATCACATTTCATACGGCATGTCCAAAACCTCTAATAGCATTTACTTAAATGCACTCTTTATCCACTCTTCTTCATCATGATCATTTTTAGGTTAATCCAAACCAATACCACAACGAACTGCTTGCAATTAAATATTTCATGAGCTATAATCATTATTGCTGTCACATAATGTGCGCCCGTGGTCCAATGGATATGACGTAGGCCTCCGAAGCCTGAGATCCAAGTTCGATTCTTGGCGGGCGCGCCATTTTATTTAACAACTCATAACCCATTTAACCAATGAAACCGGAAAGGTTTCTTTTTTTTGCAAGTTAGTTTGACTTTCTTTGACTTTTTGTTTGGAATTGTTTATTATGTGGGTAATACGGTAACAGTTTAATTATAAAGACCAATAACATTTACATTCCAAGGAGGTTTTTCACGTGAGTTTTATTCCAATGGTCGTTGAACAGAGCAACCGGGGTGAGCGCGCCTATGATATCTACTCCAGATTGCTGAAGGATCGTATTATTTTCCTTGGTAGCGATGTTAATGACGTAGTGGCTAATGCCATTATGGCACAGATGTTGTTCCTGGCTGCGGAAGATCCGGAGAAAGACATTCACTTATACATCAACAGCCCAGGCGGATCAATTACAGCCGGTATGGCAATTTACGATACAATGCAATTCATCAAACCGGATGTATCTACCATCTGTGTAGGTATGGCCGCTTCCATGGGTGCATTCTTGTTGAATGCCGGTGCAAAAGGTAAACGTTTTGCGTTGCCTAACAGTGAGATCATGATTCACCAACCACTTGGTGGTGCTCAAGGTCAAGCTTCCGACATCGAAATTCGTGCTCGCCGCATCCTGAAAATGCGTGATACGTTGAACCGCATCATCTCTGAGCGTTCAGGTCAACCGCTGGAGCGGATTGAGAAAGATACAGATCGTGACTACTTCATGAGTGCTGCTGAAGCTGCCGATTACGGTATCATTGATAAAGTTATTGAAAACGTAGGTTCCCAAGGCATCTAAGTGTGACGTAGACCACGGTCTATGCGTTAACATAATCAACACCTAACGTAATCAGCAACATATAATTGTGTTGTCTATACGAGAAGAAGCCCTCATCATGATCATGATGAGGGCTTCTTTTTTTTCATTTTATAAGAAAGATAACCGAAGAGTGCATAATAATGATTCGTTATTTGGTTCCCGTTACATCACTGAAAGGTTCTGTACCTTTAGGGAGAATCTCTTTATACGTAAATGGCATTTCAGGGAATCCCTCTGCGTACGCTGTATACTCATATAGCTGGAAGAACACGACCACACCCGTTGGTGTCACATAGAAATCCTGATCTTTATTTAACCCTTTATAACCATCGAGGTATCCACCGCGGGCTTTCAGTTGCTCGCCCACTTTTTTACCCAACGTCTCACGCATGGTTTTGTTATTTTGCAGCACATCATCTAACGTAAGTTCCTTACCTGTGTCCAGTGCAAAGGTGTGGCCCGTACGGTATGTCATACCATGAGCGCCGGCATAATCCTCATATCGTTGTGTAATGAGTCCCAGCACGCCTTTTTCGTTGTACGTCACTACATAAGAGCTCTCAAATGCATATGGACGGTTGGCTGTTGCACCGCCGAATTCAGATGTCTGTTTCTTGAAGTCAGCTACATAAGCATCCACTTCGTCTTTCAGCACTTTGTTGATCGCCGCTTCAGCTTCTTTGCTGGCAAGTCCACTCACCTGTGGATATTGAACATCTACTTCAGCATTTTTCACAGTGACATTAGCTGTTGCCGCTTTAATTTTTACGCTATTTTGTTTCACCTTGCTGAGTGTCAACGTTTTGGTTTTGGCATCCCAATTCCCCTGTACACCCAGATAATCTCTCATTGCCGAGAATGGGATATATAATCTGCCGTTGATCAGCTTTGCATCCACTTGAGGGTAATAACCGTTAATGTAAACGTTTGGTTGTCCATCCATCAGGCTAATGGTCATCGCATTGTTGGCTGCTGTTACCGTATATGACTTGGTTTTCGCATCATATTTCAGGGTTCCACCTGCCACATCTTTAACTGCCGTAAGAGATACCCAAGTTGAGCCACCTTGAAGAAGTCCTTTTTGAGTTAGTGTTTTCCCACCTGATTTCAGGGTCACCTCAGCCGGGGTTGTAACTTTGGAGGATACGGAAGCCGCTTGTACCGAACTATCCTGCCATACCGAACCGCTACCTACAATAATTCCTGCTGCGAGCAAAGCACTTGTCCACTTTTTCCATGATGTCATATATAAAACTCCTCTCTGAATTCACAATTAGGGATCATTGCGTATGTAATCCTGACCTGATCGCATATCTCATACGCTCACCTCTCTATTATAATTAACCCGATTTCGGAAAGGTTTACAGCTCGAGTTACAATGTTGATGAATATCAAGCGGAAAATATAACGGGATATGACCTTTTTGTCACGAACAACTATACAAAAAAGATACCAATAACCAGCATTTCATGTTGCTTCAAAAAGGTACCCTTCTATATAACTTCATCAAAGTTTGCTTTTCCAACAAAAAAAGACTCTGTCCACAGGACAAAGTCTTTGTCATTATTTCGTTGTACCCTTCAAATGACACTTAAAAAGGTTCTTGAGTTTACAATCTTTAGTTCTATCTTGTTTATTTCATTTCATACGTGATATTCAGGATTGTGCTAACTTTAACTTGGCCTGTTTCAATCTCAGTGCCACCTGCTGTATCTTGTGCTTTGGACATCAGCGCCTCACTTGCATAGAATACAGGCACATTGGCATCACCCTGGCTCACGGAAAGAACAGCACCCAGTTGACGTTTAACTGCTTTTGCAATGGCGCCTGCTTTCACATCTGCATTGGCAACAGCTTTCTCAATCACTTGGGACTCATAACTTTCCGGATTTTCTACAGTAAAGCGCACGTTTTCAATGTTGTTGGCACCTGCCCCCGAAGCAGCATCGAGCAACTCGCCGATCTTATCCATCTCACGATATGTGACAGTCAGCGTATGATGCGCTGTATATCCTTTAATCTGTTGTCCGTCTTTTTCGCTATACGTATAGTTGGGTTGTACAGAGAACTGACTCGTTTGAATGTCGTCTGCACTGATCTTCCAAGTATTTTTCAGCAAGTTGGATACCTTTTGAACTTTCGCAGCATTCGCTTTTTGAGCAGATGCAGCTGTCTCTGCAGTACTGTTCACACCAATGGACAGATAAGCGATATCAGGCTTCACCTGAATCTCACCTTTACCCACAACATTAATCACATTCTGTTGTACTCCCTGAACCTCTGCAGCGTAAGCATAGTTACCTGGTGCAACCCATGCTGTTCCTCCAACAAGCAACGTACTTGCCACCAGCACCGCACCAAACGGTTTCATCCATTGTTTACCCATCACGATAGCCTCCTTATGTGTTAACATCTCAAACTTTAATCGATTTGATACCTTAACAGACGGGACAAATTCCATAATGTTGCACTTGACGATAGCAAATACGTCAATAACGCAAAAAAGCCCCTTTCGGGACTTCTTCATTGGATTGATCATATCTTATTGGTTTTCGAGCTCTTCCTTGCTTACCAGACTAACTAAAGCGTTTACAGCCTGTTCGGCATCCGCGCCTTCTGCACTAATCTGGATTTCCGTACCTGTGCTAATTGCAAGGCTCATGATCCCCATGATACTTTTTGCATTAACTTTTTTGTCGTCCTTCTCGACGAACACTTCAGACGAGTACTTATTCGCTTCTTGAACGAACAGTGCCGCAGGTCTGGCATGGAGACCCGTTTTCAAACGGACAACTACCGGGTGCTTTGTCATGGAAACTTACCCCCTATTATGAAATCTGGACATTAAATACACAATTATATTTATACAACATTATACCATTAACCCGTGCAGGACACTAGAAGAAAAAACTCAGGGTACTTTGACGGACATTATCTTGCCCTATTTCATCTTTTGCACAGCGCATCCAATGACCTAAGTAAGTCCCCTAGATCCTTAACGGTTGACTTTCCCGACCTTTCTGTTCAGCAGAAACAGCCGACCTTGTTACTTTACCCTACTCCGTCTTAACCATAACGTTCTGTGCGCACTTTCTCAGCCAGCTCATCAATTTTACGAAGCCGATGGTTCACTCCCGACTTGCTAACTGTACCTTTGAGGAGTTCGCCCACTTCCTTCAAATTGATATCTGGATGAGCGAGTCGAACCTCCGCTACCTCGCGAAGTTTCTCAGGCAACGATTCCAGACCAACTTCCTTTTGCAACAACCGGATATTATCGATTTGTCTTACCGCGGCTCCAATTGTTTTGTTCAGGTTGGCGGTTTCACAATTGACAATTCGGTTAACGGAGTTACGCATGTCGCGCATAATTCGTACATCTTCAAACTTGAACAAGGCCTGATGAGCACCAATGATGCTGAGCAGCTCAATGATTTTCTCGCCTTCCTTAATGTATAGGATGAATCCTTTTTTCCGTTCTATACACCGGGCATTCAGATGAAATTCATTGGCCAGGTCAACCAGTGCCTGACAGTGCTCTTCATACATGGACGCAATCTCCAGATGGTACGAGGAACCTTCCGGATTATTGACCGATCCACCGGCCAGAAATGCACCGCGAAGATAGGCACGTTTACAACAGTTCTGCTGAAATAACTCCGTATTAATCCCCGGCGTAAACAGAAAACCTTCCGATACAATATGAAGACTATTGAGAATCTCCTGTACCATGGTTGGAATACGAACAATATATACATTGTTCTTTTTCAGCCGCATTTTTTTGCGGACCAGTAATTCCGTATGCACTTGAAAATGCTTTTTAAGCAGAGAGTATGCCCGTCTTGCAATGGCGGCATTCTCCGTCGAAATATCCAAGATCACTTTTTTATTCGATAACTGCACTGCACCAAGCATACGGATGAGGGCTGAAAGTTCCGCCTTTTCGCAGCACGGTTCGCTCTCGATCATGGTTAATTCTTTTTTGGTCTGTGCTGCAAACGACATGGGACTTCACCTCTTCCGTAACATCCAATTTTGTACCAGTTGGTAGATGTGATGACTTAACTTGTCGGCATCATGACGCAGATAGGTTTTGAACAGAACAAGGGTATCTGCAACCACCTGATAGCCAGCACTTTCGAGTACATTCATATCCAGTACAACCGGTTTTGCTCCTTTTTCCGCATACTTATTCTGCACTTGCAGCGGAATATCACCATTATTTACGATAACATAGTCGAATAGTTGATGACCTATATGCTCGTGTACCGCCTTAAGGTGGTCACTTACCGTATAGTTATCCGTTTCTCCCGGCTGAGTCATAACATTACAGATAAACATCTTCACCGCATCAGCCTCTACCACAGCTTCAGCAAGCTTAGGTACGAGCAGATTGGGAAGGATGCTTGTATAGAGGCTGCCTGGCCCGATCAGAATGGCGTCAGCTTGACGAATGGCCTCTACTGCCTCTGGCAACGGCTCCACGTGATCCGGTTCAAGGAAAACACGTTTGATGCGTCCACCTGCCTCAGGGATTTTGGACTCACCTGTAATAATTGTCCCATCTTCCATCTCGGCATGCAACACAACGGCCTGGCCTGCGGCTGGCAATACCTCACCTCGAACGGCAAACACGCGGCTAAGTTCCCGCACTGCGGTCACAAAGTCGCCCGAAATATCCGTCATTGCAGCCAGAATCAAATTTCCCAAGCTGTGGCCTGCAAGCCCCGCGCCTGTATTGAAACGGTACTTCAACATATCTGAAAGCAATGGTTCTACATCAGCCAGTGCCGTAAGCACGTTGCGAATGTCGCCCGGAGGCGGCATCTGTAGCTCATTGCGCAGGATGCCTGAACTTCCACCGTCATCTGCAACCGTGACGATGGCCGTGATATCCAGCGGCTTTTCTTTCAAACCGCGCAGCATCACGGATAATCCGGTTCCGCCGCCCATTACAACTATTCTCGGACGTTCTCTTCGTGGTCCGGCCTCTTTCATCCCTTCACCCTCTTCAATGACGGTCCCGGTCAGCGTCGCGATGGCTCACGGTGACAGCTTCTGTCTCGCTGCTTCCCAACATCTTGCCCAAATATTCCGATATTGCTACCGAACGATGCTTGCCTCCGGTACAGCCGATTCCAATAATAACCTGGCTTTTGCCTTCCTTCCGGTATTGCGGAATCAGGAAATGCAGCATATCCAGCAGCTTGGTCAGAAACGCCTGTGTCTCTGGCCATTTCATAACATATTCGTACACATCACTATTCTGCCCCGTATTCGGTCGCAAATGATCAATATAATGCGGATTCGGTAAAAAACGTACATCAAACACCAGATCAGCATCAATCGGAATGCCATACTTGAATCCGAACGACGTAATATTCACCGACAGCATTTGGCTTTCCAGATGAGAAAAGCGGGATATGATGCGTTCTTTCAGTTGGGCAGGCTTCATTGTACTTGTATTCAGCACCTGAGTCGCGGAGTTTTTGAGTTCCTCCAACATCTTGCGTTCCAGTCGGATGCCGTCCAGCGGCATGCCCTCAGGAGCCAGAGGATGTCTGCGCCTGCTTTCTTTGTAACGCTGAACAAGTACAGAATCTGTAGCATCCAGGAATAAAATTTCGCAATGAATGGTAAAATGATCTTTAATATAGTTCAAAGACTCGGACAGAGCCGTAAAGAATTCACGCCCGCGCAGATCGATAACCAATGCAACCTTACCAATCTTGCCGTTTGACTGTTCAATTAGTTCCGCAAATTTTGGAATCAATACCGGCGGCAGATTATCCACACAGAAGAAACCCAGATCCTCCAGGCTTTGTACTGCAATGGTTTTACCTGCTCCGGACATGCCCGTAATGATAATGAGCGTGGCGCCTGTGCCTGGTGAGCCTTCACCTTCAAGCATAAATGTCCCCTCCTTATCATATTGCTGTCTCCATATATTGTTACGAGGTTACTAGGAACGCAAGAGAAGACCTGCTGCACCCACAATACCTGCATTATTACCAAGTGTAGCTTCCAGAATTTGAACCCCTTCTTGCAGTGGTTCCGGTGTCAGCTTAGCAAATACCGTACGTATTTCATCGAACAAGAAATTGCCTGCTTTGGATACGCCACCACCAATGATGAACATCTCCGGGTTAATGACAGCCGCTACAGTAGCCATGGACTTGCCCAGGTAAAAGGCCGCACGGTTTACAATGCGCTGTGCCACTTCATCGCCTGCCTTGGCAGCATCAAATACTTCTTTGGCTGCAATCTTGTCGACGAGTGCCAGTGACGTGTGATCACCGCGCTCTACTGCATCCTTCGCCATACGAATAATACCCGTTGCAGACGAAACTGTTTCAACACATCCCATTTTACCACAACCGCACTTGATGGCCTCCAGATCAGGTACAACACTGATATGACCCAGTTCTCCCGCCATTCCGGAGAAACCCTGATAGATGTTACCATTCAAGATCAAACCTCCGCCAACGCCTGTACCGAGTGTATAACATACGCAATTGTCTACGCCTTTGCCAGCGCCTGCCCATACTTCACCCAGTGCAGCCACGTTTGCATCGTTATCTATTTTGATTGGCTTGCCCAGACGTTCTTCCAGAATCGAACGAATGGCCACATTCCGAAATCCAATGTTAGGGGCATGAACGATAATTCCCTCGCGTACATTCGTGAAACCGGCCACTCCAGCACCTACACCCTCAAGCTGTTCCCAACTGTAAGGTGATTCGGCTACGATATGTCGGACATACTTCTCGATGTTGGCGATGACCGTGTCTACGCCCTTATCCACTTCAGTCGGTCCTTCATACGTATGCATTAGCTGACCTTGTTCATCGCATATACCGACTTTGATTGCTGTTCCGCCGAGATCGACCCCAACGTAGATTTTCTCAGACATGCTGCAAGCCACCTTTATCTATCTAAAATAGTTTAAGTCCTACGTACCAACTATAATTGAAGGATACGCCTGGGTCAAGACGATAAGACCTTGGATACACCATGCTTCACCAGGATTGTGAACTACATCACATAGCATTTTTGAATACGTATACATCCTTAATACCTTCATTTATTAACGCACGCTTTATTCCTTCCTCCATATCAGAGGAAGCCTCAACTCATGATATTGCATCTTCACTCGTTCCATTCATAAAAGATGATCTTCGCCCCCTCAGAGTGGTGACTCGTCTTATGCACCCCGCCACCTGTCATTCTTACGCAGAATGCTATCCAGTGGCGGTATTGCCAACAAAAAAACGCCTTCCACATATAGAAGGCGCCTTTACTTTTATAAAAATCTGAAGTTGTAGAATCAGGTTAAACTTAGTTGATTTTCTTACGTTATAACTTCGATTCCACACGTACCGGTTCTTCTGTCTTCTCCATCTTGTTCACATCCAGAATATCGAGCAGGAAGACAAAGATTGGAATACCAATGATCAGTCCCCAGATCCCCAGGAAGTGTTGCGACAGAATCAGTACGATAAAGGTGTAGAACATTGGCAATTTGGTCTTGTGTGCCATCAGTTTTGGATTCAGGAAGTACGTCTCCAAGGCATGAATAACAATAATCATGATGATCACAATAATGCTTAATTTCAGTCCACCCATCTGATACCCAATCAGACAGAGCGGCACAAGTGAGATGATAACCCCCGCAACGGGAACCAGACTGAGCATGAACACCAGAATGGTCAGAGCGAACAGATACGGGAAACCCAGAATCCATAAGCCCAGTATCGTCAGCACCGTATTAAACACCGCAATAAGAAGCTGTGCCTCAATGACTTTACCAAAAGAAGACACGAACTTGTCTCCCAGATAAGCAACTTCATTGTAGAACCATCCAATTTTACTTGTTTTGAACTTGGACGTGAACTTGGATATCTCCTGCTTCTGCAATAAGAAGAACAGACTCAGAATGATAACGAGCAGAATAAACTCCAGCCATTTGCTCAAAGCGAAAATATATTTCAATGCATCATTGGTGTAATTTTTAATATCGAAGGATTGAAGATAACCCGCAATTTTGGATGCAAAATTATCACCGTCTGCACTATCCAGAAATTTCATAATCTCGTTCGTCAACTGAACGACCTGATCCACGATCCGTGGTGAATATCTGGAAATGCCCAGCACAATGACTGCGATCACAATCATATAGAGCAGGATGACCACAACTTTATAATTGATCGGAAATAACCGATTCAAACCACCTGTAATGAAATGCTGTAACCTGTTCATGACATACGTCACCAGGAACAACAGCAGAATCATGTGCAGCATACTCCCCATACTGAACAAAATTAAACAGAACAAGAGCAGGATCAAAAATCGTCTCACTGTCGCATTCTGTAACCAATCTTTTATCATTTCCCCCAAAATCTTCACCTCACAGCTAATATGCCCCATATGTATACGAACTCATGCCCACTGTAGTTTCAAAAAAAGAGAAGCCTTCCGGCTTCTCTCATTTCATGAGACTTCCCGTTGTCTCTTATTTCTAACATATGCCTAACTACATGCACGAAATGCTTATTTATCCAACGTTTCGCTCCAATCATGGACAATGCTTCCTTCAAGGAACTTCTCACAATCCATGGCGGCCATACATCCGGATCCTGCAGCTGTAATGGCTTGACGATACTTCGTATCCTGAACATCACCACAGGCGAATACACCCGGAATATTGGTCTCCGTTGTTCCCGGTTTAACGACAACATAGCCATGTTCGTCCAGTGCGATCGCATTACCCAGGAATCCGGTATTCGGTGTGTGACCAATGGCAACGAATACGCCATCTGCTTCGAGCAACTCTTCCTGCCCCGTCTCGTTGTTGCGCACCTTCAGCCCTTTGACACCCAGCGCTTCAGGTACGACCTCGAGTGGAGTACGGTTCAGCGCCCACTTCACCTTTTCATTGCTGCGAGCCCGATCCTGCATAATCTTGGATGCACGTAATTCATCCCGGCGGTGAACCAATGTCACGTCTGTTGCAAAACGAGTCAGGAAACTCGCTTCCTCCATCGCGGAGTCTCCACCGCCCACGACCACGATTTTTTTGCCTCGGAAGAAGAAGCCGTCACATGTCGCGCATGTACTTACACCACGTCCCACATTTTCCTGCTCGCCCGGAATACCGAGATAACGAGCGGATGCACCTGTGGAGATAATGATCGATTCAGCTTCCAGCTCACCGATTCCTCCAACTTTGACCTTGAAGGGCGGTTTGCTGAAATCAACCTCTTCCACCCAACCGTTTTTGAATTCCGCCCCAAAACGTTCAGCTTGCTTACGCATATTGTCCATCAGTTCAGGACCCATGATACCTTGCGGGAAACCGGGGAAATTCTCAACTTCCGTTGTCGTCGTCAATTGACCACCCGGCTGAAGACCTTCGATAACCAGTGGGTTCAGATTAGCACGAGCCAGATATATCGCTGCTGTAAGACCCGCAGGTCCCGTTCCGATCACAATCGTTCTGTATTTAGACATATAGATACAGCCTCCTTAATTAAGGTGAGAATGTGTTGTACTAGCGATGAACTTGCCAAGATGATATCCTACAGGCGTTTACGAGGCCCATTCGTTAAGTTTACCCGTTTTCCCGGTTGTTGTATCCTTCACCTGATGATGTCTTTCTGAAAACGAGTGAGGGCCAACTTTCTATACAAGTGGTGGATTGCTGTTACACACCGAATGAATCTGTTTAGCATACTTGCTAACCGTTGATGCCGATATCCCATACCGCTCAGCAATGCTTTGATAGGTAACGGGCCGACTGTGATTCTTGGCTGCCAAATATTCAAGTCCTGCAGCCCAACCCTCAATCTGCTTCGTACCCGGAACCTCCGGATGTACCCGGGATACATAATCCGTCCAGAGCCGTTCCATCTCTTGCTGCAACTCAGCCTTTGCTTCAGACATCTGTAACGCACGATCAACAACAGCCTGCCAATGGGAGGTTGAACCAGTGTCCGATTGCTCTGATGTGGATGGAACCTTCCCAATAGACTTCAAGGCTACAGGAGAAAAGGGTCGAACCACCTGAGAATTTCGATCCTCATGTTCAGCCGATTTCAATCCGTTCAGTACAGCTTGTGCTGCCTCAAGCAGATCCTGTTCTTCTCCAGGCTCTTCAATGAAAGATTGCAGTGCCTGCTGCACCTCATAATCACCGATCATCCCAAGCGCATGAATAACCTGTAGCTTGGTTGCCCGATCACCATGACGCAATGCCCAGAAGAACGAGGAACGAATCAGGGGATCATTCTTCATTTCTTCAGGTATGCCACTACCATAGTTCTCCCACTGTCTGAACTGCTCATCAAATGGCAGATGATAGTGATAGCTCAGCTTCTCTGGCTCTTGCTCGCCTTGTCTTACAGCCTCAAGACCTGACAGATAATACCGGGATACTTCGGAACCCGGATCAAGTTTGGACACATGATGCCATAAACGCTCAGCAGCATCATAACGTTCTGTATTATAAGCCGCCACCGCTGCATAATGAGCAAGTGCCGGATCAGCAGCTGTCTCTTGGTCCTTGAGCAAACGCCGGAAGTGAACATAAGCCGTATCGTGTTGGCCCAGAATTCCCATCGTTGTTGCCAGTTTGTAGACTTGTTCGTGCTGGAATGGCACGATGACCCGCAATTTTTTGATCAGAAGCAGCACTTGATCAGCCCGGTTCTCATTTTGATGGAAAATGGCCAGATTACAGAGTGCATGCAGATTACCTGGTTCTTGTTCAAGCACTTCGGCAATAGTCTCTTTTGCTTTGGGAAACAGACCCATATAATAGTAGGCGAGTGCCAGATTGTTACGGGCAGCCAAGTAATCAGGATAATCAGAAGACATGCCTTCGAGCAATTCAGCAGCCTGTGCAAATTTCCCTTCTTCCAGCAGTTCCCGTGCCTGATCGTGCTCCACTACACCTTTGCGTGATTTGATTCGATTCAGTTTGGTCGGACGATCCAGCTCATAATACAGAAGCTCCATCATCTCTTCGGCTTCCGTCATGAACTGACCTTGGGTGTCCTCCTCCAGATAGGTAACAAGTGCTTGCTCGGCTTCCTCAAACCGATCCATATTTGCATAATTGTTCGCCATATAAAAATAACATTCCGTCATCGACGGATCTACCACTTCCAGCACGTTAGCCAGAATGGCATTGGAGGCTTCGTAATCCCCCTTCTCCGATAATATACCCGCCATATTACAATGATTTACCGGATTTTCCGGTTCGTATTCAACAGCTTTGCGAAAATATTTTAATGCCTTGTCGACATGATTACGGTCCAGCGAGCGGACAGCTCTTTCAAAGAAGAAAGAAGCATCCAAGTGAATCGGTATAATATTGGCAAGGTGTCCCTCAGCCCGCACTAGCTTGCCCTTCATCTTCCAAGGCACCTCCTCTTTGCATTTCATTCATACTCTTCAGTATACCACATCTTAAGGCCCACTTCTCAATATGTAGTTTCATGTCGTTTATGAAAAAAATGCAAAAGAAGGTGATATTCCATTTGCGGAAACCTATCACCTTGGAGCATTGTTTATTCAAGGGGAACCCGTCTTTGCCTAGAGACTCTTAAACTCACTTGCCACAGAATCTCTTTGCAGTATTGCATTAGTCCATTCTTGTCGGTTACGGGACGTCTATCTGAATTCGGTTTGTTTATGATAAAGATAAGTGCGCTTTTGTGGTATTATTATCCTTATTGTCCTTTTGAGTGGTTTATCTCCATTAAATGCAATCAAACAACGTACATTGGCTCTGACCCTCAACTATTATTTGCGTATGTAATTATACAAATAAAGGCACTTCATTATTATTTTAAGGAGATGTTATATTGATGATTTCGAGTATAAAACCAATTGTATTCATCTTAATATGCTTGTTTGCTTTGAATGGATGTTCAAAAGATATAGAAAACAAAGAAAATAATTTCACATTAGATAATGTACTGAAAGCGCTCGAGTCTCAAGAACTGGATTTAGTGTCCTTTGGTATAACCGGGTATCCTTTGAAATTAAATGATGTTGTACCTGAGGTGTACTCCGTTGAAGCGCCAGTGAAAGAAGATCCGTATAACCCTGAATTTATACATTTTTATATTTTCAATTCTGAAAAGGATCGCATCAACGGGACAAAAGAATTCAATAAACACATGGAAAGCGCCCAATTCACAACATTCCCTTTTCTATATGAGAAAGGAAATGTTCTTATCGTTTACTGGAGCAAAACCAAAGATACTCCTCTGTTCACTAAACCAATCGAAACTGCGTTAGAGCAACTGAAATGATAATAGTTCATACATTACTGAACTGAGCTCGACAGTGGGAATATCATTTTAGAACGATAATTGCAGTCATTCGTAAAAAAAGAAGACCGAGCCCAAAGGCTCGGTCTTCTAACTGTTATAGCTTTTAAAGATTCAATAGATTTAGATCTTCAACGCCATCGAAGGAGAAAGTGAAATATGAAGGGTTTTATCAAACGGTGTCATAAAATTGACCAGCACAACCTTACACTTGTCCGGCAGTTTTGCCTCACGTACCGTTGCAGCCAGATGCCCCAGCTCGCCCCCGGTGATCTCCAGCCAGTCTTCTCCGCAGGTATAGCGTAATGTACCGCCTTTCCACAAGTAGTGACCCTCACTCGTTTCAATTGCGTCCTCACAGGTCAGTTCACCTTCGCTTCCGAATACAAAGGATAGTTGCATCATAATGTCTTCCGGCTCCTGTCCAGATAGATGCATGTTCCATCCGTTTTCCGTTGGCTGTAATTCTGCTCCTACACGGAAGGTCTGCTCATGAGTAAGCTGACGACTCTGATGAGGTAGCAAATACCATGGACTTATATCTGATGCAGCCGATTCTGGCAGCAGGTTCGCAGGGATTGGACCGTAGTAGCCTTTTTTCTGCTCACCAGTCAGTCGATACCCTGCAGTTGATCTGGTCATTTGCTGCATAGGGACATACCCTGGATTAAAGTAAGAGGCCAGTTGTACCGCCAGCAGACGCACCTTGCCATGACGAAGAGCGAAGAAGGAAGGAACTTCTGTCATCACTGTCACGCTAGTAGCGCCATCCCGAATTCGGGCTACGGGAGCACCAAAATCCGTATGCATCCGACTGTGAGATATCTGTCCGTGATGCCCTACTGCGTCCATCTGCTCCAGATATTCTCCCCGTACAAAATGTTCATTCAGCATGACCTCATACTGTTCCGGTAATGAATCACGTGCGTCATTTGTCTGCTGAAGCTCCGGCTCAAGCATTAATCGAATAAGCGTATTCACCGAGCATACACCCGGATCTGTCAGTGTATCGCCCGCCCAAGCTGCCATGCCAGCAAAGAGTGGATCATCATCCAGCCGCGCCAAAATGGCATAAGGCAGGTAGTAAGGTGACAGATCATGAACACTGCCCAGATCCTGTCGCCCTGAATAATCTGTAACAATTTCACCCGTAGGGTGGACCAGATACACCATCATGCGGAGATTAAGCCTCACTGGTTCCAGCAGTTCAGGACGATTGAGCAGGCGTGCAGCATGAATTAACATGATGTCGCTAACTGCGCTGTATATCCCATTGCTCCGTTCTGTCCACTCCCCATCAGGTGTAATATCCATGCCTTCATCCATCCACTGCTCTGCACGCTGCACAGCTTCCTCCAGATCAAATATTTCATGCAGGAAACCAAGCGCCGCGCATAGCACCCAGCGATGATTGGGCGTATGACAACCTCCTGTAAGCATGGTTGGGATTGTCCGTTCCAGAAACAGCCTCATATTGTTCAATACAGGTTGAAGCGGCTCCCATTCTTGCTGCTGAAGAAGCTGATACAACTGTGAATACCCTACAACGACAAATGCGGTATCCGGAGGGGAATGGTAATTGGTCCAGCCAGGCGATATTGAACCGTCTTCATGCTGGAAGCGGAGTACAAATTCCGTAGCTAACAGCAGTCGATTTAACAACGATTCATCCCGGTAATAGATAGAGTCCGGATTGGAGAGCGCAGCTCCCCAGTAACACATATCCGTGGGCGTTCCAGTCGTATGGTTGACCCAGGCAACACCTGTGAAGGGATCAATTGTCCCTCCATAGTAACGGCTTTCCGGGTCAAGCATCTGCCGGGATATGCCTCTTTCTACCGCTCTGTCATTACTGTCCACCAGTTGTTTGTACATGTGCAGTCCCCTCCATACCAATGCATTCTCCCGATGTGCGGAGTATGTTGCTTCAGTGCCTTCAATTCAGACCGGAAGCCTACTCATACCGCCCGTAGGTGAGTTCATTTTTCTCGTCAGTATATATCATATTTCTACAAAAGTCGTTAGAAAATCTGTGCTTGTTTTACTACATTATTTATGGGTCACCGTCACTGCGGAAACAGTCATTAAACACATGCTGTGAACATGCAAACTGTTCCCCACTTCACCGCGCCTACTCTGTCACTCCAAGCTTCTTCATAAGCAAGTCATGACTCTCATTGATCTCTTCTGTCTTACAGGCAGACTTCAACTCATACACCTTCACCTGTGCGCGACGAATCATCGGCAGATAGGCATCATAGAAGTTCATATCCTTACTGTGTACATACGGGCACCAGTGATCCGAGAGACCAAGTGTCTCATGGATATGGACCCCTACGATATCATCCATCAGACCTTGCATTTCTCCCACACTGTCATAAAGGCCCATTCGGTCCATCATGATGGCATGACCCGTATCGTACCAGATACCAACCGGAGCCCCTTTGAGGGCAGCAATGATGGTCTTGGCTTCGGCAAGGGTAGGAATCTGTTGTGGTCTGGATCTTGTCTCGATACCAAAACGAACATCCAGACCTTTAGCTGCCGCCCGATTGCATACCTCATCCAGACTGGCGATAATTTTCTCCACATATCCTGAACTGAGAGCTTCCCGCCGCTCCATCAATTCAGCCCATTTGCTGTGATACTTCGGTGAATCCGGACCTTCCTCGTTGTAGATCTTTCCAAGGTCTTTGCTGATATCCTCAGGAAAAGGTACCTCTCCAGGATGTACAACAACAGCTTCTCCCCCATAACGTTGGGCATATTCAGCCGACTCTACCAGCAATTCGATTGCCCGCTTACGTTTCACTTCATCTTCGAAGCCGAGCAAGATGGAATCCGTACCATAATCGGGATCAGGGTCATGTGGAAAAGTGTTGTGCACACTGGACACCCCAATCTCCCCGCGCTCGATCATCGGCTCAATCGTTGCGAGCATATCCTTCGTTACATTGTAGTTAAGCTCTACCCGGCGAAAACCGAGTGCTGTGATCTCCCGAATCATGTCCTCACCTACAGGATGTCTCCTGATGTTCCAGCATGTCGAGAATGAGTATTCTCCCTTATCTCTTCCCTGCATATTACGTTCCTTCTCCTTCCCCAATTGTGATGTTTAGCGTGTATGGGGACTACGAAATTATCCTTTAACCGCTCCCAGCATGGCACCGCTGACGAAATACTTTTGCAGCCATGGGTATACCAGCAAAATTGGCACCGTTGCAAAGACAACCGTCGCAGCTTTGAGACTTTCTGGCGTTAATCTTGTACGGCTTGCACCTTCAAGCAATGTAAGCTCACTTATCATGTTGTTCTGTACCATTTGATAGAGCTTCAGTTGCAATGGATATAACTTCGGATCAGTGATGTACATCAGGGAATCCTGGAAGCCATTCCAGCGTCCAACCGCATAAAACAGAGAAAGTGTAGCAATTACTGGCATAGATAGCGGCAAAATGATTTTAAAGAGCGTGTGCACATGTGAACTTCCATCAATCTCAGCGGATTCTTCCAGACTTTCAGGAATGCCGCGGAAGAAGGAGATCAGGATAATCAAGTTAAACGGACTCACTAATCCTGGTAGAATCAAAGCCCAAACGGAATTCAGCAAATGCAGGTCACGAATCAGCAAATATTCGGGAATAATCCCTCCGCTGAAGAACATGGTGATGATGATGACGTACATAAACAGTTTACGACCTTTTAATTTTTTCTTCGTGAGCGGGTACGCTGCAGCAATGGTAAACAACATGCACAGCGCTGTCGTAGCTATCGTAAGAACCGTGGTGAAGCCTAGTGAATAGATCATGGAATGATCCGAAAATACTTGCCCATATGCATCCCAGTTAAATTCCTTTGGAAAGATGGTTACTTCACCTGATGTAATGGCCCGGTTCGAACTTAGCGATATCGCAATCGTGTGCAGAAACGGAGCAAGACAGAATATAACAAACAAGGTGATAAAGGAGACATTGACAATATCAAAAATCCGGTTCGAGGTGCGGTCACTCATCTGCGCACAACTCCTTTACTGATGGTCTATACGTTCAACAAACCAAATGTAACAAATTTTGTTATTTTCCTAAAATTACAGTATTCCTTCACCGGTTGTTTTCTTCGAGATATAGTTTGAGCCGAGTACAAAGATCAATCCGACAACAGCCTGGAATAAGCCGACAACCGTTGCAAGTGTATACTGTCCAGACTGTATACCCATTCTGTATACAAAGGTACTGAGTACATCGGAATATTCACGAACAGCCGTATTACCAATAACATAAGGCCGGTCAAAACCGATGCTGACCATATTTCCGAGATTAAGGATAAGCAAGGTTACAATGGTTGGTTTAATACTTGGCAGTGTAATATGCCAGATTCTCTTCAGCCGCGTTGCACCATCAATCTCAGCTGCCTCGAACAATTCCTTGTTAACGCCGGTTAATGCAGCCAGATATAGAATGGTTCCCCACCCAGCACTTTGCCACACACCTGTGAACAGGTAAGTAACAAGCCACGGGTTTTTCTCTGTCAAAAACGGAATTGAATTTAGGCCCATACTTTCCAGAATACCGTTTACCATACCGGATTGATTACCAAACAATTGGTATACAATTCCCCCGATGATAACCCAGGAGATAAAGTGAGGAATGTACAAAATGGTCTGTGAAATTTTCTTAAACCATTTAAACCTTACCTCATAGAGCATAATGGCCAGAATGATTGGAGCAGGGAATGAAACGATCAGATCAAGAAAATTCAGCATAAATGTGTTACGTAGCGTAGTGTAGAAATCCGGCATTGCAAATACCTCGCGAAAAGCATCAAAACCGATCCATTCACTACCGTTAATACCTTGAAACAGGTTAAAGTCTTTAAAAGCGATCTGCACACCGTACATTGGTCCGTATCGGAAAATGATAAAATAAATAAGGGGTAGTGAAATTAGCGCATACAGTTGCCAGTATCTCTTCAAGTATGTGGTCATGTCTCTCTCTCCTCCTCACAAACGAAGAAACGCTATGCCGCCACCCAAGAGACGGCACAGGCTTCATCGAAACACTTCAATTTACACACATTTTGTTCAAACTTATTGTTCAGCAGCTTCCAATTCTTTTTTCAGCTCTGTTCCACCCAAGGACATGTAGTCAGCCATTTCTTTTTCAAATACAGCATCGAATTCTTCAGGTTTTGCCATCGCTGTTTTTACGATAATAACGTCCAATTTGTCTGTCAGTGCTGTGCTATACTTCATCTCTGTCTGAATTGGCTTGCTGAAAACAATTGGCCCAACAGTATCTGTGTTTGCAACTTCAAGTGCTTTTTTCAAAATTTCCTGATTCGCTGGAGGGAATCCCATGATCCAAGCTTTTTCATTTTGTGCTTGATCACCAAGGTTTTTACCGTTCGAAATAATCGCGGTATCTCCTGCATTGAACAGACGATCTTTTGCTTCTTGAGTAGCGTCTGCTTTAGCAACCGGAATGCCGTCTACCAGATCATAGTTCTCGCCTTCCACACCATCATAAATGGCAGTGAGGTTTTTATCGGAAGCCATCCAATCCAGATATTTAATTGCTTCTGCCGCACGTTCGCTGCTCTTCGGAATCATGATGTACATACCATTCGAACCATAGCGGGACTTGATATGTTTTCCATCAGCATTCGCATTGGTGTATGCATCGAGCGGAGCCAAGTTGCTGTCCGGTTTGTTTGTTTTCAACAGATCGTAAGATCCATCTGGCCAGAAAATAGAGTCCACATCTTCAGAGAAGAAACCAGTATTTCCATTTGCAACGTCTTTGTTTAACTGGGTTTTATCCTTATCCAAGCTGAAATCCTTACTGATCAATCCTTCGTTGTATAGCTTGTTCAAGAACTGCATGGATTCTTTGAATCCTTCATGCAGAGGCAGTTCATAGCGTTGAGCATAAGTCTTATCACCAGCGATTGGCTTAATGAAAGAATAGATGAGTGGTTCATAGGAAGCTGGTGCAAGCGCAAAACCCATAGGAATGTTTTGACTTCCCACATTGCCAGGATCTTTTTCTTTAAAAGCTTTCAATGTGTTATACAACTCATCTGTTGTTTGAGGTGCTGGCATTCCCAGCTTATCTAACCAATCTTGACGAATGAAGGAGCTGTACCGCGCTGTAATCGCACGTTTACCCGGTATAGCAAACTGCTGTCCCTCCACTTGACCAAACTTTAATGTATCTTCGCCCAAAAACTTTTTCAGATTCGGTCCATACTGATTAATCAGATCACCTACATCTGTCAACCCGCCTTGTTGTGCATAGCGGTAAAACACGCTGGAGTCATAAACGAAGACAATATCCGGAACGTCCGAAGCACTAGCCATCAGGACATTCAGCTTGGTTACTTCCTCAGAACGTTGAACAGGTACGAACTGTACGTCAATGTTGTTCGGATCACCAAAGTTCTTTTGAATCATTTGAGAGATAAAGTTATTTGAGATCGTGTACTGAGCAGGTGTTTTACCACGGTCGAAAAGCTCCACCTTTAATGTGACGCGTTTTCCTTCGCCAGATGCCCCACCTTCTGCTGATTTGTTATCAGCAGATGAGCACCCCGCAAGTAGTGAGACGCCCATTACTGCTGTAAGCGCCAAACCCATCAACTTCTTTAGACTCCCTTTTCTTGTCATTCCGTTCATCCCCTTTGGCTTTGCGTGAATGTTTTTGAAGCTTGCTCTGAGTATTCCACATCTCTCGTCTTTCTTACAACAAACTAGTTTCGTAAGCGTTTACATACGGATTATGGTTTATACACTCTGATTATTTTCGCAGACTGACTATTTTCCAACCCCTTGCTGCTAAAGGCTTTAGTGCTAGTCTGCCCCCTCTGACACAGAACACTCTGCTCATATTCGGATAAACCATTTTCACATACTGCTTATATTCGTAAATAGAAAAAAATGGGAATATTCTTGTATTCTCGCACACAAGTAGTTACTTCCCTTTCAGTTTATAACTAAATAATACAAACAGGGTGAATCCCAGACTGTCCGCTCTCTCAGTGAAGAGCGACTGCCTAAAACTCACCCTGTATTTCCTTACGCAAGGACATCTTTATTTATTATCTAATTCTTCGGGATCAAGGTGTTCACGTTTCAATCGACGATAATCACCTGGTGTAATACCCATCACCCGCTTAAACACACGTCCCAAAGTAATTCCGTTTGCATACCCTACCTTTAAGGCAATGTCCTGTAAAGAATGATCCGTTTTTAGCAAAAGCTGTTCTGCCTCCTTCATGCGAAGCTCTGTAACAAAATCAACAAACTTCATGTTGAATTCGGTCTTAAACAAATAACTCGCATGTTTGCCCGTAATCTGGAATCGATCGCTCAGATGTTTCAATGAAAGATCAGGATTTGCAAACTGTTCTTCGATATAATTTTTCATTTCGTTGACCATGGCTTTGTAACTCTTGGTTTCCGTTACCGCTACATACGTTCTGAACAAGTCCGTCAGACCATCAAACAAAAGACTTTTCACATCCGTAAGCGTCTCTGCCTCTTCTACAGCACTCAACCATCCGTTAATGTTTTCTTCGGACAGTTCTTCTTGGAGTCCTTCCGACATCATGGCCACTTCTCTACTGAGCATCTGTAACATCGCCTGGATGAGAGAGCGAATCTCGTCATCTGGCAGCTTATTTCGCTCAAATGCTGTGAAAATCTCTTCCAGTTGATCACGCCACTGAACACTCGACATGCGGAAACGTTTAACAAAGTCGGCAATCATCTGCAGGTAAGTGTAGGTATCCAGCAAAGGATGCTGATGCTCTCCGCAATCGGCCTGCCCCACGTCACCATTCATCAAGAGCTTACGTTGCATTACCGTCTCGGCTGCTGCATAGGAATCCCGAATCGATCCTATGCCTTCAGCAATAGGCCCAATGCCAAAACTAAGGGAAATACGCAGATTCTGTTCCACCCAAGATTGACATTCCTCTGCCACAATGCGAATCTGCCCTGACATATCCGAGCTGTTACTGTCACTATTTTCTTTGGACAGAAAGAGTATCGCTATTCGATCCGCACTGATCCATTCCGCCCAGCACTGTACTCCCGTATTACGTGATAGTTCCTGCAAAACGTTCATCAAAGCAAACTTCAGCGTATTTTGTTCACCTCTCGTATACCGTTCCTGAAACCCTTTTTCATACTTGTTGATTTCTCCAACCACAACGGCAAAACGCGACGAGTCATGCACTTCATCAAAAGGAGAAAGCTCCTTTAATTGCTCTGAAACTTGATCCATATGTTCCCCAAGCAGCAAAGCATTAAACAGCCTGCTGCGTTGTAAAAGCGCGTTCTCTCTGCTCTTCTTATCATAGTCCATCATATGATTGATCAAATTCTCAAGAACACCATCAATCATCTTCATCTCATCGGTACGAGTTCCTGAATTCTCCAACGCACGAATCTGATGAGCTTCAATCCGGTTCATGATGATCTGAATAGGCTTATAGTTACGACGAGTAATATAGACAATATAAATGATGGCACAGATAACAGTCACCATTCCAATTACAATCCAGACGTAGGAAACTACGGATACCCAGCCAAACAAGTTGCCCGCCTTAATTCCACTGGACAGGGTCCAGCCCAATCTGTCTAGCGGTAAATGGTTTAGCTCCTTTCCATTCACTGCGCCTTCATGATCGGAATGGGCATTATACACAACCTTGCCCTCACGATCCGTAATCGTCAGAAAGGATAGTTGCCCATTAACCATACTATCTACACTCTGCTCAATACTACTCATCTTGATATTAATGACCAGGGTGCCCTCGGAACCAAAAGGTAAAGGCATGTCCTTATTCACTGTCAGTACCCGTACAGGTCGCTGAAAGTCCACCGCAATTTCCCGGATTGGTTGCCAGCCCGACCCGATTGACCCCTTAACAATCCGATCAATCCACATCTTGTCCGAGAAGCTGTCCGAATCTCTGGAACCACTTACAGTCAAAACCTTGTCATTTCTCTTGTCGTAGATATAGATGGATTGAATCCATGAAGAGGAGTTGGACAGTTCGCTTAGATTATTTGCAATTGAATAGACTGTTTCTGAGCCGGTCTGGACGGTGTTATTAAAATAAAGTTTGTAAGCCTGTGTGTTCTGTACTGTTTCGGTCACAAATAGCTCAATATCCCGAATCGTACGGTCCAGTGTAGACTCCAAGTAACTGGAGGAGATTCGATCTGCCTTTCTGGTCTCTTCCCTAGAGACATCATTTATGAAAACAAATGCGATAAAAATAAGTATTGTCATGGTAAAAAAGAAAATAGGGAAATACGAAAACAACAGTCGATAATACCAAGTACGCGACAATAGATCCCACTCCTCATTCCACGATGCCAATGTTCTTCAGCCGTGGCTCTACTGTATATTAACCGTTACATCTCTGGGATAGGATCACCCATAATATGATAACGCTATCATAACTGATTTTATGTTATTATAGCACAAGCCTCTGAGCAGCAAAGCAAGAAATGAATTCAAAGAGCTAAAACAAAAAAACCGTGCTGAGCAGACAACAACTCAGACACGGAACAGTTCATCTGGCAGCACACCGTTATATCCTCGATGCTCTAAATTCCAGAATCCTTAAACAATGTGGCCATGGAGCCACCATCCACAATAATGCGTATAGCGCGGGCCAGCATTGGCGCAACAGGTAACACTTTGAAGCATTCAGGGTGGTCATCTGGCAGTGCGATCGAGTCCGTAACTACCACCTCTTCAATAGACGGGTGATTCAATTTACTTAATGCCCCATCCGAGAACAATCCGTGTGTTGCACATACATATACATTTTTGGACCCACGTTCCTTCAACCCTTCCACAACATTCAGAATGGTTGTTCCGGTGTCGATCAGATCCTCAATAATAATAGGTGTCCGGCCTTCTACATCACCAATGACATGGGTAATCACCGATTCATTATGGCTTGGACGTTTCTTGATCATAATGGCAAATGGAGAATCCAGACGGTTCGCCAGCTTCTCTGCCATCGATGCTCGTCCCGCATCCGGGGAGACTACAACAGGGTTCTCAATTCCTTTGCTTAACAAATAATCACTAATCAGATCCAGCGATGTCATATGGTCAACCGGAATGTTGAAGAATCCCTGAATGGCCGCTGCGTGCAGATCGATCGTTACCACTCGATTGGCACCAGCTGTCGTTAATACATCTGCTACCATCTTGGCCGAGATCGGCTCCCGTGGAGCGGATTTGCGCTCTTGACGAGCATAGCCATAATACGGAACAATGATGTTCACAGTGCGCGCTGAAGCCCTTTTTGCGGCATCAATCATCACCAACAGCTCGACAAACAGCTCATTGATCGGATGAGACAACGACTGTACCAGAAACACATCACAATTACGGATCGTTTCTTCATAGTGAACGTATATTTCTCCGCTCTTGAACCTGGACAGCTTGATCTTGCCCAGTTGTACACCCAGCTTGTCACATACCTGTTCTGCCAGCTTAGGGTTCGATGAACCGGAAAAAATACGTAACGAATGCTGCATAATGCCCTCCCGAGGGTTGAAGTCCCTATATAATCCCTTAGCTAAAAGGTTATTTCCCTCATTATACTCCACTGGCTTATACATTTAAAGGAATGAACGAGCGATGACGGCCTTCAAAAACAGCCACTTCCGTACAGCCCAACTCATGTAAAAGTGCTTCAGCTTCTGGCAAATAATCCCCAAGCTTCAGTGGGTCATGTGCATCAGAACCCATGGTTAATGGGATGCCCAATCGAATGGCTTCCGTCAGCATTCTGCGACTAGGGAACATCTCGGCACAAGGCTTCGATAACCCGGAAGCATTCAACTCCATGGCGCAGCCACTTTTGGCAATAGCCTGCAGCGCTGCGTTCTCCAGTGGGATACGTTCTTCTGTCTGCTCCGCTGAAGGAACAAAACCGAAGCGTTTAATGACATCCGTATGGCCCATAATATCGTACATGCCCGTCGCAGCTGCCTTGCTTACGGCATCGTAGTACTGACGATATACTTCAAGGATGTCTTTGCCCTCCCAGTGATGGGTCTGGCGGAAATCCGTAATGTCCCATTCCCCGAGGAAATGAACGGAGCCAATTACATAGTCCCATGGATAACGCTCAATGATCGCACGGATCTCTGTTTCCCAGCCTTCAATATAGTCACCTTCCAGACCAACACGTACGTCAATCTGCCCACGGTAACGTTCTTTCAGGGAAAAACACTCCTCTACGTAACGCGGCAGTTCATCCATAGGCATCGCCATTTCCGGATAATATTGAGCCGGATCGACATGCAACAAGGGCATGTGATCGGACAATCCAATCTGGGATAGTCCGATCTCCACACCACGCTGCACGTACTCTTCCAGTTTGCCAACGGCATGTCCACACCGCTCATGGTGTGTGTGATAGTCTATACGCACGAAACTCGCCTCCTAATCGCGGCGAGGCCGTTCATGACGGCGGCTCAGCTCTGACATAATGTCGTCCAGCGGCAGCTTGCGCTCTTGTAACAGGACGAGCAGGTGATACATCAGGTCACTGACTTCCAGACGAAGCTCGTCGTTATCTTTATTTTTGGCGGCAATGATCGTTTCGGACGCTTCTTCACCGATTTTTTTCAGTATTTTGTCTACGCCTTTATCAAACAGATACGTTGTATATGCACCCTCAGGACGCTCACGTTCACGCTCTGCAATAACGGATTCCAGTTCAGCCAATACCTCAAAGCGACTTTCGGAACCGGAACTTGCAGAAGCAGATGCCGCACCCGCTTCATCCGAAGCCTTGTCTGCCGATTTCTCTGGCAAGCCAATGATCTCATTATGGAAACAAGTTACCGCCCCTGTATGGCAAGCAGGACCGTTCGGTTTCACCTCAACCAACAAAGTATCGCCATCACAATCATATTTTAGGGAAGTAATCGTCTGCACGTTGCCAGATGTTGCCCCTTTATGCCACAACTCCTGACGCGAGCGTGACCAGAACCACGTCTCACCGGATTCAAGCGACAACTTCAGAGATTCGCGATTCATATAAGCCATCATTAAGACTTCCCGAGTATCCACATCCTGCACAATGGCAGGAACCAATCCGTCACTCCAACGAATGTGTTCCACAACCTGTTCCAAGGACAACTGTTCCTTGATTTCATCGCTCACTTTAGTCACGGATCTCCACCCCTTGTTCTCTCAAATGTTGTTTTAACGCCGGTACGGCGATTTCTTTGTAATGGAAAATCGTTGCGGCCAGCCCTGCGTCCGCTTTGCCTGTGGTAAATACATCATAAAAATGAGATTCCTTGCCCGCACCGCCCGATGCGATGACTGGAATACGCACAGATTCGGATACTGCTGCCGTCAGCTTCAGATCAAAGCCGTCTTTTGTTCCGTCCGCATCCATACTTGTGAGAAGAATCTCCCCCGCGCCCAAGCTCTCAGCCTGTTTAACCCATTCCAGCGCCTTGATCCCGGAGGGTTTCCGTCCACCATGGGTATAGACTTCCCACTCGCCCCAAGCTTCGTTATACTTGGCATCAATCGCTACCACGATACACTGCGAGCCAAAGCGACGTGCACCATCTGCAATCAACTGCGGATTAAGTACCGCGGCTGTATTCACTGCAATTTTATCCGCTCCTGCACGGAGAATCCGCTTCATGTCCTCTACCTTGGAGATGCCACCACCTACCGTAAAGGGAATAGCAATCTCGCCCGCCGTCTGCCGCACGACTTCTTCCATCGTTTCGCGACCTTCTACCGAAGCGGAGATATCGAGAAACACCAATTCGTCCGCGCCCTCGCGGTCATATAGTGCCGCCAGCTCTACCGGATCACCCGCATCGCGGAGATTAACGAAGTTGACGCCTTTGACGACCCGGCCGTCCTTCACGTCCAGACAGGGGATGATTCTTTTTGCCAGCATGCTACCTCTTCCTCTCTATCCGAATATCCCTTACTTATTGACCGCACGTACCGCTTCAGACAGATCGATACTTCCCGTATACAGTGCCTTACCCACAATTGCTCCACCAACACCATCATCCGCGTGGCGACTCAGACGAAGTAGATCATCCATTACACTTACACCGCCGGAAGCAATAACCGTCCGTCCGCTTGCCTTGGCTAGAGACACAATCGCTTCCACATTAGGACCCTGCATCATACCATCACGGGAAATATCCGTAAAGATAAACGTTTCTGCCCCATACGCCGCCAATTCCTTCGCGAGTACCTCTGCCTGTACTTCCGATGTTTCAAGCCATCCGCGGGTTGCTACGTAACCATTACGAGCGTCAATACCAATTGCCACTTTGTCGCCGTAACGTCCCAATACTTCCTCTGTAAAAGCACGATCCTCAATGGCTGCTGTTCCAATGATCAGCCGGCTAACACCCAGACCCAGCAAACGTTCTACATCCGCTACTGTACGAAGTCCGCCGCCCACCTGAACAGGTACATTCACAGCCGAGGCAATCCGCCCGATCAGCTCATCGTTAACAGGATGACCCGCTTTGGCACCATCCAGATCCACTAGATGGACATATGTACCGCCTTGTTTCTCCCAGGATAAAGCCACTTGAACCGGGTCATCGTTATACACGGTCTCCTGATTATAATCTCCCTGCACCAGTCTTACACATTTGCCGTCCCGGATATCAATCGCCGGATATAGGATAAAAGATGACATACAAGGCCTCCTGAATATGAATTAGATTTGTACGCTTTCTATAGTTAAGCAGAGATGATGCTTTACCTTTGTACAGGTGCTCCTGTCAGAGCCAAAAAGTTGCCGAGCAACTTCATACCAAGCTCTCCACTTTTCTCCGGGTGGAATTGCATGCCGAAGTTGGATCCTCTGCCTACAATGGCTGTCACCGGATGTCCGTAATCCGTTACCGCCAGCAGATCGTCCCTGTTTTCAGTAAGCGCATGATAGGAATGGACAAAATAGACGTGACCTGCCTCAAGCCCCGTAAATAGCGGATTTTCCGCGTGCAGGAACTCCAATCGGTTCCATCCCATATGAGGAACTTTCAGCTCTCCTGGTGCAAATCGCACCACTTTACCTGGCAAAATATCCAGTCCCTCATGTTCGCCATGCTCTTCACTTGAGCTGAACAACAATTGCATGCCCAGACAGATACCGAGCAGTGGCTTGGACCCGGCAGCTGCTTCCTTCACCACCGTATCCAGTCCACTCTCCCGCAGATGAACCATCGCATCACCAAAAGCACCTACGCCTGGCAGAATGACACCATCTGCGCCAAGAATCTCTCCCCGGTCACCCGTGACCAGCGCTTCGTAGCCAAGACGTTCGACCGCTTTGCCGACGCTGTGCAGGTTACCCATACCGTAATCGACAATTGCAATCGCCATCGTCTACAGCACTCCCTTCGTGGAAGGCACACCCGTTACACGTGGATCAATCATCGTTGCTTCATCCAGCGCACGTCCCAATGCCTTAAAGATCGCTTCAATCATGTGGTGGGTGTTCTGACCATAGTGCACAATGACATGTAACGTAATCCGAGCTTCCAGCGCCAATTTCCACAGGAATTCATGTACCAGCTCCGTGGAGAAACTGCCTACCTGTTGGGAAGGGTATTCTGCACGGTATTCAAAGTGAGGTCGGTTACTCACGTCAATAATGACCTGAGCAAGTGCCTCGTCCATCGGTACAAAAACACTGGCGTAACGCTTAATACCGCGTTTATCACCCAACGCTTCTCGCAACGTCTGTCCCAGACAGATTCCGATGTCTTCAACCGTGTGATGATCGTCGATATCAATATCTCCACGGGCCTGCACGTTCAGATCGAATTGTCCGTGCTTCGTGAACAGATCCAGCATATGGTTCAGGAAAGGTACATCCGTTTCAAGCGTGGATTGTCCTGTTCCATCTACATTAAAGGCCAATTGGATATTGGTCTCGTTCGTTTTGCGGTCAACCTCTGCTTGGCGCACTGCACCTTTATTTTCAAGTTCAACACCATTATTTTGCTTATCCATTGTCCGATTCCGCCTTTCCTTCCTGTTCTAACCGTACAGCGATTGCACGGGCATGCCCTTCAAGACCCTCATGGCGGGCCAACTCTATAATAGCCGCTCCGTTCTGCAGCAGCGCTTCTTTACTATAATAGATCAGACTCGATTTCTTGATAAAATCATCTACGTCCACTGGAGAACTGAATCGTGCAGTTCCATTTGTCGGAATAATGTGATTTGGTCCGGCAAAATAATCCCCTACCGGCTCCGAGCTGTACGGGCCGAGGAAGATCGCTCCGGCATTCTCGATCCGGCCAGCGTAAGCCATCGGCTCCTGCACCATGATCTCCAGATGCTCCGGTGCAAGCCGGTTCACCACGTCGATTCCTTCATCAATGGAATCGACCACAATAATCGCCCCATACTGCTCCACGGAAGCAGCAGCGATATCGCGCCGCGGCAGCACTTCAAGCTGTCGCTGTACTTCGCCCTGCACGGCTTCCGCCAGCACGGCCGAATTCGTGACGAGAATGGCCGATGCCATCTCGTCATGTTCCGCCTGCGACAACAGGTCGGCGGCGACATACACCGGATTCGCCGTATCATCGGCGAGTACCACAATCTCACTCGGCCCGGCGATACTGTCGATATCGACCACACCGTACACCTCGCGCTTCGCGAGCGCCACGTAAATATTGCCCGGTCCACAGATCTTGTCGACCGGTGCAATACTCTCCGTGCCGTAAGCGAGGGCGGCGATGGCTTGAGCGCCGCCAACCCGGTACATCTCGCTCACGCCTGCTTCCGCAGCAGCAACGAGAATGTACGGGTTAATACCTTCGCCACCGTTCGTAGACGGCGGCGTCACGAGAACAATTTCCGGCACGCCTGCCACCTGTGCCGGAATCACATTCATCAGCACAGACGATGGATACGCTGCTTTGCCGCCAGGTACATAGACGCCGACCCGCTTCAGCGGTCGGATGACCTGGCCCAACAGGCTGCCGTCCGGCTGCCAATCCATCCACGAGTTGCGTTTCTGTTTCTCGTGAAACGCACGAATGTTGGCGGCGGCTTGCCGAATCGCCGTCACAAAGGATGGCTCCACGGCTGCATAAGCCGCCTGCAGCTCTTCCTGAGGCACGCGCAATTCCGCGGCCGTCAGCTTTGTGCGATCCAGCTGCTCCGTGTAACGCAGCAGTGCCGTATCACCCTCACGGCGAATGTCACTGACAATACGCCGTACCGTTTCATTTTGCTCTGGCGTGCCATACTCCACTTCCCGCTTCAGATCAAACTCCCGTGCAGGTACAATTTTCATACGTACAACCTCCTTATCCCCTGTAATGCCTGCCTTTTTATGGCCAATTCGTTTCTTTGTTATGTCTCTTACTCTTACTCTTACTCTTGCTTCTGCTTCTGCTCTACATGTTTCTCATCTATATTTCTGACGCAATAGTTTATCCCCGAAGGCTTCCCGCCGATATCTCATTCGATGCCGGAATAACCTGCTGAAGTGCATCACACAAAGCCTGGATTCGTGCATTTTTCATCCGATAACTTACCCGATTGGCGATAAGACGGCTGGTGATGTCCAGAATGCCTGTCATCTCCACCAATCCGTTCTCGCGCAGTGTCTGACCTGTCTCCACCAGATCGACGATTCGATCTGCCAGACCAATCAAAGGCGCAAGCTCAATGGAACCATTCAGCTTGATCACCTCGACCTGCTGCCCCTGCTCCCGGAAATACTGTGAAGCTATTTTCGGATACTTCGTTGCAACACGTTGCTGGATGCCTGGCTTCCAGTCTGGAAGTCCGATCACAGACATACGGCACTGGGCGATTCCCAGGTTTAACAGTTCGTACACGTCCCGATCTTCCTCCAGCAGCACGTCTTTACCAACAATTCCGATATCGGCAACACCGTACTCCACATACGTTGGAACATCTACGGGCTTCGCCATAATGAATTCCATTCCCGCTTCCGGCACTTCAATGACCAATCTGCGTGTATCGTCTACGTCTTCTGGAATATCCAGCCCCGCTTCACGAAACAATTTGGAGGCTTTTTTATAGATTCGGCCCTTCGGCATGGCCACCTTCAGAATATCCGACATCTCAGCGTCCTCCTTCTTCTTCAGATCCATAAGTAATAACCTGCTCAGCCTGAACGGTTGTTGCTCCAGCAGATACAGCACTTGCCCCAGCCCCGTCTTCAGGAAGGAGGAGTGTGACTACATTTAGTCCCATACTGCGTAATCTTGCCGCTTCTGTTAGTGCCTCGGCCCGACGTTTCGGGCTATATTGGATAAGTATCGTTTTTTTCTCTTCAATGACAATGCCATGAACGCCATCAATAATCCGGTTCGTTTTCAGTGCAAACCCTGTAGCTGGCAACGAGCGCCCAAACTGTTGTAAGAGATTATCATACCGTCCGCCACTACATACCGGAGATCCCAGTTCTGCTGCATATCCTTCAAACGTCATGCCCGTATAATAGGAGAAATCACCGATCATCGTCAGATCAATCAGTACATGCTCGGATACACCGTACGCTTCCAACACTTCAAATACGGCACATAGATGTGCAATCGACTGTGCTGCTTCAGCGCTTGAACTTAGCTCTACCGCATGTGTGCATACTTCCTTACCACCGCGCAGACGCAGGATCGCTTCTAGCTGTTCTTTCAACTTAGGCTCCAGATTCAATGCTTCAATGGACTGACGATAGCCCACATAATCACGTCCGAGCAGCCCTTCCTTCAATTGCTCCTGCTCCGCTGTCTGGCCTGGGATCACTTCCTCCAGTAATCCGTTCAGGAATCCCATATGGCCCATCGCTATTTTAAAAGAAGACACACCCGCTGCCTGCAAAGAGGCAATCGCAAGCGCAACAACTTCTGCATCCGCCTCAGGTGAGTCATCTCCAACCAGCTCCACGCCCGTCTGGAAAAATTCAGCCTCACGTCCAGCTTCCTCTTCAATAGAACGGAATACGTTCGCATGATAGGACAGACGCAGCGGTAACTGCTCATCTTTGAGCATGGATGAAACTACGCGTGCAATCGGAGCCGTTAGATCCGATCTGAGTACCAGTGTAGTTCCCCGGCTGTTTAGCAATTTAAATAATTTGCGATCTGATGTAGAGCTTGCTACACCTACCGTGTCGTAGTATTCAATCGTTGGTGTGATGATCTGGCGGTAACCCCAGCGTTCCATACATTCCAGTACATTCCGCTCAATCATCCGCAACTTGGATACTACATGTGGTGTATAGTCGCGAAATCCGGTCGGTTTTTCAAATCCTTTTGGTTTGGACATTGGTATTATTCACCCCGAGTCAGTAATTTAAGAGTGGTGCTCGTTCTATTTCAACAGGATTTATGTAGTGTAAATCCCCATGCTATCTTGTAACCTTGAATCACCGTATTGCTGCAAAAGCCTTCAACTATTGGTTTAGTTCAACCTTTATCACGTTTAATTTCTCCAAGAATACTTTCACATGGTAAAGTGCTAACAAACTAAAGGATATGGGATATGATAACATGAAATCCGCACTACCGTCAACAATACCAAAGCTTGATTGACCTTGGAACGATATATCGTTTTATATACACACCGTTACGCTCACCAATCGGTATTTATATACGAAAAAAGCTGCCATAAGCAGCTTTTTACTTCAACCCATCTTCATTCATTACTTTATTGACTCAATGCACACTACCCTGAGAAGAATCATCCGTGTTAAAGACAGTTTCTTCCGTAGAAGCTGCCGCACGGGATAAATCACGCAGTGGATTACCTCCAACAAAAGCTCCTGGTGCAACATCCTTATGTACGACTGCTCCAGCAGCCACAACGGCTCCATCTCCTATAGTTACCCCGGGCAGAATCGTTGTGTTAGCACCAATCAGTACATTTTCCCCGATAATCACCTCACCGAGCCTGTACTCCTTAATGAGATACTCATGAGCGAGAATCGTTGTGTTGTAACCGATGACCGAGTTTTCGCCGACCGTTATTTTCTCCGGAAAAAACACATCCACCATCACCATCAGGCCAAAGGCCGTGTGTTTTCCCACCTTCATACCGAGCATTCGGCGGTAAATCCAATTTTTCACCGATAGGATCGGACAGTAGCGTGACAATTGGATCCAGATAAAATTACGAACGCCCTTCCACGGACTCACTGTCTTGTAGATATGCCAAAGTGCATTCTGGTCCTCTACCGGATAGCGGGTTACTTTTCTCATGAACGTCCCGTTTCAATACGGATGAGTTTCAACAAATCTCTCATGTCGTGCAACATATGATCGGGTCCATATCCGTTCAGAATTGTTTCCCCTTTAAGAGACCATGCAACCCCCGCCGAAAGAGCGCCCGCATTTTGAGCCGATTGGATATCCACCGGACTGTCACCCACCATTAACGTTTTGGCAGGATCTGCACCCAATTCCGTCATGGCTTTCAGTACAGGTTCAGCGTGCGGCTTCGGATTCGTCACATCGGTCACTGTTACAATTGTCTTCATATATTTCAGTAGGTCAAAACGCTCCAGCACCTTTAATGTAGATGGACGAATCTTGGTTGTGACCACACCCATAACAATGCCAGCCTGATGCAGCGCCTCTACTACCTCAATAACATGTGGAAAAGGTCTAACCATCGCTTCATGATGGATATCATTATAAGCACGGTAACCCTTCACGTACTCGGAGACTTCCTCCTGGCCAGAAAAGGTGCGCATTTGCTGCTCCAGTGTGCCACCCATATGTGGAATGATCTGTTCCCGTGTCCATGGAGCTGAATGCTCCCATCCCCCCATGACATGCTGGAATGAGCTGATAATCAACTCATTGGTATCAATAATCGTTCCGTCCAGATCAAACAATACCGTGTCAATCATGTTGCATTACTCCTTTTTATCATCAACTTGCTTGGATTCATCTTTGGCTGGAGGTGTTAACTTATTCTCTTTGCCAGCAACTGTTCCCGTATGCTCCATATCATCTGAGGTAACTTTGGACGATACAATCGGATCACTATAACGAACATCTGCTTTACCTGTCACTCTTCTCACCACAATGAATACAACAGCAACAATAATGATGCCAATCGCGAGTAGTTGTGAGATTCTTACGTTACCGTAAGCAGGATCAAGATATCCTTGTTCAAAGCCCATTGCAGTCATTGGAGACCACAACCCGTTCACTAGTGAAGCAACCCACTGCGGAGCCTGGAAGCCCAGACTGTCCGTACGTAGAGCTTCAATGAAGAAACGACCGATAGAGTACCAGATGAAATAAGACATGAACAGTTCACCTGAACGCAGAAACTTCTGACGACGCAGAACCAACAGCAAGACCAGGCCAACGAGACTCCACATCGATTCATACAAAAATGCAGGATGGTGGAATATGCCCTCTACGTTCATTTGATTTACAATAAAGTCCGGCAGATGAAGCTTGTCTCTCAAAAATGATTCTTCCACAGGACCGCCGTAGGCTTCCTGATTCACAAAGTTCCCCCAGCGTCCGATCATCTGTCCAACGATCAGTCCAGGCGCACAGATATCGGCCATACGCCAGAAGTTATACCCTTTACGACGGAAGAAAATAACTGCACAGATGATTGCACCAATAAGGGCACCATAGATGGCAATACCGCCATTCCATATTTTAAAGACATCCCAGAAATTATCCTTATAATCTTCCCATTTAAATGCTACGTAGTAGATGCGGGCACCAATAATGGCAGATGGCACACCCAGCAGGACCATGTCCATGAACACTTCCTGTGGAATATTGTATCGTTTGCCCTCCCGGATCACGAGCAGGAGTCCTATAAGTGCCGCGGCACCAAGAATAAGCCCGTACCAGTGAACCTTTAACGCTCCAATAGAGAACGCAATCGGGTTCAACAGTAATAATGTATCCATTCATTCACACTCCTATTTATTCGATCAATCGCACGCATGACGAATGGTTGGCATACCCTGCGCCTTAAGAGAAGCAGTACATGTCAACCATTTATCTTCATTTTCTTGTATAAAATATTTCTTAATCCATGTCTTCCATATCTTCCGAGATGGTTGCTGTCAGCTTGTTCGTGAATTGCAGTGCAGCATTAAGACCCATCTGTTTCAGACGATAGTTCATGCCTGCTACTTCAATAATAACCGCCAAGTTCCGTCCCGGACGAACAGGGATTGTAACGAGAGGCACATCCGTATCAATGATACGTGTAGTCTCTTCATCCAGACCCAGACGATCGTATTGTTTATCCTGCTGCCATGCTTCCAGACGTACAACCAACGTAATCCGTTTGTTATTTCGAACCGCACCAGCTCCGAACAATGTCATGACGTTGATAATACCGACACCTCGAATTTCGAGCAAGTGGCGGATCAATTCAGGTGCTGTGCCGTGCAGCTGAAAATCAGACGTCTGGCGGATCTCTACCGCATCATCGGCAATCAGTCGGTGTCCACGTTTAACCAGTTCAAGTGCTGTTTCACTCTTACCAATACCGCTACTACCTGTGATCAGCATACCTACACCATAGACATCACAAAGTACACCATGAATCGTTGCAGTAGGTGCTAATTTGCCCTCCAAAAATCCGGTAATCCGGCTGGACAGAATCGTTGTTGCCATATTACTGCGCAATACAGCCAGGTCCCGTTCTTCACTGATATCAATCAGCTCTTGCGGTACTTCAAGTCCACGTGTGACAACGATACAAGGCGTCTCTTCCGTACAAAGACGTTGCATACGATCACGCCGCTCTTGCTCGGGTAACATTGCAAAAAAGGCTAACTCCGTTCTTCCAAGTAGCTGCACCCGTTCTTGTGGATGGTATTCAAAATAACCGGCCATCTCCAGACCAGGACGGTTCAGATCATCCACCGTAATGACTCTTTTCAATCCGTGAGATCCAGAAACAACCTCCAACTGAAATTGCTGCACCAGTTCAGATACTTTCACTTTTTTCGCCATTTGTCTCTTCCTTTCAGCATTAGCTGTCCCTCTATGTACATCAGATCGTGTATCAGTTATTTCCATTATTAGCGCATTCACAACATGGGGTACGGAATGCATACCCTTCCAACAGTCGATCCTCTCAAATATATGAAGACAGACCTTCAAATAATCTTAAATGAATTCCGGGATGAATGCAATCGCAGCCTCCGACAGCCATTAGTAAGAAAAGGCTTCTGATCTAAGCATCTTCTAGGATACTACATTCGTAGTTTAGCAGTTGTTTTTCTGGCGATTATTGAATCTTTCAGCCCCGCTGAAAACTTATAAATCCAATAATCTTAAAAAAGCCCCTTCCAGCAATAACGGAAGGGGCTCTCATTACAATGTATAATTGCGTTAACTGTCAGGTTCCATCGTCACCGAGGAATCCCAGTATTATTTGTCTTGAAGAAGTACGTTCACTTCAGTCTCTTTGTCAAAGATATGAACTTTGTTCATGTCGATGGCCATTTTAACTGTGGAACCATCACGAGTGTTAGAACGTCCGTCTACACGTGCAATCGTTGTATCATTACCAACACCGCTCAAGTAGAGGAGCATTTCGTGACCCAGGTTCTCTGTAACATCTACGTGTGTAGAGAATACAGAATTCGGGGATGCTTCCAGGAATACTGGCTCTTCGTGAATGTCTTCTGGACGAACACCCAGAATCACTTCTTTGCCAATGTATCCTCTAGATTTCAGTACTTGTGCTTTACCTTGCGGGATTTCAACATCCACACCAGGAGCTATGAAATGCATGCTAGTACCTTGCTCAGCGAGTTTACCCGAGATAAAGTTCATTGTCGGGGAACCGATGAAACCAGCTACGAACAGGTTAGCCGGCAGATTATACAACTCTTCCGGAGAAGCTGCTTGTTGGATGATACCATCCTTCATAACAACGATCCGATCACCCATCGTCATCGCTTCGATCTGGTCATGCGTTACGTAGATAACAGTTGTTTCCAAACGTTTCGCAAGTTTAGTGATCTCTGCACGCATTTGACCACGCAGTTTGGCATCCAAGTTGGAGAGAGGCTCATCCATCAAGAACACTTGTGGATCACGGACAATCGCACGTCCCAAAGCGACACGTTGACGTTGACCACCGGACAATGCCTTAGGTTTACGCTCAAGCAAATGCTCGATATCCAAGATTTTAGCTGCTTCACGTACACGTTTGTCGATCTCATCTTTTTTAACCTTACGCAATTTCAAACCAAACGCCATGTTTTGATATACGCTCATATGCGGATACAAGGCATAGGATTGGAATACCATCGCGATATCGCGGTCTTTAGGTGCAACATCATTAACGACACGGTCACCGATATAGAGTTTACCTTCAGAAATTTCCTCAAGGCCTGCGATCATACGCAGTGTTGTTGATTTACCACAACCGGACGGACCTACCAGTACCAGAAATTCTTTATCTTTAATGTCCAGGTTAATGTCAACTACAGTTGCTTTATCAGAACCCGGGTATTTTTTGAAAATATGCTCTAAACGTACTCCAGCCATGATTGTTGCCTCCTCAGAGATCATTTTGTAATCGAATACAATTTGTATTTTTATAATACCCTATCTACGTGAGGTTTGACTATTCGCAAACTGCACAAAAATATCAATGCTTTTTCGTCACTTTGTACATAAGCAGTAAAAACTGCACTAGAACAGCACTTTCGAAGTGCCTTACATCGTAACCAATCTCCTGTTTGATCTTGTCCAGACGGTAAACCAACGTATTACGATGAATGAAAAGTCGTTTGGCTGTCTCGCTTACATTACAGTCCAGGCTAAAAAAGGTCTCCAGCGTAGCAAGCGTCTCACTGTCATTGAAGATTAACGTGCCTTTGCCTGTTTCCTGTATAAAACGTATCCGTTGATCATCTGGAATACTCGCTACCAACCGTTCCAGATGCAGATCCCATGGGAGATGAATATGCTGCGTAACATGGAATGCTCTCCCCAAGTGAACACTTTCTTTAAGAAGAGTTGTGACCGATACTAGTTGTTGCGCAGGAATGCATGGCAGAGATGCAGACAGATGGAACACCCCAGCCCACTCACTGGCAACCAATTCATGCAACCCCAGACAAAAAGCGTTCAGTGAATCCTTTTTGGCTTCTGTTGTATCTTCCTCAGCTTCTTCTGTAACAATTTCTTTATCACCCATGAAAATCCACTCTTGCTCACCCAAAGGGATCAAGACAATCTCCCCGCCAAAGTAACTCTCAAGCAACTTGTTGAGTTCCTTGGACCGCAAACGATGTGCATCCGGTGTATCCCCTTGCAGCAAGAAGAGAATCTTCTCAGCATTCAATCCTGCAGGCACCACAAAGCGATCAGGAACCTCTTCAGATTTCTGCTTGGTTGGTTGTTCGATCTGCCCTTTAAGCCAGAGACCCAATTCAGTCAAACACTGCTCCCTATCATTCTCATATACAACAGGCTGTGTCTCATCGGGTAGTCCCATGTTAGAACGGATCAATAGCTCAATAAATCTCCGTCTCTCCACAGTGATAGATCTTGCAGCGCATCCCCAACACACTACGGTTTCTTCCTTCTCATTCATCCGTACCTTAAAAAATATACGCTCTCCCGTATTCAAACTGATCACATCGGATGAACTTGGAGATGTAGATTGTTCAGATGATAATTCCTGACTCTCACCTTCATCACCAAAGGTATCTGAATTCTCATGATGACCTGTCAGATTCGCAACGGACTGCGTCCATTCTTCTATTGTAATTTCATATTCGTCCAAAGTTGTGCCTATAATGACTTCAATTTGCTGTTTTAAATCAGGTATGAGCTTCATATAATGAACGTCACCACTCTGCTTGTTTTATATTAGTTTATCATATCTTGCCCAGCATTAATAAATATCCATATTGAGCTAAAATCACATAACAAAAAAGAGCGACTAATCAAATTAATGATTAATCACTCTTTTCTTAAAGATGAGTCATGAAGGGCTCGAACCTTCGACACCCTGATTAAAAGTCAGGTGCTCTACCAACTGAGCTAATGACTCATAAAACTGGTGGAGGATGATGGATTCGAACCACCGAACCCGTAAGGGAGCAGATTTACAGTCTGATGCGTTTGGCCACTTCGCTAATCCTCCAGGGATTAAAGGTGGCTCGGGACGGAATCGAACCGCCGACACGAGGATTTTCAGTCCTCTGCTCTACCGACTGAGCTACCGAGCCATATTTAATTTTTAGGATTAATGGCGGAACCGACGGGATTCGAACCCGCGATCTCCTGCGTGACAGGCAGGCATGTTAGGCCAACTACACCACGGTTCCAGGCATTAATGGTGCCGGCGAGAGGACTTGAACCCCCAACCTACTGATTACAAGTCAGTTGCTCTACCAGTTGAGCTACACCGGCGTATATGGTGGAGGCTGAGGGGATCGAACCCCCGACCCTCTGCTTGTAAGGCAGATGCTCTCCCAGCTGAGCTAAGCCTCCTGGGTAATATGGTAGCGGCGGAGGGGATCGAACCCCCGACCTTACGGGTATGAACCGTACGCTCTAGCCAGCTGAGCTACACCGCCATATTAATTGTGTCTTGATTGCTTGTCCATCTTTAGGTAAAGATGGCGGAGAGAGAGGGATTCGAACCCTCGCACCGCTTACGCAGTCTAACCCCTTAGCAGAGGGTCCCCTTATAGCCACTTGGGTATCTCTCCAAATAACAATCTTCAACATCATCAAGGATTGCTCCCTGAAAACTAGATTCGAAACGAAACATGCGATTTAGAACTTGCTATTGGATAAGCCCTCGACCGATTAGTACTGGTCAGCTCCATGCATTGCTGCACTTCCACCCCCAGCC